>NZ_OBDS01000010.1:17567-322914 GCF_900215165.1 Pseudomonas sp. LAMO17WK12:I5 | reverse complement strand
GAATTGCTTGATTCAGTTGTTAAAGAGCGGTTGGTTAAGATCTTTCGTCTCAACCGAGGCGCGCATTCTACAGCAGCCTCATTTGCTGTCAAGTGATTATTTTCAGAAGTTTTCGAAGAATTCTTCAACAACTTCAACCACTTGCGCTTCCGATCTCTCGTTAGCGGGAGGCGAATTCTACAGCGTTACACGCTGCTGTCAACACCTCTTTTTCTCCGCTTTCGACCGAGAAGATCGAACCGTCAAAAGAGCCAAACATCACCGCTCTTTCAACTCTTTCCAGGCTTCGATGAACTGAAGCAAGTCGCTGCCGAAAACTGCGTAACTCGTTGAATCTCAAGGAGTTTTCCGTTTCGACTGCGCCGGAAGTGGGGCGAATTATAGACCTCCTGAATCTGCCGTCAACCGTTAATTTCAGTTTTATTGCAAAACCTGCTTTTTAGTCAGCAAGCGCGGAATTCGACGCGCAACGGCAGGCACCCGCAGCAGCAAAAGCGCCGCCCCCACAAAGGCATAGATCGCCCACTCCTTGAGATCAGCACGCACGATCCACAACATATGAAGCAATCCCAGCCCCAGAATCACATACACCAACCGATGCAATTTCTTCCAGCGCACACCCAAACGGCGCTGACTGTAGCGATTGGAAGTCACCGCCAACGCCAACAGACCAAGGAAACCCAACGTCCCCACAATAATGTACGGCCGCTTACGCAACTCCACGCCCAACTGCGACCAGTCGAAGCCGAGGATAAACGCCATATAGCTGAACAAATGCAGAACCACATAGGCAAAACACCAAAGTCCCAACTGACGGCGCACAGCAATCCAGCCCGCCCACCCCGTCAATTTCTGCAACGGCGTCATGCTCAATGTAATCAACAGCAATACCAACGTCCCCAGCCCCAATCGATCAACCAGGACTTTGCCAGGATCCGGCCCGAGCAAATCGGCGAACGCTTGATAAAACCAGAGCAATGGCCAAATCGCCGCAGCGATAAAAACGCCTACACGCCAGAACGGATATCGCATCAGTAGTTCTTCCGCAGATCGAGCCCTGTATATAAAGAAGCGACTTCATCCGCATAGCCGTTGAACATCTGTGTATCACGCACATTCGGCTTGAACAGACTGTTCGGCAGACGCCGCTCCCGTGCCTGAGTCCAGCGCGGGTGATCAACCGTCGGATTCACGTTGGCATAAAACCCGTACTCATCTGCCGCGATGCTCTGCCAGGTAGTTTTCGGTTGCTCGCTGACCAGACTTATACGCACGATGGACTTCACACTCTTGAAGCCGTACTTCCACGGCACTACCAGGCGCAGCGGCGCACCGTTCTGATTCGGCAACTCACGGCCATACATGCCAACCGCCAGAATCGCCAGCGGACTCATCGCCTCGTCCAAGCGCAGGCCTTCTACATATGGCCAGTCGATCAGGGCGAAACCTGAGCGCTGACCCGGCATGCTTTTGGGATCCTGCAGAGTCTCAAAGCGAATGTACTTGGCGTTGGAGGTGGGTTCGACCTGTTTGAGCAGCGCAGAGATCGGAAAGCCGATCCACGGGATGACCATCGACCACGCCTCAACACAGCGAAGGCGATAGATACGTTCCTCCAACTGGTACGGCTTCATGAAGTCTTCCAGCGCGTAACGCCCGGGCTTACCCACTTCCCCATCGACGACAACGCTCCACGGCTCGGTTTTCAGCGAACCGGCATTGGCCGCCGGATCACCCTTGTCGGTGCCGAACTCATAGAAGTTGTTGTAATGGGTCGCGTCTTTATAAGGCGTGATCGCCTCATCCTTGACGTTGACGGCGCCCCACTTGGTAGAAGGGAGCTTCTCAGCAAACCAGGCAGGCGCCCTGCCCGGCTCGACATCGACATAACGCGACGCATCCCCGGCAGTGGCCCAACGCGGCAGGCTGCTCACGGCGATACCGGCAGCGGTAGCTCCGAGCAATTGGCGACGAGAAAGATAAATGGATTCAGGCGTGACATCCGACTCATGGCAGTCGGACGCTTTGGGGATTTTGATCAGCATGGCAACTCCGCAGTTTTGGAGGACAGATGCACCCATAGACTGCGGAGTATGCGGGAAATTACATCATTCGGCGTTTTTGTGACGACGAAGACGCAACAGGTATTGCACAGGG
Source organism: Pseudomonas sp. LAMO17WK12:I5 (assembly GCF_900215165.1). Taxonomy (NCBI): domain Bacteria; kingdom Pseudomonadati; phylum Pseudomonadota; class Gammaproteobacteria; order Pseudomonadales; family Pseudomonadaceae; genus Pseudomonas; species Pseudomonas sp. LAMO17WK12:I5. The sequence goes on along the minus strand of NZ_OBDS01000010.1, from coordinate 320,757 downwards.
CCGGAAGCGGCGTAACCGAGGAACACCAGCAGTAGAATTCGCGGTGGATCGCTGAACACCACGGCGAACACCAGCACCACGGCGAGGATCGCCACGAACGGCACGCGCCCCTTCAAGTCCAGCTCCTTGAAGCTGTTGTACTTGATGTTGCTGACCATCAACATGCCGGCAGCCGCCACCATCAAGGCGACCAGGAACGACATCTTCGAACCCTGAATGCCGTAATCGCTGAACGCCCAGACGATACCCGCCACCACGCCTGCAGCCGCCGGGCTGGCCAGACCAATGAAATAGCGCTTGTCCGCCGTACCGACCTGGGTATTGAAACGCGCCAGACGCAATGCTGCACCGGCGACATAGATGAAGGCGACCATCCAGCCGACCTTGCCCATGTCGCCCAATGCCCAGCCAAAGGCCAGCAGCGCCGGCGCTACACCGAACGCGACCATGTCCGACAACGAGTCATACTCGGCGCCGAAGGCACTTTGCGTATTGGTCATGCGCGCTACACGGCCATCAAGACCATCGAGCACCATGGCCACGAAAATCGCGATCGCGGCGAAGGCGAAATACTTGCTCGCATTCGCAGAGTCACCGGCGCTCAAGGCAGCCTGGGCACTCATCGAGTTGATGATGGAATAAAACCCTGCGAACAGGTTCGCAGTGGTGAATAGATTCGGCAGCAGATAGATACCACGATGCCGGACTTTACGGCCTTCCGCGTCGTGCCCTTCCTCGACATGTTCATCGATGGGCAGCAGGCTTTCGGCGTCAGAAGCCTGGTTCGGCTCTTCGGGACGTTCGCTCATGGACATTACCTTGCAACGGTTTGGAAAGTTTCGACAGGTGCCTGTGACGACGGTTCGGCCACAAACGATGCAGCTTTATACCAGAACCATCGGTTTCAAACGAAAAAACGCGGCCGAGGCCGCGTTTTTCGTACAAGGATGACGACTTAGTTTTTGGCTTTGTCGACGATCTTGTTGGCACCGATCCACGGCATCATGGAGCGCAGTTGCTCGCCGATGATTTCGATACCGTGAGCGGCGTTGTTACGACGCTTGGCGGTCATCGAAGGATAGCCGGTCGCGCCTTCGCTGATGAACATTTTGGCGTATTCGCCGTCCTGAATACGTTTCAGGGCGTTGCGCATGGCCTGACGGGATTCGGCGTTGATCACTTCCGGACCGGTCACGTACTCGCCGTATTCGGCGTTGTTGGAGATCGAGTAGTTCATGTTGGCGATACCGCCTTCGTACATGAGGTCAACGATCAGCTTCAGTTCGTGCAGGCATTCGAAGTAGGCCATTTCCGGCGCGTAGCCAGCTTCAACCAGAGTTTCGAAACCGGCTTTCACCAGCTCAACGGTACCGCCGCACAGTACGGCTTGTTCGCCGAACAGGTCGGTTTCGGTCTCGTCCTTGAAGGTGGTTTCGATGATGCCGGTACGACCGCCACCCACGCCAGCTGCGTAGGACAGTGCAACGTTTTTGGCGTTGCCCGAAGCGTCCTGGTAGATCGCGATCAGGTCAGGGATACCGCCGCCCTTCACGAACTCGGAACGCACGGTGTGACCCGGCGCTTTCGGCGCGATCATGATCACGTCGAGGTCGGCACGCGGAACAACCTGGTTGTAGTGGATCGCGAAACCGTGGGAGAAGGCCAGGGTGGCGCCTTTCTTGATGTTCGGCTCGATTTCGTTCTTGTACAGCTGGGACTGGAATTCGTCCGGGGTCAGGATCATGACCAGGTCGGCGCCGGCAACAGCGGCGGCCACGTCGGTCACTTTCAGGCCGTGAGCTTCGGCTTTGGCAACGGTAGCCGAACCTTTACGCAGACCGACGGTTACGTCGACACCGGAATCTTTCAGGTTGCACGCTTGGGCGTGGCCCTGGGAACCGTAACCGATGATGGCAACTTTCTTGCCCTGGATGATCGACAGGTCGCAGTCTTTATCGTAGAAAACTTTCATGAATTTCCCCTATATATCCAGGCCGTTCAGGCCATTCGCTAATTTGGTTTAGATGCTGAGTACTTTGTCGCCGCGGGCAATGCCGGTCACGCCACTACGGACAGTTTCCAGAATCGATGCGGTGCCGATGGACTGAATGAAGCTGTCGAGCTTGTCGCTGGTACCGGTCAGTTGAACGGTATACACGCTGGCGCTGACGTCGACGATCTGTCCACGGTAAATATCGGTGGTGCGTTTGATCTCGGCGCGCTGGGCGCCAGTGGCCTTGACCTTGACCAGCATCAGCTCGCGCTCGATGTGAGCGCTTTCCGACAGGTCCACCAGCTTGACCACTTCGATCAGCTTGTTCAGGTTTTTGGTGATCTGCTCGATGATTTCATCGTGGCCGACAGTGGTCAGCGTCAGACGCGACAGCGTCGGGTCTTCGGTTGGCGCCACCGTCAGGCTTTCAATGTTGTAGTTGCGCTGCGAGAACAGGCCGACTACGCGAGACAAAGCGCCGGGTTCGTTTTCCAGAAGCAGGGAAATAATGTGCCGCATGATTAAGTACGCTCCGTCTTGCTCAGCCACATATCGCGCATGGAGCCGTCTTTGATCTGCATCGGATAGACGTGCTCGCTGGTATCGACCGAAATATCGATCACCACCAGACGATCTTTCATGGCGAACGCCTCTTCCATCTTCGACTTCAAATCCTTCGAATCGGTGATGCGCACGCCGACGTGACCGTAGGCTTCAGCCAGTTTGACGAAGTCAGGCAGCGACTCCATATAAGAGTGCGAGTGGCGGCTGCCATAGCTCATGTCCTGCCACTGACGAACCATCCCCAGAACACCGTTGTTCAGGATGACGATTTTCACCGGCAAGCCATATTGCAGGCAGGTCGACAGCTCCTGGATGTTCATCTGGATGCTGCCTTCACCGGTGACGCAGGCAACGTCGTCATCCGGGAAGCTCAACTTGATGCCCATGGCCGCCGGGAAACCGAAGCCCATGGTGCCCAGACCACCGGAGTTGATCCAGCGGTTCGGCTTGTTGAACGTGTAGTACTGCGCCGCGAACATCTGGTGCTGGCCCACGTCGGAGGTGATGAAGGCATCGCCCTTGGTCACTTCGCACAGGGTCTCGATCACGGTCTGCGGTTTGATCAGGCTGCCGTCGCCCTTTTCATAAGGAAACAGGCCGCGATCACCACGCCACTCATCGACTTGCTTCCACCAACTGGCAACGGACTCCTTGTTCGGGGTCTCACCGATTTCCTTGAGGATCGCGACCATTTCGGTCAGGACGCTCTCCACCGGGCCAACGATTGGCACGTCGGCCTTGATGGTCTTGGAGATCGAAGCCGGGTCGATGTCGATGTGGATGATCTTGGCGTTCGGGCAGAACTTCGCCGCGCCGTTGATCACACGGTCATCGAAACGCGCGCCGACAGCCAGGATCACGTCGGCATGGTGCATCGCCAGGTTGGCGGTGTAGCTGCCGTGCATGCCGAGCATGCCGATGAACTGCCGGTCGGTGCCAGGGAAACCGCCCAGGCCCATCAAGGTGTTGGTCACTGGCAGGTTGAGCATTTTCGCCAGTTCGGTCAGCGGTGCGGAACCGTTGCCGAGGATCACGCCGCCACCGGAATAGAGCACTGGGCGTTTGGCTGCCAGGAGCATTTCTGCCGCCTTGCGGATTTGCCCGGAGTGGCCGCGGACGGCCGGGCTGTAGGAACGCAGCTTGGCTTTTTTCGGGAAGATGTATTCGAACTTCTCGGCCGGGTTGGTCATGTCTTTCGGGATATCGACCACGACCGGGCCCGGACGACCGGATTGCGCCAGGTAGAAGGCCTTCTTCATGACTTCCGGGATTTCCGAGGCGTGCTTGATCATGAAGCTGTGCTTCACGATCGGCCGGGAGATACCGATCATGTCGGTTTCCTGGAACGCGTCGGTGCCGACCATGGTGCTTGGCACCTGACCGGAAATGATCACCATTGGAATCGAATCCATATAGGCGGTGGCGATACCGGTGATGGCGTTTGTGGCGCCAGGACCTGATGTCACCAATACCACGCCGGCTTTACCGGTGGCACGGGCATAGCCGTCAGCCATATGGGTAGCCGCTTGTTCGTGACGAACCAGGATGTGGGTCACTTCCGGTTCTTTGAACAGGGCATCGTAAACATGAAGAAGAGCACCACCCGGGTACCCGTAGATATATTTGACGCCTTCGTCACGCAAGAAGCGGACGAGCATCTCACCGCCAGATAAAAGCTCCACGTTGTTCACCTCTAAAACGCCAGAATACCGTCCACACAAAAGGGGCGGGTCTTAATAGGTTTACTTCTCGGCAGAGCATGAGCGACGGTGGTCGCCGACTACGTCAGCACTGACTGAGCAAGTATTGGGATCGTCCCAAGTGTTGCGGGCCTTTCCCACCCAGCGCGAGGTAACGCGTTGCGGGTGTAACAGGTCGACGCGGATATGCGCCTCATGATCTACCGAGTGGGTCTGCTTCTGGCAGTCCCTCTACAGCGGACTTTGGATTCTTCTGTTTCGCCCTCTCCAAGTCAAGCCGTCAATGTGCTTAATTGTGGGTAAGCACATGAGAACGCAAGAAAAAACCTGAAAACAGCTACTCTGTTAGCGTCAATTGCGCAATTTTGCCAAGGAATCAGCATGCGAACGCTTCTGTTAACTCTGCTGATCGGCCTCAGCCCCTGGTGCTCGGCCGCTCAAATCTACAAATGGGTAGATGCCCAGGGCGTCACGCACTTCGATGCGCAGCCACCGCAAGGGCTGCCGGCGACGACTGTGCAGACGCCCTCCTCGCCCCCAACGAAACCTGCCGCCATGCCTGGCAGTGGTGCGCTGGGCGATCAGAAAGCCATCGACGACAAGGTGAAGAAACAGGTGGCGGAGCAGCAGGCGCAGCTCAAGGCATTTTGCGAACAGGCACGGACGAACCTGGCGCAATTGCAGAACAATCCGCGTTTGCGGGAAGAAGTGGATGGGCAATTGCGGCGACTGGACGATGCGCAGCGTCAGGAGCGCATCATCGAAGCACAGAAGCAGATTGCGCAAAACTGCGAATAAGCACCTGTAGGAGCTGCCGCAGGTTGCGATCTTTTGATGCTGTTTTCAAAAGCAAGATCAAAAGATCGCAGCCTGCGGCAGCTCCTACAGAGGCTTAGCGCGAGGCGGTGATCAGCAGGTCAAACTCTTTGAGCAGCACCTGCAGCTGTCGATCCTTGCCTTGCAGATTACGCTGGGCGAAGACCATTTCAGCCATTTCCTGAATGCCCGAAGCATTGGGCAACGGCAAGTCCTGCTCAAGGATCATCTTCATCCGCGGCAGGAAGATCCATTGTAGCCATTGCTCGAAATCCAGCGTGTCGACCGAAAACGGTTCGACACTGCTCAGGGCTTCGGCCGATGGCTGAACGTCATCCCACCAACCCTGCGCGCGCAGTTCACGCTCGATCAGCAGCAACTGATCGGCGATTTTCGGGAAACGGGAATCCATCACAGCGAAACCTTGGCCTTCTGACGAGCCAGCGCTGCGCCGGCGGAATCGCCTTGTTTCTCACGGGACTGCGCGATGATCTCCCACAGGTTGGCCTGCAAGTCCGGACGACCGTTGGCCATGGTCAGCGCACGACGGGCGAACTGCTCGGCCTGTGGCGCGTCGCCTTGGGCCATGCGCACTTGCGCCAGACGATAGAGCACTTGCGGCTCACGCGGGGCTACACGCTGAGCACGCTCGAGGCTGGAAGACGCACCGTTGAGGTCGCCACCGGCCTGCTGCTGTTGCGCAGTGGTCAGCAAGGCGAGCACCGGGCCATCGAGCTGTTCGTCCGCCGACAGACCACCGCCACTGCTGGCCGAAGGAATCCCGCTTGGCGTCGAAGGCATGCTGTAGCTGCCGGAGTTGATCGGTGCCGACTCGACCGGCGACGGGTTGTACGGCCCTGCGGTGATTCCGCCGGAAGCCGGGCCCGGAACGATCGGCGAGGAGCTGATCGGCGCCGATGTTGTGGCGCCACCACCCGGCACCATCACCACCACGCCGGTATCGCCTTGCGGGATGGCCTGGGATTGCGCCTGGCCCTGGACTGGGCGTGTGACTGTCGTCTTGCGGAAACCGCCGTTGGCCGACAGCCGTTCGCTGTTGGACACGGCTGTGCCGGCGTCCACCACTGGGATCGAACCACGCTGTACGGTAGAGCAGCCACTGAGCAAAGCCACGGCAGTCACCGCTGGAATCAACCACTTGTTCACTTGAAACCCTCTTTGCTTAATTCATCCAGCCCTTGACCCAATCCATCACCGACTCCGGCGAGGCAGGCGTTTCGCTTGCACACGCGGCGCCGGGTGGCGGTTCGCTGCCGCGAATATACGGCATCTGCACCGCCCCCGGACAGTTGGCATCGGAGCCTTGCCCGGTACGCGAATCGACCCACGCCTGCACAATGTTGTCCGGCTGCGGCATGTCCAGCGGCAGCGGATCGGCCTTGCGCATGAAACTGGTCCACACCTGCAGCGCACCGGTCGCCCCGGTGAACGGGGTCTTGCCGTTGTCGTCACGGCCCAGCCAGACCACCGCCAGCAGATCCTGACTGAAACCGGCGAACCAGCTGTCACGCGAATCGTTACTGGTACCGGTCTTGCCGGCCAGCGTCAGGGTCTTGGGCAGCACGTTGTAAACCGAGCTGCCGGTACCTTCACGCATCACACGCTGCATGGCGTTCTGGATCAAGTAGATGGACGCCGGATCGAAACGCTGCTCGATCTGGAACGGATAACGCTTGAGTGGTTCGCCATCGGCGGTCAGCACACTGCGAATCCCGCGCATCGGTGTGTTGAAACCACCATTGGCGAGGGTCTGGTACATGGTCGCCACTTCGATCGGGGTCATGCCGCCAGCACCCAGCAACATAGACGGGAACGCCGGGAATTCCCGGGTCACGCCCAGACGCGCAAGGGTCTTGAGCACATTCGGCACACCGACTTCCAGACCCAGGCGCGAGGTCGACAGGTTGTACGAATGCGCCAGCCCTTGATAGAGGAAGACTGTGCCGTGGGAGCGACGGTCGTAGTTCTGTGGCTTCCACACCTGGCCGTCCGCGCCTTTGATCGACAGCGGATCATCCGACAGCCAACTGGTCAGCGTGTAACGGCTCGGTTTTTCCAGTGCGGTCAGATACACCGCTGGCTTGACCAGGGAACCGATCGGCCGCACGGCGTCCAGCGCCCGGTTGAAACCGGCATAACTGGCCTGACGACTACCGATCATCGCCTGCACTTCGCCGGTTTCCGGGTTGGTCACGACCATCGCCGCTTCCACGTCATCGGAGCCCTTGCGTCCAGCCAGGCGTTTAAAGGTGTCATTCACCGACGCTTCGGCCTTCATCTGCAGAATCGGGTCGAAACTGGTGAAGATCCGCAAGCCTTCTTCGGTCAAGTCCTCGTCGCGATAGTCTTCGCGCAACTGGCGTTTGACCAGATCGATAAAGCCCGGGAACGAGCTGTCGGCAAGCTTGCCGCGCGTGGTCACACCCAGTGGCATTTTCTTCGCCGCTTCGACCTGTTCGGCAGTCGCCACGCCTTGCTGCTCAAGCACGTCGAGCACCAGGTTACGCCGCTCCAGCGCACGCTCGGGGTTGCGGCGCGGGTTGTAGTAGGACGGACCTTTGACCATGCCGACCAGCAACGCTACCTGATGCAGTTTCAACTCCGACAGTGGCTGACCGAAGAAGAACTGACTGGCCAGACCAAAGCCATGCACCGCACGCTGACCGTCCTGCCCGACGAAGACTTCGTTGAGGTAGGCCTCAAGAATTTCCTTCTTGTCGTAGTGCAGCTCCAGCAGCATCGCCATCATCGCTTCGGTGAGCTTGCGGCTCAGGCTGCGCTCGTTGGTGAGGTAGAAGTTCTTCACCAGTTGCTGGGTCAGCGTACTACCACCCTGGGTCATCTTGCCGCCAGAGGTGTTGACCCAGATGGCCCGGGCAATCGACTTCGGCGACACGCCCCAATGACTGTAGTAGTCCCGGTCTTCCACTGCTACCAGGGTTTCCAGCAGGTACGGTGGCACCTGATCGAGCTTGATCAGGATGCGGTCTTCGAGGTTTTTCGGGTAGATGCCGCCGATCATCAGCGGCTCAAGCCGCACCACGGACAATTTACCGCCGTTGAGCCCGGAGAGCTCGGCCACATAGTCGCCAGAGAAACGCACGCGTACTGGCTGGGCTTTTTCCAGGCCTTCATAGAACTGGAAGCCGCGAGTATTCAGATCAACGGTATTGCCGTTGACGGCGGCGGCACCTGGGCCATTGCTCACGGCTTCGCGGCGATAGCCCAAGGCGTCGAGTTCGGTGAGGAAATCATCCTTGCTCAGCTTTTGTCCGACGAACAGCTCCAGCGGACGCGCGTAGACCTTGGCCGGGATGGTCCAGCGCTTGCCGGAGAACTTCTCCTGCACCACGGCATCGAGGTAAACGGCGAAGCCGGCCAGCACCACAAGGCCGACCAGGCTGAGTTTAATGGCCCAGCTCAACCACGGGCTGAGGCCCTTGGAGACTGGTTTTTTCTTGGTACGGGGGGATCGAGTTCGAGTCATGGCGGCGGATTATACGCACTTTATTCATACTCAACAGGAGCGCTCCGAGGTTTGCGTCAGGCTGGCGAGCGGCCATAATGGCGACCTCGAATTTCCCAGTCTCTGAAGGATCGCCCGTGAGCCAGTCCCTGATCGCTGCCCTGCAAAACCCGGCCCTCTACCCGCACCCCGTCGAAGGGTTCCAGGTCATCGAAACCCATATCTCGTGGGTGATCCTCACCGGCCCGTTTGCTTATAAAGTGAAGAAGCCAGTGAATTTCGGCTTCCTCGACTTCACTGGCCTGGAGTCGCGCGCACATTTCTGCGCTGAAGAACTGCGTCTGAACCAACGTCTGACCGATGATTTGTATCTGGACGTGTTGCCGGTGACCGGCAGCGTCGAGGCGCCACAACTGGGTGGCGACGGCCCGGTGATCGAATATGTGCTGAAGATGCGTCAATTCCCGCAGACCGGCCTGCTCAGCACCCTGCAAGCCAACGGTGAGTTGACCACCCAGCACATTGATGAAATGGCCGAGCAGATCGCCAAATTCCACCTCAGTGCGCCAAAAGTCCCGGCCGAACACGAGGCCGGGACCCCGGACAGCGTGATGGCCCCGGTGCGCCAGAACTTCGAGCAGATCCTGCCGTTCCTCAGCGACAAAAACGATCTGCTGCAACTCGAAGCCCTGCAAGCCTGGGCCGAAAGCAGCTTCGATCGTCTCAAGGCTCTGTTCAGCCAGCGCAAGGCCGAGGGTTTCACTCGCGAATGCCACGGTGACATCCACCTGGGCAACGCCACTGTCATCAATGGCAAAGTGGTGATCTTCGACTGCATCGAGTTCAACGAACCGTTCCGCTTCACCGACGTCTGGGCCGACACCGGTTTCCTGGCGATGGACCTGGAAGACCGTGGCCTGAAATCCCTCGCCCGCCGCTTCATCAGTCAGTACCTGGAGCTGACCGGCGACTATCAAGGCCTGGAAGTGCTGAACTTCTATAAAGCCTACCGCGCACTGGTTCGCGCCAAAGTCGCGCTGTTCAGCATGCCGGCGGATGCCACCCCGGTGCAGCGCGCCACCACCCTGCGCCAGTACCGCAACTACGCCAACCTGGCGGAAAGCTACAGCACCATTCCTTCGCGCTTCATGGCCATCACCCACGGCGTATCGGCTGTCGGCAAGAGCCACGTGGCGATGCGTCTGGTCGAAGCGCTGGGCGCGATTCGCCTGCGTTCCGACGTCGAGCGCAAGCGCCTGTTCGGTGAGCAGACCGTAGCTAACGACGTGCAGGCCGGGATTTACAGCGCCGACGCCAGCGTTGCCACCTATGCCCGCCTGCATGAGATTGCCGGAGTGATCCTGCACGCCGGTTTCCCGGTGGTGATCGATGCGACCTACCTCAAGCGCGAGCAACGCGACAACGCCGCTCAAGTGGCCGAGGCCACCGGCACGCCGTTCCTGATTCTCGACTGCAACGCACCGCAAGCCGTGATCGAGAGCTGGCTGGCGATTCGTCAGGCTGACAAAAAGGACCCTTCCGACGCCACGCTGGCGGTAATCGAGGCCCAGCAGTCCAGCCGCGAAGCACTGACGCCAGAAGAGATTCTGCGCAGCAAGCGCGTGCAGACCAATGAAAGCGGGACCCTCGACACCGTAGTCGCACAGATCCGTCAGCGCCTGCCAGGCCTGTAAGAAACTATTTCGGCCGTGAAGCCCTCGCTTGCTTCACGGCCGTCAAATAGTGGCACTATACTGGCGTCATAAAACCAACAGGTGATGTGACATGAGCCAGCCGAAACTTCTCGACACCCCGCTTTATGCCCTGCTGCACAAAGACGACATCGCAGGCTTCAACAAGGAACGCCCGAACGACGGCCCGATCGACATGGTCGGTGGCGACTTCCGTGGTCTCGACTTGCGTGAACTGAACGCCGATGGCGTGGATTTCCGGGACGCCTATTTCCGCTCTGCCGATTTGCGTGGCATCGATTTCCGTAATTCATCGCTCGAAGGCGCGAGCCTGGCCCATGCGCAGATTTCCGGCGCGTACTTCCCGCCGGAACTGAGTGCGGACGAGATCCTGATGTCGATGAATTTCGGCACCCGCCTGCGCTATCGCACTCGCTGATAATTTTTATCTTTCTCTGACCCGACGCCTTTCCCCTGTGGGAGCGGGCTTGCTCGCGAAGGCGTAGTGTCAGTCGTTACATCTGGTGGCTGACAGCCCCCCTTCTCGAGCAAGCCCGCTCCCACATTATTTCCGCGTTTCTTCCCTCCTTTCTGCGTTCGCAGCCCCTTTCTTAGAAGCGTTTGCGTCTAATCCGACCAAACAACCACGCTTTTCCTACTGATGGCTACACTCCTGAGAAGATCGCCCACGCACCATTCGGCCGTCGCAAGGAGGCTTGATGAATGATGAACTGCAACACCTGAAGAATCTTGGCAAGACGTCGGCGCAGTGGCTGCATGCCGTGGGCATCCACAGCGCCTCGGACTTGCGTCGCCTGGGGGCGGTGGACGCCTATCGGGCCGTGCGTACCCGCGGGTTTCGCGCATCAAAGGTGTTGTTGTACGCGATCGAAGGGGCGCTGATGGATGTGCACTGGAACGACATCCCGGCCGAACGCAAAGACGCCTTGAACAAGCAGCTCGAAGCCATTTCCTCGCGCCACAAGAACTGAACAGGCACTGACGGCCATGTATCTGCTCGGAGAACAATCGGCACCGGTCGATGCACTGATCAATCGCTTGCAGAGCTTGCCCGCGCGCTGGCTGGAAGGCCTTGCGCCATGCGGGCCAGCCTTTGAGCCAGAAATCTCTGACGACCTGATGGAGCAGCTCCCACACGATCAGCTGTTTCTGCTGACAGAAGGCGTGATCCACGGCTATATCGGCGGTCGTGCGCTCTTTTACTGGCAGGAAGGCGATCTGCTCGGTCTGCAGCAAGGTGACGCCTGGGCCGACTGCCGTCTGCGCAGCGACGGACCATCGCGCTTGCTGCCCTATCGGCGAACCGATCTGTTCCAGCATTTGTATGCCGAACCGGGCCGGGCCGAGCAGTGGCTTGAGTATCTGCTGGGGCAGATGGCGCTGCTGGCACACGCGGTGGCCGAACTGAAGCCACGGGAGTTTCGCAGCACCAATGGCTTCAAACGGGTCGAAAGCGGTGAGGTGTTGATCCAGCAGGGCGATGCCGCCGATCACGTCTTCGTGATCATCGAGGGGCATGCCGAAGCGTTCGTGGATGGACACAAGGTTGGCGACGTGCCCAAGGACGAGATTTTCGGCGCCATGGCGGTGTTCACCGGTGAACCGCGCAATGCCACTGTCATCGCCCGCGAGCCAAGCACGGTGATGCTGATTCCAGGCGAACAGTTTCTGAGCATGACCCGCAACAATCCGAAAATTGCCCACAGTCTGATTGAGAGCATGGCCCGGCGTATTGGCCAGCTCAATCAGCAAATTACGCAACTGGATGCGATCAAGGCTGCGCGTTAAGCCCCCTGTTTCCGGGACATTCCGGCCATTTGTACGACTAAATCAAGTAAATGGAAAAACAGTGGTTGACTCGCTAATGAGAATCGCTATGATTATCACAACTGGTCGCGAGATCAGTCGATATTCTGAAAAGCCCTTGGTTCGGACTCTCAGATTATCTCCTCATCAGGCTAATCACGGTTATTTGACCCGGTTTTTACCGGGTCTTTTTTTGCCTGTGGAAAAGTCATTGGCCAAATTGTTTGCGCATCTGTGCGCAGTAATCCTGCGCGGGCGTGGCCGGGGTGTACCAGACGTAATCGGCCATCGCCACAGTAACCTCGGCACCCTGCTCGGCCAGCATCAGCACCGTTGGCGCCTGGGATGCGCCCAGATCCAGAACGTGCAGCGGCACGCCAACATCCTTGCGCGCATGCCAGGCACCCGCCAACAACAAGGCGGGCGTCGGCGCTGCCGGCAAACGTTCGGCCATGCGCCGATCGCGCTGTTGCTGAACCGCGAGCATCGCCGGCATCTGTGATTTGGGCAGCAAGCCGCAATGTGAATCGCTGATCTGCTCAAGCAGCCTGGCTTTCACCGAGGCCGCATTGCTGCGAACACCGCTCAGGACTGGCGGCTGACGATAGAACGCGCGGATTTCGCTGTTATCCAGATTGGCCGCCAACAGCGGATAGCCTTGCGTGAGGGCGAACCGAACGATCGGTCCATAAAGATTCCAGTCCCAGCCATCCTGCCAGACCAACGCGGCGGCAAGATCGCTAGGCGGCGTTGCCGCATGACGAACCTGATCAACCTTCGGCTGTTGATCCTGCGTGAGCATCTCCAAAAGCAGGCTGCCTTGGGGCCGCTGCTCACCCAGCGCCTGCAACAGCCATAACTGCACAGCGTGATGATCGGCGTTGTCATGTTGCTCGCCAATGATCAGCTGTTGCGGCTTGGCCAGACGCGCCAGCAGTTCCTGCGCCGTCAACACCTGGCCGCTGTGCAGATCGCGTATCTCACCGCTGACTGGTGGTGGCGCAGCAACATGCTGACACCCCGTCAGCCACAACACCGCTAACAACCAGATCCCGCGCATACCATCACCTCGATGAGAAATCAGCGGGCGATGATCAGCGGATGCCCACGCTCCGGGTGCGGCTGCACCAATACTTCGAGACCGAACACGGCTTTGAGCGCGTCCGGTCGCAAGACCTGCTGCGGTGTACCCAGCGCCACCGGGCGCCCGCCCTCAAGCAGCAACACCCGGTCACAATAGCGCGCCGCCAGATTCAGATCATGCAGGATGACCAGCACTGCTGCGCCACGGTCGGCAAATTCACGCACCGCTTGCAGCGTCGTATGTTGGTGCAACGGATCGAGCATTGAGGTCGGCTCATCCAGCAACAAGGTTTGCCCGACCTGCCCCGGCCATAACTGCGCCAGCACCCGCGCCAGATGCACACGCTGGCGCTCGCCGCCTGACAATGCCAGATAACTGCGCCCGCTCAGATGCCCGGCATCCGCAGCGTCCAGCGCTGCCGCAATGATTTCGTCGTCGCGCACCCGACCGCTTTGATACGGCAAGCGGCCCATGCCGACCACTTCTTCCACGCGAAAGGCAAAATCCAGCGTCGACACCTGCGGCAACACCGCCAGACGCTGGGCGCGCTGCGTACCTGTCCAGTGACTCAGCGCCTTTTCGTCGAGCAACACTTCACCTTCACTGGCCGCAAGCTCACCGCACAGGGCACCGAGCAAGGTGCTTTTGCCGGCACCGTTCGGCCCGAGCACACCCAGCACCTCACCCGATTCAAGTTGCAAAGTGACGTCGCTGAGGACGGTCTTGCGCCCGCGACGGATCTGCAGATTGTGCGCACGCAGCATCAGGCACGTCCTCGCAACAGCAGATAAAGAAAGAACGGTGCACCGATAAATGCGGTAACAATGCCGATCGGCAATTCCGCCGGCGCCAGCGCCAGCCGCGCCACCAGATCCGCCAGCAACAACAGGCTCGCCCCGGCCAGGACTGACGCTGGCAGCAACACCCGGTGATCGGGCCCGGCCAATAGACGCACCAGATGCGGCACCACCAGCCCGACGAAACCGATCATCCCGGCTGCCGCTACCGCGGCGCCAACACCCAACGCCGTGCAGAACACCAATTCACGCTTGAGCCGTTCGACATCGATCCCCAAGTGCCCGGCTTCGGACTCCCCGAGCAACAACGCATTCAGTGCCTTGGCGCGGCGCGGCAACCACAGCGCAACGCCAGTGCTGATAATCAGCAACGGCCACAAACGCGCATAACTCGCACCATTGAGGCTGCCCAGATTCCAGAACGTCAGCGTGCGCAAAGTCGCGTCATCTGCCAGATAGGTGAACAACCCGACTGCCGAGCTGGCCAGCGCCGTCAGGGCAATCCCTGCCAGCAGCATGGTCGCGACATTGGTCTGGCCGTTGCGTCGCCCAAGTCGGTAGACCAGCGCTGTCACTCCCAGCCCACCGAGAAACGCGCACGCCGACAACAGATACGGCCCGAACCACTCCGGCAAACCGCCAAAAAACGAACCGCCGACGATCGCAATCGCCGCCCCGAGTGCCGCGCCGCTGGAGACCCCGACCAACCCGGGATCGGCCAGCGGATTGCGAAACAATCCCTGCATCGCCACACCCGATAGCGCCAGTACACCGCCGACGGCCAGGCCGAGCAAGGTCCGCGGCAGACGGATCTGCCCGAGGATCAGCTCGGCCTGCTCCAGACCGTCCGGCGCCAACGGCACACCGAGCATGCGCAATGCAGCGCGTAACGTATCGAACAGCGGCAGGCCCACCGGCCCCAACGCCAAGGACAGCCAGATGGCCAGCAAACACAGGAGCGTCAGGCCGATAAACAGGCTTCGTGGTTTGAGCAGTACGGTCATTGGCCGCTCGCCGTCGGGTAGAAGCCGTCAGACAAATTCTTCAGTGCCGCCGGTAAACGCGGCCCGAGCCCGCCGACCAGCAGCGTCGGATCCAGCTCCAGCACCCGTCCGGCCTTGGCCGCGCGGCTTGAATTGAGAATGGGGTTTTCCTTGAACAATGCCGCTTTTGCCGCCTCACCGCTCAACGCGCGATCAGCAAGCACCAGCACCTCAGGATCGAGCCCGGCCAGCGACTCCACGGAGAACGGCTTGTAACCGGTATGCGTCGCCAGGTTATGTCCGCCGGCCTGTTGCAGCAGCCAGTCGGCGGCAGTGTCCTTGCCGGCAATCAATGGCTTGCCGCCAGCATGCCCGATCAGCACCAGCACGCCGGGCGTTTTATGTCTGGCCTGCAACTCGGCGACTCGGGCTTTCTGCGCAGTTAGCTGCTGTTGATAACTTTCCAGCAACTGCGCCGCCTGGGCTTGCGCGCCGAGCAACTGCCCGAGATGCGTGATGTTTTTTTCCAGGGTCGACAGATCCGGCTGCGCCGAGAACAGTTCGACCTGTACCTTGGCGCTTTTCACTTGAGCGATAACCGGTGGCGGGCCCATTTCTTCGGTACCGATGAGGATGTCCGGGCGCAGATTGAGAATGCCTTCTGCCGAGAGACTGCGTTGATAGCCGATGCTGGGCAGCATCTTCAGCGATTGCGGATGCTGGCTGGTGGTGTCGACGCCGACCAGTTTAGATTCGCCGCCCAACGCACTCACCCATTCTGAAAGCGCGCCACCGGCACTGACCCAACGTTGTGGCAAATCAGCCGCTACCGCTTGCAGGCTCGCAAGCAATCCGACACACAGCACAACAACGCGAGTACTCAAGCGCATACGCAGCTTTCCTTGAACAGATTTCCCGGGCAGCGCAACTGCAGGCCAAGTATCCTTGACGGCGGTTGCGCGCAGTGGGCGAAGGCGGCCATTTGATAATTGTTTGCATTTAAACGTCAAGCTCGGACATTTCCTGAAACGAGCTGACATTTGAGGATAGCCATGAAGTTTTTGTGCGCCGGCGCCGATCTCACTGAGGCCGGCAGCCGCGGTTTCGACATCGACGGCAATAAACTGTTTGCCGTGCGCCGCAATGGTCAGGCCTATGTTTATCTCAACCGTTGCCCGCATCGCGGCGTCGGTCTGGAATGGCACCCCGACCAGTTTCTCGACCCGAGCAACAGCCTGATCCAGTGCGCCACCCACGGCGCACTGTTTCTGATCGAGGACGGCGAATGCGTCGCCGGGCCCTGCGCCGGGCAATCCCTGACCGCCATCCCCTGCCGCGAAGATGCCAAAGGGTTGTGGATAGATATTTAACCGTTGAGCAAAACGTCCAGCCGCCGGTCGATCACCATCTCTTCGTGGTTCAAACACACGCCGTAGGCCAACACCTCGACCCCGCACGCCACCGCTTCACGCAGGGCATCGGCGTAGGCCGAATCGATTTCCTCGGCCGGCCGCACCGCCTCGATCCCGCTGAGATTGACGCAATACAACTGCACCGCACGAATACCGTCACGGGCCAAATGCGCCAGTTCACGCAGGTGCTTGGCACCGCGCTGGGTGACCGCATCGGGAAACGCGGCCACGTTGGTTCCCTCGAAGCCTAACGTGACGCTTTTTACTTCCACGTAGGTCGGGCCACTCGGGTATTCGAGGCGAAAATCGATACGGCTCTTTTCCTGACCGTACGCCACTTCACGCTTAAGCGTCGTAAAGCCGTTCAACTCGCTGATGACTCCGGCTTGCAGCGCCTCCTCAACCAAGGCGTTGGCGCGGCCGGTATTCACGCAGAACAGCCGGCCCTGCGGCGTTTCCCCGATTTCCCAAGTGCCGGGCAGTTTGCGCTTCGGGTCGTTTGAGCGACTGAACCACACCTGCCCGCCCTCGACCTGGCAGTTGAGCATCGAACCGGTGTTCGGGCAGTGAAGGGTCAACAGCTCGCCATTGACCGTTTCAACATCAGCCAGAAAACGTTTATAGCGGCGAATCAGCCGCGCCTCTTCCAGAGCCGGATAAAAACGCATCAGGCTTGCCAGCTCTTCAAACCGCGAGCGATGCGTTCCACCGCTTCCTGTAAGCGAGGGAGGTTTTGCGTGTAGGCAAAACGCACATGATGGCCCGCTTGATAACGACCGAAATCCAGCCCCGGGGTAAAGGCGACGTGCTCGGTTTCGAGGAAATGCCGGCAGAACGCGAAGGCATCACCGCCGAACTGGCTGATATCGGCGTACAAGTAAAACGCCCCTTCAGGCTCGACGGCGATATTGAAACCCAACTCGCGCAACGCCGGCAGCAGGAAGTCGCGGCGGCGGCCAAATTCGGCGCGGCGCTCTTCGAGAATGCTGATGGTGTCCGGCTCGAAACAGGCCAGTGCGGCATGCTGCGCCATGCTCGGCGCGCTGATATAGAGATTCTGCGCGAGTTTTTCCAGCTCACTGACGGCCGCATCCGGCGCCACCAGCCAGCCGAGACGCCAACCGGTCATGCCGAAATATTTGGAGAAACTATTGAGGACAAAGGCGCTGTCATCGACTTCCAGCACGCTGGCGGCATCGGTGCCGTAAGTCAGGCCGTGGTAGATCTCGTCCACCACCAGATGCCCGTGCCGCGCCTTGATCGCTGTGGATAACCCGGCCAGTTCATCGCGGGTCAGGATAGTCCCGGTGGGGTTGGCTGGCGACGCCACCAAGGCACCAACGCTGTCGTGGTCCCAGTGCCGCGCCACCAGATCCGGAGTCAGTTGGTAACGCACGTCCGGCCCGACCGGCACCAGTTGTGCCGCGCCTTCGACCAGACGCAGGAAGTGCCGGTTGCACGGGTAGCCCGGATCCGCCAGCAGCCAGTGTTTGCCGGGATCGACAAGCAAGGCACTGGCCAGCAACAGCGCACCGGAGCCACCCGGCGTGATCAGGATCCGTCGTGGATCGATGTTCAAACCGTAACGTGTCTGATAGAACCCGGAAATCGCCTCGCGCAACTCGGGAATACCCCG
Organism: Pseudomonas sp. LAMO17WK12:I5; assembly: GCF_900215165.1. NCBI lineage: Bacteria > Pseudomonadati > Pseudomonadota > Gammaproteobacteria > Pseudomonadales > Pseudomonadaceae > Pseudomonas > Pseudomonas sp. LAMO17WK12:I5. Next base: position 302,767 of record NZ_OBDS01000010.1, on the reverse strand, counting down.
CGCGGCGGTGTAGCGGGTCTTGCCCGCCGTCAGCGCAGCCTGCCCGGCACGGATGATCGGCTCGGCCGTGGTGAAGTCCGGCTCGCCGATTTCCAGGTGGATCACGTCGTGACCTTCGGCCTGCAGTTCGTTGGCCCGCGCCAGCAGCGCCATCACATGGAACGGTTCGATCGCACGACTGCGCGCACTGTAAGGCTGAGCCATTGGTTTTCCTTCGACGGGGAAAAAGAGACGATTCTACCCATCTGCCGGAACGAGCGAGAACCCGTCGCGGTCACAGCCTCAAGAACGCTGGACTGTAACGATATGCGCGTACGCTCCAGGATTGACTAAAATCAGAGATTGATCAGGTCTCCATCACTGTCAGACATGGCTTGCCAGACTTCTGCAAGCGCCACCCGCCGGGGCCTCGACATCCGGGAGTAGCGCAGGCCGAATTGATCTGGTAAGTTCGCCCGCTTGCAGCCGCAGGGCCGGCAGGTGTCGGTGATGGAGCAATCCTGCGCAATGGATTACAAGAGTAGAGGCGGTCCATTTCATGCCCACCCAAGCAAAGCAACAGCAGCAAGTGACGATCAGCGGCTTCGAACCTTACGTTCCGAAGGAAGGCGAGGAGTACATGGGCGCCCCGATGCGCGCGCACTTCACCAAGATCCTGAACAAGTGGAAACAGGACTTGATGCAGGAAGTCGACCGTACTGTTGATCACATGAAAGACGAAGCGGCCAACTTCCCTGACCCGGCCGACCGTGCCAGCCAGGAAGAAGAATTCGCCCTCGAGCTGCGCGCCCGCGATCGCGAGCGCAAACTGATCAAGAAGATCGACAAGACCCTCGAACTGATCCAGGACGAAGAGTACGGCTGGTGCGAGTCCTGCGGCATCGAAATCGGCGTCAAGCGCCTCGAGGCCCGTCCTACTGCGGATCTGTGCATCGACTGCAAGACCCTGGCGGAAATCAAGGAAAAGCAGGTCGGCAAGTAATCTCGACCTGAACGAAAAACGGAGCGTGCGAACGCTCCGTTTTTGTTTCTGCCTTTTGCCTTTTGCCCTTTATGCCTTGCTTTTGTGGGAGGGGGCTTGCTCCCGAATGCGGCCGGCCATTCAACATCCAGGTTGTCTGAACTGACGCTTTCGCGAGCAAGCCCGCTCCCACAAGGGTAATGCTTCTACCTTTTGCCCTGTTTGCGCTTTTGGTGGGAGGGGGCTTGCTCCCGAATTCGGTGTGTCATTCAACATCAAAGATGTCTGAGCCGACGCTTTCGCGAGCAAGCCCGCTCCCACAGGGGTAATCTGCGCGAATCCTGAAAAGTTATATTGTCCACATGACTGCCAAAACCGCTTCCGCCTACATCGGCCGCTTCGCCCCGACCCCCAGTGGCCACCTGCACTTCGGTTCGCTGGTTGCCGCCCTCGCCTCTTATCTCGACGCACGCGCGGTCGGCGGGCGCTGGCTGGTGCGTATGGAAGATCTCGATCCACCCCGGGAAGAGCCCGGCGCGCAGGCGGCCATTCTCAAAGCGCTGGAAAGCTACGGTTTCGAATGGGACGGCGAAATGGTGCGCCAGAGTGACCGGCACGACGCCTACGCCGAAGTCCTCAACAGTCTGTTCAATCACGGCCTGGCCTACGCCTGCACCTGTTCGCGCAAGCAACTGGAGCCGTATCACGGCATTTACCCGGGCTTGTGCCGCAATGCCGGGCATGAGCAGCAAGACGCGGCGATCCGCCTGCGCGTGCCGGAACTGGAATACCACTTCATCGACCGCGTGCAGGGCGAGTTCCGCCAGCATCTGGGGCGCGACGTCGGCGATTTCGTGATTCGCCGCCGCGACGGCCTCTACGCCTATCAACTGGCCGTGGTGCTGGATGACGCCTGGCAAGGCATCACCGACATCGTGCGCGGTGCCGACCTGCTCGACTCCACGCCACGCCAGCTCTACCTGCAAGAACTGTTGGGCCTGCGTCAGCCGCGCTATCTGCACTTGCCATTGATCACGCAGCCGGACGGCAACAAGCTCGGCAAATCCTACCGTTCGCCGCCGCTTGAGGCGGATCAGGCCACTCCTTTGCTGCTGCGGGCCCTGCGAGCGCTGGGACAAAACCCCGGTGCCGAACTGGCCCATGCCACACCCGAGGAATTGCTGAAATGGGGCGCAGCCCACTGGGATGCATCGAAGATCCCGCGCACACTGACCCTGCCCGAAGCGCAACTGCAATGACGACACTTGCAGTGGCGCGCCCATCCGTTACCATCGCCGCACGTTTTCGGGCACGCGCATAAAAAAGAGAGGCCGGGATGTACATCTATCGCTTGGTCCTGCTTCTGGTCGTGGGAATCTATCTGTTTTCACCAGCCATCATGGATTGGTGGATCGACGCCACGGGCGCCTGGTATCGGCCGTATCTGCTCTGGTTGATCCTGATTGTCGTGACCTTCATCCTGCAGAGCCAAAAAGATGCCGATGAGCTTTAGCCTGACCCAGATGATCCTGGTCAGCGCCGCGTACCTGACGGTGCTGTTCGGCGTCGCCTGGATCAGCGAACGGGGCATGATCCCGCGAGCGATCATTCGCCACCCGTTGACCTACACCCTGTCGCTGGGGGTCTACGCCAGTGCGTGGGCATTTTACGGCACCGTGGGCCTGGCCTATCAGTACGGCTACGGCTTTCTCTCCAGCTACCTCGGGGTGTCCGGCGCGTTTCTGCTGGCGCCGGTGCTGCTGTATCCGATCCTGAAAATCACCCGCACTTATCAATTGTCGTCGCTGGCGGATCTGTTCGCCTTCCGCTTCCGCAGCACCTGGGCCGGCGCGCTGACCACGATCTTCATGCTGATCGGCGTACTGCCGCTGCTGGCGTTGCAGATTCAGGCCGTGGCCGACTCCATCGGCATCCTGACCGGCGAGCCGATCCAGAGCCGCGTCGCGCTGGCGTTCTGTGCGCTGATCATTCTGTTCACGATCTTTTTCGGCTCCCGGCATATCGCCACCCGCGAGAAACACGAAGGGCTGGTGTTCGCGATTGCCTTCGAATCGGTGATCAAACTGATAGCCCTCGGCGGCGTCGGCCTCTATGCGCTGTACGGCGTGTTCGACGGCCCGCAACAGCTTGAACTGTGGCTGCTGCAAAACCAGACCGCCCTCGCCGCGTTGCACACGCCGCTGCAGGAAGGGCCGTGGCGCACGCTGTTGCTGGTGTTCTTCGCCTCGGCGATCGTGATGCCGCACATGTACCACATGACCTTCACCGAAAACCTCAACCCGCGCTCGCTGGTCAGCGCCAGCTGGGGCCTGCCGCTGTTCCTGCTGCTGATGAGCCTGGCGGTGCCGCTGATTCTCTGGGCCGGCTTGAAACTCGGCGCCACCACCGATCCGGAATACTTCACCCTCGGCATCGGCATTGCCGCCAACAGCAAACCGCTGGCCTTGCTGGCATACGTCGGCGGTTTGTCGGCGGCCAGTGGCCTGATCATCGTCACCACCCTGGCACTGTCGGGCATGGCGCTGAACCACTTGGTGCTGCCGCTGTACCAGCCACCGGCCGAAGGCAATATCTACCGCTGGCTGAAGTGGACCCGCCGGGCGCTGATCGTCGCGATCATCATGGCCGGTTTCTGCTTTTACCTGATGCTCGGCGCCGGGCAGGATCTGGCCAACCTCGGCATCGTCGCCTTCGTCGCCACCTTGCAGTTCCTGCCCGGCGTGCTCTCAGTGCTGTACTGGCCGACCGCCAACCGGCGCGGCTTTATCGCCGGCCTGCTGGCGGGGATTCTGGTGTGGGTGGTGACCATGCTATTGCCGCTGGTCGGCAATCTGCAGGGTTTCTACATTCCGCTGCTGAACATGATTTACGTGCTGGACGACACCAGTTGGCACATGGCGGCCATCGCCTCGCTGGCGGCCAACGTGCTGATGTTCACCCTGATCTCGCTGTTCACCAACGCCAGCCCTGAAGAAGCCAGCGCCGCCGAAGCCTGCGCGGTGGATAACGTGCGTCGCCCGCAACGCCGCGAACTGCACGCTGCTTCACCCCAGGAATTCGCCACGCAACTGGCCAAACCGCTGGGCGCCAAGGCAGCGCAGAAAGAAGTCGAACAGGCCCTGCGCGATCTCTATCTGCCGTTCGACGAACGCCGTCCTTATGCGCTGCGCCGCTTGCGCGACCGGATCGAAGCCAACCTCTCCGGCCTGATGGGCCCGAGTGTGGCGCAGGACATGGTCGAAACCTTCCTGCCGTACAAGGCCGGCGGCGAAAACTATGTGACCGAAGACATCCACTTCATCGAAAGCCGCCTCGAGGATTACCACTCGCGCCTCACCGGGCTGGCCGCCGAACTCGATGCCCTGCGCCGCTACCACCGCCAGACCTTGCAGGAATTGCCCATGGGCGTCTGCTCGCTGGCCAAGGATCAAGAGATCCTGATGTGGAACAAGGCCATGGAAGAACTCACCGGCATCGCCGCGCAACGGGTGGTGGGTTCGCGCCTGAGCACCATCGCCAATCCGTGGAAGCAATTGCTGCAAGGCTTCATCAACCTGCCCGACGAACACTTGCACAAACAGCACCTGGCCCTCGACGGCCAGACCCGCTGGCTCAATCTGCACAAAGCGGCGATCGATGAACCGTTGGCCCCGGGCAACAGCGGCCTGGTGCTGCTGGTGGAAGACCTGACCGAAACGCAGATGCTCGAAGACAAACTGGTGCACTCAGAACGTCTGGCGAGCATCGGTCGACTGGCGGCAGGTGTGGCTCATGAAATCGGCAACCCGATCACCGGCATCGCCTGTCTGGCGCAGAACCTGCGCGAAGAGCGTGAAGAAGATGGCGAGCTGACGGAGATCAGCGGGCAGATTCTCGAACAGACCAAGCGCGTGTCGCGCATCGTGCAATCGCTGATGAGCTTCGCCCATGCCGGCAGCCACCAGCACAGCGACGAACCCGTCTGTCTGGCCGAAGTCGCGCAGGACGCGATTGGCCTGCTGGCGCTGAACCGGCGCAACTTCGAAGTGCAGTTCTACAACCTGTGCGACCCCGATCACTGGGTCGAAGGCGATCCGCAGCGCCTCGCCCAGGTGCTGATCAATCTGCTCTCCAATGCCCGCGACGCCTCGCCGCCGCACAGTGCCGTACGGGTCAAGAGTGAAGCCGGCGAACACACGGTCGATCTGATCGTCGAAGACGAAGGCAGTGGTATTCCGCAGAACATCATGGACCGATTGTTCGAACCTTTCTTCACCACCAAGGATCCGGGTGAAGGTACCGGTCTGGGCCTTGCACTGGTCTATTCCATCGTTGAAGAGCATTATGGACAAATCACCATCGACAGCCCGGCTGATGTACAAAGCCAGCGCGGCACCCGTATCCGGGTGACCTTACCGCGTCATGTCGAAGCGACGTCCGCTGTGAACTGAGACCGTCGAGAGTATCGAATCAATGCCGCACATTTTGATCGTCGAAGACGAAACCATTATCCGCTCCGCCTTGCGCCGCCTGCTGGAACGCAACCAGTATCAGGTCAGCGAAGCCGGTTCTGTGCAGGAAGCACAAGAACGCTTCAGTATTCCCACATTCGATCTGATCGTCAGCGACCTGCGCCTGCCTGGCGCCCCCGGCACCGAGCTGATCAAGCTTGGCCAGGGCAAACCGGTGCTGATCATGACCAGCTACGCCAGCCTGCGCTCGGCGGTCGACTCGATGAAGATGGGCGCGGTGGACTACATCGCCAAGCCTTTCGATCACGATGAAATGCTCCAGGCGGTCGCGCGAATCCTGCGTGATCACCAGTCGGCGCCTGCCGCCAGCGAAGTGCCTGCCGGCAAAGCAGCCAATGGCAGCGGCAAGTCGTCTGTCGACAACAGCAACGGCGAGATCGGCATCATTGGCTCGTGCCCGCCGATGCAGGATCTGTACAGCAAGATCCGCAAGGTCGCACCGACCGATTCCAATGTCCTGATCCAGGGCGAGTCCGGCACCGGTAAAGAGCTGGTGGCCCGCGCCCTGCATAACCTGTCCAAGCGTGCCAAGGCACCGATGATTTCGGTGAACTGCGCTGCCATTCCGGAAAGCCTGATCGAGTCCGAACTGTTCGGCCACGAAAAAGGCGCGTTCACTGGCGCCAGCGCCGGTCGCGCCGGTCTGGTGGAAGCGGCGGACGGCGGCACGCTGTTCCTCGACGAGATCGGCGAACTGCCGCTCGAAGCCCAGGCCCGTCTGCTGCGCGTGCTGCAGGAAGGCGAGATTCGCCGCGTGGGGTCGGTGCAGTCGCAAAAGGTCGATGTGCGTTTGATCGCCGCGACCCACCGTGACCTCAAGAGCCTGGCGAAAATCGGCCAGTTCCGTGAAGACCTGTATTACCGCCTGCACGTAATTGCCCTGAAATTGCCGGCCCTGCGTGAACGTGGCGCCGACGTCAACGAAATCGCCACGGCGTTCCTCGCTCGCCAGAGTGCGCGCATCAACCGTACCGACCTGAAATTTGCCGCCGATGCCGAACAGGCCATCCGGCATTATTCCTGGCCGGGCAACGTGCGCGAGCTGGAAAACGCGGTGGAGCGTGCAGTGATCCTGAGCGAAAGCCCGGAAATCTCCGCCGACCTGTTGGGCATCGATATCGAGCTGAGCGATCTGGAGGACGACGAGTTCATCGGCCTGCCGCCACAAACGGCCGGTAACGCCAGCAACAGCAGCCATGAGCCGACCGAAGACCTGTCGCTGGAGGACTACTTCCAGCACTTCGTCCTCGAACACCAGGACCACATGACCGAGACCGAACTGGCGCGCAAACTGGGCGTCAGCCGCAAGTGCCTGTGGGAACGCCGTCAGCGCCTGGGCATTCCACGGCGCAAGACCGGGGTCGCCAGCGAGAGCTGAACGTTACCTGTCGAGTGCGCGCGTAACGCTTGAAGATGTGAAAAAACTGTTACCTCAGTCCTTTCACGTAACAGAAGCCGGGGTTATCGGTAACGAAACCCCGGCTTTTTTTCGCCCCGAGAAAACCGTTATATCGACCTAACCCCTTGTTTTATTGGGCTTCGCAAAAGTTGGCACGGCACCTGCTATATGTTTGGTACAAGAACAATAACAAGCAATGCACAAGACAATAAAAATAAGACGAATCGACTCACGCACAATAAAAACAAGACGGCGAGAGGCGCAGCTAACTGATTCTTTTGGAGAGGCGTTGTATTTGGGGCTAGCCCCACGACCAGGCCGAGAACAACAAAAACTGTCCTAAGACAGAGCCTGTACTGGTTGGATCGCAAGATCACTGCAACACAGCGACCAAAGCAATCCGTTTGCTCTTGGCTCCCGATTGGGAGGGTCATGAAGGAAAAGCTTCATGGCGAGGGCACTCAACAAAAACAAGAAGCCCGAATCAATAATAAAAAGAGCACGCAACTACTTCTGGGGGAGCTTCGGCTCCCCTTGTAGTTTCTTCCCCCCCGCAAAAACCCGCCCCCAAAGCCTTTAGCCTGCGACTTACAGCGCAAATCCGCTGCGTCCTACACCATCCCCCGACTAAATGCTAGAATCTGCGCCCATCATGCGGTCATTCTTTGGTATGGCCGAACATTCCTTCAAACAGTGCATCCCATGCTGAAGAAGCTGTTCCAGTCATTCCGAACTCCCGTGCGTCGTACGCAACACATCCGCAGCACCCCTGAAGTGCTCAACAGCGGCCAACATTCGCTGCAGAAGGGGCAATTCAGCCGCTATGCGGTCAATATCGTCGAACGCTTGCAGGGCGCCGGCTACCAAGCCTATCTGGTCGGTGGTTGCGTGCGTGACATGCTGTTGGGCATCACGCCCAAGGACTTCGACGTCGCCACCAGCGCCACCCCCGAGCAAGTCCGTGCCGAATTCCGCAATGCGCGGATCATCGGTCGCCGCTTCAAACTGGTGCACATTCATTTCGGTCGCGAAATCATCGAAGTCGCGACCTTCCGCGCCAATCACCCGGTCAATGAAGACGACGAGGACAGCAACCAGTCTTCGCGCAACGAGAGCGGGCGGATTCTGCGCGACAACGTCTACGGCACCCTGGAAGAAGACGCGCAACGCCGCGACTTCACCATCAACGCCTTGTATTACGATCCGGTCAGCGAGCGCATTCTCGATTACGCCAACGGCGTACACGACATCCGCAATCACCTGATCCGCCTGATCGGCGATCCGAAGCAGCGTTACCAGGAAGACCCGGTGCGCATGCTGCGTGCCGTGCGTTTCGCCGCCAAGCTGAATTTCGGCATCGAAAAACACACCGTGCAGCCAATTCGCGAACTGGCGCCGATGCTGCGCGAGATCCCGTCGGCCCGTCTGTTCGAGGAAGTGCTCAAGCTGTTCCTCTCCGGCCACGGCGCGATCACGTTCGAGATGCTGGTCGATCTGCAACTGTTCGCCCCGCTGTTCCCGGCCAGTGCCGACGCACTGGAGCACAACCCGGAATACACCCACACGCTGATCAGCGAAGCGCTGACCAACACCGACCTGCGCATCAAGCAGAACAAACCGGTAACCCCGGCATTCCTGTTTGCCGCCCTGCTCTGGCCTGCCCTGCCGGCCCGCGTGTTGCGTCTGCAAGAGCGTGGCATGCCGCCGATTCCGGCGATGCAGGAAGGTGCGCACGAGCTGATCGCCGAACAGTGCCAGCGCATCGCCATTCCAAAGCGCTTCACCATGCCGATCCGCGAGATCTGGGACATGCAGGAACGCCTGCCACGCCGCAGCGGCAAGCGCGCCGACCTGCTGCTGGACAATCCACGTTTCCGCGCCGGTTACGACTTCCTGCTGTTACGTGAAAGCGCTGGCGAGCAGACCGATGGCTTGGGCGAATGGTGGACGGATTATCAGGACGCCAACGACAGCGAGCGTCGCGAGATGATTCGCGAACTCAGCGGCAAGGGTGATGACGCCAGCGGCGCGCCGCGCAAACGTCGCCGCAGCAGCGGTTCCAAGCGCAAGCGCGCCGGAGCTCCGAGCGCATCGGGCGAATAAGGCATGGAACGCATCTATATTGGCCTGGGCAGCAACCTCGCTGACCCGGCCGAACAATTGCGCAGCGCGCTCAGCGCGCTGGGGCATTTGCCGCAGACTTCCCTTGCTGGTGTTTCGGCGTTCTATCAAAGCGATTCACTGCTGCCGGGACAACCGCGTTACACCAACGCGGTCGCCGCCCTCGACAGTGATCTCGCGCCGCTCGATTTGCTCGATGCGCTGCAAGCCATCGAGAACGACCAGGGCCGCGAACGCCTCGAACGCTGGGGCCCGCGCACGCTTGATCTGGACATCCTGTTGTTCGGCGATCGCCTGATCGACGAGCCACGCCTGAAAGTCCCGCATTATCAGATTCAAGAACGGGCGTTCGTTCTGTATCCGCTGGCCGAACTGGCTCCCGCAGACCTGCGCCTGGCCGATGGCCGCGCGCTGTCCGATCTGCTCGCCGCCTGCCCGTTCGTAGGCCTCGAACGCCTCGCGCACGCTTGAAACCACACCTCCTGTGGGAGCGGGCTTGCTCGCGAAAGCGTCGTGTCAGTCACTCAATCAGTCAACAGACCCACCGCTTTCGCGAGCAAGCCCGCTCCCACATCGAGTATTCCAATTCTTATTTTTTGTCGGACAAAAAACCCGCCAATCAGCCCCGCCGCGCCGCTGAATCGCATCAGTAACGCCGGTAACACTCCCCTCGTAACAATGCGGTAACACACGCAATTGACTTCCGCTTGGCTCCTCACGACTATAGGCGTCCCGCTGCCGCCAACCCGGCACATACGGGCGCAATCCAGGCCTTATAAGCACGACAAAAGAGCGTGCGCCTGAGTAGACGAAGAATCACGCGCGTTACTCGCAGTAGTTTCCAGAGCGCCTGAACGAGGATTTTTTACATGCCAGCCATCACCCTGACCACGCTCCAGAGCCTCAAGCAGAAAGGTGAAAAGATCACCATGCTGACCTGCTATGACGCGACCTTCGCCCACGCCTGCAACGAGGCCGGTGTCGAAGTGCTGCTGGTGGGCGACTCCCTCGGCATGGTTCTGCAAGGGCACGACAGCACCTTGCCGGTGACCATCGCAGAAATGGCCTACCACACCGCCTGCGTCAAACGCGGCAACACCGACGCCCTGATCCTGGCCGACCTGCCGTTCATGGCCAACGCCACTATTGAGCAAACCCTGACCAACAGCGCCACGCTGATGCAGGCCGGCGCGCACATGATCAAGGTCGAAGGTGCGCTGTGGCTGGCGGAGTCGATCCGCCTGCTGGCCGAGCGCGGTGTGCCGGTCTGCGCGCACATGGGCCTGACGCCACAAGCGGTGAACATTCTTGGTGGCTACAAAGTGCAGGGCCGCAACGAGAACCAGGCGCGGCAGATGCGTGCCGACGCGATCTCGCTCGAGCAGGCTGGCGTCGCCATGCTGCTGCTCGAATGCGTGCCGAGCGAACTGGCCGCCGAAATCAGCCAGGCGGTGAAGATTCCGGTCATCGGCATCGGCGCCGGTAGCGATACCGACGGCCAGGTACTGGTGCTGCACGACATGCTCGGCCTGTCGATCACTGGCCGCGTACCGAAATTTGTCAAGAACTTCATGCAGGGTCAGGACAGCATCCAGTCCGCACTGAAGGCCTACGTCAACGAAGTCAAAGGCGTTACTTTCCCTGGGATCGAACACGGATTCTCTGCATGAACACCGTTAAAACCGTACGCGAACTTCGCGCCGCCGTGGCGCGCGCCCGCAGTGAAGGCAAGCGCATCGGCTTCGTGCCGACCATGGGCAACCTGCACAGCGGCCATATCGCGCTGATCACCAAAGCCACTCAGCGCGTGGATTTCGTGGTCGCGAGCATTTTCGTCAACCCGCTGCAGTTCGGCGCCGGTGAAGACCTCGACAAGTACCCGCGCACCCTGGCGGCGGATCAGGAAAAGCTGCTGCAAGCCGGCTGCCACTTGCTGTTCGCCCCGACCGTCGAAGAGATGTACCCCGACGGCATGGCCGGGCAGACCCGGGTCAGCGTTCCGCAACTGTCCGAAGGCCTGTGCGGCGCCAGCCGCCCGGGGCACTTCGAGGGCGTGGCGACGGTGGTCAGCAAGCTGTTCAACATGGTTCAGCCGGATCTGGCGATCTTCGGCCAGAAAGACTTCCAGCAACTGGCGGTAATCCGCGCGCTGGTGCATGACCTGAACATGCCGATCCAGATCATCGGCGAACCCACCGTGCGTGCGGCCGATGGCCTGGCGCTGTCGTCGCGCAACGGCTTCCTCAGCGAAGATCAACGCGCGGTGGCGCCAGTGGTCTACCGCACCCTGAGCACGATTGCCGAGTCGATCAAACACGGTGAGCGCGACTACCCGGCGCTGATCGCAGCCCAGGTGCAACAGCTGGAAGCCGCCGGCCTGCGTCCGGATTACCTGGAAATCCGTCATGCCCTGACCTTGCGTCCGGCGACGGCAGAAGACCGCGATCTGGTGATTCTGGTGGCGGCGTTCCTCGGCACCACGCGGTTGATCGACAACCTGCACCTGAACCTCGATAGCCCGACTTAAAAAACAGCGCAATACCCCTGTGGGAGCGAGCCTGCTCGCGAATGCGATCTGTCAGCTGACAACGATGTCGACTGTTCCGACGCTTTCGCGAGCAGGCTCGCTCCCACAGTGGTTTCTGGTGTCCACACAGACCATATTGCCGCCCCCAAAGCCTTCGGGCACACTGCCCGCCGTTTGCTTCCAACCCGGGAAATCCCTCATGCACGCCATCATGCTCAAGGCCAAACTGCACCGCGCCGAAGTCACTCACGCGGTACTCGATTACGAAGGTTCCTGCGCCATCGATGGCGAGTGGCTGGACTTGTCCGGCATCCGTGAGTACGAGCAGATCCAGATCTATAACGTCGACAATGGCGAGCGCTTCACCACCTACGCGATTCGTGGCGAAGAAGGTTCGCGGATGATTTCGGTCAATGGCGCAGCCGCGCACAAAGCCAAGGTCGGCGACCGCGTGATCATTTGCGCCTACGCCCATTACAGCGAAGCGGAACTGGTCAATTTCAAGCCGCGCATGCTGTACATGGCACCGGGCAATGAGCTCAGCCACACCAGCAACGCCATTCCGGTTCAGGTGGCCTGAGCCGCTTCGACGCGTCACTCCCCTTCCGTTGGTCGGCCCGTTCCCGGTATTGATGTTAAAAAAGTACAGGGAACAGGTCAGAAGAAGTCAAGACAGATCGCAGCGCGAGGTTTACTGTATTCGCCCTGCGTTGAAAAATCGTGTCGACGCATTTGACCCTCGCCCAAACATGGCGTATCGGTCTGTTCTGTGTTCAAAAGGCCGTTCAAGTAAAAAGGAAAACCGCAGCGATGGCGTACTACCGCACTCCTCATGACGTTACCGCTCTGCCTGCCTGGCAAGCGTTGAAAGATCACCGCCAAGCCATGCAGGATTTCAGCATGCGCGAAGCCTTCAACGCCGATCCGCAGCGCTTCAATCAATTCACGCTCAGCAGCTGCGGACTGTTTCTCGATTATTCGAAGAACCTGATCAACGCCGAAACCCGCAACCTGCTGGTGGGTCTGGCCAATGAAGTCGATCTGAAAGGCGCGATCAAAGCGCTGTTCGACGGCGAAATCGTCAACGCCTCCGAAGGCCGCCCGGCGCTGCACACAGCCCTGCGCCGTCCGGTCGGCGACAAGCTGTCGGTCAACGGCGTCAACGTGATGCCGGAAGTGCACAAGGTGCTGAACCAGATCACGGATCTGGTCGGCCGCATCCACGACGGTCTGTGGCGTGGTTACACCGAGAAGCCGATCACTGACGTGGTCAACATCGGCATCGGTGGTTCGTTCCTCGGCCCGGAGCTGGTCTCCGAAGCGCTGTTGTCCTACGCGCAGAAAGGCGTGCGTTGCCATTACCTGGCGAACATCGACGGCAGTGAGTTCCACGAACTGACGCAAAAGTTGCGCGCCGAAACCACACTGTTCATTGTTTCGTCGAAATCCTTCAACACCCTCGAAACCCTGAAGAACGCTCAGGCCGCCCGCGCCTGGTATCTGGCTCAGGGTGGTTCGGAAGCCGAGCTGTATCGCCACTTCATCGCGGTATCGAGCAACAACGCTGCGGCCGTTGCGTTCGGCATCCGTGAAGAAAACATCTTCCCGATGTGGGACTGGGTAGGCGGTCGTTACTCGCTGTGGTCGGCCATCGGTCTGCCGATTGCTTTGGCCATCGGCATGTCCAACTTCAAGGAACTGCTGTCCGGTGCCTACACCATGGACCAGCATTTCCAGAGCGCACCGTTCGAACAGAACATGCCGGTGCTGCTGGCCCTGCTCGGCGTCTGGTACGGCAACTTCTGGGGCGCGCAAAGCCACGCGATCCTGCCGTACGACCACTACCTGCGTAACATCACCAAGCACTTGCAACAGCTGGACATGGAATCCAACGGCAAGAGCGTGCGTCAGGACGGCACCTCGGTGTCGACCGATACCGGCCCGGTGATCTGGGGTGGCGTCGGCTGCAACGGTCAACACGCGTATCACCAGTTGCTGCACCAGGGCACCCAGCTGATCCCGGCCGATTTCATCGTGCCGATCGTCAGCTTCAACCCGGTCTCCGACCACCATCAGTGGCTGTACGCCAACTGCCTGTCGCAGAGCCAGGCGCTGATGCTCGGCAAGACCCTGCCGGAAGCCGAAGCCGAACTGCGCGAAAAAGGCATGAGCGAAGAGCAGGTGCACAAACTCGCACCGCACAAGGTGATCCCGGGCAACCGTCCGAGCAACACCATTGTGGTCGAGCGCATCAGCCCACGGCGTCTCGGCGCGCTGGTCGCCATGTATGAGCACAAAGTGTTCGTGCAGAGCGTGGTCTGGGGCATCAACGCCTTCGACCAGTGGGGCGTGGAACTGGGCAAGGAACTGGGCAAAGGCGTTTACAACCGTCTGGTCGGCAGCGATGAAACCGTTGCTGACGATGCTTCTACCCAGGGCCTGATCAACTACTTCCGCGGTCGTCACCGCGGTTGATTTGAAAGCAAAACCCACAGGATTTGGATCAACCAGAATCCTGTGGGCAAGCAAATTCCCTTGTAGGAGTGAGCCTGCTCGCGATAGCGGTATGTCTTTAAGCATTGATGTTGACTGACACCCCGCTATCGCGAGCAGGCTCACTCCTACAGTTGTTTTGGGTACATCTGAATTCAATACCAGCCATCAGATTCCTGATGCGGCTTGAACCCTTGGTCCTCTCGGCGCATCTTTATTCTTCGCACAACAAGAATAAGGAACCGTCATGTTCGATATCAGCACGTTCCCCAAAGCCGATGCCGTCCGCCGGGCTGCGCAGTTGAGTCAGGACGACTACAAGCGCCTGTACCGCGAATCGATTGAACACCCCAGCGCCTTCTGGGCCGAACAGGCCACGCGCTTCCTCGACTGGAGCACACCGTGGCAGACCGTTCAGCGCTACGACCTGAAAACCGGTGAAGCGGCCTGGTTTGCCGGCGGCCAACTGAACGTCAGTTACAACTGCATCGACCGCCACCTCGCCCAGCGCGGCGAGCAGACCGCGATCCTTTGGGAAGGCGACGACCCGGCCGAATCAGCACAGATCACCTACAAAAAACTCCACCATCACGTCTGCCGCCTGGCCAATGTGCTGAAAAGCCGTGGGGTGAAAAAAGGTGATCGGGTGTGCATCTACATGCCGATGATCCCCGAGGCGGCCTACGCCATGCTCGCCTGCGCGCGGATCGGCGCGATTCATTCGGTGGTGTTCGGCGGTTTCTCCCCGGATTCATTGCGTGACCGCATCCTCGACGCCGACTGCCGCACGGTGATCACTGCCGATGAAGGCGTGCGCGGCGGCAAATTCGTGCCGCTCAAGCACAACGTCGACAAGGCCCTGCAAAACTGCCCGGACGTCAGCACCGTCGTTGTAGTCGAGCGCAGCCAAGGCAAAGTCGATTGGGTCGAAGGCCGTGACCTCTGGTATCACCAGGCCGTGCGCGACGTCAGCGATGATTGCCCGCCTGAGCCGATGGACGCCGAGGATCCGCTGTTCATCCTCTACACCTCCGGCAGCACCGGCAAACCCAAAGGCGTGCTGCACACCACCGGCGGCTACCTGCTGCAGGCGGCGATGACCTTCAAATACGTGCTCGATTACCGCGATGGCGAAGTGTTCTGGTGCACCGCCGACGTCGGCTGGGTGACCGGCCACAGTTACATCGTCTACGGCCCGCTGGCCAACGGCGCGACCACCCTGATCTTCGAAGGCGTGCCGAGTTACCCGAGCACCTCGCGCTTTTGGCAGGTGATCGACAAACATAAAGTGAACATTTTCTACACCGCACCGACCGCCCTACGTGCGCTGATGCGCGAAGGTGCCGGGCCGCTGCAGGAAACTTCGCGCGCGAGCCTCAGATTGCTCGGCAGCGTCGGTGAGCCGATCAACCCGGAAGCGTGGGAATGGTACTTCAACGTGGTCGGCGAGCAGCGCTGCCCGATTGTCGATACCTGGTGGCAGACCGAGACCGGCGGGATCATGCTCAGCCCCTTGGTCAGTGCACAACGCATCAAACCGGGTTGCGCCACGCAGCCGATGTTCGGCGTGCAACCGGTGCTGCTCGATGAACACGGCAAGGAGATCAAAGGCGCCGGCAGCGGCGTGCTGGCGATCAAATCCAGTTGGCCGGCGCAGATCCGCAGCGTCTACGGCGACCCGCAACGGATGGTCGACACCTACTTCAAGCCCTACCCCGGCTACTACTTCACCGGTGACGGCGCACGCCGCGACGAGGACGGCGATTACTGGATCACCGGGCGCATCGACGACGTGATCAACGTCTCCGGCCACCGCATCGGCACCGCCGAAGTGGAAAGCGCGCTGGTGCTGCACGACAGCATTGCCGAGGCCGCCGTGGTCGGTTACCCGCACGACGTCAAAGGCCAGGGCATCTACGCCTTCGTCACGCCCATGAACGGCGTCGAGCCGAGCGATGAGCTGAAGAAACAACTGCTCGCCCACGTCAGCAAGGAGATCGGCAGCTTCGCCAAACCGGACCTGATCCAGTGGGCGCCGGCCTTGCCGAAAACCCGTTCAGGCAAGATCATGCGGCGGATCCTGCGCAAAATCGCCTGCAACGAACTCGACAGCCTCGGCGACACCTCGACCCTGGCCGACCCGAGCGTAGTACAAGGGTTGATCGACAAACGCCTGAATCAGTAACGTCCCCGGCGCGGTCAACCGGCCGCGCCCGTCCACCACCAATGAGTTGTCATGGAATTCATCCGCAGCCGCATCGAAAACCAACTCATGAGCCTGACCGGGCTGTCCCTCGGTCAGCTCGACCTGGAAAACCCCAAGGGCGATCCCGGGCTGTTCGGGCCGAACTCGGTCAGTTGGCAAGTGCATGGCGATTTCAGCAGCATGCTGATCGGCGGCATCAGCGCGTTGTTGCTGCAAGCCCTGCATCCGCTGGCGCTGGCCGGGGTGTGGGATCATTCGAATTTTCGTCAGGACATGCTCGGACGTTTGCGCCGCACCAGTCAGTTTGTCTCCGGCACCACCTTCGGCTCGCGCCGCGACGCCGAATGGCTGATCGACAAAGTGCGCACCATTCACCTGCAAGTGGTCGGTACCGCACCGGATGGCCGGCCGTATGCCGCCAGCGATCCGGACCTGCTGACCTGGGTGCATGTGGCCGAGGTCAGCAACTTCCTCACCGCGCATCTGCGTTACCGCAACCCGCATTTGTCGGCGGCGGATCAGGATCGTTACTACGCGGAAATCGCCGTGGTCGCCGAGCGCCTGGGTGCGCGGGACGTGCCGAAATCGCGGCAGGCCGTGGCCGACTATCTGCAACGCATGCGCCCGCAATTGCTCTGTGATGACCGCAGCCGCGAAGTTCTGCGCCTGCTGCTCGACGCGCCAGCCCCGAGCGTGCTGGCCCGCCCGTTTGGCGATCTGATGATGAAGGCCGGCATCGACCTGCTGCCGGACTGGGCAAGCGCCATGTTCGGCATACGGCAGAATCCGCTGCAACGCCAGTTGATCCGAGCCAGCGTGAAGCGCAGCGCGCCGATGCTGCGCTGGGCGATGCGCAACGGGTCGGTGCAACGGGCCAAACGCCGAATGGGACTGCTGACCTAAAAGCTTCGCGAGCAGGCTCGCTCCCACAGGAGATTTGATTTGCAGCATAGATCCTGTGTGGGAGCGAGCCTGCTCGCGAAGGGCGCAACTCGATTGCCCGCCAAGCTGCTAAACTCCCGCGCCCCCATTCTCACCAGCAAGGCGCACGCATGTCTTCCTTGAATCAGGCGCTGCGCGCCGCCCTCGATAAACGCCAGGACCTGCTCGCTGAGCTGCACAGCCAGGGCACCGATTGCTATCGGCTGTTCCACGGCAGCCAGGAAGGCGCCGGTGGCCTGACCGTCGACTGCTACGGTCCGCAATTGCTGGTGCAGAGTTTTCACCAGACACTGGAGCGTGACGACCTGCTGCAACTGCACGCCATGGTCAATCAGACCCTGGGCTTTGAAACTCTGCTGGTCTACAACGACCGCTCCCGCGGCAACTCGCGCATCGATCGCGAAGACAGCGTCTACAAGGCCGACGACGCCGCGCTGGCGGATCTGGTCGGCCACGAATGGGGCCTGAACTATCGCGTGCGCGGGCGGCATGCCGGGCAGGATCCGCTGCTGTTCCTCGACCTGCGCAACACCCGTGGCTGGGTCAAGGACCACGCCAAGGGCAAAAGCGTGCTCAACCTGTTTGCCTACACCTGTGGCGTCGGCCTGAGCGCCGCTGCCGGTGGTGCGCGTGAGGTGTGTAACCTCGACTTCGCCGAAGGCAATCTGGCAGTCGGCCGAGAAAACGGCCTGCTCAACCCGCAATTGCCCGAGATGCAATTCATCCAGTCCGATTACTTCCCGGCGATCCGTCAGCTCGCCGGCCTGCCGATCAGCCAGCGGCGCGGGCAGAAACTGCCGAGCTATCAGCGCCTCGACCAGCGCCAATACGATCTGGTGCTGCTCGATCCACCGGCCTGGGCCAAGAGCGCCTTCGGCACCGTCGACCTGCTGCGCGACTATCAGAGCCTGCTCAAGCCGGCGCTGCTGACCACCGCTGACAACGGCGTGCTGATCTGCTGCAACAACCTGGCAAAAGTCAGCATGGACGACTGGCGCGAACAGGTCCTGCGTTGTGCCGAGAAAGCCGGGCGACCGGTGCGCGAATGGAGCGTGATGACTCCGGGCGCGGATTTCCCGTCGCTGGACCAACAGCCACCGCTGAAAACCCTGATCCTGCAGTTGTAACCCTCCTCTGTGGCTGACAGCTGCCCACTGTGGGAGCGAGCCTGCTCGCGAAAGCGGTGTATCAGCCACCAGACAGGGTGACTGATAGAACGCCTTCGCGAGCAGGCTCGCTCCCACAGGGTTTTGTGTTGCTGCAGAACAATCTGAACAATCCTGCCCCCCACGAGGTACTTCGGAACCAGAATCGCGTGCCATACTCCAAGGCACTCCGATTCAGAGATGACGCCGCACATGCCCAAAGGATTGATTCGCGCGATTGGCGCCTTGTTGACTGCTCTGGCCCTCTACAGCCTGCTGGGGTTTCTGATTTTGCCGGGCATCGCCCTGCGTATCGCCAACCAGCAACTGGCCAACTACGCCACGGTGCCCGCGCATATCCAGCGCATCGAACTCAATCCGTTCAGCCTTGAAGTCACCCTGTGGGGGCTGGTCGTCGGTGAGCCGGGCAAGGAGCAAGTCGGCTTCGAGCGGCTGTACGCCAACCTGCAACTCGACAGCCTGTGGACCAAAGCGCTGCACTTGGCCGATATCGAGCTGGACAAGCCCAAGACCGAAATCCTCTTCGCCAAGGACGGCCAGCTCAATCTGCTGGGCCTGTTCAAAATTCCCGCCAGCGAACCGACCCCGGCCGATCCGAATGCCAAGCCGTTCCCGCTGCGCATCGATCGCATCCAGCTGGCCGGTGGCAATGTACATTTCCAGGACGCCCGTCCGAGTGAACCGATCGAGTTCATCTACGACAAGCTCGACTTCGAGCTGAAAAACCTCAGCACTCTGCCCGACGACAACGCCGACATGACACTGGTCGCCGCCGGCCCGGCCGGTGGGCAGATCGACTGGAAGGGCAACTTCAGCCTGATCCCGTTCACCTCCGAAGGCACACTGAAAGTCACCGACGGCAAGATGAAATCCTTCTGGCCCTATGTGCGTGACGCGGTGCCGCTGGTGCTCGAAGACGGCGTGCTGAATCTCAGCACCGAGTACAAACTGAATCTGTCGAAAGAAACCGAACTACAGCTGAACAACGTCGCGGTGAGCATTGCGCCGTTCGCGATCAAGGCGCCGGACGGACGCCAATTGGCGAAACTTGAACGACTGGACGTCAGCGAAACCTCGCTGGACCTGGCCAAACAGCAAGTGGTAGTCGGCAAGATCCGCAGCAACAAACTGGAAACCTGGGCTGCGCTCGAAGCCGACGGCCAGCTTGACTGGCAGAAACTGTTCGCCAGCCAGCCATCGAAACCTGCCGCCAAGGCCGCCGCCGAACCCAAGACCACTCCGGCCGCCGCCGACTCGCCAAAAGCGCCGGCCGCGCCGAGCAAGCCCTGGCAAGTGCTGCTCAAAGACGTCCAGCTACGCAACTACACCGTGCATCTCGCCGACCGTTCGGCCAACCCGCCGGTGGCGCTGGATGTGACGCCGCTGAACATTGATCTGCAGGATTTCGACAGCCTCAACGGTTCGCCCTTCAAGGTCAGGCTCGACAGCGGCCTGGGCAAGCAAGGCAAGATCAACGCCGACGGCGTGGTCAACCTCGCGCCGGTCACCGCCCAGCTCAATGTGAAAACCCAGGACATCGACCTGCGTGTCGCGCAGTCCTACATCAATCCGTTCATTCGCCTGGAACTGCGCAGCGGCATGCTTGGCAGCGACCTCAAGGTCAACCTCAAGAGCACCGAACCGCTCGCACTCGGCGTGACCGGGCGCGCGCAGATCGATCAACTGCACACCCTCGACACCCTGAAAACCCGCGACTTCCTCAAGTGGCAGCAAGTGGTGGTTGAAGGCATCAACTATCAACACGGTGACAGCCTGTCGATCGACAAAGTGATCCTGTTCCAGCCGTACGCGCGATTCATGATCAACGACGACCGCACCACCAACATCGACGACCTGCTGATCCCGCAGCCCGCCGACAATGGTGCGAAAACCGCTGCGGCGAAACCGGCCAGCAAAGACAAACCACTGGGCATTCACATCGGCGCGATTGCAATCAACGATGGCTCGGCCAACTTCGCCGATTTCAGCCTGACGCCGAATTTCGCTACGGCGGTCCAACAGCTCAACGGCCAGATCGGCACCATCGACAGTCGTCAGGCGAAACCGGCCAGCGTCGACATCAAGGGCAAGGTCGACCGCTATGCCCCGGTGACCATCAAAGGCGCGGTCAATCCATTCGACCCGATGGCCAGCCTCGACATCGCCACCAGTTTCAAACGCGTCGAGCTGACCACCCTGACCCCGTACTCCGGCAAGTTCGCCGGTTACCGCATCCGCAAGGGCCGGCTCAACCTCGACCTGCATTACCTGATCACCAAGGGCCAGTTGAAGGCTGAAAACAAAGTGGTGGTCGAGCAACTGCAACTCGGTGAAAAAGTCGACAGCCCGGATGCCGTGAGCCTGCCGCTGAAACTGGCGATTGCCCTGCTCAAGGACGTAGACGGCAAGATCTCCATCGAACTACCAGTGACCGGCGACCTCAACAACCCGCAGTTCAGCGTGATGCCGATTGTCTGGCAGACCCTGCGCAACCTGATCGTCAAGGCCGCCGCCGCACCGTTCAAGATGATTGGCGGGCTGATCAACGGTGGCGGCTCCGAAGACCTCGGTACCGTGTCCTTTGCCCCGGGTTCGAGCGACCTGAGCAAGGATGCCGAGTCGGCGCTGGATAAACTGTCCAAGGCCCTCAAGGAACGTCCGGCCCTGCGTCTGGAAATCGAAGGCACTGCCGCACAGAGCAGCGACGGCCCGTTGATTGCCGAGCAGCGTCTGGAGCGCGAATACCAGTACAACTACTACAAGATGCTCCAGCGCCGTGGCGACAAGGTGCCGGCCCAGGCTTCCCTGTTGCAAGTGCCGGAGAACGAGAAAGGCCCGCTGCTCGAAGGCATTTACCGTACTCGACTGAAAACCCAGCCACCGGCCGAATGGAAAGATCTGGGCAAGGAAGAACGCACGGCGAAAATGCGTGATGGTGTGATCAAGTTCTGGAGTTCCAGCGATGTACTGCTGCGGCAGTTGGGTCAGGAACGCGCCAGCAGCATCAAGGACTATCTGGTCGACAAAGGTCAACTGGCCGATGATCGGGTGTACTTCATCGATGCCAATCTGGGCGAAGCCGAGAGCGATGGCCGAGTGGTGACGCAAATGCACCTGGACGCCGAATGATGAACCACAAGTGGCTGCTTGCGCTGATGCTGGTGCTCGCCGCCAGCCCGGCTCTGGCCTCTGACACGCTGCGTTGTGGCAGTCAGTTGGTCAGCCTCGGTGACCGCGCCAGCGAAGTACTGCAGAAGTGTGGCGAACCGGTCAGCCGCGATGTCCTCGGCTACAAGCGCAGCGCCAACCGCCGCGAAGAATTTCAGGTCGAGGAATGGACCTACGGCCCGAGCAACGGCATGTATCAATACCTGCGCTTTGAAGGCAATCGCCTGCGGCAGATCAACAGCAAGCGCGGTAATTGAACCAAAACCTATATCCCTGTGGGAGCGGGCTTGCTCGCGAATGCGGTGGGTCAGTTAATGAATATGCCTGCTGACAAACCGCATTCGCGAGCAAGCCCGCTCCCACATTTCGTTTTTTATCACCTGAAAATAGAACAGGCCCCGACACAAGTGCCGGGGCCCGTAATGGTCACATCCGTGTGACCGTTCGCATGAACTCTAAAGTTGCGGCAGACGTATTGCTCGGCCCGTCTGTCGCGCCTTCTCCCGGTCCAGGCGAGAAGTCATGCCTTACTCGGCTTTCAGGCCGTCAGCGGAGACCGCTTTGACGCCTTTGATTTTCTTGGTGATGTTCACAGCGGTGGTTTTCTGAGCTTCGGTGACAGCGACGTCAGAAGACAGGGAAACCACACCTTTGTTGGTTTCGACTTTGATGTCGGTACCAGGAATGCCTTTTTCGGTTACCAGGTCGCTTTTGACTTTGGTAGTGATCCAGGTATCGGAAGTAGCTTCTTTAGCCTTGGTCATTTCACCAGCAGCCAGAGTCATTGGAGCCTGAGTAGCCTGGGTGGATTGTGCGAAAGCACCGGAAGCCATGGTCAGGGTCAGCGCGGTAGCAGCAGCGGCAGTGATAGCGAACTTCTTCATACGAGTAACTCCTGTTTTTCTGGAAAGTCTGCTGGTTGTCTTGTCAGCAGGGTTACTGGGTATATTGCGAAGGCTGTGCCAACTTTTCGAAAGACAATAAATCGTTGTAAATCAAATAGTTACGAATTCAGTAAATTTTCGAAATCATGCAATTTGCATGACAAGTGCATTATCGACATGCAAGTTGCGGCTTTTCGGAAAGTTCCTAACACGCTGAAATGCTTGAAGCTTTTTTCCAGCGTCAAAAGACAAAAAAATGCCCCGCAAAGCGGGGCACTTGCCAATCAGGCCATCGCATCAAGTGCCGCTGGCAGTGCAGCCTTTTGGCGAGTAATCGGGATTGACTGTCGTGGCACAGGTCCACACACCAGAGGTATTACCCGTAGCAGCGCCCGAACGAGTAAGCGTGATGGTTTTGCCCAGCACCGGTCCCGGCGCGTTGAGCAGCGTGCAACTGATGCTGCCCGCCCCCGTCGCCGCTGTGCCTGTAACCGCCACCGTACAGTTGGAGGTGGTGGTTGTACCGCCATTCACAGCGGTTATATCCGGAGCGGTACCTTGATTGATGGTGTCCTCAAACGGCACCTTCATCGCACTGATCTCCGCCAGCCCCGCAGTCACTTTTGATCGCGCCTGATACTTCGAATACTGCGGCAAGGCAATCGTCGCCAGAATCCCGATGATCGCCACCACGATCAGCAGCTCGATCAGAGTGAAACCTTTTTGGTTGTTCATAGACAGGCTCTCCATGCATGAGTCGGAATCTCATGATCTGCAAAGGGCTCAGCATAGGCCGTGCCAACCGCTTGCAGACCCCATGCGCTCGGCATAAAGGTGCCGTGTCGCGCTTTCCTACAACCCGTAACCGCACTATCTGACACTTTTTGTCACCTGTACCGGGCGTGTTTGGCGCTGTCACTTGACTAGGCTATAAGTCATGAACTGTCAGCATCCGGAATCCCCATGAATGACATCGCTCTGAGCGGTCTGGCCAAGCAATTGGTGCAGGCCGAACTGCTTACGGAAAAAAGCGCCCAGCAGGCCTGGCAACAGGCGCAGCGCAATCGGCTGTCGCTGGTCAGCTACCTGGTGCAGAACAAACTGGTGAAGAGCTCACAGGTGGCCGAGATCGCTTCCGAGCATTTCGGTATGGCCTTCATGGACCTCAATTGCCTGGACAAGGAAACCCAGCCCAAAGGCCTGGTCAGTGAAAAACTGGTGCGCCAGCATCACGCCCTGCCCTTGTGGCGCCGTGGCAACAAGCTGTTCGTGGGCATTTCCGACCCGAGCAATCATCAGGCGATCAATGACATTCAGTTCAGCACCGGGCTGAGCACCGAAGCCATTCTGGTGGAGGACGACAAGCTCACCGAGGCCATCGAGAAATTCTTCGACACCCACGCCAGCGGCCTCGAAGAAATGGCCGACGTCGATCTCGACGGCGTGGATGTCGAGTCCGTCGACGACAGCCGCCAGGACGCCATCGGCGGACTCGACGCCGATGACGCGCCGGTCGTGCGTTTCGTGCACAAGATGCTGCTCGACGCGATCAAGAGTGGCTCCTCTGACCTGCACTTCGAACCTTACGAAAAGACCTTCCGGGTGCGGGTGCGCACCGATGGCATCCTGCGCGAGGTGGCCAAACCGCCGATCCAGTTGGCCGGGCGAATCGCCGCACGCCTGAAAGTCATGGCTAGCCTCGACATCTCGGAACGGCGCAAACCCCAGGACGGGCGGATCAAGATGCGCCTGTCGAAGACCAAGTCCATCGACTTCCGGGTCAACACTTTGCCGACCCTATGGGGCGAAAAAGTGGTGATCCGGATCCTCGATCCGTCCAGCGCGCAGATCGGCATCGATGCATTGGGCTACGAACCGGCGCAGAAAGAGCTGTACATGGCAGCGCTCAAGCAGCCTCAAGGGATGATTCTGGTTACCGGGCCTACGGGTTCGGGGAAAACCGTATCGCTGTACACCGGCCTGAATATTCTCAACACCGTCGACATCAACATTTCCACCGCCGAAGACCCGGTGGAAATCAACATGGAAGGCATCAACCAGGTCAACGTCAATCCGAAACAGGGGCTGGATTTTGCTCAGGCCCTGCGTTCGTTTCTGCGGCAGGATCCGGACGTGATCATGGTCGGGGAAATCCGCGACCTGGAAACCGCCGAAATCGCGATCAAGGCCGCGCAGACCGGCCACCTGGTGCTGTCCACGCTGCACACCAACAGCGCCGCCGAAACCCTGACCCGTCTGCACAACATGGGCATTCCCGGGTTCAACATCGCCACCTCGGTCAGCCTGATCATCGCCCAGCGCCTGGCGCGCAAGCTGTGCAGCCACTGCAAGAAACCGATCGAGATCCCCCGCGAAACACTGATCAAGGAAGGTTTCCCGCCGGAACAGATCGGCAGTTTCACGATCTATGAGCCGGTCGGTTGCGACCTCTGCAACGGCGGCTACAAGGGACGCGTGGGGATTTACGAAGTGGTGAAAAACACTCCTGACCTGCAACGGCTGATCATGGCCGAAGGCAATTCGCTGGAAATCGACAGCCAGATGCGTCGCGACGGCTTCGACGACCTGCGCACCTCGGGCCTGCACAAGGCCATGCAAGGCATCACCAGCCTGGAAGAAATCAACCGGGTCACCAAGGACTGAACATGGCGGTCAAGGCAGCGAAAATCAGCATCTACGCCTGGGAAGGCACGGATCGCAAAGGCAGCAAAGTCACGGGCGAGTTGAGCGGGCAGAACCCCGCGCTGATCAAGGCTCAACTGCGCAAGCAAGGAATCAATCCGGGCAAGGTACGGAAGAAATCCACCTCCCTGCTCAGCCTCGGCAAACGCATCAAGGCCCAGGACATCGCCCTGTTCACCCGGCAGATGGCAACCATGATGAAAGCCGGCGTACCGCTGCTGCAGTCGTTCGACATCATTGGCGAAGGCTTCGACAACCCGGCGATGCGCAAACTGGTAGACGAGGTGAAGCAGGAAGTGGCCGCCGGCAACAGCTTCGCCGCCGCACTGCGCAAGAAGCCGCAGTATTTCGATGAGCTGTATTGCAACCTGGTGGATGCCGGCGAGCAATCCGGCGCCCTCGATACGTTGCTCGAACGGGTCGCGACCTATAAGGAAAAAAGCGAAGCACTCAAGGCCAAGATCAAGAAAGCCCTGACCTACCCCAGCGCCGTGGTGCTGGTGGCAATGGTCGTCACCGGGATTCTGCTGGTAAAAGTGGTGCCGCAGTTTCAATCGGTATTTTCCGGCTTCGGCGCCGAATTGCCGGCCTTCACCCTGATGGTGATCAGTCTCTCGGAGTTCATGCAGCAATGGTGGTGGGCGGTGCTTGGTGCGCTGATCGCGGCGGTGTTCGGCATCCGCCATGCGCTGAAGAAGTCCCAGGCATTGCGCGACCGCAAAGACACCTGGCTGCTGAAGCTGCCGCTGGTGGGCACGCTGATGTACAAATCGGCGGTGGCGCGATTCGCCCGCACTCTGTCGACTACCTTTGCCGCTGGCGTACCGCTGGTGGAGGCACTGGATTCGGTGGCGGGTGCCACCGGTAACGTGGTGTTCAAACGCGCGGTGCTGCGCATCCGTCAGGACGTCGCCACCGGCATGCAGCTGAATTTCTCAATGCGCAGCACTGGAGTCTTCCCCAACATGGCGGTGCAGATGACCGCCATCGGTGAGGAATCGGGCGCGCTGGATGACATGCTCGACAACGTCGCCGGTTTTTATGAAGAGGAAGTGGATAACATGGTCGACAACCTCACCAGCCTGATGGAGCCGTTCGTCATGGTGGTGCTCGGGGTCATCGTCGGCGGGCTGGTCGTGGCCATGTACCTGCCGATCTTCCAGCTTGGCTCAGCGATCTGACATGCCTATCGACGAACTCTTCAGTCTGTATCCGCTGGCCTTTGTGTGCACCGCCCTGCTGTTGGGTCTGGTGGTCGGCAGTTTCCTCAACGTACTGGTCTGGCGCCTGCCGAAAATGCTCGAGCGCGATTGGCGCCAGCAGGCGCAGGATGTCCTCGGCCTGCCGAGCGAAACACCACTGCCGACCTACAACCTGATGCTGCCGCACTCCCAGTGCCCACACTGCGGCCACCGGATTCGGGCTTGGGAAAACATTCCGCTGCTCAGTTACCTGGTGCTGCGCGGACGCTGTTCGGCGTGTGCCGCGCCCATCAGCAAACGTTATCCCCTGACCGAACTGGCCTGCGGCCTGCTCTCGGCATTTGTTGCCTGGCATTTGGGTTTCGGCTGGCCGGCGGGCCTGTTGATCGTCCTTACCTGGGGGCTGCTGGCGATGAGCCTGATCGACACCGAACATCAACTGCTGCCCGATGTGCTGGTGTTGCCGTTGTTGTGGCTGGGGCTGATCGTCAACAGTTTCGGGCTGTTCGTCTCGCTGCACGCGGCGTTGTGGGGTGCGGTGGCCGGTTACATGGCGCTGTGGTCAGTGTTCTGGCTGTTCAAGCTGCTGACCGGCAAGGACGGCATCGGCTACGGCGATTTCAAGCTGCTGGCGCTGCTCGGGGCCTGGGGCGGCTGGCAGATTCTGCCGCTGACGATCCTGCTGTCATCGCTGGTGGGGGCGATTGTCGGAGTGATTCTGCTGCGTCTGCGTGAGCAGAAAACCTCGACGCCGATGCCCTTCGGCCCGTATCTGGCAATTGCCGGCTGGATTGCCTTGCTCTGGGGTGGTCAAATAACCGACTTCTATTGGCAGTTTGTCGGTTTGAAATGAATACCCCTGTGGAAAAACCCTGGATTCTCGGCCTGACCGGCGGCATCGGCAGCGGTAAAAGCGCCGCGGCCCAGCACTTCATCGATCTCGGGATCCATGTGGTCGACGCCGACCACGCGGCGCGCTGGGTGGTCGAGCCGGGGCGTCCGGCACTGGCGAAAATTGCCGAACACTTCGGCCCCGGCGTCCTGCAAGCCGATGGCACGCTGGACCGTGCGGCCCTGCGCAAATTGATCTTTGAAGTGCCTGAAGAACGCCGCTGGCTCGAAGCCTTGCTGCATCCATTGATCGCCGAGGAAATCGCTCACCATCTGGCGCTGGCAAAATCGCCTTATGCGATTCTGGTGTCGCCGCTGCTGATCGAATCCGGGCAATACGCGATGACCCAGCGCATCCTGGTGATCGACGCCCCGCAACAACTGCAGATCGAACGCACCTTGCAGCGTGACCAGACCAGCGAACAGCAGGTCCAGGCGATCCTCAAGGCCCAGTCAAGCCGTGAAGACCGCGTGAGCCGTGCCGATGATGTGGTCGTCAACGACCGCGACCTCGCCTGGTTGCACAGCGAAGTCGAGCGCCTGCATCACTTTTACCTGACTTTATCCGGAGGCCAGTCATGAGCCCTACCACCGTCGAATGCCCAACCTGCGGCGCCCCCGTGGAATTTACCCCCGAGAACAAATTCCGCCCGTTCTGCTCCGATCGCTGCAAGCTGATCGACCTCGGCGCCTGGGCGTCCGAAGAGCACAAGATTCCGGTCGCCCCGGATGCCGAAGACGAAATGTTCTCCGGCGATTTCGACCCGCGTCACTGATCGCGATCAGGGCCGCATGAAGCCGTAGTCCTGATCGTCGTCGAGGTTTTCCGCGAGAAAGCGCAACTCGTCGGCCAGGTCTTCGGCGTTGCGCACCGTCTTGCTCTGTTGCACCACCGCGCTGAGCAAGGCGCGCAAACTCAGGCCCGGATCGAAGCCCACCTCCAGCGCCATGTCCAGACTCTGCCGCGTCTCCTGCCTCGCCCACTCGTAAACACTCATGCCGCTGCTCCTGAAGGAATTTGGCCGAGCATGAAATGCCGCGTGGATGACGGATTTGATGTGGATCAAGACTTGGGATCGTCGTCCTTCCACGGCGCCGAAAGGTAGCGGGTGCGGTTGAAGGTTTCCAGCCACTCGGGGCTGAACACCACCAGCGCGCTGATCACCATGCCGTTGATAAAGGCTTCGGGGAAAATCAGCAGCCACAGGTAGCCGATGAAGTCTTCCAGCCATTCCGGCATGGCGAACAGACCGTCGTACCACAGCAGGCCCAGACTCAGCGTCAGACACAGCAATGCGGACAACGCTGCGGCAAAGAACCCGGAACAGAAGATATACACAAACGGATTACGCGGCTGGGCACGCTCGACGAGGATCGCCACACACTCGGTGATCAAAACCGGCAACAGGATCAGCGACGTACCGTTGACCCCGACCGCCGCCAGATCCTGACGTCCGAGCAACACCAGCCCGAGCTGCGCCACCAGCCCTCCGATGATCGCCAGCGGCCAGTCGAGCAGCAACGTCACGGCGGTCATACCGATGAAGTGATAAGAAACCCCGGTGTCGAAATCCCTGCGCACCATCCACAGCAGAAACAAGGCGAACACCGTGCCGAACAGCAGATGCTGGCGGCGACTGTCAGTGAACAACTCGACCCACGGCGTACGACAGATCGCCCACAACAACACCGGCAGGTAAATCAGCCAGCCGAGTGTCAGGCTCGTCGACGACAGCAGTTCTGCACCGATCATGAATCCCTTACCTTCTCCATGGGTTTAATTCCTTCATCGGAGTCTACACCGCCCTCTTCCGGGCATCAGCCGATGCAAAGCTTTCTGCTTGTCGCATTTGAACGCTAAGCTTGGCCTATGGATGACTCAGATTACTTACGCCTGCTGACCATTGCGGCCGAGCAAGCCAACGCGTTCCTGTCCAATGCCCGCAAATGGGAGCGTGAGCGTTGGGTCTGCCAGCGCCTGCTGCAAGGCTTGAACATTCCCTACCGTGTCGATGAGTTCGCCCCCGCCGGCGAGCCGCCGGACGTGCTGTTTCGCGACGCCAATTTCGAGGTGTTCTTCGTTCTTGATGAAGGGCGCCGACTCAACGACGAATGGCGCGACGAACTGCAACGCCGGCGCAGTGCGTTTTCCCTCAGCCAATTGGTGCGCCGTGAAGCCAAGCCACGGCGGATCCCGGCCAATGAGTTCCTGTTGCGACTGGCGCCGACCTTGCGCAAAAAAGCGCACAACTACAAGGAACGCGGCATGGACCTGGGCGAACTGGACATCATTGCCTTCGCCAGCCTCAAGCGCGAGGTGCTGGACCTCAACAGCCACTTCCCTCCGCCCACCGAATATCTGCGTCAGGGTTGGCGCTCGCTGTCGCTGGTCGGCCCGACCTTCGCCCGGGTGCTGTTCGCCCATCCCGATGCGCCGGACTTTCTGCGCAGCAACCTCGGTCGCAGTATCGTCTTCGATGTCGGGATCAGCCTGTGACGCCGCTGCAGCAGTTGATTGCCGACGTCCCGCAGACTGGCCGCGTACGCTGGATCGGCGTGCGCCCCGAGTCTCGCGGCCCGATGATCGAGCTCGACGCCGTCGAGGCACGGCTCGAAGCCGGATTGACCGGTGACCACGCCCGCCCCGGCGTGCGCAACGCGCGGCAAGTAACGTTGATTCAGTTCGAACACCTGGCGGTCATCAGCGCGCTGATGGGCCGACCTGAAGATCAACCCGTGCGGCCTGAAGACCTGCGGCGCAATCTGGTCATCAGCGGTATCAATCTGTTTAGTCTGAAGGGTCGGCGCTTTCGTATCGGTCAGGCCATATTCGAGACCACCGGTTGGTGCCAGCCCTGCGCGCGCCTGCAAAACAACCTCGGTCCCGGCACCTTTCAAGCGGTGCGCGGGCATGGCGGAATAACCGCGCGGGTGTTACAAAGCGGGATCATTCGCCTCGACGACGGTGTGTCTGTCGAACCGGTTCCGGACAGCGGCTATGCTGCGTTCAACCCCGGTTGAAAACCGCTGTAGCTTCTGCACATTCAGCAACGTCTACCTGACGAGGCCTTTATGACCAGCCGCCTGAACCCCGAAGACCAAAAGCATGTCGAAGAGTACCTGCAACTGTCCCAACACCGTGTCGAGCGCCGGCCTTTTCGGCCGTGGATGCTCCTGGTGCTGGTGCTGGCAGTGACCATTGGTCTGGGCCTGCTGAGCCGACTTATCAGTT
Organism: Pseudomonas sp. LAMO17WK12:I5; assembly: GCF_900215165.1. NCBI lineage: Bacteria > Pseudomonadati > Pseudomonadota > Gammaproteobacteria > Pseudomonadales > Pseudomonadaceae > Pseudomonas > Pseudomonas sp. LAMO17WK12:I5. Next base: position 272,340 of record NZ_OBDS01000010.1, on the reverse strand, counting down.
ACCTGACGCTATGAGCAGCATTGCGCTCGCGAAGGTGATTGCACCGATTTCCTTTAAAAACCTTGCGAGTGATCCCTATGTCCCATCGTATTGTCATTGTCGGCGGCGGCGCCGGCGGTCTGGAGTTGGCTACCCGTCTGGGTAAGACTCTGGGCAAGCGCGGCACGGCCAGTGTGATGCTGGTCGACGCGAACCTCACGCACATCTGGAAGCCCCTGCTGCACGAAGTGGCCGCCGGATCGCTGAACTCTTCCGAAGACGAACTCAACTATGTTGCCCAGGCGAAATGGAACCACTTCGAGTTCCAGCTGGGGCGCATGAGCGGGCTTGATCGCGCGCAGAAGAAAATCCAGCTGGCGGCCACCTACGACGAGAACGGCGTGGAACTGGTTCCCGCGCGTGAAGTGGCCTACGACTCGCTGGTGATCAGCGTCGGCAGCACCACCAACGATTTCGGCACCCAGGGCGCAGCGCAGCACTGCCTGTTCCTCGACACCCGCAAACAGGCCGAACGCTTCCACCAGCAGTTGCTCAACCACTACCTGCGCGCGCATGCCGGGCAGACCGATGTGGTCGAGCAGATCAGCGTGGCCATCGTCGGTGCCGGCGCCACAGGCGTCGAGCTGGCGGCAGAATTGCACAACGCGGCGCATGAGCTGGCCGCTTACGGCCTCGACCGGATCAAACCGGAGAACATGCACATCACCCTGATCGAAGCCGGCCCACGGGTGTTGCCAGCCCTGCCGGAGCGCATCAGCGGCCCGGTGCACAAGACTCTGGAGAAACTCGGGGTCAACGTGATGACCAACGCTTCGGTCAGCGAAGTGACCGCCGACAGCCTGATCACCGCCGATGGCAACGTGATCAAGGCCAGCCTGAAAGTCTGGGCTGCCGGGATTCGCGCGCCGGGTTTCCTCAAGGACATCGACGGTCTGGAAACCAACCGTATCAATCAACTGCAAGTGCTGCCGACGTTGCAGACCACCCGCGACGAAAACATTTTCGCCTTCGGTGACTGCGCCGCCTGCCCGCAACCGGGTTCGGATCGCAACGTGCCGCCGCGTGCGCAAGCCGCGCACCAACAAGCTTCGTTGCTGGCCAAGTCGCTGAAGCTGCGCATCGAGGGCAAAACCCTGCCGGAGTACAAGTACACCGACTACGGCTCGCTGATTTCGCTGTCGCGTTTTTCGGCTGTGGGTAACTTGATGGGTAACCTGACCGGCAGTGTGATGCTCGAGGGCTGGCTCGCGCGGATGTTCTACGTGTCGCTGTACCGCATGCACCAGATGGCACTGTACGGACCGTTCCGCACGGCGATGCTGATGCTGGGCAGCAAGATCGGTCGCGGCACCGAGCCACGCTTGAAGCTGCACTGATCTAAAACTGTGGGAGCGGGCTTGCTCACGAAGAGGCCGTGTCATTCAACATTCATGTCGACTGATACACCGCTTTCGCGAGCAAGCCCGCTCCCACATTGTTTTGCGCAGCTCAAAAATCCAGCAATCGATCTCTGCACATCAGAGCTGGAAGCGCCGCACCATGCCTTGCAGCGCGTTGGCCAGTTGCGACAGTTGGTGACTCGACGCGCTGGTCTGATCGGCTCCCGCTGCCGAACGCACCGACAGGTCGCGAATATTCACCAGATTACGATCCACTTCCCGCGCGACTTGCGCCTGCTCCTCCGCCGCACTGGCAATCACCAGATTGCGCTCATGAATCTCATGCACTGACGCGGTGATGGTTTCCAGCGCCTCCCCCGCGCGCTCGGCCAACGCCAGCGTGGTCGTGGCCCGTGCAGCGCTGGCCTGCATAGAGTCCAGCGCCAGGCTTGAGCCACTGCGCATGCCCTGCACCATCTGCTCGATCTCCTGCGTCGATTGCTGAGTGCGATAGGCCAGCGCCCGCACCTCATCGGCAACCACCGCAAAACCGCGTCCGCTCTCCCCTGCGCGTGCTGCCTCAATGGCCGCGTTGAGCGCAAGCAGGTTGGTCTGCTCGGCAATCGCACGGATCACATCCAGCACTTTGCCGATGTCCTGTGACTGGTTGGCCAGCGATTGCACCAACTCGCCGGTGTGCTGCACGTCGCTGGCCAGCGCATTGATGGCCGACGCGGTGTCACCGACCCGCGCCTGCCCCAGTTGCGCCGACTCACTGGATTGACGGGTGGCATCGGACGTCGACACCGCGTTGCGCGCGACTTCTTCAACCGCCGTGGTCATTTCATTGACCGCCGTGGCGGCCTGTTCGATTTCGTTGTTCTGCTGCTGCAGGCCTTGTGTGCTGTCGAGCGTCACCGCGTTGAGCTCATCGGCAGCGGTCGCCAGTTGCGTGGCCGAACCGCTGATGCCTTGCAGCGTTTCCCGCAGGTTCTGCTGCATGGTTGCCAGCGCCTTGAGCAAACGGCTGACTTCATCGTTACCGTGGGTTTCGATCGGTCGGGTCAGGTCGCCTTGGGCCACACTTTCGGCAGCGCTGACGGCGCTGCTCAGCGGACGGACGATGCTGCGGGTGAGCAACATCGCCAGCGCCACCGTGGCCAGCGCCGCCAGCGCGATGAACAGACTGACGATGGTGCGTGAGGTCTGGTAGTGGTCAGCGGATTTCTGGCTCTCCGCAGCAACCTGTTTGGCGAACAGATCCGCCAGGTCATTGAGCTGCTTGCCGGAGCCGTCGACCACGGTTTTCATATCAACCAGCAACAATTTGGTCAGTTCGTCACGCTTGCCTTGATTGGCCAGGGTGAAGGATTGCGCGATGCCGGTGCGGTACGCGGCGAAGGTTGTTTTGAACTGGTCATAGAGCTGCTGGCCTTCAGCCGTGGTGACCAGTTTGTCGTAGGCGGCGATCTTCTCGCTCAGCTCCTTGTCGCGGGTATCCATCTGGCTGCGGTAAGTCGCGACGTTCTTCGGATCCTGATCAAGCGCCATGCGCAGGGAAATCGTGCGGATCCGCAGCATCAGCTCGCGAATCTCGTCACCACCGCGAATGCTTGGCAGCCACTGACTCTCGACCGCGACCTCACTGTCACGGATGCTCGACATCTGCCCCAAGGCGAATACCCCAAGCAACGCCACCAGGACCGCGATCAGGGCAAAACCCAGTGCGGCACGGGGAGCAATATTCAACTGACGAAGCAACATGACGGACGCCCTTATTCTTGTATTGGCCAGAGTGAAGGGGCGAACAGCGGCAGTCCCCTCTCGTTAGCGGGCTATCGGCAAGTTGTACGATGACTTGAAGGGAATTGTCTTTCGCGGGGACAAAAAAAATCCCCGTATCTTTCGATACGAGGATTTTTAATATGGTCGGGGTAAGGGGATTCGAACTCCTGACATCCTGCTCCCAAAGCAGGCGCGCTACCGGACTGCGCTATACCCCGGTAAAAAAAAGGCGACCTTTCAAAGATCGCCTTCTTCGATCAGCGCTTTTGGCCTCTGATCTTAAGATTCGATCCCAGTGTTACCTGGTTTCAAAAATGGTGGGTCGTGTGGGATTCGAACCTACGACCAATTGGTTAAAAGCCAACTGCTCTACCAACTGAGCTAACGACCCAAAAATGGTCGGGGTAAGGGGATTCGAACTCCTGACATCCTGCTCCCAAAGCAGGCGCGCTACCGGACTGCGCTATACCCCGGTTTGAAATTGGCTCCGTGACCAGGACTCGAACCTGGGACCCAATGATTAACAGTCATTTGCTCTACCGACTGAGCTATCACGGAACTACATATTTCAATTTACAACGGTGAAACTTACAGCTCTTAGACTTCCGTTCGCATCGCTGCGTTCGTGTGTCTGAGGCGCGCTATTCTACAACCTAGAACACCTCTGTCAACCCCCTAAATCGCTTTCAAGTTAATGATTTGCAACTTATTTCAGATTTCAGCTCAGTGAGCTGAGATGCTGCGGGTGACTGACTGCGGGGCGCACTTTACAAGCCTTTTCCTTAGACTTCAACAGCCTAACGAAAAAAAGGCCTCGCAAAGCGAGGCCTTCCTTATTTCATTGGCGTTGCCGCTCAGTCGAAAACGATTTCGTCGTTCACGACATTGCCGGTTGCTGTATCGCCCGGCAGGAAATGCCCCGACAGGATCAACTGCGCCAACGGGTTTTCGATCCAGCGCTGGATCGCACGCTTGAGAGGACGTGCGCCATAAACCGGGTCGTAACCCACGGCAATCAGCTTGTCCATCGCTTCCGGGCTCAGTTCCAGCTTCAGCTCGCGCTCGGCCAGACGACTGCGCAGACGGCCCAACTGGATCTCGGTAATCCCCGCGATCTGATCCCGCGCCAGTGGCTCGAAGATCACCACTTCGTCGACCCGGTTGATGAACTCGGGACGGAAGTGCGACGTCAGCGCGTCCATCACCGCTGCACGCTGGGCCTCACGATCACCGACCAGTTCCTGGATCTGCGACGAACCGAGGTTCGAGGTCATGACGATCACGGTATTGCGGAAATCCACCGTGCGTCCGTGGCTGTCGGTCAGCCGTCCATCCTCAAGCACTTGCAGCAGGATGTTGAATACATCCGGATGCGCCTTCTCGACCTCGTCCAGCAGGATCACCGAGTAAGGCTTGCGGCGCACCGCTTCGGTCAGGTAACCGCCCTCCTCGTAACCCACGTAGCCTGGTGGCGCCCCGATCAGCCGCGCCACGGAATGTTTCTCCATGAACTCGGACATGTCGATCCGCACCATTGCCTCTTCGGTATCAAAGAGGAATTCGGCCAGCGCCTTGCACAGCTCGGTTTTACCGACACCGGTCGGGCCGAGGAACATGAACGAGCCGCTCGGACGATTCGGATCCGCCAGTCCGGCACGCGAGCGCCGTACCGCGTTGGCGACCGCGACCACCGCCTCGTCCTGACCAATCACACGCTGATGCAACAGGCTTTCCATCTTCATCAGCTTGTCGCGCTCGCCTTCGAGCATTTTCGACACCGGAATACCGGTCCACTTCGAAACGACTTCGGCGATTTCCTCTTCGGTCACCTTGCTGCGCAGCAACTGGTTTTCGCTCTTGCCGTGCTGGTCGACCATTTGCAGGCTGCGCTCCAGATCCGGGATCACCCCGTACTGCAATTCGGCCATGCGGTTGAGGTCGCCTTTACGGCGCGCCGCTTCCAGTTCCTGACGCGACTGCTCGATCTTCTGCTGAATCTGCGCCGAACCCTGTACCTCGGCTTTTTCCGAGTTCCAGATTTCTTCCAGATCCGAATACTCACGCTCGAGGCGAACGATTTCTTCCTGGAGTTTTTCCAGGCGTTTCATCGCCGCTTCATCGCTTTCTTTCTTCAGGGCCTGAGATTCAACCTTGAGCTGAATCAGGCGACGCTCCAGACGATCCAGCACTTCCGGCTTGGAGTCGATCTCCATGCGAATACGGCTGGCGGCCTCGTCAATCAGGTCGATGGCCTTGTCCGGCAACTGCCGGTCAGTGATGTAACGATGGCTGAGCTTGGCCGCGGCGATGATCGCACCGTCGGTGATCGCCACTTTATGGTGAACCTCATAACGTTCCTTGAGGCCACGCAGGATGGCGATGGTGTCTTCTTCGCTCGGCTCGTCCACCAGGACTTTCTGGAAACGCCGCTCAAGCGCCGCATCCTTCTCTATATATTGGCGGTACTCGTTGAGCGTGGTTGCGCCGACACAGTGCAGCTCACCGCGCGCCAGTGCCGGTTTGAGCATGTTGCCGGCATCCATCGAGCCTTCGCCTTTACCGGCGCCGACCATGGTGTGCAGTTCGTCGATGAACAGAATGATCTGCCCTTCCTGCTTCGACAGCTCGTTGAGCAGCGCTTTCAGGCGCTCCTCGAACTCACCGCGATACTTGGCACCGGCAATCAGCGCGCCCATGTCCAGCGACAGCAGACGTTTGCCCTTGAGGCCGTCCGGCACTTCGCCGTTGATGATGCGCTGGGCCAGACCTTCGGCAATCGCGGTTTTACCCACGCCAGGTTCACCGATCAGCACCGGGTTGTTCTTGGTGCGGCGCTGCAGAACCTGAATGGTGCGGCGAATTTCGTCGTCACGGCCGATCACCGGATCGAGCTTGCCGTCTTCGGCACGCTTGGTCAGGTCGACGGTGTATTTATCCAGCGCCTGACGCGACTCTTCGTGGTTGGCGTCATTTACCGCCTCACCACCGCGCAGGTTGTTGATCGCGTTTTCCAGGGCTTTTTTGCTCACGCCCTGGCCGAGCAGCAATTTGCCGAGTTTGCTGTTCTCGTCCATCGCGGCGAGCAGCACCAGCTCGCTGGAAATGAACTGGTCGCCCTTCTGCTGGGCCAGACGATCAGCCTGATTGAGCAGGCGCGCCAGATCCTGCGACATGTTGACGTCGCCGGTCGGGTTCTGGATTTTCGGTAATTGGTCGAGCTCTTTGGTCAGCTCTTTGCGCAAGCTGTTGACGTCGAAGCCGACTTGCATCAACAGGGGTTTGATCGAACCACCCTGCTGTTCAAGCATGGCTTGCATCAAATGCGCCGGCTCGATGGCCGGATGATCGTGGCCAACGGCCAGGGATTGGGCGTCGGACAACGCCAACTGTAATTTGCTGGTTAAACGGTCTATACGCATGGGTCACCTTCCTTTTGAGCAGGCCGGACCTAAAAACCATCCTGAATAAAGAAACCTGCCAGATACCACTGTAGATGCGGTCGATTCTGGGAGATTCAAGCGTCAGCGAGTTGATTCAGGTCAGGCAAGTCTAGCGGGTGAGCCAGACAAGGGAGGCGAAACGGCCAGTGCGCGACGCACGGCGGTAAGAAAAGAAGCGTGGATCGGTCACAGTGCAGAAACCGCCGCCATAAACCGCAGTGACACCCCGTTCAGCCAGACGCAGGCGCGCCAGCAGATAGATGTCAGCCATGAACTTGCCAGCATTGTGGCTGGGGGCGAAGGCGGATGCCGCTTCCGGCAATTGATTGACGAAGACTTCGCGGACTTCCGGGCCGACTTCAAAGGCCTTCGGGCCAATGGCCGGACCGAGCCAGACCAGTACGTCCGCCGCAGCGGTGTCGAGATGATCGAGAGTGGCTTCCAGTACGCCCGCCGCCAAACCGCGCCAACCAGCGTGAGCCGCCGCGACGCGAGTACCGGCACGGTTGCAGAACAACGCCGGCAGGCAATCTGCGGTCATCGCCGTGCAGGCAATCCCGGGAGTCGCCGTCCAACTGGCATCGGCGGTGGCAACCACGCCCGGATCAGCATGAGCCACGGCAGTCCCGTGTACTTGCTGCAACCAGGCAGGCTTTATCGAGAAGTGTTCGGTCAGACGCCGACGATTCTCGGCGACTGCTTCCGGGCGATCATCGACATGATCGCCCAGATTGAGGCTGTCGAACGGCGCCTCGCTGACACCTCCCTCGCGGGTGGTGACACAGGCGCTGACGCTGGCCGGCGCAGGCCAGTCCGGCGTCAGCCAGTTCATCCGACGAATGCCTCGCGATCCTGCTTGAGCAGGGTCAGCAGCCAGACGAAGTCTTCCGGCAGCGGCGATTCCCAGCTCATGCGCTCACCGGTGGTCGGATGATCCAGCTCAAGGAAGCGCGCGTGCAGGGCCTGACGCGGGAAGTGCTTGAGCGACTCGACCATGGTCGGGTTCGCGGCAGGCGGAATGCGGAAACGACCGCCGTACGCCGGGTCGCCGACCAACGGGAAGTTGATGTGCGACATGTGCACACGAATCTGGTGGGTCCGGCCGGTTTCCAGTTTGACCCGCACATGCGTGTGGGACCGGAAACGCTCCAGCACGCGGTAATGACTGACGGCCGGCTTGCCGCCTTCCATCACTGCCATGCGCTGGCGCTGCTGACCATGACGGCCGATCGGGGCGTTGATCTTGCCCCCGGCGGTCACGACACCGATCACGATGCACTCGTAGATCCGGCTGACACTGCGGCTTTGCAACTGGGCAACGAGCTTGGTCTGCGCCTGAATGGTCTTGGCCACCACCATCAGACCGGTGGTGTCCTTGTCCAGGCGGTGCACGATACCGGCGCGCGGGACATTGATGATGTCCGGCACGTGGTGCAGCAAGGCATTGAGCAAGGTGCCATCAGCGTGGCCGGCAGCCGGGTGCACCACCAGGCCCGCAGGCTTGTTGATCACCAGGATGTCGTCGTCTTCATAAACGATGTCGAGCTCGATGTCCTGGGCGATCCACTCGCCCTGGGCTTCCTGCTCGGCAGTCAGCTCAAGAATGGCACCGCCATGCACGATGTCGCGCGGGCGGATGACCGCCCCGTCCACAGTCAGGCGACCTTCTTTGATCCAGGCGGAAAGGCGCGAGCGTGAGTGCTCAGCGAAGAGTTGGGCGGCGACTTGATCGAGGCGTTGGCCGCCCAAATCGGACGGCACCTCTGCGCGAAGTTCAATTTTATCGGACATGCTCTGACTGGCGTCGGCACAGCCTTTGGTTTCGGCTGCGCGCTTGTGGTTAAATACGGCGTCTTTTGCCCCGAGGCTTTTCAACGGGGCGCTCATCATAACAGGACGGCCCCGCCCAAGACAGCGGCCGTCATAGGGACGCAAGCCGCCATGCAAGTGAAACACCTGCTGCTGATCGCCATCCTCGCATTGACCGCTGCTTGCTCATCGAAGGAAGTCGTAGACGAAAACCTCAGCGAAGCCGAGCTGTATCAGCAGGCTCAGACTGACCTGGACAACAACAGCTACACCAGCGCCACAGCCAAGCTGAAGGCCCTGGAGTCGCGTTATCCGTTCGGTCGCTACGCCGATCAGGCACAGCTGGAGTTGATCTACGCCAACTACAAGAACGCCGAGCCGGAAGCTGCAAAGTCCGCCGCCGAGCGTTTCATTCGTTTGCATCCGCAGCATCCGAACGTGGATTACGCGTACTACTTGAAAGGTCTGACCTCTTTCGACCAGGACGTCGGCCTGCTGGCGCGCTTCCTGCCGCTGGACATGACCAAGCGTGACCCCGGCGCTGCCCGCGACTCGTACAACGAGTTCGCACAGCTGACCAGCCGCTACCCGAACAGCCGCTACGCGCCGGACGCCAAGCAGCGCATGATCTACCTGCGCAACCTGCTGGCGGCCTACGAAATCCACGTAGCCGACTACTACCTGACTCGTCAGGCCTACGTCGCCGCCGCCAACCGTGGCCGTTATGTAGTGGAAAACTTCCAGGAAACCCCATCGGTCGGCGACGGCCTGGCGGTGATGACCGAGGCTTACCAGCGTCTGCACCTGGACGATCTGGCCGCCACCAGTCTGGAAACCCTGAAGCTCAACTACCCGAACCACCCAAGCCTGCAGGACGGTCAGTTCGTGCCATCGGTCGCCGAAGCCGACAACCGTTCGTTCCTGAGCAAGGCGACGCTGGGCCTGATCGAATCGCGTCCACCGCTGCCGCCGGGAGAAACCCGCGCCAACCAGGACGTGCAGAAGCAGTTCCAGGACGCGAAAGACGCAATCCCGAACGAGCTCAAGCCTAAAGACGAAAACGGTGACGTGATCGAGGAAGAACATCACGAGGCTGAAGGCAACAACGATGACCGTTCGTGGTTCAGCTACATGACCTTCGGCGTGTTCGACTGATCACACCGGACGTTACAAAAAAGGGAGATCTGCGGATCTCCCTTTTTCATGGCTGCGCATTAATAGTCTGTGCGCTTGCCGGCGCCTTGGCTAAACTGCCGAATCATTAGCCGAAAAGCCGCCCATCATGCTTCGTTTACTGTTCTGGATTGTCCTGATTTTCGCTGCGGTATGGCTGTGGCGCAAATTCAAGGCGCCCGCCGCTTCCGCCCAGTCGCCCCGCGAGCATGACGCCGCGCCGATGGTGCGCTGCGCCCATTGCGGCGTGCACCTGCCGCGCGACCGCGCGCTGAACCTTCAACAACAGTGGTATTGCAGCCAGGCTCACCTTGAGCAAGGCCCGGGCACCAGTGATCGCTGAGGCCGCCAACGCCGACAGTAAACAGGCGCAGCGCCTGCTGCGCCTTTATCACCTCTACCGTTTAAGCGTCGGCATCACCCTGGTGTTGCTGATCTCCAGCAACATGGACAACCGCCTGCTGACGTCGGCCGACGACGATCTGCTGCGCAGCGGCAGTTGGTTGTATCTGGTGCTGAACATTCTGCTGGTGGTGTTCCTGGAGAACACCCGCCGCCCGGCGCAGTTGTTCACCCTGGCCTTGGTCGATGTGCTGTTGCTGTGCGGCCTGTTCTACGCGGCGGGCGGCGTGGCCAGCGCCATCGGCAACCTGTTGATTGTCTCGGTGGCGATCGCCAACACCCTGCTGCGCCGGCGCATCGGCCTGCTGATTGCCGCCATCGGCGCACTCGGCATTGTCGGCTCCAGCTTTCTGCTGGGCTTCAGTCACCCCCTGAGCGCCAATGACTATCTGCAAGCCGGGACCCTCGGCGCTTTGTGTTTTGCCGCATCGTTGCTGGTCCAGGGCCTGATCCGGCGTCTGGAAGTCAGCGAAAATCTCGCCGAACAGCGTGCCAGCGAAGTCACCAGTCTTGAAGCCCTCAACGCCCTGATTCTGCAACGCATGCGCACCGGCATCCTGGTGCTCGACGAACAGCGCCGGGTACAGCTGGCCAATCACAGCGCGAAAAATCTGTTGGCCCAGTCGCATCTTGAAGGGCATTTGATCAGCGACTACTCGCCGGCATTGGTCGAGCGTCTGCAGCTGTGGCTGAGCAACCCGACCCTGCGCCCGCAGAGCCTGAAGATCCCCGGCAACGGCCTGGAACTGCAACCCAGCTTCATCGCCCTCGACCAGAGTCCCAACCAGCAAACCCTGGTGTTCCTCGAAGATCTGGCGCAAATCGCTCAGCAAGCCCAGCAGCTCAAACTCGCCGCACTGGGGCGTCTGACTGCCGGCATCTCCCATGAAATCCGCAATCCACTGGGCGCCATCAGTCATGCCGCGCAGCTATTGGCGGAGTCCGAGGAACTCGATAGCGCCGATCGGCGTCTGACGCAGATCATTCAAGACCACTCCCAGCGCATGAACCGAGTCATCGAAAACGTCCTACAACTGTCGCGCCGCCAGCAAAGCGCTCCGCAACGGCTGGATCTCAAACCGTGGCTGGAACACTTTGTTGCCGAGAGCCGCGAGCAGGCGAGCGAGCGCCAGTCGATTCATTTGCGGATCAATTCCGGGGACTTCATCACGTTGATGGATCCCGACCAGCTCACGCAGATTCTCGACAATCTGTTACGCAACGGCTGGCGGCACAGCGCCCTGCTGCACCAGCAGGCCGAAGTCTGGCTGGCGCTGTTCGTCGACCCCGACAGCCAGCTGGCGGTGCTCGAAGTGCAGGACAACGGCCCCGGTGTCCCGTCCGATCAGCAGGCGCATCTGTTCGAACCGTTCTTCACCACCAGCAGCCAAGGCACCGGCCTTGGGCTTTATCTGTCCCGTGAGCTGTGCGAAAGCAACCAGGCGCGCCTAGACTTCAAACCACGCCAAGGCGGCGGCTGCTTTCGCATCACCTTTGCTCACGGACGGAAACAAAGTTGAACACGAGCCCACGGCAAAAAATCCTCATCGTCGACGACGAACCGGATATCCGCGAACTCCTGGAAATCACCCTGGGACGGATGAAACTCGACACCTTCAGTGCTCGCAACCTCGGCGAAGCCCAGGCACTGTTGCAGCGCAATGCGTTCGACCTGTGCCTGACCGACATGCGCCTGCCCGACGGCACGGGGCTGGACCTGGTGCAGCACATCCAGCAACGTTATCCACAACTGCCGGTGGCGATGATCACCGCGTATGGCAGCCTGGAAACCGCGATTAATGCGTTGAAGGCCGGGGCCTTCGACTTCCTCACCAAACCGGTTGATCTCACGCGCCTGCGTGAACTGGTCAGCACCGCACTGCGCATGCCGGCGGCGGGTGGCGCTGTATCGTCGATAGATCGGCGCCTGCTTGGCGACTCGCAGCCCATGCGCGACCTTCGCAAACAGATCGACAAATTGGCGCGCAGTCAGGCACCGGTCTACATCAGCGGCGAATCGGGCAGCGGCAAAGAGCTGGTCGCGCGGTTGATCCACGAACAAGGGCCGCGCGCGCAACAGCCGTTTGTACCGGTCAACTGCGGGGCGATCCCTTCAGAGCTGATGGAGAGCGAATTTTTTGGCCATCGCAAAGGCAGCTTTACCGGCGCGGTGGACGACAAACCGGGGCTGTTTCAGGCCGCGCACGGCGGCACCCTGTTTCTCGATGAAGTGGCGGATCTGCCGCTGTCGATGCAAGTCAAGCTGCTGCGGGCGATTCAGGAAAAAGCCGTGCGCAGCGTCGGCGGCCAGCAAGAAACCGTGGTCGATGTGCGCATTCTGTGCGCCACACACAAAGACCTGGAAGCGGAAGTCGCCGCCGGGCGCTTTCGCCAGGACCTGTATTACCGCTTGAATGTGATCGAACTGCGCGTGCCGTCCCTGCGCGAACGGCGCGACGACATCGAAGTGCTGGCCACGCACATGCTCCAGCGTCTGGCCAGCAACAGTGGCCAGCCGGCAGCCCAATTGCACCCGCAAGCGCTTGAAGCACTGAAGCGTTATCGTTTTCCCGGAAATGTGCGAGAACTGGAGAATGTCCTCGAACGCGCGCACACGCTGTGCGAAAACCAGGTGATCGAGGCTGCGGATTTGCGCTTGAGCGAAGGCAATTGCGCAGTCGAGGACGGTATTGCCGACCTGACGCAAATCGACAACCTTGAGGATTATCTGGAGAACGTCGAGCGCAAGCTGATCCTGCAGGCGCTGGAGGAAACGCGCTGGAATCGCACGGCGGCGGCGCAGCGCTTGAGTTTGTCGTTCAGGTCGATGCGTTATCGGCTGAAGAAACTCGGTCTGGATTGAGGGCCCCTTCGCGAGCAAGCCCGCTCCCACATTGGATTTTGTGATCGACAAAGATCAACTGTGGGAGCGAGCCTGCTCGCGAAAGCGATCTGCCAGGCTACAGAGAAATATCTGACTAAATGCGACCTGCAGGCGCATACGGCGCCGGATCGATAATCGGCGCACGCCCCAACATCATATCGGCAAACAACTGACACGACGCCGGCGCCAGCACCAGGCCATTGCGGTAATGCCCGCAGTTCAGCCACACCCCCTCAAACCCCGGCACGCGGCCGATATACGGGATTCCCTCAGGCGAGCCCGGGCGCAAACCGGCCCAGTGCCCCACCACTTCGGCCTCCGCCAGCGCCGGCAGCAGCTCGACGGCCGAAGCCTTGAGGCTCTGCAACGCGACATCGGTCGGCGTCTTGTCGTAGCCTTCGTGCTCCAGCGTACTGCCGATCAGAATGTGCCCGTCGCGACGCGGAATCGCATAACGCCCCTTGGCCAGCACCATGCTCGACAGGAAATCCGCTGCGCATTTGTAGAGAATCATCTGGCCCTTGACCGGCTCCACCGGCAGCGTCAGGTCCAGCGTCTTGAGCAGATCACCGCTCCATGCCCCGGCCGTCAGCACCACCTGATCGCCACTGATCACGCCTTTGGACGTCTCGACGCCAACCACCCGCTCGCCTTCGCGAACAAACCCGCTGACTTCGCATTGCTCGTGAATCGTCACGTTCGGCAGCGCCAGCAAAGCGGCTTTCAATGATTTGACCAGACGCGGGTTACGCACATTGGCCACATCGGCCATGTAGATCGCCCGGGAGAACCCGCCGCCCAACACCGGCACTGCGTCGTGCGCCGCCGAGATATCCACAGCCCGCAGCGGACGGTTTTTCCGCTCGGCCCAAGCCAGCGCCTCGGCTTCATCCTCCAGATCCAGCCAATACAGGCCGGTGGTGTGCACTTCGGGATCAACCCCGGTATCGGCAAACAGCCGCTCGCCCAGCTGTGGATAAAAATCCTGCGACCAATGCGCCAGCGCGGTGACTGCCGGGCTGTAGCGCCACGGGTACAGCGGTGAAACGATACCGCCGCCCGCCCAGGACGATTCCTGGCCGACGTTCGAGCGATCCAGCAGCACCACGCTGCGCACTTCGGAGGCGAGGTTGTAGGCGGTCAGCAGGCCAATCACCCCGCCACCGACAATCACCACTTGCTGTTGCCTGGTCATGTTTGATCCAACCGTAAAAAAGACAGTGGGCGCAAAAAGGCGCCCTTAAGAAGGTACCTCAGCGGCCCCAGCAATCCTTGGTGGTCAGCCCGGTGGTAGCGTTGTTCATGCTTCTGACGCCGGTGTTGGTCAGGGTGAAGTCCCCGCACTTGTCGGTGGCCATGGCAGTGCCGGCCTTGCGGGTGGCCGTCAGCAGGAAGGTCTGATCAGCGATCGTCGGGGTGATGGTATAGAAATCATTGCCCGCGCTCAGACCAGTGATACCGGTGTAGACGTTGTTTTTGGTATAGAAACGCTCGAGGCTCTGCGCCTGCTCCGAGAGCAGCGACACCACTTCGGCACGTCGGCCCTTTTTCAGGTATTCGGTGTAGCTCGGTGCGGCGATGGTGATGATGATCCCGATGATCGCAATCACGATCATGATTTCGATCAGGGTGAAACCTCGGTTGAATCTGCGCATGCCTCAAACTCTCACTTACTGTATTTGTCGCCACATGATACGCCGGCTGCCGCCGCCGGATTTTTCCACCAGTGTGGTGACAGTGCCACTGGAATCGTTGACGATCTTGCGCGTCGCGCCATTGACGATGGCGTTCAGGGTGGGGATCCCGCCGGTGAACACCACGCCGCTGGAAAACGTGTCGTTGCTGTCGACCACGCCATCGGCGTTGGTGTCGAGCACCGCGTAGTTGAGCATCTTACCGCTGAACGCATCGAGTTCGACCAGTTTGCCGGTGCCGAAACTGGCACACGGGTCGGTGGTGTCGACACTGGCGGTGGTAAACACGATGCGTCCGAGCACCAGACTGGCCTGATTGATCACCCGCTCGCCGGTCAGCACGTTGTTGTACACCAATGGCAGGTACCAGCCCTTCTCCCCCGGATAGGTCGTGTCGTTCTGGCTGGTGGTGATGAACTGCCCGGTGCTGCCGGAGAACACTCCAGTCACTGCCTGCGCCTGCAGGCTGCTGACCGTCAGTTGCCCGGAACCGCCGTCGGCATCCCACACCGAATAAAATGCCTGCAGATCCTTGTTGGTCTTGTCGGCGGTCTCGTTGAATTTGCCGGTGCCGACGAAGATCTGTTTGCCCCCCAGCGAATTGTCCGCCAGCAGCGGCTGCGCGGTGATCGGTTGAGTCGCCCCGCCCGCCGTGGTGAACAGCGGCTTACCGGAAAACGCCACGCCCCAACTGTCGGTCGATGTCGCGCTCAGATCGAATTTCCACAAGCGACCCTTCAAGTCACCGCCGTAAGCGGCCTGCACCACGTTCGACGAATTGACCTTGAGCTTCACCGACGACAGGCCATTGGTGGTTTCGGTGCTGTCGATCACGATCTTCTTGATCAACGAACCGTCACGCACATCCAGCACATACAACGCCGCCACCCCGGAGCTGCTGCCATAACCATTGGCAATGAACGCCGCCCAGCGACCATCGGCCAAGCGTGCCACTTCCGGCCGGGCATAGGCGTAACCCAGATCATTGAATGCGTTGGCGGTGTTAGCCGTGGCAGGTGCACTGACTTCCCACAGGGCATTGAGCACATTGCCCGCCGACGCGTCGAACAGTTGCAGCGCATAGAAAGTCTTGCCGCCAGCACCGGTACCGCCGATGGCCAGGGTTTTCCAGGCGCTGTTGATTTGCGCGTCATACACACCGACCTGACCGTCCACCAGAAACTTGTGGCTGACGCCATTGATGTAAGCCGGGTCGGCAATCAGCCGCAGCGACGGCAACACGCTGGACGGCATGTAGGCATAACGCCGGGTGCCGTTAGCCGAGTTGATCACGTTGACGAAACCGTCGTTGGCATTCACCACCAGATTCGAATTCATGTTCGCCGCTTTGGTGGTCAGGTACGTAGTGTAGGTGGTGTCACCCGAAAGGTCGGAGGCGGTTTTGTCGCTGGGCGAGGCCAGCACCAGCGGCGAGTTGATGATGTCGCCGAGCAATACGCTGCGCACTTTCAGCCCGGTCTTGTTGGTGCCCTTGCTCCACTCCACCAGATCGCTGCCGCTGATACCGGTGGGCAGGCTCTGGCTGAGCGTCGTCTGTTGGGCTGCGGAAAAGTTGCCATAGGCCAGGGTGACGGCGGCGTTACTGGAGGTGTTCCACGATTGATAGGTTGGAGCGGTCGCGCCCGGCACGATCGTGGTATCGGTGGTCCACAGGGCTGTCGAAGTATTCACCGCGCCGGCCGAGGTGAAGCCGAAAGACTTGATCGTCCCGCGCCAGTCCTTGGGATCGTAGCTGGTCTGGAAATAACTGGTGCCACTGGCCAGCGTGGTACCGCTGGTGACCCCGCTGCCGCCGGAACCGGCCTTGGAAGTGATGTCGCTCAACGCCGAGGACAGCGCGGTGTTGAGACCGGCGCTGTCGGTGGCTTGGTAATACCTGCCCTGCCCGTAAGCGGCGGCGTCCGACAGCATGTCGTTGTCGGCGGTAAAACCCACGGTGTAGGTGTTCATGTTCTGTTTGGGAAAATCCACGGCATTCCAGCTTTTGCCAGCGGCGTCAGTCCCCGTGGAACGCATGTCGATGTCGAAGGCGAATTTGGCAATGTCATCCAGATACAGCGTGTCACCCTCGTTATCGCCATTGAGGTTGTTGCCGTCATTGTTGATACCGTCCCAGTTCGGCAGGCGACTGCCACCCAACGGATCATTGGTGGGAAACGTGCGGTCGTAGGTCGGCAAACCGTCGGTGATCACCACGCCGTAGTTCTTTTGGCAGCGGTACTGAATCGGGCTGGTGTAGGTCGCCGGCGTACTGTTGTAGTAAGGCGCCATGCCACGCATGTAGCGGGTGATTTCGTAATAGGTTTCTGCCAGCGGCGTATTGGCCACGGCGCTCAAACCGTTGATCGAAGAAATCAGCGCGTTGTAGTTGGCGTCGGCCTGCGCCTGGGTCACGCTGCCGGAGACCGGGGACAGGTCGCTGATCGATCGCGCGATATATCCGCCATTGCCCGAATTGTTACTGGTGGCCGGATTGAAGGTCGACAGGCCCATGCGCAAGGTACGGTTGCTGGTGACCAGCGCGGTGGACACATTGCGCGCGACGTTGATCCGATAGTCGTTGGGAATTGCCCCGTTGGTGAAGTCGCGGGTGCCGTTGTTGATCGCCAGCCCGACAACGTAGGCGATGTAGTCCCCGGTGTAGCGGGTGTTGCCGCCACCCACCGGATCCGGCAGTTTCAGGCATAGCGGCGCGATACTGTTGTTGTAAAAGGCATAGGCCCCACCGGAACAACCCGAGGTCGGCAGGCTCGAGAGAAACACCGAATCACCAGTGATGGCAGTAGAACTCAGGCACAGTCCGAGCAACGCGTTGCACTGCCGGGCGGGTGTGCGATCAACGCCGGGGTCGAATCCTGGCGCATAAATAATGCTGTTCATACTGCCGGAATCATCGATCAGCAACATCACGTTGGGCGGCACCGCTGCAGCGCTCAACAGTGGCGAGTCGGACGGCGTGAACGCGTAGGCCGGTGCCGCCAGATACAAGCTCAGCAGCATGCCGGTCAATAACGTCCAGCAGCGCTTAATACTTCGCATAGACGCTCTCCACCACACTGCGCGAAGTACCGGCGATGCCGACTGCCGTAACTCGATACAGCGTCGCCGAAGTGTTGCTCGGCACGTTGACCGCGGTCAGGGTGGTGCCAATGTTCTGCACACCATAAAAGCCGTTACCGGCAGCGATCCACGTAACTCCGGAAGTCGAATTGAACCCCGCCGCGCTGACCACAGAAGACTCCGCCGGCGGCGCACATTGCGTGGTACTGGCGCACACCGCCAGCGAATAACTGTCGAGTTGCACCGCACTCTCGCCGATACGCAACGCCGCCTCGGCGGTTTGGAACGACTGATTGCGCAGGCTGACACTGCCGGCCATTTTTTCCTGCAGGTTGGCGCTCTGCATCGACGATAGCCCGATCAAGGTCAGCAGCAACAGAAACACCAGACTGACCAGCAACACCATGCCGCGCTGGTTTTGCCGCTGGTTGAAAGTCATCTTCATCGGCCCGGCCCTCATTGCAAGCGGTTGCGCAACGCGGCAACCACGTTGAAGGTTTGATTGGCCACCCGGTTGTTCGGGTCGGTGAGAGTCAGGCTCAGGCGCACACTGCGGATGCGCGCCGGATCGCTGGGGTTGGCGCTGTAGGAGGACGCCGCGACATCAGTGGCGGACGTCGCCAGACCGAACATGACAGTGAACGCGCTGACGTTGTTCACCAACACCTGCTGGGTCGGGGTACCGCTGCCGGTGCCCATGAGAATCTGGTTGTTGCTGAAGCTGTAGATCAAGCGGCGGATCGGAAAGGCGATCTGCCCGCTCGCCGCCGCACGCAATCCGGTATAGGCCGTGGCACTGTTGCGGCAATCGGAGACCACCGTCCAGGTCGGCGTGCCACCACTGCCGCCGACATCGGCGGTAACCAGAGTCAGCTTGAGGTTGCTGTTGTCCCAACTGATCGGGATGATCTGCGCCGCGTTGAAATCCCCCGCCGAGCTCGCGTCAGTAATCGTGCCCAGACAGCCGAACATGCCGACCATGCGCAGTTCCTGAATCATCTTGCTCAATACGAAGCGCGCATCTTCCTGCATCGCTGCAGCGGTGTTCTGACTGACGTAAGTGTTTTTAGCGGCGAGAAACGTCTGCACCACCCCCAGCACGATGATCAGCCCAAGGGCCAGGGCGATAAGCATTTCGATCAGGCCGAAACCACGATTGGAGTGCTTCATGGCGTGGCCACCGGATCGACCGTTGCACGGCTGGTCAGGACGAAACTGCGCGTGGTACCGGTGGCATTCGCGGCCCGTGAGTCATTCCAGTTGATGGTGATGGTGTACACCCGCTGATTGCGGGTGATCGTGCCGGTGGCGGTTGGCCCGCCGAAATTGACGATGTTGGTGGTAAAATCGTAGAGATCCTGATCGCGGGCGACACTGAGGTTGCCCGAGGTCGGCGGTGTCACCGTGTAATCGGCGGCGGCGTTGGCGCGGATGCGGTCCATCATGTCGTAGGCGATAAAGCTCGCCTGACTGGTCATCCGCGAACTGTCGGTGTACTTCAGCGCATTCACTTGAACAGCTGCCGCGCCCAATATCCCGACGGTCAGAATCAGCAACGCGACCAGCACCTCGATCAGCGACATGCCCTCCTGTGCCTGTGTGCTCCCTGCCCTCATCCGCAACTTCCACCCAATTGAATTCGTCCATTCAGACACACGTTCAGCGTCCTGCTTTGCGTTCCCAGTACGTAACTGATGACCACCGCTGTCGACGGCGCCGCCAGGCCACCCAGATTATTGAAATCCAGTGCGGTCACTCCTGAGGGTAGCGTCAGAGTCGCGCCGCTGCTCATCGCTGGAACAACCCGCAATACATTGGCCGGTGTGCCAGTACTGTCGTAGACCGACAATTCGCCGGTCCACACGCTGCCGCCGGCGCTCGGGCGCAAGCGCGTGGTCACGCCGCGATCAATCGCCTCCAGCCGGGCATAGTTGATGGCGCGCTGCAGGTCGCCCATTTCGGTGTCGGCCTTGCTGCTCTGGATCGAGCGGGTGAAGCCCGGCACCGCCAGGGTGATGAGGATCACCATCACCGCTACCGCAGCCAACAACTCGGGCAGCGTGAAACCTTTTGTATGATGATCCATCGATGCCCTCCGTTGCCGTCGGCTATACCTGCTTCTACAAACTAGAACATTCAACCGGCCCGCGTCGGTTGATTTGCCCTGCCCGGCGAAAAGGATCGCGCCGGGCTTCATGCTCCACGGAGGGAGTTGTCATGCCGCAACAGGGTTTCTGCCTGATCGAATTGCTTATGGGACTGGCGATTGGCGCAATTGTTCTGTCGCTGGTCAGCCCGGCGTTCGCCACCTTCACCGAGTCGACTCAGCGCGACCAGGCAGCGCAGTCGCTGCTCGACGGAATTCGCAACGCCCGCACCCTGGCCATCACCCGCAATCAGAGCGTGGTTATCCATGGCATCAACGGCGACTGGAGTCAGGGCTGGCGGATCATTCTGGATATCAGCGGCAAGGGGTCGCTGGACAGCAGCAATCCGCTGCTGGTGGAACATGCGAGTGACGGGCGGACACCGATCGTCGGCAATTGGCTGGTCAGTCGTTACGTGCGCTTCAGCAGTCTTGGACAACCGCTGATGCCCGGGCGGGCGTTTCAGGCAGGGACGTTACATATCTGCTCGGTACACGAGCCGGTCAGCCAGCGCCAGGTGGTGCTGGCGGCAACCGGCCGGGTGCGCCTGACCAGCGCGAAGGCTGAGCAGGCGCTGTGCCTGAAGGCGAAGAGCGTCAGATCGAGCGGACGCGCAGCTCTTTCGGCATCGAGAAGGTGATGTTCTCTTCGCGGCCGGCCAGTTCATCGGCACCGGTCGCGCCCCAGGCTTGCAATTGCTGGATCACGCCGCGCACCAGCACTTCCGGCGCGGAAGCACCGGCGGTGATGCCGATGCGCTCGACACCCTCGAACCAGCTCTTCTGCAGGTCTTCGGCGCCGTCGATCAGGTAGGCCGGCGTGGCCATGCGTTCGGCCAGTTCGCGCAGACGGTTGGAGTTGGAGCTGTTCGGACTGCCCACCACCAACACCACGTCGCATTCGTCAGCCAGTTGCTTGACCGCATCCTGACGGTTTTGCGTGGCGTAGCAGATGTCGTCCTTGCGCGGGCCACCGATGGCCGGGAAACGTGTGCGCAGGGCATCGATCACCCGACTGGTGTCGTCCATCGACAGGGTGGTCTGGGTCACGAACGCCAGTCTTTCCGGGTCACGCACTTGCAGTTCGGCGACGTCTTTCTCGTCTTCGACGAGGTAGATCGCGCCGCCATTGCTGGCGTCGTACTGGCCCATGGTGCCTTCGACTTCCGGGTGACCGGCGTGGCCGATCAGGATGCACTCACGTCCGTCGCGGCTGTATTTCGCGACTTCGATGTGCACCTTGGTCACCAGCGGGCAAGTGGCGTCGAAAACTTTCAGGCCACGGCCGGCGGCTTCGCTGCGTACGGCTTGAGAAACGCCGTGGGCACTGAAGATCACGATGACGTCGTCCGGCACCTGATCCAGTTCCTCGACGAAAATCGCGCCACGGCTGCGCAGGTCTTCGACCACGAACTTGTTGTGCACCACTTCATGACGCACGTAGATCGGCGGCCCGAAAACTTCCAGGGCGCGGTTGACGATTTCGATCGCCCGGTCCACACCGGCGCAGAAGCCACGGGGGTTGGCGAGTTTGATTTGCATGCTGTGCCTCGTGTCTTGCGCGCAAGAAATAGCGAAAACGGTTGAAAACATTGTGGGAGCGAGCCTGTTGTGGCGAGGGGATTTATCCCCGATCGATTGCGAAGCAATCGTCAAAACAGTCAACGCTTTCCGGTTCTGAATCGCGGTGATCAGATTCGGGGGCGCTTCGCACCCCATCGGGGATAAATCCCCTCACCACAAAAGCCCGCTCCCACAGTGGTTTTGCAGTGTTACTCAGATCGCTTTGACGTTGATGATCTCGACGTCAAAGGTCAGCGTCTTGCCGGCCAGCGGGTGGTTGAAGTCGATGGTCACTTGCGCGTCATCGAACTCTTTCACCACACCCGGCAGCTCAGTATTGGCCGCATCATTGAAGATCACCAGCAAACCCGGCGACAACTCCATGTCGACGAACTGCGAACGCGGGATGATCTGTACGTTTTGCGGGTTCGGCTGGCCGAAAGCGTTTTCCGGCTCGACGGTCAGCGTACGCTTGTCGCCGGCCTTGAAGCCGAACAATGCCGCTTCGAAACCCGGCAGCAGGTTGCCGTCGCCGACCTTGAAGGTCGCCGGAGCCTTGTCGAACGTGCTGTCGACCGTGTCGCCGTTCTCCAGGCGCAATGCAAAGTGCAAAGTGACTTCCGTGTTCTGGCCGATGCGTTGCTCAGCCAATACCTGTTCAGTCATGAACGGCTTCTCCGGTTTTCTTACTTTTGAACATGTCCAGTGCCAGCATCACCGCACCGACGGTGATGGCGCTGTCGGCAAAGTTGAACGCCGGGAAGTACCAGCGGTTCTGCCAGTGCACCAGAATGAAGTCGATCACATGGCCCAGGGCAATGCGGTCATACAGATTGCCCAGCGCGCCGCCCAGCACCAGCGCCAAAGCGACAGCCAGCCAGGTATCGTTGCGCCCCAGACGCTTGAGCCAGACCACCAGCACCGCACTGACCACAATCGCGATCAGGGCGAACAGCCAGCGTTGCCAGCCGGAGCTGTCGGCC
The DNA here is from genome assembly GCF_900215165.1 of Pseudomonas sp. LAMO17WK12:I5. NCBI lineage: Bacteria > Pseudomonadati > Pseudomonadota > Gammaproteobacteria > Pseudomonadales > Pseudomonadaceae > Pseudomonas > Pseudomonas sp. LAMO17WK12:I5. The sequence continues at coordinate 250,001 of NZ_OBDS01000010.1, read as the reverse complement.
AGGAAGCTGAACGCCGCACCGGTGTTGTAGGCCAGGGTCCAGCTGAAGTAATCGGGAATGATCACGATCTGCTGGAACATTTCGAGCTTGCCTTCGAAGTAGAACTTGCTGGCCTGGTCGATGACCAGAACCAGCAAACTCAACCAGAGCCAGCTCAGCCGTCCGAAACGGCCAACGGCGTTAGGCATAGTGACGAACCTCGCCGGCGCCGCTGATGTTGTCGACGCAACGGCCGCAGATTTCCGGATGCTCCGGGTTCACGCCGACGTCTTCGCGGCAATGCCAGCAACGCGCGCATTTCGGGAAGGCCGATTTGACGATCTTCAGTTTCAGGCCGCTGACTTCGGTGGCTACCGCGTCCGCAGGTGCCTGAACGAAAGGTGCCACGCTGGCAGTCGAAGTGATCAGGACAAAGCGCAGTTCGTTGCTCAGCTTGGCCAGGTCGGCGCTCAGCGCTTCTTCGGCGAACAGCGTCACTTCGGCTTGCAGGTTGCCACCGACGGCTTTGGCCGCACGCTGGATTTCCATCTCTTTGTTGACCGCTACCTTCACTTCCATGATGCGATCCCAGTACGCGCGACCCAGCTCGAAGCCTTCCGGCAGCTCGGTCAGACCTTCGTACCAGGTGTTGAGCATCACCGATTCGTTGCGCTCGCCCGGCAGGTACTGCCACAGCTCGTCGGCGGTGAACGCGAGGATCGGCGCGATCCAGCGTACCAGCGCTTCGGAGATATGGAACAGCGCGGTCTGGCACGAGCGACGAGCCTTGCTGTCGGCGCCGGTGGTGTACTGGCGATCCTTGATGATGTCGAGGTAGAAACCACCCAGCTCCTGCACGCAGAAGTTGTGGATCTTCGAGTAGACGTTCCAGAAACGGTATTCGCCGTAGTGCTCTTGCAATTCGCGTTGCAGCAGCAGCGTGCGATCCACCGCCCAGCGATCCAGTGCGAGCATGTCTTCAGCCGGCAGCAGGTCGGTGGCCGGGTTGAAACCGGTCAGGTTGGAAAGCAGGAAGCGCGCGGTGTTACGGATGCGACGATAGGCGTCCGCGCTGCGCTGCAGGATCTGCTCGGACACGGCCATTTCGCCGGAGTAGTCGGTCGACGCGACCCACAGACGCATGATGTCGGCGCCCAGGGTGTCGTTGACTTTCTGCGGCGCAATCACGTTGCCCAAGGATTTGGACATCTTGCGGCCGGACTCATCGACGGTGAAACCGTGTGTCAGCAACTCGCGGTACGGCGCGTGGTTGTCGATAGCGCAACCGGTCAACAGCGACGAGTGGAACCAGCCGCGGTGCTGGTCGGAACCTTCCAGGTACAGGTCGGCGCGCGGGCCGGTTTCGTGACCCATCGGGTGCGAACCGCGCAGCACGTGCCAGTGGGTGGTGCCCGAGTCGAACCACACGTCGAGGGTGTCGCTGATCTTGTCGTACAGCGGCGCTTCGTCGCCCAGCAGTTCGGCGGCGTCGAGCTTGAACCAGGCTTCGATGCCTTCGACTTCAACGCGCTTGGCGACTTCTTCCATCAGCTCGACGGTGCGTGGGTGCAGTTCGCCGCTTTCCTTGTTCAGGAAGAACGGGATCGGCACGCCCCAGTTGCGCTGACGGGAGATGCACCAGTCCGGACGGTTGGCGATCATCGAGTGCAGGCGCGCCTGGCCCCAGGCCGGAACGAACTTGGTGTCTTCGATGGCTTTGAGCGAGCGCACGCGCAGGGTGTCGCCGCTGACCGGCTCCTTGTCCATGCCGATGAACCACTGCGCGGTGGCGCGGTAGATCAGCGGGGTTTTGTGGCGCCAGCAATGCATGTAGCTGTGTTCGATGACGGTGGTGTGCAGCAGCGCACCGACTTCGGTGAGTTTTTCGACGATGGCCGGGTTGGCCTTCCAGATGAACTGGCCGCCAAAGAACTCCAGCGACGGCACGTACACGCCGTTGCTTTGTACCGGATTGAGGATGTCATCGTTGACCATGCCGTACTTCTTGCAGGTCACGAAGTCGTCCACACCGTAGGCCGGGGCGGAGTGAACCACACCGGTGCCGGCGCCCAGTTCGACGTAGTCGGCCAGGTACACCGGCGACAGGCGGTCGTAGAACGGGTGACGGAAGTTGATCAGTTCCAGCTCTTTACCGGTGGTGGTCGCGATGACCGAGCCTTCAACGCCGTAACGCGACAGGCAGGATTCAACCAGCTCCTCAGCCAGCACCAGCAGCTTGTCGCCGATATCAACCAGGGCGTAATTGAACTCAGGGTGAACGTTCAATGCCTGGTTGGCCGGGATGGTCCACGGGGTGGTGGTCCAGATCACGATCGAAGCGGGTTTGCTCAGCGACGGCAGACCGAACGCGGCGGCCAGTTTGGCTTCGTCGGCGATCGGGAACGCCACGTCGATGGTCGAGGACTTCTTGTTCTCGTACTCGACTTCGGCTTCGGCCAGCGCCGAACCGCAATCGAAGCACCAGTTCACCGGCTTCAGACCCTTGAACACGAAACCGCCCTTGACGATTTCGGCGAGGGCGCGGATTTCACCGGCCTCGTTCTTGAAGTCCATGGTCTTGTACGGGTTGGCGAAGTCACCCAGCACGCCGAGACGGATGAATTCGCTCTTCTGCCCTTCGATCTGCTCGGTGGCATAGGCACGGCACAGCTCGCGGGTCTTGTCCGCGCCCAGGTTCTTGCCGTGGGTCACTTCAACCTTGTGCTCGATCGGCAGGCCGTGGCAGTCCCAGCCCGGGACATACGGCGCGTCGAAGCCCGACAGGGTCTTCGAGCGGATGATCATGTCCTTGAGAATCTTGTTCAGTGCGTGACCGATGTGGATCGTGCCGTTGGCATACGGAGGGCCGTCGTGCAGGACGAACTTCGGACGATCCTTGCCAATCTCGCGCAACTTTCCGTACAGGCCAATACTGTCCCAGCGCTGCAGGATCTGCGGTTCGCGCTGTGGCAGGCCGGCCTTCATTGGGAAGGCGGTGTCCGGAAGGTTTAGCGTGGCTTTATAGTCGGTCATTTAAGGCTCTTCATTAGCGATGGGCGCTAGGTGCGGCTAGTGCACGGGCGGCGGCGACATCCGCGTTGATCGCCGTTTTCAGTGCCTCCAGGGAGGCGAAACGCTGCTCTTCACGCAGCTTTTGGTGGAAAACCACCGTCAGACGCCGGTCATACAGATCGCCGGCAAAATCCAGTAGATGAACTTCAAGGTGGGCTTTGCCATCACCTTGGACCGTAGGCCGCACGCCGATGTTGGCGACGCCAGGCCAGGTCTTGCCGTCGATGTCCACATCCACCAGGTAAACCCCGGTGAACGGTACGCGACGGCGCTTGAGTTGAATGTTGGCAGTGGGCGTACCCAGTTGCCGGGCCAGTTTCTGACCGTGCAGCACGCGACCGGCGATCCGGTACGGGCGGCCGAGCAAGCGTTCGGCCAAGGCAAAATCGGCCGCGGCCAACGCGTTGCGCACCTGAGTGCTGCTGACGCGAATGCCGTCCAGCTCGACGGTTTGCGCGGCTTCCACGGTAAACCCGTGGACCTGGCCGGCCTGCAGCAGAAAATCGAAATCGCCGAGGCGATCGCAGCCGAAGCGGAAATCGTCACCGACCTCCAGATGCTGCACGCCGAGACCGTCCACGAGGATGGTATCGACGAATTCACTGGCGCTGAGCTTGCTCAGGCGCTGATTGAAAGCCAGGCACAACACCCGGTCGACGCCTTCGGCGGCCAGCAGCTGCAGCTTGTCACGCAAGCGGGCCAGACGCGCCGGAGCGGTCTCCGGGGCAAAGAATTCCCGTGGCTGCGGCTCGAAAATCACCACGCAGCTGGGTACGCCCAACTCGAGCGCACGCTCACGCAGCCGGGCCAGGATAGCCTGGTGACCACGGTGAACACCGTCAAAGTTGCCAATAGTGGCGACGCAGCCCCGATGCTGGGGGCGCAAGTTGTGGAGGCCTCGAACCAGCTGCATAACGCGCTTCTTGCTCATAAAGTGGTCGATTATAACCACACCCGACGGTCGACGACAGGCAACACCGTAACGCAAAGTGATCGAGCCGACAAAACTGCCGGCCCGTGCCCGGTTATAAAGGCTGAAACCTCAGCTCAAAGCCTTGCGATTGAAGTCGCGCAGACGGAAACCGAGCAGCAGCAACATACCGAAATACGCCACCACACCAGCAACCACCAGCGCCCCCAGACGCAGAAAGCGCTCCAGCATGTGCCCCTGATCCCAGGCCGGCATGAAATGCATGCCCAGCAGCAATACCGCCGACATCACCGCCACTGCCACCACCAGTTTGAAGCCAAATGTGTACCAGCCTGGTTGCGGCTGATACATCTTTTGCTTGCGCAGTTGATAGAACAACAGCCCGGCATTCAGACAGGCACCGGCACTGATCGCCAGCGCCAGCCCGGCGTGAGCCAGCGGGCCGATCAGCATCAGGTTGAACAGCTGTGTGCACACCAGTGTGAAGATTGCGATTTTTACCGGGGTGCGGATGTTCTGTTGCGCGTAAAAGCCCGGCGCCAGCACTTTGATCACGATAATTCCGAGCAGACCGACAGAATAGGCAATCAGCGCACGCTGGGTCATGGACGCATCAAACGCGCTGAATTGACCGTACTGGAACAATGAGACGGTCAGTGGCTCGGCGAGAATTCCCAGAGCCAGTGCACACGGCAACACCAGCACGAAGCACAGGCGCAGCCCCCAGTCGAGGATCCGCGAATATTCGTGGCGATCCTTGCTCGCATAAGTCTTGGCCAGCGTCGGCAGCAAAATGGTGCCCAACGCTACGCCGAGCACACCGGACGGCAATTCCATCAAACGGTCGGCGTAATACATCCACGACACCGAGCCGGCGACCAGAAACGAGGCAAAAATGGTGTTGATGATCAGCGAAATCTGGCTGACCGAGACACCGATGATCGCCGGCAGCATTTGCTTCATCACTCGCCAGACGCCGCTATCGCGCAGATTCAAGCGCGGCAGCACCAGCATGCCGATCTTTTTCAGGTGCGGCAGTTGATAGAGCAACTGCGCCAGACCACCGACCAGTACCGCCCAGCCGAGGGCCATCACCGGCGGATCGAAATACGGCGTGAGGAACAGCGAGAACACAATCATGCTGACGTTGAGCAGGGTCGGCACGAACGCCGGCACCGAAAAGCGGTTCCAGGTATTGAGGATCGCCCCGGCCAGCGAGGACAGAGAGATCAGCAATATATAAGGGAACGTCACCCGCAGCAGGTCGGAGGTGAGCTGGAATTTTTCCGGCGTGTCGGCAAAACCCGGCGCCGTGGCCCAGATCACCCACGGTGCGGCGATCATGCCCAGCGCGGTAACCAGCGCCAGCACCAGCGTCAGCAGGCCCGATACATAAGCAATAAAGGTACGGGTCGCCTCTTCACCCTGCTGACTCTTGTATTCCGCCAGAATCGGTACGAAGGCCTGCGAGAACGCGCCCTCGGCGAAGATTCGCCGCAGCAGGTTGGGCAATTTGAAGGCAATGAAGAAGGCGTCCGTGGCCATTCCGGCGCCGAACGTGCGAGCGATGAGCGTGTCACGGACGAACCCGAGAACCCGGGAAAGCATGGTGATAGAGCTGACGGCGGCCAACGATTTGAGCAGATTCATTGAGGGAATGTGTGCCTGTCGATAAACAGCAGGCGAACAATGCGCCTACTTGTGCGATACTCTGCGCCGCAACAGCACAGAGCCAAAGCTCGCGAGTTTACAGGTCAAGCGCCGGAAATAAATATCCCGCCTCTTTACACCTACCACTTAGCGGAACGTTTCAAGCGCCCTTGACAAGACTTCTCTTCATCGGCATGATTCGCGGCCTATTTTGTTTGCTATTTCCTAAAAAGTCTTTCGAGGAGCTCGACGGTGGCCAACTCACCTTCCGCCAAAAAACGTGCAAAACAGGCTGAGAAGCGTCGCAGCCACAACGCCAGCCTGCGTTCCATGGTTCGTACCTACATCAAGAATGTAGTTAAGGCCATCGACGCAAAAGACGCTGAAAAAGCTCAAGCTGCATACGTTCTGGCTGTGCCAGTTATCGACCGTATGGCCGATAAAGGCATCATCCACAAGAACAAGGCTGCTCGTCATAAGAGCCGTCTGAATGGCCACGTCAAGGCACTGAAAGAAGCTGCTTAATCGACGTAGTCATTAAAAAACCGACCTTAGGGTCGGTTTTTTATTGCCTGCGATTTGGTGAATCCCGCACTCAAAAAAGTGGGAGCGGGCTTGCTCGCGAATGCAATCTGTCAGCCGACATCTCTAGCAACTGACACGACCTCTTCGCGAGCAAGCCCGCTCCCACATTCCGGATTTGCGTTGTTACTGCTGGACGGGTACCCACGGCACGATCGGAATCGCGGTTACCGCATTCTGCGGGCTGCCTTCGATCACGCGATCGCTGTAAACCAGGTACACCAGCGTATTGCGCTTCTTGTCGAGGAAACGCACCACCTGCATGGTCTTGAACACCAGCGATGTGCGCTCCTTGAACACCTCATCACCATCCTTCAGTTCGCCCTTGAACTTGATCGGACCGACCTGACGACAGGCGATCGACGCCTCGGCGCGATCCTCGGCCAGACCCAGACCACCCTTCACCCCTCCCGTCTTGGCGCGAGACAGGTAGCAGGTCACACCGTCGACCTTCGGATCATCGAAAGCCTCGACCACGATCCGGTCATTCGGGCCGACGAACTTGAACACCGTCGACACCTGACCGATTTCCTCGGCCGAGGCCAGCAATGGCAGCGCCATCAGCAGACCCAACAATCCTTTAGCCATGCGCATGCGTATTTTCCCTTAGACCAGAATCAGGTTGTCACGGTGAACCAGTTCCGGCTCAGCCATGTAGCCCAGCACGCCGACAATTGCATCTGACGACTGACCAATGATTTTTTGCGCCTCAAGCGCACTGTAGTTGGCCAGGCCACGGGCAATCTCACGACCGTCCGGCGCCACGCAGACCACCATCTCGCCACGCCGGAAGCTGCCCTGGACCAATTTGACGCCGACCGGCAACAGACTCTTGTTGCCCTGCGACAACGCCGACACCGCGCCTTCGTCCAGCACCAGCGTGCCGCGAGTCTGCAGATGCCCGGCCAGCCACTGCTTGCGCGCCGCCAGCATGCCGCGCTCAGGCGACAGCAGCGTACCGATGCGCTCGCCAGCCTTCAGGCGATCGAGTACTCGCTCCAGACGCCCACCAACGATGATCGTGTGCGCCCCGGAGCGCGCCGCCAGCCGCGCCGCACGCAGCTTGGTCTGCATACCACCGCGCCCCAGTGCGCCACCGGTGCCGCCCGCCACCGCATCCAGGGTCGGATCATCGGCGCGCGCTTCGTAAATCAGTTGCGCATCAGGATTGTTGCGCGGATCGGCGTCGAACATGCCGTCGCGATCGGTGAGGATCACCAGCAGATCAGCCTCGACCAGATTGGCCACCAGCGCCGCCAGCGTATCGTTGTCGCCGAAACGGATTTCGTCGGTGACCACGGTGTCGTTTTCGTTGATCACCGGGATGACTTTCAGCTCGACCAGCGCACGCAGGGTGCTGCGGGCGTTGAGGTAGCGCTTGCGGTCGGACAGGTCATCGTGAGTCAGGAGAATCTGCGCGGTGTGCCGGCCATGCTCGGCAAAGCTCGACTCCCAGGCCTGCACCAAGCCCATCTGGCCGATTGCAGCAGCGGCCTGGAGCTCGTGCATCGCACTGGGTCGTGCGGTCCAGCCCAGGCGGCTCATGCCGGCAGCCACTGCCCCGGAGGACACCAGCACCAACTCGACACCCGCCTCATGCAGGGCGACCATCTGCTCGACCCATACACTCATTGCCGCACGATCCAGCCCTTTGCCATCAGCTGTCAGCAAAGCGCTGCCGATCTTCACGACCCAACGCTGCGCACCTGTCACTTTGCTCCGCATCATCTTCAACCTTAGCTTGAGGACAGCGCGACCCAGCGCTGCCCGTGACGTTAATCGTGGCTATTGGTGACCAACGATCGATTTCCAGATACTAAAACGCCGCTCGATTGAGCGGCGCTTAAGTTTACTGCAACGAATCAGTCGCGCACGTAAATGATTTCCGGACCGTCTTCATCATCCACATCTTCTTCGTCCCAGTCATCGTCGCCGATGTCGTGGACCGACTTCACGCCGCTGCGACGCAGAGCACGCTTGTCATCCAGCGCCTGCAACTGTGCACGGGCTTCGTCTTCGATGCGCTGATCGAGATCGGCAAGCTCTTCCTTGTACACCGGGTCGTTAGCCAGGCGATCGGCACGATCTTCCAGATAACGCATGATGTCGCGCGTCAGGCGCTCGGTGCCTTCTTTGGCGATGGCCGAGATCACGTAGACCGGACCCTCCCACTGCAGGCGATCAACGATTTCCTTGACGCGCTCTTCGTGCTCTTCCTCGAGAATCTGGTCGCACTTGTTCAGCACCAGCCAGCGATCACGCTCGGCCAGCGACGGACTGAATTTGACCAGCTCGTTGACGATCACTTCAGCCGCGTCCGGTGCGCTGGTGTCATCCAGCGGCGCCATGTCGACAAGGTGCAGCAACAGACGCGTACGCGCCAAATGCTTGAGGAAGCGAATGCCAAGTCCGGCACCGTCGGACGCACCTTCGATCAGCCCCGGAATGTCGGCGATGACGAAGCTTTTCCAGCGATCAACGCTGACCACACCCAGGTTCGGCACCAGCGTGGTGAACGGGTAGTCGGCGACTTTCGGCTTGGCCGCCGACACCGAACGGATAAAGGTACTTTTACCGGCGTTCGGCAAGCCCAGCAGACCGACGTCAGCCAGCACTTTCATTTCCAGTTTCAGGTCACGCTGCTCACCCGGCTTACCCGGAGTGGTCTGGCGCGGCGCACGGTTGGTACTGGATTTGAAACGGGTATTGCCCAGACCGTGCCAACCGCCCTGCACCACCATCAGCTTCTGGCCGGCCTTGGTCAGGTCGCCAATTACTTCCTGGGTGGCCGAGTCGATCACGGTGGTACCGACCGGCACGCGCAGGATCAGGTCTTCACCCTTCTTGCCGGTGCAATCGGTGCTGCCGCCGTTGGAGCCACGCTCGGCATCGAAGTGCCGGGTGTAACGGTAGTCGACCAGGGTGTTGAGGTTTTCGTCGGCCATCATGTAGATGGAACCGCCGTCACCGCCGTCACCGCCGTTCGGGCCGCCGTTTTCAATGAATTTTTCCCGACGGAAACTCATGCAGCCATTGCCGCCGTCGCCAGCTTTTACGCGGATCGATACTTCGTCTACAAACTTCATAACTCAACGCCTCTCGCCATACGGACGAGCCGAAAAACAATCAAGACATAAGACTCTTGCAAAAATGAGCGCAGCGACCCCAAAACACGACCTGCATCGCACGCCGACAGCCCATACAAACAGTTTTGCAAGAGACTCACCCCACAAACGAAAAAGCCCCGTCGCAAGACAGGGCTCTTCCAGCGATCTCGCGATTAAGCCGCGACAACGCTCACGTAACGACGACCGAAGGCGCCTTTTACTTCAAACTTGATCACGCCTTCGATTTTCGCGAAGAGGGTGTGATCCTTACCCATGCCAACGCCGTAGCCAGCGTGGAATTGGGTGCCGCGCTGACGCACGATGATGTTGCCGGCCTTGATGACCTGGCCGCCATACATCTTCACGCCAAGGCGTTTGGCTTCTGAGTCGCGACCGTTACGGGTACTACCACCAGCTTTTTTGTGTGCCATGAGTTCAATTCTCCTAGTGAGGAATTAGGCTGTAATTAAGCCTGAATACCGGTGATTTTGATCTCGGTGAACCACTGGCGGTGGCCCATACGCTTCATGTGGTGCTTACGGCGACGGAACTTGATGATGCGGACTTTATCGTGACGACCTTGGGAGATCACTTCAGCCTTGACGGTTGCGCCAGCAACAACAGGTGCGCCGATGTTCACGTCGTCGCCATTGGCGACCAGCAGAACGCGGTCAAAAGTCACGGATTCGCCAGTAGCGACTTCCAGTTTTTCGATCTTCAGGTATTCACCTTCAGCGACCTTGTATTGCTTACCGCCGGTAACGATTACTGCGTACATGGTATTTCTCCGATAATCCTGCTCACCCAGCTCTTTATAAGAAGAGGTATTGGCTGGCATGGCTGCATGGGGCTGGAACGGCCCAAGTGCAATTGCGTAAGGCAGGTGCTGCCCAGGAAGTTCAGGGTGCGCGATTGTACGCAAGCCGCGAGAGTCACGCAAGTGGCCGTCCATCGCGCCTTGACAGGCCCCGGTGTGGGTCCTAGCATGCCGCGCAACCCTTCTGGAGCAACTGTCGCTGATGCAACCCCAAGCTTTCTACCGCGCGGTGGCGGACGATTTTAACGCCGTCGACGGCATCATCAAGAAGCAGCTGACTTCCCGAGTGCCGCTGGTATCGAAAATCGGCGATTACATCACCTCGGCTGGCGGCAAACGCCTGCGTCCTTTATTGGTGCTGCTGTGCGGCAAGGCCCTGGGTCGCGAAGGCGACGACATGCGCCTGCTGGCCGCCACCATCGAATTCCTGCACACCGCGACCCTGCTGCATGACGACGTGGTCGACATGTCCGGCATGCGCCGTGGCCGCTCGACCGCCAACGCCATGTGGGGCAACGCCCCGAGCGTGCTGGTAGGCGACTTCCTGTACTCGCGCTCGTTCGAAATGATGGTCGAGCTGGGCTCGATGCCGGTGATGAAGATCCTGTCCCAGGCCACGCGCATCATCGCCGAAGGCGAAGTGTTGCAACTGTCCAAGGTACGCGACGCCAGCACCACCGAAGAAACCTACATGGAAGTCATCCGCGGCAAGACCGCGATGCTTTTCGAAGCCTCGACCCACAGCGCCGCCGCACTGGCCGGTGCCACCGCCGAGCAGAGCGAAGCCCTGCGCACCTTCGGTGATCACCTCGGCGTGGCGTTCCAGCTGGTCGACGACCTGCTGGACTACAAGGGCGATGCCGAGACTCTGGGCAAGAACGTCGGTGACGATCTGGCCGAAGGCAAGCCGACCCTGCCGCTGATCTACACCATGCGCGAAGGTACGCCGGAGCAAGCTGCTCTGGTACGTCAGGCGATCCAGAAAGGCGGGATCGAAGACCTCGAAAGCATCCGCATCGCCGTGGAAGCCTCGGGTTCGCTGGAGTACACCGCGCAACTGGCCCGCGACTACGTGGCCCGTGCGATCAAGTGCCTCGACGCGCTGCCGGCCAGCGAATACCGCGATGCACTGGTGGAATTGAGCGAATTTGCGGTCGCCCGCACGCACTGATCACCGCGCAATCAAAGAGCCGCAGCCTTCCGCCGAAGCCTGCGGCTTTTTGTTGCCTGCCCTCTACGCGCTAAAACCTTATACAATGTGCGACTTTTAGCGATCCACATCCCAAGGAGCCTTAGTGAGCACGTTGCCACCCTGCCCGAAATGCAATTCCGAATACACCTACGAAGACGGTGCCCAACTGATCTGCCCTGAGTGCGCCCACGAGTGGTCGGCCAACGGCGAAGCCGAAGTGGCATCCGATGATGCCGTGAAGAAAGATTCGGTCGGCAACGTGCTGCAGGACGGCGACACCATCACCGTGATCAAGGACCTGAAGGTCAAGGGCACCTCGCTGGTGGTCAAGGTCGGCACCAAGGTCAAGAACATCCGCCTGTGCGACGGCGACCACGACATCGACTGCAAAATCGATGGCATCGGCCCGATGAAGCTCAAGTCCGAGTTCGTCAGAAAGGTCTGATCCTGCTGTCATCCATCCCGCGCCCGCCGCGGGATGGTGCGTCACCCTCCCCGCCAGCCCCCGCATTCTCGCGTAATAGCCAGACGCCAGCCGTTTTGACCTTACGCAATCTTTACCCGGAAAAAATCGCATTCCGCCAATAGGCACTTGCTATTTGACGAATAAGAATTATTCTCATTGAAACCTTTCAAGGAGATGAGACCCATGACTTATTTGATCGATGCCTGGCTGGACCGCCCACACCCGTACCTCAGGATCCTGCATCGGGAAACCGGCGAAGTCTGTGCGGTACTGGAAGAAGAAGCCCTACATGAGCTGCAGGATCAGGGTGATCTGGACGTCAGCAGCCTGAATTCCAGCGAACCGCTGGTGCTCAAGGAGCTGGTGCGCAATCTGTTCCTGTTCTGCTATGCCCGGGCCTTGCGCCCGACCAATGAGCTGCATCACAAGATCGAAATATGAGTAGCGCGGAAAAAACTGTGGGAGCCAGCCTGCTGGCGAAAGCGCTGTGTCAGGCAACGAATGATTGCCTGAAAGGACGCCTTCGCGAGCAAGCCCGCTCCCACATTATTGACCTGTCACCGGGACAGGCCAGGCATTACAGAACGTCCAGCAGCTCGACGTCGAATACCAGAACGCTGTGCGGCGGGATGCTGCCGACGCCTTGAGCGCCGTAAGCCAGTTCGCTCGGCACGTACAAGCGCCATTTGCTGCCGGCATTCATCAGTTGCAGAGCTTCGGTCCAGCCAGCAATCACGCCGCCAACCGGGAATTCTGCTGGCTGGCCACGATCGTAGGAGCTGTCGAACACAGTGCCGTCGATCAGCATGCCGTGGTAGTGAGTACGCACGGTGTCTTCACGGGACGGCTTGGCGCCTTCGCCCTGGGTCAGCACTTCGAATTGCAGACCGGAAGCCAGAGTAGTGATGCCTTCTTTCTTGGCGTTTTCAGCCAGGAAAGCACGGCCTTCACCGGCAGCCGCTTCAGCTTTGGCGGCGGCTTCGGCTTGCATGATCTCGCGGATAACCTTGAAGCTGGCGGACATGGCTTCCTGATCGACACGGCTTGGCTTGCCGGCGAATGCGTCGGTCAGACCGGCCAGGATGGCGTCCAGGCTGACACCCGGTGGCGGGTTGTCGCGCAGCTGGTCACCCAGCTGACGGCCAATACCGTAGCTGACGCGGGTTTCGTCGGTGGACAGATTTACTTCGGACATGACACTGCTCCGCTGTGCGGACGGCCATCAGACTTGCCGTGCGTGCACAGCGCGTCCCGGCGCGCCCGGAACCAAAAGGGCGAGCAGACTAGCACAGATGCCCGGCGATGGGGCGCAAGGCCTATAGGGCCGAACGCCAAGCCAGTGGCACTTTCAGGCTTTCATCGACGCTGCCGCCCAGGCCGCACATTTCGTCGTGCACCGAGGTGTGCACAAGGTTGAACGGCAGCACCGGAAAGTTATGCAAAAGATCCCGTGCATGCTCCACCGAGCGCAGCTGCAGCATCTCGCCCTTGAGATCACTCAGCGGATACGCCGCCCCGTGCATCCGCGCTTCGAGCAGATAAATCCCGCCCTCCATGGAGATCAGGTTCAGCTCATCGACCTTTCTGGCGATGGCAAACGCATTCAACTCTTGCAGGTTCATGAACGCACCTCGTGCGGTGGCGAGCCAGGACTCTTACAGGGATATGCCCGCGCGCGCCAAAGCACAAGCCACAAACGACACCGCCCGTCTGTTTCGCAACAGACGGGCGGTGTTTTTGCAGCGTTCAGCCAATGATCAGTGCTTGGTGAGCTTGTCCAGGTAACCCATCGCGAACGCCGAAATCACGAAGGTCATGTGGATGATCACGTACCACATCAGGTGCTCGGGATCGACGTTCTTGGCATCCATGAAGATCCGCAGCAGGTGGATCGAGGAAATCGCCACGATCGACGCCGCCACTTTCATCTTCAGCGACGAGGAGTCCATGGTGCCCAGCCAGCTGAGCTTCTCTTTGCCTTCGTCGATGTTCAGCTCGGACACGAAGTTCTCGTAGCCGGAAATCATCACCATCACCAACAAGCCGCCCACCAGCGCCATGTCAATCAGCGACAGCAGCACCAGGATCAGATCCGATTCGGCCATGGAAAACACGTTGGGAATGACATGAAACACTTCCTGGAAGAATTTCAATGCCAGCGCCAGCAGCCCGAGGGACAGCCCGATATAGATCGGCGCCAGCAGCCAGCGCGTGGCGTACATTGCATTTTCGATAAAGCGTTCCATTGACTCTCACACAATAAGGATTGAAATCGGCGGCGAGTATACCAGCCGCCCGTGACCGCCAGAAACCGCCCGGCTCGCACCTCCCATCACCGCAACCTGCGTGTGTGTGTGAATTTTTTTCTGCTACTGTCCAAACCATTGACCGCCTAGCGAAAGTGGACAGGACGACTGGAAATGCATGTGCGATTACCGTTGACGACTGCCGGAGTTTGCCTCGTTCTACTGCTGGGTGGCTGCTCACCCGGCGATGAGAAAAAGCCCTCGGTCAGCCTCGACGCGAAGACGGCAGCCTTCGAACACTCACTGGACGCCATTACCGACCCGAAACTCAAAGATGCCGTGACCGAACTCGGCGGTTCGCTGCTGCTGCTCGAACGCGCGCAGCTCAAGCTCGACAGCACCCCGCTGAAAACCGTCTATGGTGAAGACACCCTCGGCATCCTCAAGCACTACCCTTCGCCGCAGGCGCTGGTCGATACCTTTATCAACGGACTGTTCGTGCTGCACAAGGACGCCAGCTCCGATTACCTTACCGACCTGCAACCGGTATTCCCGTTCAACCTGAACATTCCCGGCGGCTTTCTATTCCCGCACGGCGTGGAATGGCAGTCGGTGACCCTGAGCAACAAGCGCGTGATCGCCTATCAGCCGGAGTGGTCGGAAACCGATCCCGGCATTCAGTTGAGCCCGTCCAGCTCCAACGTCAACAACCCCGATGACCTGACCGTGACCTACCCGTTCATCGAAGGGCTGGACGTGGACAAGAAGAGCCAGCCACAACCGGTGAGCCTGCAAGGCAAAGTCGAAGTCATCGCGCCGCGCCGCCTGTTCAGCTTCAACCTGAGCCAGAAGGACGTCGGCCAGACCCGCACCGATGACAACCTCAGCGTCACCCTGCTGAAGCTTGAAAAGAACTACGCCGAAGTCGAATTCAGCAACAGCCTGCCATTGGCCCCTGAGGTCGAGGGTGCGCAGCTCAATCCAGTCATCGTTCAGGCCCGTGACACCAGCGGGCAATACCTGGTGCGCGCCGGCTCAATCAATGAGAGCCCGGCACAAGTCGCCTTCTACGAGAAACAACTGGCGCATCTGCAACAACAGAAAACCTGGAGCGAGGCGTTGGAAAAACAGCTCGAGGACGAACAGCAGACCTTCGAGCAGCAGCATCCGCGCCGCTACAACAAGGTCTACTTCAACGGCCCCATCGACACCCTCGAAGTCAGCGTGCTGGATTTCTCATCGGCAACCGTGACCCGCAAAACACTGGATCTGCCAGTGCGCACTTTCAGCCAGCACACCACCGAAAAAGCCATCCAACCGCTGGACCCGGCGGTGGTCGTCTATGACGATCTGGCGCCGAACTGGCTCAAGGGCGCAAGCCTCACCGAGGAAGCGTTGAAGGCCGGTATCCGCATCCATCAGTCCGTGGAGGATCCGAGCGCTGCACGCATCGAGTTCTCTCACCGGCGAACCTTCAACGATGAATTGCTCGGTGATGATTTCAGCCCCGGCGAGAGTCCCGTGACGTTCTTCACCGAGAAACGCAGCGGCAAACTCGATGAGCCGATCGAACTGCCGCCCGAGGCGTATCAGGTCGATCCGCTGCAAGCGACCATTACTTACGATTTGAACCTGTTCCCGGAAACCCCGGCGATTGCCGTGGGGTCGATGCCGCTGTTTCTCGCCAGCGTGGAGAAAAAAGCCTACGACGCCAAATCCCTGCCCAAAGGCCTGGAGATCAAGAACAACACCTTGGTGGTGGACCTGAAACTGTTTCCGGCCAACGCCTGGCGATTCTTCGTCAAGGACGACAGCGGCAACTACCTGAAACAGATTCTCTCGGTCAGTCATGACGCGAGTGCGGATGGCCCGGCGCTGTTCGGCGTGCATTACTTCTATGGTCGTCCAACGCACGTGGAGACCTATCAGCGGACCGAGCTCAATACCGTGCAATACGGCTTTGAGGTCAAACTCGACAAGGCGCAGCAGTCCGACACCGCGCCATGATTGCGCCTAGTGGTCGAACACGCCGACCGTACGCCCACGCCCGCCATTGATCTGGCGCAACTGTGCCTGCAGGTGCAGGCTCCAGATCTGCGGATCGTCGGCCAGCTCGTAGCCGTGCATCGTCAGGCTTTCCACAATAGTGTCGAGAATCGACTCGGCGGCGACCGGCCCGTGAAACGGGCCCTGGGCCTTGATGGCGGAGGGTTGTTCGCCGGCCATGCCGGCAGCGAAGAGCAAGGTCCACATGCCGTTATCGCCGGCCAACGGTTTGATGGCGCATTCGATGCGGGTCACGAGACCCAGGCACTGACGGGTGAGGCAGAGGTTGCGCGACATGGCGGCGACCCTCGGTAAAGCCTGTATTCAGCCTTCACGCGAAGGCTGTTTCGATCCAGTGATACTGTCGATGTCCTTGAGCAGAGAATAGAAGAAAAGTCCGCTGCGCAAGCTGGATAGAACCAGAAGGCGCCGAATGGTCATTGTGTGAATTCTGACGTCAGAGTAGTGGCACTTTTCCCGAAGATCAGCGCAAAAATCAATCTGGAAAAACAACTGTGGGAGGGAGCAAGCCCCCTCCCACAGTTTTTACCGCGTTTGCGGTCAGGCTGGTTTGGCTTCGGCTAGTGCCTCCTGCGCCAGTTCCTTTTCCGCCTCTTTCAGGTCGTCTTCACTGATCATCTCGGCAATCACCCGCAGACGCTCGACCACGCGCGCATTGACGCTGCCCTCGGGGAACTGACCGTCAGCATCCGGCTCACCGGCCGGCTCGCCGACCAACAGGCTCAGCGCCTCATCGGCCTGACGCACCGCGTACACGTGGAACTGACCGGCGCGCACCGCCGCCAGCACCTTCTCGTCGAGCATCAGCGTGGCGACGTTGGCCTGCGGAATGATCGCGCCCTGCTCGCCGGTCAACCCACGTGCTTCGCAGAGACGGAAGAAGCCCTCGATTTTCTCGTTGACCCCGCCGACTGCCTGCACTTCGCCGAACTGGTTGATCGAACCGGTGATCGCAAAACACTGCTTCAGTGGAGTTTTCGACAGCGCCGAAATCAGCGTGCAAGCCTCGCCCAGCGACGCACTGTCGCCATCGACGTAACCGTAGGATTGCTCCAGCGCGATGCTCGCGGAGATCGCCAGCGGGAATTCCTGAGCGTAACGGCTGCCCAGGTACCCGGTAAGGATCATCACGCCTTTGGAGTGGATCGGCTGACCCAGGTTGACCTCGCGCTCGATGTCGACGATACCGCTGCCGCCCGGGTACACCGTGGCGGAAATCCGCGCCGGCACACCGAACGCCGAATCACCCACTTCGAGCACAGTCAGCCCGTTGCACTTGCCGACCGCCGCGCCGTCGGTGTCGATCAGGATGATCCCGGCGAGCATGTCGTCGAGAATCCGCGCCGAGACCCGACCGGTGCGAGTGGCCTTGGCTTTCAGCGCACGCTCGATGTGCCCGGCATCGGTCATTTCATCGCCGGCCAGATGACGGATGAAGTCCGCCTCGCTGACCAGTTGGAACAGATCGCCGATCCGCGCCGACAAACGCCCCTGATGCTCGGCCAGCCGCGCGCTGTAGGTCGCCAGACGCGCCACCGCATCGGCGGTCAGCGGTGCCATGCCTTCTTCCGAAGTGCGGGTTTTCAGCAACTGGGCAAATTGCTCCAGGCTTTCGTCGACCATCGGGATGTCTTCGTCGAAGTCGACCAGCACGCGGAACATCTCCTGGAAGTCCGGATCCAGGTCCTGCAGCGTGTAGTACAACTGTCGCGCACCGATGATGATGACTTTGACCTGCAACGGAATATGTTGCGGGTTGAGGGTCACGGTGGCGAAACGGCCCATCTCGCCCAGCGGCGACTCCATTTTCAGTTTGCGCGATTGCAGGGCACGCTTCAGCGCGTCCCACACGAACGGCTCGCTGAGCATTTTTTCCGCTTCAAGGATCAGGAAGCCGCCGTTGGCGCGATGCAAAGCACCTGGGCGTAACTGCCGGTAAGTGGTGTAAAGCGCGCCCTGATCGGTGGTGTACTCGATGCGCCCGAACAGGTTTTCGTAAGTCGGGTGCGGCTCGAACACCACCGGCGCCCCGCCGCTGGCCGGATGCCCGACCACCAGGCTCGGCGCGTATTGCTCTTCCAGCAGCTTGCGCGCCACGGCGTCGGTCTTGCTGTCGTCGACCAGTTGCTCGACCACGGTTTTCAGCAAGTACACCTGCATCGCTTGCAGGTAACCGCAGACCGCAGCGTTCTCCGCGTACTTCTCGGACAACGGCGAGAGCAACGGCTGCAAGGCCAGGGTGATGGTTTCCTCGTTGAGCTGACGCAGTTGATTGTTCGACTCACGCTTCCACTGCGGCAGGCTGGCGAGTTCTTCGTTCAGACGCTCTTCGAGGCCGGAGATGTCTTCGTGAAACCGTTCGCGCTCGGCTTCCGGCAATTGGGCGAATTCCGCTTCATCCAGCGCCTTGCCTTCAAGCATCGGCGTGAAGGCGATATTGCTGCTGTCGCGGTACAGGGCGACGTCCTTCTCCAGCGCCAGCCGCTCGATGATATCGAGGGCCTTGTCGTAGCGCTGGTTGAAGGCGCGGTCGATGGCGCTTTTCTTCTGCTGGTAGGACGGGTGTTCGAACACGGCCGGAAAGGTTGCCAGCAGGTTATCGATCAGGCCGTTGATGTCACCGATGAACGAAGCCGCAGTGCCAGAAGGCAATTCCAGCGCGCGGGGCTCGCGCGGCTCATCGAAATTATTGACGTAGACCCAGTCCGCCGGGGTCTGCAGGCGCTTGCCTTCGGCCTTCAGGTAGCGTTTGACGAACGAGAAGCGGCCAGTGCCGGGCTCGCCCATGACAAAGACGTTGTAACCGGGGCGTGGCATCGCCACACCGAACTGCAAGGCTTCGACCGCACGTTCCTGGCCGAGCACACCGCGAAAGGGCTCCAGATCATTGGTGGTAGTGAAGCTGAACTGTTCAGCGGAAAACGGACGAGTCAGCGCTTCGGGCGCTATACGCAGGCTGGCAGCAACAGGATCAGGCATCGGGCTTCCTTAACAATCAGGCGGGGCGGATAGCGGCATTCTGGCGCTGCCCGTGCCCCACTGGCAAGGCGCGCCACACGACAAAGCATAGACAACCGGGTGACCCTGCCCCGCCCCCCGGCAAATCGGGGTTATCGCCAAATCTTTTGTAAAAACTCACGGAACCCCTGGAACGTGCCTAAACTCCAAACTGCGCGGCTGGAACGAATACTGGCCCACTGGCACCTTCAGGTGTCAGAACCCTGTCCATTGGTATGCACACAAAGAGAACAAAGCTATGAAACGGATTCTTCTCGGTACTCTCTTCACCGCTGTTTCCATCAACGCCATGGCGCAAGCCCCGGGTGGCCCGGATTGCGGTTGGGGCAACATGCTGTTCGAAGGTCAGCGTGGCACCCCGGCACACTTCCTGGCATCCACCACTAACGGCACCTCCGGTAACGCTACGTTCGGTATGACTTCCGGCACCAACGGTTGCTCGACCAACGCGTCGCTGACCTACGGCGGTAAATCCTGGTTCGCCATGAATGGCATGATGAACGAGCTGTCCGAAGACATGGCCAAGGGCAACGGCGAAGCGCTGACGACCTACGCCGTGGTACTGGGCGTGGCGCCGGAAGACCGTGCGCACTTCGCTGCTGTCACTCACGAGCACTTCCAGCAGATCTTCAGCAAAGCTGACGTGACCGCAGAAGACGTGCATACCAACACCCTGGCCGTGCTGAAGTCGGACCCACGTCTGGCCAAGTACGCAACTCAGGCTTAAGCTCGACCCCACCCGCTTCTTTCGGGAAGCGGGTTTTGTTTTGAGTGCAATCACTCGAATGTGACGCTGAACCTGTGGTGAGGGGATTTATCCCCGATCGGCTGCGGAGCAGTCGTGAAACCATTCAATTCGGTGTATCTGATACACCGAGTTTTGCAGGTATGAGGGCCGCTTCGCAGCCCATCGGGGATAAATCCCCTCGCCACAGGGGAGTGATCGCAGCCCGATCCGGGTTTTATTTTCTTTCGACTTAAGTTGCCACTTATGCTCAAACGCCTTGCCTGGCTGGCGCTCTGTGTCTGCGCCCCGCTGTCCGCCGCGCCTCACATCGACCCTCAACGTTTGCAGCAACTGGCCAACGACCGCTTCTGGATTTCCCTCGGTCATTACGAAACCGCCAAGCTTGGCGGCTGGCGCAGCTATGTCAGCGACAGGAAATTCTTTCTTGCGCCCGATGGCAACGAACACCCCGACCATGAGCTGGCCGCCACCGTGCAGGCGCTGTACGCCCCGGCCAGTCTCGGCGAACAGCATGCGCAGTGCGTCTACCCGGCGCGTACGCGCTGGTTGAAAGCACAGCTCAACCTCAGCGATCTGCCCGCCCCCGATTGCGCCGAATTCAAGAAGTGGTTCAAGGACGTCTCGCCGCACAGCGCGGTGATGATCTTCCCGGCGGCCTACCTCAACAGCCCGTCGTCGATGTTCGGCCACACGCTGTTGCGCATCGATCAGGCTGACGTGCAGGCCGACAAGACTTCACTGCTGAGTTACGCGATCAACTTCGGCGCTTACATTGAAGGCTCGGACAACAGCATTCTCTACGCCTGGAAGGGCCTGATGGGTGGCTATCCCGGGCTGTTCGCACTGGTGCCGTACCAGGAAAAACTCTCCGAGTACCGCAGCCTGGAAAACCGCGACCTGTGGGAATACCGGCTGAACCTGACACAAGCAGAAACCGCACGCATGGTCGAGCATGTGTGGGAGCTGAAGCAGATCCAGTTCGACTATTTCTTCTTCGACGAAAACTGCTCGTATCGCCTGCTCGAACTGCTGCAAGTGGCGCGTCCAAGCCTGCGCCTGACCGAGCAATTCCCGCTGACCGCCATCCCTACCGATACGGTCAAAGCGGTGAAAGAGGCCGGGCTGGTGGAAAGTATCGAATATCGCCCGTCACGCGAGCGTGAATTGCTCAGCCGCGCCGAGCCGTTGAATAACGAAGAACAGCAATGGGTGCTGAAGGTCAGCGCCGATCAACAGGTGTTGCAGGAGCCGACCTTCAAGGCCCTGCCCCGGGATCGTCAGGCGCTGATCATCGATGCGGCATATCGTCTCGAGCGCTACCGCGCCAACGGCCAGGAGCGTGATGTGCAACGCGCTCAGCGCAGCTTCGATCTGCTGCGGGCGATCAACAAGAACCCGGCGCCGGAGCTGCAGATCCCGCAACCGGGCCTGCCCGAAGACGGCCACGAATCCCGCACCTGGCAGACCGGCGTCGGCACCCGCGGTGATCGTGCGTTCGGTGAGTACGGTTTGCGCATGGCCTATCACGATCTCAACGACAACGCCGAAAGCTTCCCCCTCGGCGCGCAGATCGAAATTCTACAGATGAAGCTGCGCCAGTATGAAGGCAACCAGTGGCAGTTCCAGCAACTGGACCTGGCGACCATCCGCTCGCTGACCCCGCGCAATGAACTGCTGCAGCCTCTGTCGTGGCAAGTCACCGGTGGCCTTGAGCGAGTACCGGGCAAGCATGATGACGAGACGCTGGTCAGCCACGTCAACGGTGGTGGTGGCGGTACCTGGGCGTTAGGTGATGACGTATTGGGTTTTGCCCTCGGCACCGTGCGCGTTGAACACAACAATGACTTCGCCGAGTTCGTCTCCCCGGCCGGCGGTTTCAATACCGGCGTGTTGTGGAAAAACCCGTTGGGCAATCTCAGCCTGGAAGCCAAGGGCGATTACTTCTTCAATGGTGAAGTACGCCGTAGCTTAAGCCTGAATCAGCAATGGGAGCTGTCGCGCAACCTCGGTTTGCGCCTGAGTGCGCAGCGTGAGTTCAGTCATGTGGCGACACCGGAAACCGAAGTGATGCTTGAGGTGAAGTGGTACCACTACTGATCTGAAGCCTAATCAATACCCCCTGAGGGAGCGGGCTTGCTCGCGAAGGCGTCGTGTCAGGCGATTCAAATCTCGACTGATCCCCGCTTTCGCGAGCAAGCCCGCTCCCACAGGGTTCTCCGGTATTCAACGAATTACTTACATGTCTTTCACCAACGCCCGACGAATCCGCTTCTAGACTTTCCCTATCAGCCGAGAATCGGCGCGGGAGAGTGCGATGGGGCGGTGTGCGGGGCTGTTGGGTGTTTTGCTGTTGCTCGGGGGTTGCCAGACCACCCACGAAGACTTGATCGCCAAAGGTTATCCACCGGCCTTCGCCGACGGTTTTGACGATGGCTGCGTCAGTGGCCGGCAAGCCGCCGGTTCGATCAGTGGCGAGTTTCGCAAGAACGTGCCGCGCTATCTCAAGGACAAGCAATACGCCGAAGGCTGGACCGACGGCTTCCGCCAGTGCCAGGCAATGCTGGAAAACAAGGATCGCGAAGAGTATCGCAACGAGCACTGGGACGAACGCGAGCGCGCCTGGCAGCAGCAGAAAGATCAGGACGCCGGGCGGGCTTATCGCTCGCAATAGGTCGCTTCCAGACATCCAGTGAAACCAAATGCCGGCGACCATGGCCCAAACTCTTTGCAGAGGAGGACAGCATGAGCCGCGCTTTCGTCAACGAAGATAACGCCGCTGCGCAAGCCGATCAGCCCGTCGAACGGCAGGTCAGTGCGCAGCCCAATTACGTCACCCCCCAAGGATTGGTGCAGTTGCAGGCTAAAGTCGCCGAACTGCAAGCCTTGCACGCCGAACAATCGGCCAAGGGCGAACAGACCGACAAGCAGCGCCAAGCCGATCTCGAAAGAGATTTGCGCTACTTCAACCAACGCCTCGCCAGCGCACAGGTCGCGGCCCCGGCGATCTCGACCGATAAAGTGCAGATCGGCAGCTGGGTGACCTACGCCGACGAACACAACACCGAAAGTCGGGTGCAACTGGTCGGCGAAGATCAGGCCGACGCCAGCCAGGGCCTGATCAACTGGGCTTCGCCGCTGGGCCGGGCGCTGCTCGGCGCCCGGCTCAATGACGAAGTGCTGTGGCAGCGCCCCGCTGGCGATCAGGTGATTGAAGTGATTCGCATCGAACCGGCTTAAACCACACCCTGCGCGAGCATCGCATCGGCGACTTTGACGAAGCCGGCGATGTTCGCGCCTTTGACGTAGTTGATCCGTCCGTTCTCTTCGCCGTAATGCACGCAGGCGTAGTGGATCGACTGCATGATCGCGTGCAGCTTGCTGTCCACCTCACCCGCCGTCCACAGCAGGCGCATGGCGTTCTGCGACATCTCCAGACCGCTGACCGCGACCCCGCCGGCGTTTGACGCCTTGCCCGGGGCGAACAGAATGCCGGCCTCGACGAAGATATCCACAGCCGCAAGCGTGGTCGGCATGTTCGCGCCCTCGGCCACGCATACGCAGCCGTTGCGCAGCAGCGTACGTGCGGCGTCTGCATCGAATTCGTTCTGCGTGGCACACGGCAGCGCGATGTCGCACGACAGCGACCAGGGCAACTGACCGGCGCGGAACTCCAGACCGAACGCCGTGGCCAGTTCGCTGATGCGTCCGCGTTTGACGTTTTTCAGCTCCAGCAGCGCCTGCCACTGTTCTTCGCTCAAGCCCGATTCGCAGTACAGCGTGCCTTCGGAGTCGGACAGCGAAATCACCTTGCCGCCCAGGTCCATGACCTTGCGCGCCGCGTACTGCGCGACGTTGCCGGAACCGGAGATCGCCACGCGCTTGCCTTCAACGGTCTGCTCGCGGCGCTTGAGCATCTCCTCGGCGAAGTACACGCAACCGAAACCGGTGGCTTCCGGGCGAATCAGGCTGCCGCCGTAGGTCATGCCTTTACCGGTGAACACGCTGGTGAACTGGTTGCTCAGGCGTTTGTACTGGCCAAACAGGAAACCGATCTCCCGCGCCCCGACACCGATATCGCCGGCCGGCACGTCAACGTCCGCGCCGATGTGGCGGTACAGCTCGCTCATGAACGCCTGGCAGAAACGCATGACTTCGGCGTCGCTCTTGCCCTTCGGATCGAAGTCCGAACCGCCCTTGCCGCCGCCCATGGGCAATGAGGTCAGGGAGTTCTTGAAAGTCTGTT
Organism: Pseudomonas sp. LAMO17WK12:I5; assembly: GCF_900215165.1. Taxonomy (NCBI): domain Bacteria; kingdom Pseudomonadati; phylum Pseudomonadota; class Gammaproteobacteria; order Pseudomonadales; family Pseudomonadaceae; genus Pseudomonas; species Pseudomonas sp. LAMO17WK12:I5. The sequence goes on along the minus strand of NZ_OBDS01000010.1, from coordinate 225,883 downwards.
CGAAGGCGAGAAACTTCAGCACGCCCATGTTCACCGAAGGATGGAAGCGCAAGCCGCCCTTGTACGGGCCGATCGCGCTGTTCATCTGAATGCGGAACCCGCGATTGACCTGGACCTTGCCCTGATCGTCGACCCACGACACGCGGAACACCACTGCGCGCTCCGGCTCGCAGATGCGCTCCAGAATGCCTGAGGTCAGGTAACGCGGATTTGGCTTCGAGAAACGGCCACAGACTGCGCAGGACCTCTTCGACGGCCTGGTGGAATTCGGGTTGATCCGGGTCGCGTTTTTTCAGGCGGGCGAGGAAGGATTCGACGGATTCGATCATGGGAAAAGTCTCGGCAAATTTATTGTCGTTGGAAGCGATTGAGCCGGACTGTAGCAAACGATTTGCGCACAGGAACAGCGCAAAATGTCGCAGTTATGAAATTAAATGGTGCACAGGATATAAATCAGGCGGTTTTTTGAGCTGGTTTTGCACCTGAATGGGGAGGTCAAATCGAAGTAATGCACCAACAATTACACCGCTATCTCGAGCAGGCTCACTCCTACAGGGGACCGTATTTCAATTGTAGGAGTGAGCCTGCTCGCGATGGCCACGACTCGGTATCACTGAAAAAAACTCAAAAAAAACGGAGCCCGAAGGCTCCGCTTTTTCATGCAACCAACCCGAATCAGGCCAGTTTCTTGTGGCGTACCCGATGTGGCTGGGCCGCCGCTTCGCCGAGGCGCTTTTTGCGGTCGGCTTCGTACTCGGTGTAGTTACCTTCGAAGAACACCGCTTGCGAGTCGTCTTCGTACGCCAGGATGTGGGTCGCGACGCGGTCCAGGAACCAGCGATCGTGAGAGATCACAATGGCGGCGCCCGGGAAGTCCAGCAGGGCTTCTTCCAGCGAACGCAGGGTTTCAACGTCGAGGTCGTTGGACGGTTCGTCGAGCAGCAGGACGTTGCCGCCCTCCTTCAGGGTCAGCGCCAGGTGCAGACGACCGCGCTCACCACCGGACAGGTCCTTGACGAACTTCTGCTGGTCGCCGCCCTTGAAGTTGAAGCGACCGACATAAGTGCGCGATGGGATCTCGTAGTTGCCGATGCGGATCTGATCGGAACCGTCGGAGATCTGCTGGAACACGGTCTTGCTGCCGTCGAGGTCTTCGCGGCTCTGGTCAACGCAGGCCAGTTGCACGGTTTCGCCGACTTCGATGGTGCCGGAATCCGGAGTTTCCTTGCCCATCAGCATGCGGAACAGGGTCGACTTACCGGCACCGTTACCACCGATCACGCCGACAATGGCGCCCTTCGGCATGGAGAACGACAGGTTGTCGATCAGCACGCGATCGCCGTAGCCCTTGGTGACGTTCTTGAATTCGATGACCTTGTCGCCCAGACGCGGACCGGCCGGGATGTAGATCTCGTTGGTTTCCGAACGCTTCTGGAATTCCTGCGACTGCATTTCTTCGAAGCGTTGCAGACGAGCCTTGGATTTCGACTGACGGGCTTTCGCGCCTTTGCGCACCCACTCCAGTTCTTCCTTCATGGCTTTTTCGTGAGCCGACTGCTGCTTGGATTCGGCCGCCAGACGATCGGACTTGGCTTCGAGCCAACCCGAGTAGTTGCCTTCGTAAGGAATGCCCGCGCCGCGGTCGAGTTCCAGAATCCAGCCGGCAACGTTGTCGAGGAAGTAACGGTCGTGCGTGATCGCGACCACGGTGCCCGGGAAGTCGTGCAGGAAGTGCTCCAGCCACGCCACCGAATCAGCGTCCAGGTGGTTGGTCGGTTCGTCGAGCAGCAGCATGTCCGGAGCGGACAGCAGCAGACGGCACAGGGCCACACGACGTTTTTCACCACCGGACAGGTGTTCGACCTTGGCGTCCCAGGCCGGCAGACGCAGGGCGTCGGCCGCGACTTCCAGTTGACGCTCCAGGTTATGACCATCGCTGGCCTGCAGGATCGCTTCGAGCTTGGCCTGTTCGGCAGCCAGTTTGTCGAAATCGGCATCCGGATCAGCGTAAGCGGCGTAGACCTCGTCCAGACGCGCCTGCGCATCCTTGATCACGCTGACCGCTTCCTCGACCACTTCACGCACGGTCTTGGTCGGATCAAGTTGTGGCTCTTGCGGCAGATAACCGATGTTCAGATCCGGCATCGGACGGGCTTCGCCCTCGAACTCGGTGTCGACGCCGGCCATGATTTTCAGCAGCGTGGATTTACCCGAACCGTTGAGGCCGAGTACGCCGATCTTGGCGCCGGGAAAGAACGACAGCGAAATGTTTTTCAGGATTTCCCGCTTCGGCGGAACAACTTTGCCCAGCCGATGCATGGTGAAGACGTATTGAGCCATGGAGAACCTTGGGTCAGTGACAGATGAATGATTGGAGCGCAGGCGATGCCCGGCCAGACCATGCGCGTCGTTCACTTGATGGTGATCAATGCGTGCGCGCGGAAAAAAGTCTGATTCTAGGAGCTGGAACGCTCCCGCGTAACCGGCAAAGCTACCTTAATGACCGGTGGCAGTCCAGCCGAGTGGGGCTGGCACTTCGCCACAACTCAAGGCATGCTAGCCGCCCTTCGGGCGTCCGGCTTATAGTGCACGTCGCGCCAGTCCAGCCAAACCGCAGGATTTCAGCTTGTCCAACGTTACCCCGCCAGCTTCTGTGAGCGCGTCCAATCCGGGGACCGGCTCGCCCCTGCGCGGAACATTGAAGGGGGCATTGGCGACGCTGGTACTTTTGCTGCTGGCCCTGCTGTTCTGGCAACTGCTCGATCAATTGCGCGAGACCCAGAAAAACCAGCGCCAGTACACCATCGACTACACCGCCGACCTCGCCTCGCAGGTCAGCCTGAACATGTCGCTGAATGCGCAAATCGCCCTCAACCTGCTACCGATCGTCGAACAGCCGCAGTCGTCCGACGAACAGCAGTCGCTGCTGCGCAAGCTCCAGCAATCGCTCCCGGACCTGCGCAGTCTGGCCCTGCTCAGCCCGTCCGGGAAAATCCTCAACGACAGCGCCAGCGACAGCCACGACGCCGATTACCTTGGTGAACTGGTGCGCCGCAGCCGCGCTCAGGCGCATTACTTCAGCAACGCCGACGACGGTTCGGTGGTACACCTGTTATTGCATCAGGCCAGCGGCAGCACGCGCGGTTATTGGGCGTTGCGCCTGACCCCGACCTTCTTCGACTCGCTGACCCAGCAGGGCGAAACCGGCATCCGGCCGTTGTGGCTGGTGGAAAACCGTCTCAACCATCAGATCATCAGCCGCGACGAGGCACGGCCTTCGGCCAGGCCTGGCGTCTTGAGCCCGGACGACATGGCCAACACCGTGCTGACCGTGCCGTTGAGCAGCAGCGACTGGCAATTGCGCGGGCTGTTCGACCGCCAGCGCGTGCTCGAAGAACTGCTGCCGGCGTTTATCGGCAAATGCCTGTTGGGGCTGGCGTTCTCGATGCTGCCAGTGATCGCTCTGCTCAACATGCGCCGGCGCCAGCGCCAGTTACATGAAGGCCGCCGGCGCTATCAGGACATCTTCGAAGGCACCGGCGTCGCCCTGTGCGTACTCGACCTCTCGGGCCTCAAGCAGTTGTTCGACAAGGCGCAGATCCAAACCAGCGACCAGCTCAAGGCCTGGCTCGACCAACCGGTCCAGCGCCAGCAATTGCTGCAGGAACTGCGCGTCACCGAGGTCAATCAGGTGGCACTGCAACTGCTCAACGTCAATTCCTGCGAGCACGCCTGGCAGTTGCTGATCGACGGTCAGCCGCACAACCAGTGCGCCATCGGCCACCAGGTGCTCGCCGCGGTTCTGCAGCAACAGAATCAACTGGAGCTGGAAATCAGACTGCCGGACATCAACGGCCGCGATCAGCACCTGTGGATGGTTCTGCGCCTGCCACAGGAACAGCACGACTACAAAGCGGTGATTCTGAGCATCAACGACATCACCAGCCGCAAGCTGATCGAACTGTCGCTGCTGGAGCGCGAAGGCTTCTGGTCGGACGTGGTGCGCACTGTGCCGGATCATCTGTACGTGCAGGACGTCATCAGCCAGCGGATGATTTTCAGCAACCACCACCTCGGCCAGACCCTCGGTTACAACCGCTCCGAGTTGCACCAGATGGGCGAGTATTTTTGGGAAATCCTCCTGCACCCGGAGGACGCCGACTATTACCACCGCTCGCGGCAGATGCAGCGGCACGCCGGGTACAGCCAGCTGTTGCAGTGCCAATTGCGCTTCCGCCATCGCGACGGCAAATGGCGGCGCTTCGATATTCGTGAGCAGGCGCTGGCCCGTGACAAACATGATCAGGTCACGCGGATCATCGGCGTGGCCAAGGACATCACCGAGCAGATCGAGGCCAGTGAATCGTTGCGCGACAGCGAGCAGCGCTACCGCATGCTCGCCGAAAGCATCAGCGATGTGATTTTCTCCACCGACAGCAAGCTGTCGTTGAACTACGTCAGCCCGTCGGTGCAGGCGGTGCTGGGTTACGACGCCGAGTGGATCTTCCAGAATGGCTGGCAATCGACGATCGCCAACCCGCAGCAGCTATCCGGCATCTACACCTTGATGGATCGGGTCAGCAAAGCGCTCGACAAACCTGAGCAACTCGCGCAACTGCGAAGCCAGGTGCAGACGCAAATGTTCCTGTTCGACTGCCTGCGCGCCGACGGCCGCAAGATCCCGATCGAGCTGCGGCTGGTGCTGGTGTGGGACGAACACGGCGCGTTCGAAGGCGTGCTCGGCGTCGGTCGCGACATCAGCCAGCAGCGCCGCGCCGAGAAAGACTTGCGCATGGCCGCCACCGTATTCGAGCACTCGACCTCGGCGATCCTGATCACCGACCCCGCCGGTTACATCGTGCAGGCCAACGAAGCCTTCAGCCGGGTCAGCGGTTATGCGGTGTCGGAAGTGCTCGACCAGTTGCCGAACATGCTCACCGTCGACGAGCAACAGGACGCGCACCTGCGCTACGTGCTCAAGCAATTGCACCAGCACAGCACCTGGGAAGGCGAAGTCTGGCTCAAGCGCCGTAACGGCGAGCATTACCCGGCGTGGGTCGGCATCACGGCGGTACTCGACGATGAAGGCGATCTGGCCAGTTACGTGTGCTTCTTCAGCGACATCAGCGAGCGCAAGGCCAGTGAGCAGCGGATTCATCGCCTCGCCTACTACGACGCCCTGACCCACCTGCCGAACCGCACGCTGTTCCAGGATCGTCTGCACACCGCGCTGCAATCGGCCGAACGGCAGAAGTCGTGGGTGGTGCTGATGTTCCTCGACCTCGACCGCTTCAAACCGATCAACGACTCCCTCGGCCACGCGGCTGGCGACCGCATGTTGAAAGACATGGCCACGCGGTTGCTGGCCTGCGTCGACGATGACGACACCGTGGCGCGCATGGGCGGTGACGAGTTCACCTTGCTCCTGCAACACCGCTCCAGCCGCGAAATGGCGCTGAACCGAGCGATTCATGTGGCCGAGCAGATTCTCGCCAGCCTGGTGCGTCCATTTGTGCTGGAAGGTCGCGAGTTCTTCGTCACCGCCAGTATCGGTATCGCCCTGAGCCCGCAGGACGGCAACGAACTCAGCCAGTTGATGAAGAACGCCGACACCGCGATGTACCACGCCAAGGAGCGCGGCAAGAACAACTTCCAGTTCTATCAGGCCGACATGAACGCCAGTGCGCTGGAACGTCTGGAGCTGGAAAGCGACCTGCGTCATGCGCTGGAGCAGAACGAATTCGTCCTGTATTACCAGCCGCAATTCAGCGGCGACGGCAAACGCCTGACTGGCGCCGAAGCGCTGCTGCGTTGGCGTCATCCGCGTCGCGGGCTGGTGCCGCCGGGGGATTTCATTCCGGTGCTGGAAGAGCTGGGTCTGGTGGTGGACGTTGGCGACTGGGTGATCAGCGAGGCCTGCCGTCAGCTCAAGACCTGGCACCAGAACCGCGTGCGCGTGCCGAAGGTGTCGGTGAACATTTCGGCGCGGCAGTTCTCCGATGGCCAGCTCGGTACGCGCATCGCCACGATCCTGCGCGAAACCGGGCTGCCACCGGCGTGTCTGGAGCTGGAGCTGACCGAAAGTATCCTGATGCGCGAAGTCAGCGAAGCAATGCAGATTCTGGCCGGGCTGAAAAACCTGGGCCTGAGCATTGCGGTCGACGACTTCGGCACCGGTTATTCGTCGCTGAACTACCTCAAGCAATTTCCGATCGACGTGCTGAAGATCGACCGTACCTTCGTCGACGGCCTGCCGTCCGGCGAGCAGGACGCGCAGATCGCTCGCGCAATCATCGCCATGGCCCACAGCCTCAATCTGGCGGTAATCGCCGAAGGCGTGGAAACCCATGAGCAACTGGACTTCCTGCGCGAGCACGGCTGCGATGAGGTTCAGGGCTATCTGTTCGGACGGCCAATGCCGGCGAGCCGGTTTGAAGCGCAGTTCAGCAATGACGCACTGTTCATGTTCGACTGAACATCGGCGGCGCGCCCTTCGCGAGCAGGCTCGCTCCCACAGGGATTGATGTCGATCACAAAATCGCAGGCCTGCCTCGATTACTGTGGGGGCGAGCCTGCTCGCGAAGAGGCCTTCAAAAGCACCGCACATCTGGCATGAACGCCACTTGTCTGCGACATGATGTCGTTTCATATGCCATCCAAAACCCATTGGGTTAGAATGCCCCCCTTTTCTGCCCCCGATCCTTGAGGACCGCCATGTTCAGCCGTGATTTGACTATTGCCAAGTACGACGCCGATCTCTTTGCCGCCATGGAGCAAGAAGCTCAGCGCCAGGAAGAGCACATTGAGCTGATCGCTTCGGAAAACTACACCAGCCCTGCGGTGATGGAAGCTCAAGGCTCGGTACTGACCAACAAGTACGCCGAAGGCTACCCGGGCAAGCGCTACTACGGTGGTTGCGAGTACGTCGACGTTGTTGAACAACTGGCCATCGACCGCGCCAAAGAGCTGTTCGGCGCCGATTACGCCAACGTTCAGCCGCACGCCGGTTCCCAAGCCAACGCCGCTGTCTACCTGGCTCTGCTGCAAGGTGGCGACACTATCCTGGGCATGAGCCTGGCCCACGGTGGTCACCTGACCCACGGCGCCAGCGTTTCCTCCTCCGGCAAGCTGTACAACGCGGTGCAGTACGGCATCGACGCCAACGGCCTGATCGACTACGACGAAGTCGAGCGTCTGGCGGTTGAGCACAAGCCGAAAATGATCGTGGCCGGTTTCTCTGCCTACTCGCAGATTCTCGACTTCCCGCGCTTCCGCGCCATCGCTGACAAGGTCGGTGCCTACCTGTTCGTCGACATGGCTCACGTGGCCGGTCTGGTCGCCGCTGGCGTCTACCCGAACCCGGTGCCATTCGCTGACGTGGTCACCACCACCACGCACAAGACCCTGCGCGGTCCTCGTGGCGGTCTGATCCTGGCGCGCGCCAACGCCGAGATCGAGAAGAAGCTGAACTCCGCGGTATTCCCGGGCGCCCAGGGTGGCCCGCTGGAGCACGTGATCGCCGCTAAAGCGATCTGCTTCAAGGAAGCGCTGCAGCCTGAGTTCAAGGCTTACCAGGAACAAGTGGTGAAGAACGCCCAGGCCATGGCCGAAGTGTTCATCGAGCGCGGTTTCGACGTGGTGTCCGGCGGTACCAAGAACCACCTGTTCCTGCTGTCGCTGATCAAGCAGGACATCTCCGGTAAAGACGCCGACGCCGCTCTGGGCAAAGCGTTCATCACCGTGAACAAGAACTCCGTGCCTAACGACCCACGCTCGCCGTTCGTCACTTCCGGCCTGCGCTTCGGTACTCCGGCTGTGACCACTCGCGGCTTCAAGGAAGCAGAGTGCAAAGAGCTGGCCGGCTGGATCTGCGACATCCTGGCTGACCTGAACAACGAAGCGGTGATCGACGCCGTTCGTGAGAAAGTCAAAGCCATCTGCAAGAAACTGCCGGTGTACGGCGCGTAATCGCGACGTTAAATCCGCAGCATGAGAAACCGGCCAAGTGATTGGCCGGTTTTTTTGTGCCCACATTTTTTCAAACGCCTGAACCGCTCAAGAATGGGACTCACCGCACAACTGGTCAGACCGGTCATGCCAATTCGTCAATTTTCACTTGCGATCCGCAAAAATCCGCGCCTAGACTGCACCCGCACTGGACATACCGGTAAGACCACAATAATTAAGTTCTGAATCTGATGCGCCCAAAGGCGCACGGCAGCCAGGACACCGACCAGGATTCCTCCCATGCTCAGATGGTGCTCGCGTTCAATCTTCCTCCAAGTGGTTCTCGGACTGGTGCTCGGCATCGTCTGCGGGCTGACCCTTCCCGAATATTCCGCTCAGCTCAAACCACTGGGTGACGGCTTCATCAAACTGATCAAGATGCTTATCGGCCTGATCGTGTTCTGCGTGGTGGTCAGCGGCATCAGCGGCGCGGGCGATCTGAAGAAGGTCGGGCGCATCGGCCTCAAGTCGGTGATCTACTTTGAAGTGCTGACCACCATCGCGCTGGTGATCGGCCTGGTATTCGCCTTCAGCACCGGCATCGGCAGTGGCGCGAACATCCATCTGGAGCAGTTGTCCGCCGCCGACATGGGCGACATCGCCGAACGCGGCCAGCATATGCACACCACCACGCAGTTCCTGATGGACCTGATTCCGACCTCGGTGCTCGGAGCCTTCGCCGACAACAACATTCTGCAAGTGCTGCTGTTCTCGGTGCTGTTCGGCAGCGCGCTGAATCTGGTGGGCGAAGCGGCTTCCGGGATTTCGCGGCTGATCAACGAGCTGAGCCATGTGATTTTCCGGATCATGGGCATGATCGTACGCCTGGCGCCGATCGGCGTGTTCGGCGCCATCGCCTTCACCACCAGCAAGTACGGCCTCGATTCGCTGCAACACCTGGGCAGTCTGGTCGGCCTGTTCTACCTGACCTGCATGGCGTTCGTCAGCGTGATCCTCGGCGTGGTAATGCGCGCCTCGGGCCTGCGTCTGTGGCCCCTGCTCAAGTACCTGCGCGAAGAATTGCTGATCGTCATGGGCACCGCTTCTTCCGACGCCGTGCTGCCACAGATCATGCGCAAACTTGAACACCTGGGGATTGGCAGCTCGACGGTCGGGCTGGTGATTCCCACCGGCTATTCGTTCAACCTCGACGGTTTCTCGATCTACCTGACCCTGGCCATCGTGTTCATCGCCAACGCCACCGGCACGCCACTGGCGATGACCGATCTGCTGACGATTCTGCTGGTGTCGCTGATCACTTCCAAGGGCGCCCACGGCATTCCCGGCTCGGCGCTGGTGATTCTGGCGGCGACGCTGACGGCGATCCCGGCGATTCCGGTCGTGGGTCTGGTGCTGGTACTGGCGGTGGACTGGTTCATGGGCATCGGCAGGGCACTGACCAACCTGATCGGCAACTGCGTCGCCACCGTGGCCATCGCCCGTTGGGAAAAGGACATCGATGTGCAACGCGCCAACAAAGTACTCAGCGGTCAGCAGGGCTACACCTTTCAACCGCGTAAAAGCGGAACTCCGGCGCACCAGCAAGAGTTCTGATTTTCAACCCCGCAGGAGCTGCCGCAGGCTGCGATCTTTTGATCTTGTTTGCGGCATCCCCTATGGGCTTATGGAGCTAGACAAGTGATCACCACATCAACCGTCGTCAACTCAGTCGTAGAAAAACTGCGCGCCGCCCTCGCCCGTGGTCAGTGGCGCTCCGGCGACATGCTGCCGGGCCAGCGCGAACTGGCCGAACAACTGGGCATCAGTCGTCCGAGCCTGCGCGAAGCGGTGATCGTCCTGGAAACCCTTGGCCTGGTGCGTTCGATGCCGGGCAAAGGCGTGGTGGTGCTCGACGCCCAGCTCAGTGACAGCCAGAGCCACGACAGCGCGGTGGCCGGCGCCAGCCTCGAAGACGTGCTGCAACTGCGCTACACCCTTGAGCCTTTCATCGTCGGTCTAGTCGCGCAGTCGATCAGCAGCAAGGAGGTCGGCCAGTTGCGCTTGACCCTGATGGACATGCGCGAAGCCCTTGAAGCCGGTGACAGTGAAGCCGGGGTCAGCGCCTACATCGCCTTCCACGAGGAGCTTTTCACCCTGACTTCGAACCCGATTTTCCAGAGCGTGGTGCAGCAAACCAGCAATGCCCTCAAGCAAAGCGCCGAAGTGCTGCGCAATTCGCCTGAGCACCTAGCCGAACGCCTGGAAGAAAACGAAGCGGTGGTGCGCGCGATCCGCAGCAAGAACAGCGCCCAGGCCAGCGCCGAAATGCGTCGGCACATTCTGCGCGAAGGCCAACGCATGGGCGTTGAATTGAACATTCCGGATGACAACCTCAGCCACTGATTGATTCACACTGGAGACCGGCCATGAACAGCCTTGCCACGTCGCCGCACACTCGTCAGATGTCGGCCCACCTGCCCTTCTCCCGCCTGCAGGCGTCGGCAGACGATCTGTACCCGCGGCTGTTCGACGCGATTCTGGACCGGCGAATCGACCCAGCCAGCCGCTTCACCGAAGACAGTCTCAAGCAGATGTTTGGCGTCAGCCGCGCCGATGTGCGCCGGGTGCTGACGCAGTTGTCCCATGAGCAGGTGATTGTGCTGCGCGCCAACCATCGGCCACGGGTGGCCGCACCGGATGCCGAGCAGACCCGGCAAACCCTGCACGCCCGGCGCCTAACCGAAGCGACGCTAGTGCGTCTGGCTTGTCAGAATGCCTCAGCGGAGAGTTTGAAACGCTTGCGCACGCTGGTCGAACGCGAACGCCTGGCCGTGATTCAGGAACGGCGTGCGGCGGCGATTCGTTTGTCCGGCGAGTTTCATCTGCAGTTGGCCCAGATGGCGGGGAATGCACCGTTGGCACATTTCCTTGGCAGCCTGGTGCCGTTGACGTCGCTGGCGATTGCGCGGTGTGATGGATCGACGCCGGGTTGCTGCGCGTGGCAGGAGCATCTGGCGATTGTCGAGGCGGTCGCGTCTGGGGATATGTCCATGGCTGAGCGACTGATGAATCAACACCTGGATCATCTTGAGCAGACCTTGCTGGGTACAGCCCTTGAGCATCGTGTCGCCGGTTAGATCGCCTTCGCGAGCAAGCCCGCTCCCACAGTGAATTGCATTCCTCCTGACAGAATGCGGCCTACTGTGGGAGCGGGCTTGCTCGCGAAGGTGTCAGCCCTGACGCCGAATAACCATCAGGCAGAAGTCACTCTGGCAAACCCCGCCCGAATCTTCTCTTCCGGCAAATCATCGGCAATAAACACAATCACACTTTCCCGCGCCTCACCCTCGGCCCACTCGGTGTCCCAGTCGAACCCGTAAAGTTTCAGCACGCCCTGAAACACCAAGCGTCGATCTTCACCCGCAATGTTCAGAACACCTTTGTAACGCAGCAATTGCTTGCCGTGCTCTTCCAGCAGCTCGTTCATGAACTCACTGAGCTGATCGATATCCAGCGGCTGGTCTGTGCGCAGCACCAGACTGGAGATGCGGTCGATGGACGGCGCCTTGCTCACCGGACGCAGGCTCACCCCGCCACCGAGGTCGGCATTGAGATTGAAGCCACGCACGTCGAGCAGTTCGGCCAGATCGATGTTGCCATGCTCGACCACGCGGATCGGCGCACGACGATTGATCCGCGTCAGGCGTTCGCTCAGCGCGGTGAACGTGGCCTCATCCACCAGATCGGTCTTGCTCACCAGCAAGCGGTCGGCGAAACCGATCTGCGCCTGGGCGATGGTCTGGGTCAGGTGCTGGTCGGCGTGAGCCGCATCCACCAGGGTGATGATGCCGTCGAGCAGATAGCGCTCGCGCAGTTCTTCGTCGATAAAAAAGGTCTGCGCCACCGGGGCCGGATCGGCCAGACCGGTGCACTCGATCACCAGACGGTCGAAGGCGATTTCACCGCTGTCCAGGCGTTCGAGCAGCAGGTACAGGGCCTTGGTCAGATCGGTGTGGATGGTGCAGCAGACGCAGCCGTTGGCCAGGGTCATGACTTGCACCGGCTCGACGCCGAGCAACTGGGTGTCGATGCCGGCGTCGCTGAATTCGTTCTCGATCACGGCGATCTTCAGGCCATGCTCGGCTTTAAGCAGATGGCGCAGCAAGGTGGTCTTGCCGGCACCGAGGAAACCGCTGAGTACCGTTACGGGTATGGGAGAAGACAAAACACGATCTCCTTAAAGAAACACAAAACAAATGTGGGAGCGGGCTTGCTCGCGAAAGCGGTGTGTCAGTCACCACACGTATCAACTGACACTCCGTATTCGCGAGCAAGCCCGCTCCCACAGGGGGACTGCATCAACCGCAGGCTGTCAGCTCAACAGCACTTCGGCCCACCCTTGCCACCGTAACGCGCTTCCTGACGTTCGCGGAAGAACATCTCGTAGCTCATCACCGGTTTGTCCGGGTGTTTGGTTTGCATATGCTCGACGTAGGTGTCGTAGTCGGGCATGCCGACCATCAGGCGCGCGGCCTGACCGAGGTATTTACCGAGGCGACTCAGGTCATTGAACATGGTGCAATCCTCTGGTTACGCGTCCGGCAGGGCCTGGAATGGCGATTCTTTATCCGTACGCTCTTTTTTGCCCCAGGCAGCGATGCCGACCTTGAGCGCATAGAACAGGATGCTGAAGACCACGAACAGGAACAGCGCAGTGAGCGTTGCGTTGGTGTAGGCGTTGAAGATCACGTGCTGCATCTGCTCGACGCTTTTTGCCGGTGCCAGCACCTGACCGTTGGCCAGCGCATCGCTGTATTTCTTGGCCAGCGACAGGAAGCCGATCGCCGGGTTGGCGTCGAACAGCTTGATGAAGCCTGCGGTGGTGGTGCAGATCAGCAGCCAAGCGGCTGGCAGCAGGGTGACCCAGATGTAGCGCTGGCGCTTCATCTTGATCAGGACCACGGTGCCGAGCATCAGCGCGATACCGGCCAGCATCTGGTTGGAGATACCGAACAGCGGCCACAGGGTGTTGATGCCGCCCAGTGGATCGATCACGCCCTGATACAGCAACCAGCCCCACATCGCCACACAACCGGCGGTGGCGATCAGGTTGGCAGTCCACGATTCGGTGCGCTTGAGCGCCGGAACGAAGGAGCCGAGCAGGTCCTGCAGCATGAAGCGCCCGGCACGGGTGCCGGCGTCTACAGCGGTCAGGATGAACAGCGCTTCGAACAGGATCGCGAAGTGGTACCAGAACGCCATGGTGTTTTCACCCGGCAGGACACTGTGCAGGATCTGCGCGATACCGACCGCCAGGGTCGGCGCACCGCCGGCACGGGCGAGGATGGTGGTTTCGCCGATGTCGTGAGCCACGGCTTGCAGCGCCTCCGGCGTGATCGCGAAGCCCCAGCTGCTGACCATCTGCGCCACCGATGCGACGTCACCGCCGACCACGGCGGCCGGGCTGTTCATGGCGAAGTACACGCCCGGCTCGATCACCGAAGCGGCAACCATGGCCATGATCGCCACGAACGATTCCATCAGCATGCCGCCGTAACCGATGTAACGCGCGTTGGTTTCGTTATCCAGCAACTTCGGCGTGGTGCCCGAAGAGATCAGTGCGTGGAAGCCGGACACCGCACCGCAAGCGATGGTGATGAACAGGAACGGGAACAGACCGCCCTTCCACACCGGGCCGGTGCCGTCGACGAACTGGGTCAGCGCCGGCATTTTCAGCTCGGGCATGGTCACCAGAATGCCGATCGCCAGGGCGATGATGGTGCCGATCTTGAGGAACGTCGACAGGTAGTCGCGTGGCGCGAGGATCAGCCACACCGGCAACACGGCGGCGACGAAGCCGTAACCGATCAGCATCCAGGTGATTTGCACGCCGGTGAAGCTGAAGGCCTTGGCCCACACCGGATCAGCGGCAATCTGCCCACCGAGCCAGATCGAACCGAGCAGCAGCAACACACCGATGACCGAGATCTCGCCGATGCGGCCCGGGCGGATGTAGCGCATGTAGATGCCCATGAACATCGCGATCGGGATGGTCGCCATCACGGTGAAGATGCCCCATGGGCTCTCTGCCAGTGCCTTGACCACGATCAGCGCCAGCACCGCGAGGATGATGATCATGATCAGGAAGCAGCCGAACAGGGCGATGGTGCCGGGGATGCGGCCCATTTCTTCACGCACCATGTCGCCCAGGGAACGGCCGTTGCGCCGGGTCGACATGAACAGGACCATGAAGTCCTGCACCGCGCCCGCCAGCACCACCCCGGCAATCAGCCACAGCGTGCCGGGCAGATAACCCATCTGCGCCGCCAATACCGGGCCGACCAGAGGTCCGGCGCCCGCGATCGCGGCGAAGTGGTGACCGAAAAGAATGTGTTTGTTGGTCGGCACATAGTCCAGACCGTCGTTGTTGAGCACGGCGGGGGTGGCCCGACGCGGATCCAGTTGCATCACATTGTTGGCGATGAACAGGCTGTAGTAACGGTACGCGACCAGATAAATGGCCACGGCCGCGACCACGATCCACAAGGCGTTGATCGCCTCTCCTCGGCGCAATGCCACTACGCCCAGGGCGCACGCTCCTACGATTGCCAGCACTAGCCAGGGTAAGTGGCGTAGCAGGCTATTATTATTTTTCATTTTATTATTCCAGCCAGGGTGGACAAGAAAGACAGCCACCCCGAGTTTAGCGCTTACGGCGCCAAAGGCCATACCCCGACGTTGGTCTAGACGGCTTGTCGATTGGCAGCCACCCAACGGTCGGGTCTATAGTCAGCGAACTCTTCCGAGGATTGCGCCATGAGCGAACACCCAGCCAATCGCCGTCGCTTCAAACGTATTGCGTTCGATGCCAGAACCGAGCTGAGTCAGGGTCAATTCATCTGGCCGGTGAAGTTGATCGATCTGTCGCTCAAAGGGCTGCTGATCGAACGGCCGGAGCCGTGGCTTGGGGATAGGGAGCAGGATTTCTTCGTCAACATTCATCTGAGCGATGATGTCGATATCGAGATGGATGTACACCTGGCTCACGAAGATCACGGACAACTAGGCTTCGTCTGCCGGCACATCAGTCTGGAGTCGATCCAGCGCTTGCGACGGTTGATCGAGCTCAACCTGGCTGACGAAGCCGAGCTTGAGCGCGAACTCGGCGCCCTGATCGAAATCTAGCCATCAATACAAATCCCCTGTGGGAGCGGGCTTGCCCGCGAAGAGGCCGTGTCAGTCGACATTGATTTCGACTGACACACCGCTTTCGCGGGCAAGCCCGCTCCCATAGGACTATTCGAAAAGTGCGTCGAGCGCCTGTTCCAGCCGGGTCACGGCAATGATCTGCAACCCCGGCGGCGCCTCTTTCGGTGCATTGCCCTTGGGCACGATCGCCCGTTTGAAGCCATGCTTGGCCGCTTCCTTCAAGCGCTCCTGCCCGCTCGGCACCGGGCGCACTTCGCCGGACAAACCGACTTCGCCAAACACCAGCAGATCATGCGGCAACGGCCGGTTGCGCAGGCTCGACATCACCGCCGCCATCAACGCCAGATCCGATGCGGTCTCCAACACCTTCACCCCGCCGACCACGTTGAGGAACACGTCCTGGTCGTGAGTCGGAATACCACCGTGACGGTGCAATACCGCCAACAACATCGCCAATCGGTTCTGATCAAGGCCCAACGTCACGCGCCGTGGATTGGCCAGATGGCTGTCATCGACCAGCGCCTGCACTTCCACCAGCATCGGCCGGGTGCCTTCCCAGGTGGCCATCACCACACTGCCCGGGACTTCTTCCTGGGCACGGGTGAGAAAAATCGCCGAAGGGTTGGAGACTTCTTTCAGACCCTTGTCGGTCATGCCGAACACACCCAGTTCGTTGACCGCACCGAAACGGTTTTTCACCGCCCGCAACAAACGCAAACGGCCATCGGATTCGCCTTCGAAATACAGCACGGTATCGACCATGTGCTCCAGCACCCGCGGGCCGGCGAGCGCGCCTTCCTTGGTGACGTGACCGACGAGGAAGATCGCCGTGCCGCTCTGCTTGGCATAACGCACCAGCAGCGCCGCGCTCTCGCGTACCTGCGACACGCCGCCGGGGGCCGACTGCAATTGTTCGGTGAAAATCGTCTGGATCGAGTCGATCACCATCACCTTGGGCTTTTCCTGACGGGCGGTGGCAATGATGGTTTCGATGCAGGTTTCGGTCATCACCCGCAGTTGATCCTGGGGCAACCCCAGACGCCGGGCGCGCATCGCCACTTGCTGCTGGGACTCTTCACCGGTGACGTACAGCGCCGGCATGCTCTTGGCGAGGTTGCACAGGGTCTGCAACAGAATCGTCGACTTGCCGATGCCCGGATCACCACCGATCAGCACCACCGAGCCATCGACCAGACCGCCACCCAAAACCCGATCCAGCTCACCGGACGCGGTGGAGAAACGTGGAATCTCCTCGATGCTGACTTCGGCCAGCGTCTTGATCTGCGCCTGCTGCCCGGCCCAGCCGGTACGCCCGGTGGGCGCCGTGGCCCCGCCGCTTTCGATCATGGTTTCGGTCAGGGTGTTCCAGGCGCCGCACTCGCCGCACTGGCCCGCCCACTTGGGAAAGGTTGCGCCGCACTCGGTGCAGCCGTACATGCGCTTGGCCTTGGCCATCTGGATCCCCCGGCAAAAACCGCGATGATAACGCAGCCACCGCTCAGCGCGGCGCGGCGGTACGGATTTCGCCGTTGGCCAGACGCGCGGCGCTGTTGCCCAGCGGGTCTTCGGCATTAAGATCGGCGCCCTTGGCCTTGAGCGCGTCGAGCAGTTCGATGCGCTTGAACAACCCGGCGTACATCGCCGCAGTCTGGCCTGCGCCGTTGCGCTGATCGGGGCTGCAATCGGTGGCCATCAGTCGTCGAGCAATCTGCATCTCGCCTTTGAAAATCGCGCCCATCAGCGCCGTGTTGCCGCGTTGGTCCTGCGCGCAGGCATCAGCGCCTGCGGCCAATAACCGGTCAACTGCCGCACCCTGGCCGTGATACGCCGCCAGAATCAAAGCCGTGTAGCCCTTGCTGTCGCGGGTATCGAGGGAATAACCAGACTCGATAAAGGTCTCGAGCATCGGCACATCACCACGCCGGGCGGCATCGAAATAGTAATCCTGCAACTGCGCCTTGATCGCCTCGGGGTTCTGTTCGGCCAGCGCTGTAAATGACAGGCAACCGAGCAACAGTAAAAGAAAGGCACGCATAAACGCTCTCCTTGGGCAGAACGGGGCCTGAATCAGGCCCCGCGTTGCATGGCGTCGAGATCAGTCGACCAGTTTCGCTGCCAGCGCCTTGACCCGGCTCAGGTCACCCTTGGCCACTTTGGTCACACCGGTGCCGTATTCCGGATCTGCCTTATAAAGAAAGGACAGGATGATGTGCTTGCTCTCGTCATCGGTGGTCGCCAGCGAACCGCCGAAGCTGGCGATCAGGTCCTGACGCTCCTGCTGGCTGAACGAGCGATACAGATCCCCGGCCTGTTTGAAGTTCTGCTCACGCTGAATCTTCGCCTGCTGGGTGCTGCCCGACAGTGCCAGCTGGCTGTAACGCGCGCTCTGCGGCTCTTCACGCGGTTGCAGGCGGCTTGGCTGATAGTTCACGCCAGACGCCGTGGCACCGAAGTTCATCGCACCGTCCTGATTGCCATTGTTGACCGCAACTTTTGGCGCATTGATCGGAAGTTGCAGGCCGTTTGCACCCAGGCGATACATCTGCGTATCGGCATAAGAAAACACTCGACCTTGCAACAGACGATCTTCTGAAGGTTCGATACCCGGCACAACATTGGCCGGGGCCATGGCAACTTGTTCGGTTTCCTGGAACACATTGGCCGGATTACGGTTCAACACCATTTGTCCAACTTTTCGCTCAGGAACATTCGGCCAGATCTTGGTAGCGTCCAATGGATCGAAATCAAACTTGGACAAATCTTGCGGATTCAGCACTTGGATGTACAAGTCCCATTTCGGGAAATCACCCTTATTGATATGACTGACCAGATCATTAGTCATATGACTGTAATCTTTGCCCTGAACTTTCTCGACTTGTTCAGGTGTCATGTTTTTGATGCCCTGCAAACTTTTCCAGTGGAACTTCACATAGTGCACTTCGCCTTTGGCGTTAACCAACTTGTAGGCATGCACGCCATTACCGTCCATTTCCCGATAACTGGCTGGAGTACCCGAATTGGAATACAGCTCGGTCAGCGTGCGAGTGGCTTCCGGCACGTGGGAGAAGAAGTCGAAACGACGCGAGTCATCGTCAAGGTTGGTGCGTGGATCGGGTTTGAACGCATGGACCATGTCCGGAAACTTGATCGCGTCGCGAATGAAGAAGGTCGGGAAGTTGTTGCCGACCAGGTCCCAGTTGCCATCAGCGGTGTAGAACTTGGTGGCAAAGCCCCGTGGATCGCGCAGGGTTTCCGGGGAGTGGTTACCGTGAACCACTGCGGAGAAGCGCACGAACACTGGCGTCACCTGCCCGGCAGCGAATACCTTGGCCTTGCTCAGGTCGCTGAGGTCGTTGGTCACGGTGAACGTGCCATGGGCACCGGTACCGCGGGCATGCACCACGCGCTCGGGAATGCGCTCACGGTCGAAACGCTGGAGTTTCTGGATCAGTTGCACGTCTTGCAGCAGCACCGGGCCGGTGGCGCCGGCGGTTTGCGAGTTCTGATTGTCGCCCACCGCTGCACCGTTGTCCCGGGTCAGGGGCGCGGCGTGCACGGAGAAGGTCAACAGGCTGGCGGTGAGTACGCCGAGCGTACGGCGATGGGGAAAAGCCCCCAGTCCAAGGGTGGAATTCATATCAGGTTCCTCTGGTTCTTTTGGGCGCATCCAGGTGCGCCAACCAGAGGCTAGAGGGCTAAGTCCGCGAACATAAATAGAAAGTTCGTAACCCGACGATTGAAAATTTTGGCTTCCCGATCAGCGTGTTACGGCGTATTTCGCGCGCGATTAGTGGCACTTTGCAAACTAATTGCAGATTTATCGGTCGATAAAAACGGGCAATGTAAGAAGGTGTTTCGCGCAGGACGCGTTTGCTGATTTACACTGCGTACACCAACCTCATCTGTAACAAGGAAATAACCTATGGGCGTGCTTAGTGAGTTCAAGGCCTTCGCGGTCAAAGGCAATGTGGTCGACATGGCCGTCGGTATCATCATCGGTGCCGCCTTTGGCAAAATTGTTTCGTCGTTTGTCGGCGACGTGATCATGCCGCCAATCGGCCTGTTGATCGGAGGGGTGGACTTCAGTGATCTGGCCATCACGCTTAAAGCCGCCGAGGGCAACGCCCCTGCCGTGGTCATGGCTTACGGTAAATTCATCCAGAGCATTCTGGACTTCGTGATCGTCGCCTTCGCGATCTTCATGGGTGTCAAAGCCATCAACCGCCTTAAACGCGAAGAAGCCGTAGCCCCTTCCCTGCCACCGGTTCCGACCAAGGAAGAAGAGTTGCTCGGTGAGATCCGCGATCTGCTCAAGGCCCAGAACAACCGGCCTTGACTGCTTGATGAATAAAGAACGGCGCCTGATGGCGCCGTTTTTTTACCAGTAGTTTTCCACCGCCACCTGTCCCGGCCGCCGCGTCAGGCTCAGGCTCATGTGGCGTTTCTTCAGCAGTGCCCGGGTGTCGTCGATCATCTGCGGATTGCCGCACAGCATGACGCGCGAGTGCTCGGGGGCCAGTTCAACACCGGCTTCACGCTCCAGCTCGCCGCTTTCAATCAGGCTGGTAATACGGCCATGCAAGGCACCAGGAACCTTTTCTCGGGTAACGGTGGGAATGAACTGCAGTTTATGGGCGTGTTCTGCCAGGTAATCACGCTCGGACAGTTCTGCAATCAACGACTGATAGGCCAGTTCCCGCGCTTCGCGCACGCTGTACACCAGAATGATCCGCTCGAATCGCTCCCACACTTCGAAGTCCTGCAGAATCGACAGAAACGGCGCAACCCCGGTCCCGGTGGATAACAGCCACAAATCCCGACCGTCGACAAACCGATCCAGCGTCAGGTAACCAAAGGCCTGGCGTTCCACCAGCAGGGTATCGCCGACCTGCAAGCGACTAAGTTCACTGGTGAATTCGCCACCTGGCACCACGATGGAGAAGAACTCGAGAAACTCGTCGAAGGGTGAAGAGACCATCGAGTAAGCACGCCAGACCGTGCTGCCATCAGCCTTTGTCACCCCCAGGCGAGCGAATTGTCCCGCGCGAAACCTGAAGCCCGTATCGCGCGTGGTGCGCAGGGTAAACAGACTGGGGGTCAAAGGCTGCACGTCGAGCAAGGTCTGGGCAGTAAATTTATCTGCGCTGACAGTCATGGGGGCACTCCACGGAAAAGACCCTGACAGTCTCGCGCAAACTCAGAGCATAAACACCACTGCTTTTGTAGTGGTTTACCGTTCAGACCGCCCGAAAAAATGAGAATTAAACCCAAATGCCGTTAATACAGCTTTATTCAAAGTCCGATTGAATGACAGGTTAAATCCAACGCGTTATTGATGACTAATAACCTTTCCAGCAACTAACCGCCCCCTCCAAGAGCAAAAAAATTCAACGCCATTTGTAAGACCTGTCCTACACTCGGTTGCGTGCAGGATCCGATTGGATCCATAAAAAGCACCCGACGAACGACTCATGGAGAGTGAGTGATGGAAATGTGGAAGGAGTCGCAATTAAAGCAACTGACTTTCGCAAGAGAAATAGAGACCGCTTATCCGATCTTGCTGCGATTCGCTCAAAATATTGGCTTCAATTTTTGTGCCATCTCATTGACATCAAACAATCGGAACGCTGACTTAAAGACCTTGCAAATCAATAACTATCCGAAAGAGTGGAACCAACTTTATGAAAGACAAAACTACAGAAAAATCGACCCGGTAGTAGCACACTGCAGTCATTCAATGCTGCCGATTGTCTGGACCGAGGACGTGTTTTCGCAAACCTTGTCGCTGTGGGACGCGCAACAGAGGCATGGGTTGCGACACGGTTGGTCCCAGTCGTTCCACCACGAAGACAGCGGGCTGTGCAGCACCCTGAGCCTTGCCAGGAAAAACGGTCCATTAAGTCCGCTCGAGTTATACGAGCATTTTGGCTATATGTTTTACGCAACCAGCCACCTGAGTGACCTGTTCGCCAAAACCTTGCCCAAACCGGCCAAAAAGCCCGTCCCCCCACGCCTTTCACCGCGAGAACTGGAAGTGCTCAAGCTCTCGGCGCTCGGCAAGACGGCCTATGAGATTGCCAGGATCCTCTGCCTGAGCGAGCGGACGGTGAATTACCACGTGCAAAACGTGATTCTCAAACTGAACGTCTGCAACAAGATTTCTGCGGTCATTGCCGCCAAGAGTTGCGGCCTTCTCGACATGCCCGCCCACTAAAAGCTGCGAGTATTTCAACGGAAAAAAACGTACCATTTGCAACCTTCCTGAGTGATGACGTGCGCCGCACGCCGCAGTCCACTCGGATGGTTCCGCCGCGCGACGCCCTGGGCTGCGGGCCACCCGTTGAATAACCAGAGTTCTCGCCCGATGCCCTTGCTCGAAACACCCTTTGCCCAACTCGACCTGATCCGCCAGCCCGAGCAGCAGAATGAACCTCTGCAAGCGTTCGATGCGGCTGACGAATACCTGCTCAATCATCTGGCCGCGCAACAACCGACGGCAGACACCCGGGTGTTGGTACTCAATGACAGCTTCGGAGCGCTGGCGGCGAGTCTGGCAGGCAAGGTTCAGGTCAGCAGCAGTGGCGACTCGTTTCTCGCATTCCAGGGCCTGGAAAAGAACCTGGTACGCAACGGCCTGGCATTTGATGCCGTGCGCGGGATTGCGGCCAGTGAGCCGTTGATCGGGCCGTTCGACCGGGTGCTGATCCGCGTGCCCAAGACGCTGGCATTGCTGGAAGAGCAACTGATCCGCCTGCAAGGGCTACTGGCACCCGGCGCCGAAGTGGTGGCAGCGGCCATGGTCAAGCATTTGCCGCGCGCAGCCGGTGATCTGCTGGAGCGTTACATTGGCCCGGTACAGGCTTCACTGGCGGTGAAGAAAGCTCGCCTGTTGATCGCAACGCCTGAAGCCAAAGCCCCGGCGACCTCGCCCTACCCTTCGCGCTATCAGCTGGACGAGCCGGCCATCGAATTGCTCAACCACGCCAACGTTTTCTGCCGTGAGGGCCTGGACATCGGCACCCGGGCCTTCCTCCCGCACCTGCCAAAAAACCTCGGCAGCGCCCGGGTCGCCGACCTTGGTTGCGGTAACGGCGTCCTGGCCATCGCCAGCGCCCTGCACAACCCCGACGCGCACTACACGCTGGTCGACGAATCGTTCATGGCCGTGCAATCGGCCGCCGAGAACTGGCGCGCCGCGCTGGGCGAGCGCGAAGTGCTCGTGCGCGCTGGCGATGGTCTGGCCGGCCAGGAGCCGCAATCGCTGGACGTAGTGCTGTGCAATCCGCCGTTCCATCAACAACAGGTGGTCGGCGACTTCCTCGCCTGGCGCATGTTCCAGCAAGCCCGCGAGGCGCTGGTGGTGGGCGGTGCGTTGTACATCGTCGGCAACCGGCACCTGGGCTATCACAGCAAGCTGGCGCGGCTGTTCCGTGGCGTCGAGCAAGTGGCAGCCACACCGAAATTCGTGATTCTCAAAGCACGCAAGTAAAGCGTCAGGCAAAAAAAACCCTCCGCGGTACAGAGGGTCATAAAACCGTGCCCAAGGGCAGCGGGACGGGATGTTTCAGTGTGTGGTCAGGCCGGCCGCGTTCATGAACAGGCGCATCAGGCTGGCGGCAATGAACAGCGCGCCGACGCTACCGATCCAGATCAGGGCCAACCAGCCGAGCCGCTGCCACAGCGGCTTTTTTTCGGCTTCTTCAATCTCGTGCAGGGAATGTTTGCCGTTCATTGCATCGTTCCTCTTGGGCGATGGCGTCGCTGAGGACGCCACCGCGAGAAGGCTTGCTCTCACAGGGTGAGCAGAGCGAGAGATCAGTGGTAACCGTCTTCATGGGTGACCTTGCCGCGGAACACGTAATAGCTCCAGAAGGTGTAACCCAGGATGAACGGGATGATGAACAGCGTACCGACCAGCATGAAGCCCTGACTTTGCGGCGGTGCGGCGGCGTCCCAGATCGAGATCGACGGCGGCACGATGTTCGGCCACAGGCTGATGCCCAGACCGCTGTAGCCGAGGAATATCAGCACCAGGGTCAGCAGGAACGGCATGTAGTTGGCATTGCGCGCCACCGCGCGGATCAGCCCGTACAGCGT
Organism: Pseudomonas sp. LAMO17WK12:I5; assembly: GCF_900215165.1. Taxonomy (NCBI): domain Bacteria; kingdom Pseudomonadati; phylum Pseudomonadota; class Gammaproteobacteria; order Pseudomonadales; family Pseudomonadaceae; genus Pseudomonas; species Pseudomonas sp. LAMO17WK12:I5. The sequence goes on along the minus strand of NZ_OBDS01000010.1, from coordinate 202,630 downwards.
CACCAGCACCAGAATCGGCACCGGCATGAACCAGAACAGGTTCGGCATGCTGAACCAGCGTGTCGCGATCTCGGGGTGAGCCAGCGGCGTCCACAGACTGACGATGCCGATCACCGCCAACAGCACGAACGCCAAGGGCCGCGCGAGGTTGTGCATCTGCTCCTGCAACTTGCCTTCGGTCTTCATGATCAGCCAGGTGCAACCGAGCAAGGCATAGGCCACCACCAGCGCGGCGCCGCAGAACAGGGTGAACGGTGTCAGCCAGTCCAGTGAACCGCCGGCGTATTGCCGATTGACCACCGGCAAACCGTCGATGAAGGCCCCGAGTGCCACGCCCTGGAAGAACGTCGCCGCCACCGAGCCGCCGATGAACGCCTTGTCCCACAGGTGACGCTTGTCGTCCTTGGCCTTGAAGCGGAACTCGAACGCCACGCCGCGGAAAATCAGGCCGATCAGCATGAAGATCAACGGCAGGTACAGCGCCGACAGCACCACCGAATAGGCCAGCGGGAACGCGCCGAACAACGCCGCGCCGCCCAGTACCAGCCAGGTTTCATTGCCGTCCCAAACCGGGGCGACGGTGTTCATCATCACGTCACGGTCGGTCTTGCCCGGGATGAACGGGAAGAGAATCCCGATCCCCAGGTCGAAGCCGTCCATGACCACGTACATCATGATGCCGAAGATGATGATCACGGCCCAGATCAGCGGAAGATCAATACCCATGAGTCAAATCTCCTTTTCCAGGCTGCGCTGCGAGTCGGCGTCGGTACCTTCATCATCGGCTGCGGACAACGGCCGAGCCGGAGTGCGTTTCTGGCCAGGACCACCTTCGTTGGTTTCCTTGCCTTCGTCGGTTTTCGGCCCTTTGCGCACCAGGCGCATCATGTAGCCAAGCCCCGCACCGAACAGCGCGAAATACACCACGACGAACATGATCAGGGTGATGCTCATCTGCATGAAACTGTGATTGGACGAAGCATCCGCCGTGCGCATCAGCCCGTAGACCACCCACGGCTGCCGACCGATTTCAGTGGTGAACCAGCCAGCGAGGATCGCGATCAGGCCGGACGGCCCCATCCACAGCGCCAGATACAGGAACGGCCGCGAGGTGTAGAGCGAATCGCGCTTGCGCAGCCACAGGCTCCACAGACCGGTGAAGATCATCAGGAAGCCGAGACCGACCATGACCCGGAACGACCAGAACACAATGGTCGAGTTCGGCCGGTCTTCAGGCGGGAACTCCTTGAGTGCCGGCACTTGCTTGTCCAGCGAGTGGGTCAGGATCAGGCTGCCGAGGTACGGGATCTCCACGGCGAATTTGGTTTTCTCTTCTTTCATGTCCGGCCAGCCGAACAGGATCAACGGGGTCGCTTCGTTGCCTTTGTTTTCCCAGTGGCCTTCGATCGCGGCGATTTTCGCCGGCTGATGCTCAAGGGTGTTCAGCCCGTGGAAGTCACCGATAACCGCCTGGATTGGCGCGACGATCAGCGCCATCCACATTGCCATCGACAGCATGGTGCGGATCGCCGGGTTGTCCTTGCCGCGAAGCAGGTGCCAGGCCGCCGACGAGCCAACGAAGAACGCCGTGGCCACGAACGCGGCGGTCGCCATGTGCATCAGGCGATACGGGAACGATGGGTTGAACACGATGGCCAGCCAGTCGGTCGGGATCACCTGGCCGTTGACGATCTCGAAGCCTTGCGGCGTCTGCATCCAGCTGTTGGAAGCGAGAATCCAGAATGTCGAGATCAGCGTGCCGATCGCCACCATCACCGTGGAGAAGAAGTGCAGTTTGCGTCCGACCTTGTTCCAGCCGAACAGCATCACCCCGAGGAAACCGGCCTCAAGGAAGAATGCCGTGAGCACCTCGTAGGTCAGCAACGGTCCGGTGACGGAACCGGCAAAGTCCGAGAAACGGCTCCAGTTGGTGCCGAACTGGTAAGCCATGACCAGACCGGAGACCACACCCATGCCGAAGTTGACGGCAAAGATTTTCGACCAGAAGTGGTAGAGATCCCGGTAAGTGTCGTTATGGGTTTTCAACCACAACCCTTCAAGCACCGCCAGGTAGCTCGCCAGACCAATGGTGATGGCCGGGAACAGGATGTGGAACGAGATGGTGAACGCGAACTGAATTCGGGCGAGATCGAGTGCCTCTAAACCGAACATAAGTCTTCCTCTGTCAGGTAATACCGGCATTGGGGCTTGTGGCCCCTGCCTACTGCCCCCACGGATATGGAGTGCGGCGAATTCTGATTCGTTCTTTTTTAACAGCCATCGCAACGCAGGGAGTCTGGCCAACGGGCCACCAGAGCATGGCCCGGGAGGGTCTTGATCTGGATCAAGCAACGTTAAAAGAGTAGTCCCATTTCCGACGAAGAACGGCGTGGTCGTTTGCCGCGTGACAAGTTGCCTCATTGCCTGGGCAACGTTCTGAAAGACACTCCTCAGAGCTGCACGACCTGTAGTGAGGGGATTCATCCCCGATGGGCGGCGAAGCAGCCCCAAAGACATCCTGCCTTTTGGTGCATCGTCAATTTTTTACGACTGCTGCGCAGCCGATCGGGGATAAATCCCCTCACCACATTGAGATGAGGTATGCCAGGGAGCGATAGATGTCTGGCTAACTAAATTTTTTGTCATAGCAACTTCCTGTTACAGACTGGTGATAACCTCGACGTTCCCCTTCGAGCCAGACCTGCCTTCAGATGCCCAGCCAAGAGCCCCTGCTGTTACGTCACCATCGTCCTTTTCTTGCGTTCTGGTTCGCCCGAATCTTCACCGCCAGTGGCTTTCAGATGCTCACGGTGGCGATCGGCTGGAATCTGTATCAGTTGACCGGCAACGTGCTCGACCTGGGTCTGGTCGGGCTGGTCGAGTTCGCGCCACGGGTGCTGTTCATGCTGCACACCGGGCATGTCGCCGACCGCTATGACCGGCGTCGGGTTGCGGCGATCTGTCAGTCATTGCAGGCGATGATCGCCCTGGCACTGGCCATCGGCAGTGCGACCGACCACGTCACCCGGGAAATGATCTTTATCCTCGCCTTCCTGCTCGGTGCGGCGCGCTCCTTCGAAATGCCGACCACCCAGGCGCTGCTGCCGAGCATCGTGCCCAGCGCCCTGTTTCCACGGGCGGTCGCCGCAGCGCAGTCGGCTCAACAGTCAGCCACCATTGTCGCTCCGGCCCTCGGTGGCTTGCTTTACGCGTTTGGCAGTGTCTGGGTCTACGGCCCGACGGTGTTGCTCTATGTCATCGCCTGCACCTTGATGCTCAACCTGCCCGCCCGACAAACGCCGCTGAACAAAGGCAAAGCCACGCTGGACTCGTTGCTGGCGGGTATCCGCTTCATTCGCAGCCGCCCGGACATTCTCGGAGCGATCTCGCTGGATCTGTTCGCGGTGTTGCTCGGAGGCGCTACCGCGTTGCTGCCGGTGTTCGCTAAGGACATCCTGCTCACCGGGCCGTGGGGATTGGGCCTGCTGCGTTCGGCGCCGGCGGTTGGCGCGCTGGGGATGTCACTGTTTCTGGCGCGATTTGCCGTCGAGCGCAATGTTGGCCGGGTGATGTTCACCGCCGTTGGCGTGTTCGGCGTCGCAACCATCGCCTTCGGTCTGTCGACCTCGTTCTGGTTCTCGCTGGCGGTGCTGGTGGTGCTAGGCGCGGCGGACATGATCAGCATGGTGATCCGCGCCTCCTTCGTTCAGTTGGAAACCCCGGACGAAATGCGTGGCCGGGTCAGCGCGGTGAACGGCCTGTTCATCGGCGCCTCGAACCAGTTGGGCGAATTCGAATCCGGCCTCACCGCGCACTGGTTCGGCACCGTCCCGGCGGTGGTGATGGGCGGGATCGGCACGCTGGTGGTCACCGGAACGTGGATCAAACTGTTCCCGACCCTGGCCAACCGCGACCGGATGCATGTGCCGGTGGAAGAGGCGAAGGTCTGAGGCTCGTCAAACCAATATCTCCCCCGCCACTTTCACCCGCAATGCCTTGCCACCAAGCTGCTCAACCAGCGTCAGGGCAAAGGCCAGTGCGGCGCCGGAGCCCTGGGCGGTGATGCAATTGCCGTCGACCACCACCGGTTGATCAACAAACGTACAGCCCGACAGTTGATGGCTGGCACTCGGCAGGCAGGTCATGCGCCGTTGGCGCAATACACCTGAGGCTTGCAGGGCGATGGCTGGGGCTTCGGCGATGGCGGCGAACAGGCGGCCGGCGCTGGCCTGGTCCTTGAGCAATTGCTGCAGCGGCTGATGCGCCGCGAGATGTTGGGCGCCGACGGCACCACCGGGCAGGACGATCAGGTCGAAGGTCTGCGCCAATACATCAACCAGCATGCCGTCCGCTGTCAGGCGCGTACCGCGCGCGCAGGTCAGCATGCGCCGGCCTTCGATGCTGGCCGCCACGACTTCGACGCCGGCGCGGCGCAGCACGTCGATCAGGGTCACGCTTTGCAGATCATCAATGCCCTCGGCGAGGGTAATCAGGGCTCTAAAGGTCATGGGCGCTATCCGCTGGGTGATCTTTCAAGCGTAGTCAGCTTTGCCTTGCCCTGTTCGATGACAGCCGTTACTTGATGTAAAGCTGGGCCGACAGGGTGTTGCGTGGCGCGTTGATCGAGGTGTTACTGAAGGTGAAGGTGCCTTCCTGCTTGCCCGCCAGATCAAAGGTATACAGTGAGCCGACGGTGTTGCTGCCAGGCTTGCACTCAGTCAGGTTGCCGTTATCAAAGGCGCACACCGGCGCCCGGGTGCCGTTGACTTCAAAACCATCGAGCGTGGCATGCGGCTGGTTCTGGCCATAGCCGATTTCCAGCACGAACACCTTGATGCTCGGGCCGCTGTGATCGCATTGGGTTTGCGGCTGGTTATCGCCGATGTCTTCCAGACCACAGGCCGGCGATTGAACCTTGATCACCTTCACTTCAGTCAACGGTGGCGCCGAAGCTGCCAGCGCCGCCGTCGACCCGGCCATCAGCCCGGCCACTACCCCGAAAGCCTTTATCCAGCGCTTGCCCATGTGATCACGTTTCCCCGAAAAATTCAGCGCGCAGTATGGCGCAGTTGGCCTTGTGGCAAAACTTCGACGACGTTCGGCACCAACAACCGCCATATTCCTCACGCTGCTGGTATGATGCGCGGCTTTTTCCGGCCCACCACAAAATCCCAGGCGCTTGCGACGGTCTGTGCTTTGCTGTTGAGGTCGATACATTCACGGCGCCGCGCGCGCCACGGGGAGCAGACATGCTGGAAAGGCTGTTTCAACTCAAGGCACACAACACCAACGTGCGTACCGAGATTCTGGCGGGCGTCACGACCTTCCTGGCCATGGCCTACATTCTGTTCGTCAACCCGAGCATCCTCGGCGAGACCGGCATGGACAAGGGCGCGGTGTTCGTCGCCACCTGTCTGGCAGCCGCCATCGGCTCGACCATCATGGGCCTGATCGCCAACTACCCGATTGCCCTCGCCCCGGGCATGGGCCTGAACGCCTTCTTCACTTACACCGTGGTCCTGCACATGGGCCACACCTGGCAAGTGGCGCTGGGCGCGGTGTTCATCTCGGCAGTGTGCTTCTTTCTGCTGTCGATCTTCCGCATCCGCGAATGGATCATCAACAGCATCCCGCTGCCGCTGCGCTCGGCGATTGCCGCCGGTATCGGCCTGTTCCTGGCGCTGATTGCACTGCACAACGCGGGCATCGTGGTCAGCAACCCGGCGACCATGGTCGGCCTCGGTGACCTGAAAGCCCCGGCGCCGATCCTCGCCACCCTCGGCTTCGCCCTGATCGTCGCCCTCGAAGCGCTGAAAGTGCGCGGCGCAGTGCTGATCGGCATTCTGGCAGTGACCATCATTTCCATCGCCATGGGCTTCACCCCGTTCGGCGGCGTGACCTCGATGCCACCTTCGCTGGCCCCGACCTTCATGCAACTGGACATCAAGGGCGCACTGGACATCGGTCTGGTCAGCGTGATCTTCGCCTTCCTGTTCGTCGACCTGTTCGACAACTCCGGCACCCTGATCGGCGTCGCCAAACGCGCCGGACTGATGGGCAAGGACGGCCACATGCCGAAAATGGGCCGGGCACTGATCGCCGACAGCACCGCGGCGATGGCCGGCTCGCTGCTGGGTACTTCGACCACCACCAGCTACATCGAATCCGCGGCCGGCGTGAGTGCTGGTGGCCGTACCGGGCTGACGGCGATCGTCGTGGCGATCCTGTTTCTGCTGGCGCTGTTCTTCTCGCCACTGGCGGCCAGCGTTCCGGCGTTCGCCACCGCTCCGGCGCTGCTGTTCGTCGCCGTGCTGATGACTTCCGGTCTGGCGGAAATAGACTGGGAAGACATCACCGTCGCCGCACCGGTCGTGGTCACCGCGCTGGCCATGCCGTTCACCTACTCGATCGCCAACGGCATCGCCTTCGGTTTCATCTCCTGGACCGTGATCAAGCTGCTGTCGGGCCGCGCCCGTGAGCTGAACCCGGCGCTGGTGATTCTGTCGATTCTGTTTGTGATCAAGTTGGGTTGGTTCAACGCATGACTTTCGATTCCCAGGCCTACGCCACTCAGCTCGAAGACAAGGTCACGCGTTTGCGTGACCTGCTGGCCCCGTTCGATGCGCCAGAGCCGACCGTGTTCGACTCGCCGCTGCAGAACTTCCGCCTGCGCGCGGAATTTCGCCTGTGGCGCGAGGCCGGCGAACGGCACTACGCGATGTTCTCCCAGGACGACAAACGCACGCCGATCCTGATCGAAGAGTTCCCGATTGCCAGCCTGCGCATCAACCAGTTGATGCCGCAGCTCAAGGCGGCATGGCAGGCCAGTTCGGCGCTGAGCCACAAGCTGTTCCAGGTGGAGTTCCTGACCACCCTGGCCGGCGATGCGATGATTACCCTGTGCTATCACCGTCCGCTGGACGAACACTGGCATGCGGCCGCGTCGAAGTTGGCGGCTGATCTCAACGTCAGCGTCATCGGCCGTTCCAAGGGCAAACGCGAAGTCATCGGCCACGATTACGTGGTGGAGAAACTCGAAGTCGGTGGTCGCACCTTCAGCTACCGCCAGCCGGAAGGCGCATTCACCCAGCCCAACGGCACGGTGAACCAGAAGATGCTCAACTGGGCGTACGAAGCATTGGGCGATCGTCCCGACGATCTGCTGGAGCTGTACTGCGGCAACGGCAACTTCACCCTGCCGCTCGCCACCCGTGTACGCAAAGTGCTGGCCACCGAGATCAGCAAAACCTCGGTCAACGCGGCACTGAGCAACCTCAGCGAAAACGCTGTGGATAACGTCACGCTGGTGCGCCTGTCCGCCGAAGAGCTGACCGAAGCGCTGAACGAAGTGCGCCCGTTCCGTCGCCTGCAAGGCATCGACCTGAAGAGCTACGAGTTCGGCAGCGTGTTCGTCGACCCGCCGCGCGCCGGCATGGACCCGGACACCTGCGAGCTGACCCGGCGCTTCGACAACATCCTGTACATCTCCTGCAACCCGGAAACCCTGGCCGCCAACATCGCCCAACTGCACGACACGCATCGCATCACCCGCTGCGCGATGTTCGACCAGTTCCCGTGGACGCATCACATGGAGTCCGGGGTGTTGCTGACCCGGCGTTGATGGCGAATGCCGGGTACGAGAAAGCCGTCTTGATTGACGGCTTTTTTGTGGGTGCTTACGGTGCAGTGTCGGTCTTACGTGGACGCCCGCCCTTCTTGCCATTTGCTCGTGCAGCTTCGGATTTTGCCGCACTGCTTTGACGACCGTTACGCGACGCAACCACCGAAGCCGCCATCCTCATGAGTGACGGGCTCGCCGAAATCATTCCGGAGATGGAAACGTCGAGGTCTTTGCCCTCGTGGCAAAGCGCAGTGCCTGCATAGCCGACTGTCAGGTTCGCATAATCGTCTGAATCAAACCCGTCGAACTCCGAATACTGGCTCACCGGTAGCAACACACCGCTGCCGTCTTCAAAACGAATGACCAGAGACGGGCTTTCAAAGGTCACAGAAACAGCCTGCAAGCTGCTAGCTTGGCGCGCTTCGCCACGTTTTATCGCGGCATCGAGCATTTCTTCCGTCAGCGGACGATGTACGGACGGCTTTGCCTTGATGACTTTCATAAATCGATTTCAACTCCTGCCAGTTTGCCGAGCAATGTCAGAACAGTCTTGTCTGCTTCTGGTTCATAGCGCGTCGAACTGATCCTGTAGGTCGTAGCGGTGACCGGTTTCATCACGGGGACTTCGTTTGACTCGCAGTCCCACACCTGATTGTCGAGACAAACTGTCTGCAAGCCTGACCACCAGATCCCTCGTGCGCGACGCAGATGAGCAGGTTGCCCCAGTGATCGACACAATCCTTCCAGCACCGCCAGCGGCGGTCGACGTGAAAGCGGCACGACATCCCACAGTTCAATGTCGTTGTGCCAGAAACTGAACTGAAATCGGGCATTCCAGGCGCCTGCATTAACGTGAACATGTGGCGGGCAATGCTCATCTCGCAACATGATGCTTATCGACAATTCCCTGTAGTTGCATACTTTCATGCTAACCCATCCGTTAGGTTAATAAGTTTCAGGATTTGATTTTCCTTTCAAATCCGACGGCCGGTGCTGCACAGCACCTCAATGCCTTTCACCACATTCAGACTAGCGTCGGCACGGATGAGGAAGCGCTGCATCTTCGAAAAAAAACGTAAGCAAAACTGTCGATACAATTCGGAAAATCTGAATGCGATGTAGCTTTTGTGCGATCACCGAACACAAAACCATCGGGTTAAATCAGTTCAATTGACCATGGTAACCATCTGGTACATTTTACCTCCACAGGCTGAAACCTTCGGCCCAAGCCAAAAACAATAAGTGGAGTTTGCCCCCATGCCCCCTATCGTTCTGGTGCTCAACGGCCCGAACCTGAACCTGCTCGGCACTCGTGAACCGGCAACCTACGGTCACGAAACCCTGGCTGATATTTCTGCTCTGTGCGGCCGCGCTGCCGAAGAATTCGGCCTGGCCGTGGAGTTTCGCCAGACCAATCACGAAGGCGAATTGCTCGACTGGATTCATGCGGCACGCGGCCGCTGCGCCGGGATCGTGATCAACCCGGCGGCGTGGACGCACACCTCGGTGGCGATCCGCGACGCGCTGGTGGCCAGTGAGTTGCCGGTGATCGAAGTACACCTGTCCAACGTGCATGCGCGTGAGCCATTCCGCCACCACTCGTTTGTCTCGGCCATCGCCACGGCGGTGATGTGCGGCTTCGGCAGCCATGGCTATCGCCTGGCCCTGGAGCATTTCAGTCAGCGACTGAAGGGGCGCGCAGCATGACCCGTAAACCGGTAATACTGGCTGGCCTGATCGGTGCGGGTATTCAAGCCTCGCGCACGCCAGCACTGCATGAACATGAGGGCGACGCCCAAGGCTTGCGCTACCTGTATCGGCTGATTGATCTCGATCAGTTGCATCTGGACAGCAACGCCCTGCCCGACTTGCTGCAGGCGGCCGAGCGGATGAACTACACCGGCCTGAACATTACTTTCCCGTGCAAGCAGGCGATCATCCCGCTGCTCGACGAACTGTCGCCGGAAGCCCGGGGCATCGGCGCGGTCAACACCGTGGTGCTCAAGGACGGCAAACGCATCGGCCACAACACCGACTGCCTGGGTTTTGCCGAAGGTTTTCGTCGCGGCTTGCAGGATGTCGCCCGTGAGCGTGTCGTCCAGATGGGCGCCGGCGGTGCGGGAGCGGCAGTGGCCCACGCGCTGTTGAGCGAAGGCGTACAGCAGCTGAGTATTTTCGATGTCGACCGCGAGCGCGCCGAGAGTCTGGCGAACAACCTCAACCAGCATTTCGGCTCAGGCCGCGCGGTGGCCGGGCGTGATCTGCCGGGCACGCTGAATCAGGCCGATGGTCTGGTGAATACCACGCCGATGGGCATGGCCAAACTGCCGGGCATGCCGGTGCCAGTGGAACTGCTGCGCAAGGAATTGTGGGTCGCGGAGATCGTTTACTTCCCGCTGGAAACCGAACTGCTGCGCAACGCCCGCGCCTTGGGTTGCCGCACGCTAGATGGCGGCAACATGGCGGTGTTTCAAGCGGTGAAGGCGTTTGAATTGTTCAGCGGCGTGGTGCCGGACGCACAGCGGATGCTGGCGCATTTTCAAAGCATGAATGGCTGAAGCTCAAAAGGAACCTGTGGGAGCGGGCTTGCTCGCGAAAGCGGTGTGTCAGGCGCCAGATGTATAGGCTGACATGCCGCCTTCGCGAGCAAGCCCGCTCCCACAATGGGTAAGTGTCACGGCTGCAAGTAGCGCAACACCGACTCGCAGATCATCTCGCGATGACGCTGCTTGATGCTTTCGTCCGGCAGGTCGATCTGAAAGATCTCACCGAACGTATGGCGGTTCGAGACGCGATAGAAGCAGAACGAGCTGATCAACAGGTGCACATCCAGCGCGTCCAGCCCGGCGCGGAAGACACCCTCCTCGGCACCGCGACGCAAAATCTCGCCCAGTGAATCGAGGATCGTATTGTTCATCGCCTTGATCGTGTCCGAACGCTTCACGAACTCGGCGTTGTGGATATTTTCGATACAGACGATGCGCACGAAATCGACGTTGCGGTCGTGGTGATCGAAGGTGAATTCCACCAGTCGACGGATCGCCACCACCGGCGGCAACTCGGCCAGGTGCAGGCGGTTTTCGGTGCTGCGGATGTCGCCGTAAAGCTTCTCCAGTACCTCGACGTACAACTGCTCCTTACTGCCGAAGTAGTAATAGATCATGCGTTTGGAGGTGTGGATGCGCTCGGCGATCGCGTCGACGCGGGCGCCGGACAAGCCCTGCTGGACGAACTCGACGATCGCCTCCTGCAGGATGTTCTCGCGGGTTTTTTCCGGGTTGTTCTTGCGACTCTTGCGCGGCTCGATACCGGATTCGACGGGAGCAGCGGGGAGTTCTGAAGTCATTGTCATTGCGGGCTCACGGCCATCACTGCACAGGTTGGCGATTATGGGCCGCGCTGCACAGTGAAGGAAGCCACGCGGCTCGTGTTTAATCCCGCGTTTACGAAATTCCTACAACTTCGCCTGACGCACCGCACCGCTGCGTGACTTGGCCATCGCCGCCAGACGAACCGCAACGTTCGCCGCACCATAACCGGCATAGCCGTTTTTACGCTGGATGATCTCGAAGAAGAAGCGCCCCTCGAACGGCTCGGTGTACACGTGGAACAACTCGCCGCCCTGCGCGTCGCGGTCGTAGAGCACGTTGTAGTACGCCAGCTCGCTGAGGAACTCGTCGTCGAAATCGAAGCGCGCGGCGAGGTCGTCGTAATAGTTGAGCGGGATATCCAGCAACGGCACACCAGCTTCTTTGGCGCGGCTGACTTCGGCGAAGATGTCATCACAATCGAAGGCGATGTGATGCACACCGGAGCCGCGATAACTCGACAGCGCGTGGGAGATCGCGGTGTTGCGATTCTCGGAGATGTTCAGCGGTAGACGGATCGAGCTGTCGCGGCTGCGCAACGCCCGGCTTTTCACCAGACCGTACGGATCGGGCAGCACCACTTCATCGTCGGCCTCGAAATCCAGCAGGCTCTTGTAGAACAGCACCCAGCTGTCGAGGCTGTCGGCCGGCAGCGCCATGGCCATGTGATCAATGCGCTTGAGGCCGCCACGGGCCTGTGCGTTCGGCAGCAGATTGAAGTCAGTGCCATAAACGTCCGCCGCCTCATCCACCAGATAAATCAGGCTGCCGTCCGGCGCACGCACCGCGGCCAGTTCCAGTTCGTTGGGGCCGACCAGGCCGCGATAGGGCTGGCCCTTGTAGGCGACGGCGCGGGCCAGGGCGCTGGCGCTGTCCTTGACCCGCACGGCGGTGGCGCACAGCGACGGGCCGTGGGCCTCGAAGAAACTGTGGCCGAATGAATACGGTTCGGCATTGAGGATCAGGTTGATATCGCCCTGACGCAACAGACTCACGCTCTTGGAGCGATGCTGTCCGGCCTTGACGAAGCCCAGGCGCTCCAGCCAGTTGCTCAGTTTGGCGCCAAGGCTTTCGTCGACGGCGAACTCAAGAAACTCGATGCCGTTGTACTCGCTGGCCGGTGGCGTTTCGAAGAGGATTTCACGGTTGGCCACTGGCGTTGCTTGCTGTTCCAGGCGCTGACGGGTTTTCTCTTCCAGATACAGCAGCGAACGCAGACCATCGGCGGCATTCGCCCGTGGCGGTGCGGCGCGGAAACCATCGTTGAAGATCTCCAGCGACAACGGCCCGGTGTAACCGCTCTGGATAATCGGCGCGAGGAACCCCGGCAGATCGAATTCGCCCTGCCCCGGGAAGCAACGGAAATGCCGGCTCCACTCCAGGACATCCATGGCGAGGATCGGCGCGTCGGCCATTTGCACGAAGAAGATTTTGTCGCCGGGAATATCGGCAATCGCGCGTGGATCACCTTTCAGCGACAAGGTGTGAAAGCTGTCGAGCAGCACGCCGAGCGCCGGGTGATCGGCCTGGCGGACGATGTCCCAGACCTGTTGATAAGTATTGACGTGCCGGCCCCAGGCCAGCGCTTCATAGCCGATACGCAACCCGCGAGCGCCGGCACGTTCGGCCAGCAGCCGCAGATCATCGACGAGAATCTGCCGGTCGCCGACGCTGTCCGCCGAAGCGTTGCTGCACACCAGCACCAGATCGGTGCCCAGCTCCTGCATCAGGTCGAATTTGCGCTCGGCCCGCTCCAGGTTGCGCGCCAGCCGATCACGGCGGCAGCCTTCAAAATCGCGGAACGGCTGGAACAGGGTGATGGCGATCCCCAGGTCAGCGCACATCTGCCTGATTTCCCGCGGGCTGCCGTCGTAATACAGCAGATCGTTTTCAAAGATCTCGACGCCGTCGAACCCGGCGGCGGCAATGGCTTCGAGCTTTTCCGGCAGGGTGCCGCTCAGGGAAACGGTGGCAATGGAACGCTGCATGTTGCTACTCCCGGACTGCGCTGCAGTTTTTTACAGGGGATCATTTTTTATCGTGAGGAAATTATTGGCTGCATCGTCTTCAGCAGCAATTTAAAGTGTACCAGCCGGTTAGTTTTGCGTGCGATTATCGAACACTATGGCGTTTCGGCGAATTGACGATTTTTCGTCCACTGCCCACCATCGACTTCACATTGAGTCCGGAAATGAACCTTCGGTCGCAGTGCGTGCAAACAACACCACATAACAAATTCAAAAACGGGTGGAACAATGATTCCTTCACAGACTTCCCGCATGGCCCCGGCCATGAGCACTGCCACGGGTGGCATCGGCGACAAGATCCGCGGCGCCATGGCTGTCGGCAAGACCCGTTGGGGCATGCTGGCGCTGGTGTTTTTCGCCACGACCCTGAACTACATCGACCGCGCCGCCCTCGGCGTCATGCAGCCGATCCTCGCCAAGGAAATGAGCTGGACGGCGATGGATTACGCCAACATCAACTTCTGGTTTCAGGTCGGCTACGCGATCGGCTTCGTCCTGCAGGGACGCCTGATCGACCGCATCGGCGTGAAGCGCGTGTTCTTCTGCGCGGTGCTGCTCTGGAGCCTGGCCACCGGCGCCCACGGTCTGGCGACGTCGGCCGTCGGCTTCATGGTCTGCCGATTCATCCTCGGCCTGACCGAAGCGGCCAACTACCCGGCCTGCGTGAAAACCACGCGCCTGTGGTTCCCGGCCGGCGAACGCGCGGTGGCCACCGGCATCTTCAACGCCGGGACCAACGTCGGCGCGATGTTCACGCCGATGCTGCTGCCGCTGATTCTTCATGTGTGGGGCTGGCAGGCCGCGTTCCTGTGCATGTCGGCACTGGGCGGGATCTGGTTGCTGTTCTGGGGCTTGAAATACTTCAACCCGGAAGATCACCCGAGCGTGAAACAGTCGGAGCTGGACTACATCCAGAAAGAAGTCGAACCGGAACAGGCCCGCGTACCGTTCTCGCGAATCCTGCGCATGCGCGGCACCTGGGCCTTCGCCCTCGCCTATTCGCTGACCGCGCCGGTGTTCTGGTTCTACCTGTACTGGCTGCCGCCGTTTCTCAATCAGCAATACAACCTGGGTATCAACGTCACCCAGATGGGCATTCCGCTGATCATCATCTACGTAACGGCCGACTTCGGCAGCGTCGGCGGCGGCATTCTGTCTTCGTTCCTGATCGGTCGCGGCATGAACTCGATCAAGGCGCGACTGCTGTCGATGTTCCTGTTCGCCTGCTGCATCATCGGCGTGGTCATGGCGGCTGGTTCGAGCAATCTGTGGGTCGCCGTCGCGGCAATCTCTCTTGCCATCGGCGCGCATCAGGCCTGGACCGCGAACATCTGGAGCCTGGTGATGGACTACACGCCCAAGCACATGATGAGCACGGTGTTCGGTTTCGGCGGTATGTGCGCAGCGATCGGCGGGATGTTCATGACCCAGATCGTCGGCCATATCCTGACCGTCACCAACAACAATTACACGGTGCTGTTCACCCTGATCCCGGCGATGTACTTCATTGCGCTGACCTGGATGTACTTCATGGCCCCGCGCAAGATTCCAGACGTCACCGAGTAACCGGCCTGCACCCCTCCCCCCTGTGGGAGCGGGCTCGCTCGCGAAAGCGTCCAGTCAGTCACTGAAGCTGTCGACTGAAACACCGCCTTCGCGAGCAAGCCCGCTCCCACAGGGGCGTGTCTCTATTTCACTTACGGCTCTGTTGCCATGCCGCCGCCAAGCCGCTGCAACAGATCACCGCAATCCCGATCACCGTCAACAGACTCGGCGTGTGATTGAACACCACCCACCCCAACAACCCGGCAAACACGATCTGGCAGTAGCCGAACGGCGCCAGCAATGCCGGCGCGGCATGGCGGAACGCCTGGGTCAGAAACAGGTGCGCGGTCATCCCGCAACTGCCCAGCGCCAGCATTAACACGGCGTGCGACAAGGTCGGCACCTGCCAGAAGAACGGCACCAACGCACTCATCACCAGCGTGTTGCACAGACCAGCGAAGAAGTTGCTGGTGGTCGGACTGTCGACCTCACTGAGTTTGCGCGTCAGCAGTTGATAGAAGCAGAAAAACAGCGCCGAGCAGAATGGCAGCAGCACCGCCGGGGTGAACAACTCGCCTCCCGGATGGACGATGATCAGCACCCCGATAAAACCGCAGATCACCGCGATCCACTGCCCGCGCGTCACCCGTTCCTTGAGCAACGGCACTGACAGCGCCGTCACCAGCACCGGCGCGAGAAAGTTGACCGCGGTGGCCTCGGCCAGCGGGATGTACAGCAGCGCCGTGGTGAAAAACAGACTGGTGCCGAGCAGGCACAGCGCCCGCGCCAACTGCCATAGCGGTCGTTTGGTGCGCAGTACACGCAACCCCGACTGCGGCAGGAAAATCCCCGCCATCAGCAAGGTGTGCACCAGATACCGCGCCCATACCACCATGATGATCGGGTAGAAACCCGAGAGGTATTTCGACAGCGCATCGTGGCTGGAGAACAGGAAAGTCGCCACGACAATCAGCAGGATCCCCTTGAAGGGTTGATTGACACCTGAGAGCGGGGTGCTGACGGTCATTGGATATCTCTGAAGGAAAAATAAACAGTGACGGGGACGCTGGCGCCCCGCCACAAAAACTGACTTACAACTGCGCCAACAATTCCCGCGTCCTGTCGAGCGCCATCTGCGCTCGATGCAATCCGCTTACGCCCTGCTCCAGCAGTTTTACCGTGGGGATCTCCAGGCTCAGTGGAATATTAGCTGGCAGACTGCGCAACAAACCGTGCAAATCACAATCGCCCTCGCCGGGAAACCGCCGCTCATTGCGCGCCTGACGCAAGATCTCGGCCATGTCCACCGGTCTCGGTCCCGCCACATCACACAATTGCGCATAACGCAGGCGCGCAGGCGCGACGTGGGCCAGATCCTCCAGCCGTGAACCAGAGCGATCGAAATGAAAGGCATCGACCAGCACCGCGGCGTTTTCCCGGTCGGCATTGGCAACGATGCGCGACGCCTGCTCGAGGTTGCGCGCATCGGTCCAGGGCATGAACTCCAGATGCGGATGCAAACCGTAAGGCGCCGCCAGATCACACAACGCCGCAAAGTTGTCGGTGAGCCGTTGCTCGTCAGGATCATTGCCGGCGACCAGTAACTCACTGGCGCCGAACTCCGCGCCGACGGCCAGCAGCTTCTCGAAATCGGCGACCACGGTTTGCGGTTTCAGACGCAGGATTTCCACATCGAGCACAGTGATGCCAGTGTCGCGCAAACGCGCCAACGTCTGACGCCGTAAGCCGCCATCGGCCACCAATGGAAAGTGATATTCCTCAGGCGTCGCCGGCTCCAGGCGCAGGCCGACATGGCTGTAACCGGCACGCGCCGCGACCTCGACCATTTGCGGTGGCGACAATTCGAGCACGGTGAGACTGGCCAGGGACAGGATTCGTTCGTTCATGCTCAAGCCTCGACCGCTGCTGGGCAACAGGCACGGCCGCTGGCCGCCGCTTCACGAATCGCCTCGACCAGCGCCAGGGTTCGCGCGGCATCGGCGGCACTGACCAAGGGTTCGACTTCACGCCGCGCGACCTGCACAAAATGCTGCAGCTGCAACCGCAACGCGTCCCCTGCCTCACACCGTTCTTGCTGCGCAATCAACGGTTCGTGCCAACCGGCATCGACTTGATCGGCAGCGTAATGCCAGCACTTGAGTTGCGGAATGCTCAGCGCCCCGGCGGTTCCCGCCAGCAGATAACACGGCTGATCGTCCTGACGCGGATAGACCGGGTTCTCTCCGGAGTTCAGCTCCCAACTCCACGGCGCGGCAACTGCATCGGAACCGCTCAGCGTGCCCAGTGCACCGCCGGCAAATTGCAGTAACACCGCGACACTGTCTTCGTTGGCAAACCCACGCACCGCGTTGTCGGTGACGGCCTGCACCGACTGCACTTCACCGCACAGGTGACGCAGCAGATCGAGGTCGTGAATCAGATTGGTCAGCAACAGGCCCGCGCCCGGTTCTCGGCGCCACGGAATCTCGAAATATCGGTCGGGTTTGCGTAACTGGAACAGCGCGGTAACCGTGGTCAGCCGCCCGAGCGCGCCGCTGAGCAACAATTGGTGGGCACGCACGATCAACGGATTGTGCCGCCGATGGTGGCCGACCAGCACCGGCACGCCACTGCGTTTGACTGCCGCCACCAGTTCGCGTGCCTCATCCAGATGCACGCCCACCGGTTTCTCCAGCAACACCGGAACCCCGGCGGCGAGGCAATCCAGCGCCGTGCTGACGTGCTGATTATTCGGATTGGCCACGATCACCGCATCGGGCCGCACCTGCTCCAGCATCTGCCGGTGATCGGCGAAATACGCCACGCCCCACTGCGCCGCCAGCGCTGGAGCCTGCGGGCCGGGATCCGCCACTGCGCACAACCGGGCTTCTTCGAGGGTTTGCAAATGCTGGTAATGCTGCTGGCCCATGTTGCCAGCGCCGATCAGGGCGATACGAAGGGGCGGAGTCAAGGCGCGATCCTCTTGTGATTGTTGTTGGAAATGTCACTCCAGCAACAATTTAGAACCGCGTTCCACAATCAAACACCCAGTGATGGGAAAACCGTGCGAACACCGCACAACTTTGTACTTGACGCTCAACCTGTAGGAGCTGCCGCAGGCTGCGATCTTTTGACTTTGATTTTCAAGACCAAAAGATCGCAGCCTGCGGCAGCTCCTACAGGGATCGGTGCGAGTCAGACGAACAATTCGGACGCCAGGCTCGCCGCCGACAATTCCTCGGTGAACTTCATCAGCAGCGGCGCCAATTCATGCAGCCGCGCGCCGGGCATCCGCGCGCTTGGCCCGGCAATGCTCAGTACACCGATCACTCGCCCGTCAACGGGATGCTTGACCACCGCGGCAATCGCCGAAGTACCCACCGCCGAACTTTCCTCGACACAGGCATAGCCTTGCTCTCGCGCCAGGCGCAGGCGCTCCAGCAGTTCGATATTGGAGCGCGGCGCATTCGGCCCGACGCCCACCGGTACTTCCGCGCCCTGGCGCTCAACCATCGATAACGCTTCGGCATCGCTCATGCAGGCCAACCACGCGTGCCCGGAAGCGGTGTAGAACAGCGGCGCATCGCGACCCATGTCCGGGTCATAACGCAAGCCCGTGCGTGCGCCCTGTGCCTTGGCGATCCAGGTCTGGCGCTCGCCATCGATCACCCCCAGACGCACCAGTTCACCGGTTTCCTGCGCCAGTCGATCCAGCACCGGCTGCACGATGTCAGCACCGCTGCTCGACAGGTACTGAAACCCCATCGCCACCAGTTTGGTCGACAGGTGATAGCGCAGAGTGTCGGCATTCTGCCGCACGTAGCCCAGCCGAATCAGCTCCGCGAGCATCCGGTGGGTGGCACTTTTCGGGATGTCCAGTTGCTCGGCCAGCGTCTGCATCGGCAGCCCGCGCGGCTCACTGGTGAGGCTTTCCAGCACGCTGAAAACCCGTTCGATCTGACTGCCGGCCATGGGAAGGTCCAAGTAAAATTTTGCCGATTCTAGAAGATATCCGGGACAAAGCGAAATCCGGAACTGGCCGTGCGATAACCGCCCACTTTACTGAAACATGCCTTGTTGCAGTTGAAGTTCATTGGTTAATTTCTGGAATCTAATTCCAATAAATTCTTACTGCGGAGCTTTGCTTGATGCCTGCCGAACTTCCCGAAATCGACTGCGACGTTCTGGTCGTCGGCTCCGGTGCCGCCGGTTTATCCACAGCGGTCACTGCCGCATGGCACGGTCTGAAGGTCATCGTGGTTGAAAAAGATCCGGTGTTCGGCGGTGCCACCGCGTGGTCCGGCGGCTGGGCATGGGTGCCGTGCAATCCGCTGGCCCGACGCGCCGGCATCGTCGAAGACGTCGAGCGACCGCGCACTTACCTGCGCCACGAACTCGGTGAGCATTACGATCCGGCAATGGTCGACGCTTTCCTCACCGCCGGGCCGCACATGGTGGCGTTTTTCGAACAGCACACTGCTCTGCAATTTGCTGACGGCAACGCTATTGCCGACATTCATGGCGATACACCCGGCGCGGGCACGGGCGGTCGCTCGGTCATCGCGGCGCCTTACGACGGACGAAAAGTCGGACGCCTGCTCAGGCGCCTGCGTACAACAATGCGCGAAACGTCCTTCATGGGCATGCCGATCATGGCCGGCGCCGACCTTTCGGCGTTCCTCAATCTCACCCGTTCGCTGAAAGCCGCGTGGCATGTAACCCGTCGTTTTACCCGACACTTGCTCGATCTGGCGGTACACGGCCGGGCCATGCAATTGGTCAACGGGGTGGCATTGGTCGCAAGGCTGGCGAAGTCCGCCGAGGACCTTGGCGTTTTGTTATGGGAGTCGGCACCCGTGACCGAGCTGCTGCGTGATGAAGCAGGGGTTTGCGGCGCAGTGGTCAGCAGCGCCAAAGGCCCGATCCGCATTCATGCACGTAAAGCCGTGGTGCTGGCCGCCGGCGGATTCGCCAACGACGTCGAACGGCGCAAGACCTTGTTTCCGCGCACGCCCACGGGTCATGAACACTGGGCATTGCCGCCGCTGGCGGTGAATGGCGATGGCCTGCGCCTGGGCGAAAGCGTCGGCGCCACGGTCAACACCGACCTGGCGTCGCCCGTGGCCTGGGCGCCGGTCTCGCAAGTGCCGCATGCCGACGGCAGCATCGGCCATTTCCCACACATCATCGAACGCGGCAAACCGGGAATCATCGGCGTACTGCGCAACGGCCAGCGCTTCGTCAACGAGGCCAACGGTTACTACGACTACGTCAGCGCCATGGTTGCCGCCACCCCGGAAGGCGAGGAAGTCGCCTCGTGGCTGATCTGCAGCCGCGCCTTTCAACGGCGTTATGGCTTGGGCATGTCGCGGCCATTTCCCGTTCCGGTGTCAGGATTTATCCGCAGCGGCTATCTGAAAACCGGCAACACCCTTGAAGAATTGGCCAGCGCCTGCGGCATCGACCCCAGCGGGTTGCGCCAGACGGTGGAGGACTACAACCGCCATGCACGCCACGGCGAGGACCCGTCGTTCGGTCGCGGCGCAACGCCCTATAACCGCAAGCAGGGCGATCCGGCGAACCTTCCCAACCCTTGCGTTGCCCCAATAGAGGCCGGCCCTTTTTATGCCGTGAAAGTGCAACCGGGCTGCTTCGGCACCTTTGCCGGGCTCAAGGTCAACCCGCAGGCGCAAGTGCTCGATGCCCATGCCCACCCCATCGCCGGGCTCTACGCCGCCGGTGGCGACATGGCCAGCATCATGGGCGGGCACTATCCGGCAGGCGGGATCAACCTCGGCCCGGCGCTGACTTTCGGCTACATCGCCGCTCGGCATATCGCCGGCATCACTGCTTTCGAACAGGAGATCGACCATGCAGCACATCGTTAACGCCCAGGGTTTGAACATGCCGAAACTCGGCCTCGGCACCTGGCCGATGCTCGGCGACGAATGCACCCGTGCCGTCGAGCAGGCCCTGGAACTCGGCTACCGGCACATCGACACGGCAGCGGCCTACAACAACGAAGACGCGGTCGGACAAGCATTGGCGAATACACCGACACCCCGCGAGCAGATTCATGTCACCACCAAGGTCTGGTGGGACCAGTTGCAACCGGACGCCATGCGCCACTCGATGGAACGAAGCCTCAAGGCCTTGCGCAGCGAGTACGTCGACCTGTTCATGATCCACTGGCCGAGTACCGATTGGGATCTGCCGCGCACTCTCGACACCCTGGCCTCGTTCAAGGAACAGGGTCTGGCGCGCAACATCGGCGTGGCGAATTTTCCGCTGCCGCTGCTGCGCACAGTCGTCGAGGAATACGGCATCCCTCTGTCAGCGATCCAGGTCGAGTACCACGTCCTGCTCGGCCAGAACGCCCTGCTCGACTACGCGCGCCAACACGACCTGGCGCTGACCGCGTACACACCGCTGGCGCGCAACAAGGTCTCGGAGATTCCACAGATTCAGCAGATTGCCGAAAAACACGGCGTGCTGCCGACTCAGGTGGCGTTGAAATGGCTGCTGGATCAGAACAACGTGGCAGCGATTCCCAAAGCCAGCAGCCGGGCCAATCAACTGGCGAACCTGGCTTCGCTGCAGGTTGAACTGGACGCTGAAGACCGCGCACTGATCGCCGCGCTGCCGAAGAATCAGCGTCAGGTCAGCCCGGATTTCGCCCCGGTGTGGGATGCCTTCGATCGCTGACGCACAGCGCGCCGAGAGAAATCCGCCGACGGATTGAATTAGTCGCGCACACGCTCGTCAATAACAGGCCCGCCCTCGTCACCCGAGGCCGGGCCTGTTTGCGTGTACGCCAATAGACGGACGACCGGACTGGCGCCACACTCCCACACCAGCAACACTCATCACCACGAACAGAAAAGAGGATTCCCACATGCTATGGAAAAAAGGCCGACGCAGTGACAACGTCGTCGATGCCCGTGGCGATGATAGCGGCGGCGGTGGTGGCATGCGGTTCGGTGGCGGCAAAGGCCTGAGCCTGGGGGCGATCCTGCTGATCGTCGGCATCGGCTGGATCACCGGACAGGATCCGTTGCAGATCCTCGGCCAGCTCACCGGGCAAATGACCGAGCAATCGGCACCGGCCAGTACGCAGACGCGTCAGGCGCCACCGGCCAACGACCAGCAGGCCGAATTCGTGCGTTCGATCCTCGGCGATACCGAAGACACCTGGGGCGCGATCTTCCAGCAGGCTGGTCGCCAATATAAGGACCCGACCCTGGTGCTGTTCAGCAACCGGGTGAATTCCGCCTGCGGTCTGGCGACTTCGGCGACCGGCCCGTTCTACTGCCCGGCGGATCAGAAAGTCTATCTGGACATGGCCTTCTTCCAGGAAATGGCCCAGCGCTTCAAGGCCGCCGGCGACTTCGCCCAGGCTTACGTGATCGCGCACGAAGTCGGCCACCATGTGCAGACGCTGCTCGGCGTCTCGGCAAAAATTCAGACGGCCCGTCAGCAGGGCCGGCAGATGCAGGGCGACGGCGGTTTGCTGGTGCGTCAGGAATTGCAGGCCGACTGCCTGGCCGGCGTCTGGGCCTACCATGCGCAGAAGCGCCTGAACTGGCTGGAACCGGGTGACGTCGAAGAGGCCTTGAATGCGGCCAACGCCATCGGTGATGATCGCCTGCAACAACAGGGTCAGGGCCGTGTGGTACCGGACTCGTTTACCCATGGCACGTCGGCGCAAAGGGTGCGCTGGTTCAAAACCGGTTTCGCCCAGGGCCAGGTCGGCCAGTGCGATACCTTCGCGGCGAAAAACCTGTAAATGCGCAAATGGCTTCTGGCTTTACTGATCATCGGCGGCAACGCGCACGCGGCAGGCGTCGATGCCATCAGCCCAGGGCGCCTGCAATTCGAGGCCGGCGAAATGGCCGTTGGCATCAGCCCGGCACCTGAGAAAATCGAGCGGGTGCTGATCGTCATTCACGGTCGTCTGCGCAATGCCGAGACCTATCGCAAGAGTGCCGAGCACGCCACCGAACTGGCGGGGCAAACGGCGCACACGCTGGTGATCGCGCCGCAGTTTCTCAACGAAAGCGACGTCGCGCTGTACTCCCTGCCCAATACATTGCTGCGCTGGAAAGGCAACGAGTGGATGGGCGGCGGGTTATCCACAGGGCCGAAGCCGCTGAGTTCCTACGCCGCACTCGACGCCATCGTCGCCCGGGTCAGCGACCGCAAGCAGTTTCCGGACGTGAAGCAGATCGTGATTTTCGGCCATTCCGGTGGCGGTCAAGTGGTGCAGCGTTATGCCTTGCTGGCCAAGGATCAACCGGCGCTGAAGGCCAATGGCATTCGCCTGCGCTATGTGGTGGCCAATCCGTCGTCGTACGCGTATTTCAACGAACAGCGGCCGGTAGCGTTCGATCACGCACAGTGCCCGGGTTTCAATCGCTGGAAGTACGGGTTGACCGACATGCCGGTGTACGCCGGTGGGCAAACACCGTTGCAGCTTGAGAGCAGCTACATCAAACGCGAAGTGATTTACCTGCTGGGGCAGCAGGACATAGACCCGCAACATCCGGCGCTGGACAAGAGTTGCGCCGCCGAGGCACAAGGCGCGTATCGGCTGGAACGCGGCAAGCTGTTTTTCGGCTACCTGCTGCGCCGGCATCCGGAAGGGGTCAATCAGCGGCTGGTTGAAGTGCCCGGGGTCGGGCATAACGGCGATGGGATGTTGACGTCGCCGGAGGGGCTGAAAGCGCTGTTTGATTAATGACTTGTAGTGACTGTTGAGGCGCCATCGCGAGCAGGCTCACTCCTACAGGGGAAACGCATTCCAATTGTAGGAGTGAGCCTGCTCGCGATGAGGCCAGATCAGACAATAAAGATCTCAGACCGAAAGCATCCGCCGCAACTCGACACAATCCTGCGCATGCCAATCCGTCAGTTCCGGCCACGGGTTGTCCGGCAGATTCACCAGCACCGTCCGTGCCCCGGCCGCCCGCCCGCAATCCAGATCAAAGCGGTAATCCCCGACCATCACCATTTCGCTGGCCGGCACGCTCCAGGCTTCGGCCAGTTTCAGCAACCCGCCGGGATGCGGCTTCGGTGGCGCTTCATCGCGGCCCAGCACATCTTCCACGGCGAAGCAGTCGGCCAGGCCGATGGCGTCGAGCGTCACATGCGCCAGCTCCCGTGCGTTGCGCGTCAGGATGCCTAGCCGATAGCCGCGCCCGTGCAGGTCGCGCACCAGCTCCACCGCACCGGCCGCCGGTTTCGAGCCCAGCGCCAGATCGCGCTCATGCTCCAGCAACCACGCGTGTTTCGCTGCGGCCTCCTCGGCCGGCAGCGCTGCAAGGTGGGTGAGAATGTCGTCCTCGGGCGGAATCGCCAGCGCCACGCGGATCGCCGCAAAGTCATGCACGGCGATGGTCAGGGTGCCGTCCATGTCGAACACCCAGTGCTTCACATCGCTCAGGCTCATGCCCAGTCCTTGCGGTGACGAATCAGGCCTTCCTGGGTCACCGATGCCACCAGTTGCCCGGCGCGGTTGTACACGCTGCCACGGGAGAATCCCCGGGAATTGCCGGCCCACGGGCTGTCCATCGCGTAGAGCAACCAGTCATCGGCGCGCAGATCGTTGTGGAACCACAGCGCGTGATCGAGGCTGGCGACCTGCATGTCTTTCTGCCAGACCGACTTGCCGTGCGGCAGCATCGAGGTGGTCAGCAGACCGAAGTCCGAGGCGTAGGCCAGCAGGTACTTGTGCAGCGCCGGAATATCCGCCAGCGCACCGTCGGCACGGAACCACACATACTTCACCGGATCGGCCGGCTGCGGGTTGTACGGATCCTTTTCGGTGACCGGGCGCACTTCGATCGGTTTCGGGCACAGCAATTTTTCGCGCATGTGCTCGGGGATCAGGTGCGCGCGTTGCTGGGTCAGTTCCAGCTCCGACGGCAGGTTTTCCGGGCCGACCACCACCGGCATCTGGCTCTGGTGCTCGAAGCCAGCCTCGTCGTACTGGAACGACGCGCTGCAGGTGAAGATCGGGTGGCCCTTCTGGATCGCTGTGACCCGTCGGGTGCTGAAGCTGCCGCCGTCACGCACGCGATCCACCGAATACACCACCGGCAACTTGGCATCGCCCGGACGCAGGAAATAACCGTGCATCGAATGCACGTGGCGCGCCTCTTCAACCGTCTGACTGGCCGCCGACAGCGACTGACCGAGTACCTGACCACCGAACAACTGACGGAAACCCAAGTCCTGGCTGCGGCCACGGAACAGGTTTTCCTCGATTGGCTCCAGGGTCAGCAGGTCGACCAGATCTTCCAACACTTGGCTCATTCAGACTCTCCTCACACAACGCTATGCCGCGCAGTCTTGGCTGCGGCGGCCCATTCAGGTTCTGGCGCGAGCCATTGTCGCGCCATTGTAAACGTCCGTGTCGGCTCAGCCATGCAGGGTTTGCAGCCATTGCTCCCTGGTAATTCGGTACAACAGATGCCGCCGCAACGGGTGATCGACGGCAAGTTTGGGGTGATCGAAATCATCGGCCGGATCGTGCTGCATGCCAATCGCCTGCATGACTTTCTCCGACGGCAGATTGCTCTGGGCGGTGAAAGACACGATTTCCTTCAGCCCCAGCCGATCAAAACCTGCGCGCAATGCCGTCCACGCCGCCTCACTGGCATAGCCCAGCCCCCAATGCTCGCGGGCCAGACGCCAGCCGATTTCCACCGCCGGGGTGAACGGCGCATCGAAACCGACCACACCCAGGCCAGTGAAACCGATGAACTCACCGCTGTCCTTGCGCTCCAGCGCCCACAGACCGAAACCGTGCTCGGCAAAATGCCCGCGCACCCGGCCGATCATCGACGCACTTTCGAGACGGCTGAGCGGGGCCGGAAAGTAACGCATCACCTGAGGATCGGCGCACATCGCCGCAAATTCCGGCAAATCCTCGTCGCGCCACTGACGCATCAGCAGGCGTGCGCTTTCGAGTTGCTGAATCGGCTCCATCATGCCCCTCCATTTCCATGCCGCAAGTCTACATCGCTGGTAGGATCGTTCACTCTTTCCATCGTTCCTACATGAAGTTGCCATGCCCCTGCCGCTGATCTACCACGAAGACTACAGCCCCGAGTTTCCGGCGGATCACCGCTTTCCGATGGATAAATTCCGCTTGCTGCGCGACCACCTGGTCGACAGCGGCCTGACCCGCGACGCCGACCTGCTGCGTCCCGAGATCTGCCCCAACGACATCCTCGCCCTGGCGCATGACCGTCGCTATATCGAACGTTACATGAGCGGCGAGTTGTCCCGCGAAGACCAGCGGCGCCTCGGCCTGCCGTGGAACGAAGCACTGGCGCGGCGCACGGTGCGCGCAGTTGGCGGCTCGATTCTGGCGGCAGAAAAAGCCTTGGAGCATGGTCTGGCCTGTCACCTCGCCGGCGGCACCCATCACGCTCACTACGACTACCCGGCCGGGTTCTGCATCTTCAACGACCTGGCAATCATCAGCCATTACCTGCTGCAAAGCGGTCGGGTGAACCGGGTGCTGATCTTCGATTGCGACGTGCATCAGGGCGATGGCACCGCGCGGATCCTGCATGACACCCCGGAGGCGATCACCGTATCCCTGCATTGCGAAAAGAATTTTCCTGCACGCAAGGCCGAAAGCGACTGGGACATTCCGCTGCCCAACGGCATGGGCGATGCCGATTATCTGCAGGTGGTGGATGACACCCTCAACTACCTGCTGCCGCTGTATCAACCGGACCTGGTGCTGTACGACGCCGGGGTCGATGTGCACAAGGACGACGCCCTCGGTTATCTGCAGCTGACAGACGAAGGCGTCGCCGCCCGCGATGAAAGCGTGATGCGCCATTGTCTGGGCCGCGACATCCCGGTGGTCGGCGTGATCGGCGGCGGCTACAGCAAGGATCGCCACGCCCTCGCCCGCCGCCACGGCATCCTGCATCACAGCGCGCAACGGGTCTGGACGTCACACGGATGTCACTAAGCTGTGTTGCGTTACCCACAATCGCTGTGGAACGGCCTGTGGATAACCTGAGCGAAAGGGACTACAGACCACAGCGAACATGGTGTACAGCGCGATGGTTATTTTTTAACCACATACTGAATTCACCTCGATCTCTTTGTAGGAGTGAGCCTGCTCGCGATGGCGGACCAACATTCAGCACTTATGTCGCCTGATAAACCGCCATCGCGAGCAGGCTCACTCCTACAAAGGTCTGCGCTGTTAGAATGCGCGCCTTATCCCGCCATACCGCAGCGCACGCCATGACCCAGAACTCCGCCCCCCACCCCGCTCACGTCGCCATCATCGGCGGTGGCCCCGCCGGCCTGATGGCCGCCGAAGTGCTGAGCCAGGCCGGCGTGCGCGTCGATCTGTACGACGGCATGCCCTCGGTGGGGCGCAAGTTCCTGCTGGCCGGGGTCGGCGGCATGAACATCACCCACTCCGAGCCTTACCCGGCATTCCTCGCGCGCTACGCCGAACGCGCGCCGCAGATCGCGCCGTTACTGCGCGGTTTCGACGCCGACGCGTTGTGCCGCTGGATTCATGAACTGGGCATCGAAACCTTTATCGGCAGCTCCGGCCGGGTGTTCCCCACCGACATGAAAGCCGCTCCCCTGCTGCGCGCCTGGCTCAAACGCCTGCGCGACAGCGGCGTGGTTATCCACACCCGCCATCGCTGGCTCGGCTGGGATGAACACGGCGCACTGCGCATCAGCAGCCCCGACGGCGAAATCACCGTCAAACCCGATGCCACCCTGCTCGCCCTCGGCGGCGGCAGTTGGTCGCGCCTGGGTTCGGATGGCGCGTGGATGCTGCCCCTGGAGCAAAAAGGCGTAGGATTGGCGCCGTTGCAGCCGAGCAATTGCGGATTCGAGGTGCAGGCCTGGAGCGAATTGCTTGTCAGCAAATTCGCCGGTGCACCGCTGAAAAATGTCGCCATCGGTTTGAACGACGACGTGCCACGCTTGGGCGAATGCGTGATCACCGCGACCGGGGTTGAAGGCAGCCTGATCTATGCGCTGTCGGCACCGATTCGCGAGGCGATCAATACGCAGGGTTCAGCCACGGTGCACATCGATCTGTTGCCCGGCCGACCTGTGGATAAATTGCAGGCAGCGTTGAGCAAGCCACGCGGTTCACGCTCGATGGCCAAGCATCTGCACAGTCAGGTCGGAATTGATGGGGTGAAAGCGGCGTTGTTGCGTGAATTGACTGACGCGGCAACCTTCGCTGATCCGGCGTTGCTGGCGCGGGCGATCAAGGCGTTGCCGCTGACCCTGGTGAAAGCGCGGCCCCTGGACGAAGCCATCAGCAGCGCCGGTGGCGTGACGTTTGAGGCGATGGGTGAGCGCTTGATGCTCAAGGCGTTGCCGGGGGTGTTTTGTGCGGGGGAGATGCTGGATTGGGAGGCGCCAACGGGCGGGTATCTGCTGACGGCGTGTTTTGCCAGCGGGCGTGCGGCGGGATTGGCAATGTTGGAGTGGTTGCAGAGTAAGGGCTGAAGACCGCGGCGCGCCCTTCGCGAGCAGGCTCGCTCCCACACTGATCTCCAGTAACAAGGAGATCCCTTGTGGGAGCGAGCCTGCTCGCGAAGGCGTCCTTACAGACGCCCTATCAGATCAAGGCTTGCGCTTGCGCGGCCCGGTATTGAACACCGGCACTTTACGCACAGGCTTGATCGACGGCTCCGGCGCCTGAGTGTCACCACTGTCGACCCACTTGCCCAGATTGCGCTTGCCGCCACCGCCGCCGGACGTTTTCGGCTTTTTCGGTTTCTTCGGCTTCTTGATCACCTGACCGCTGGCATCGGTATCCGGCACGCGGTGCTCAGGTTCGAAATCCGGCTCGTTCTGACGCTTCAAGGTCTGGCGGGTGAGCATCTCGATTGCCGAGAGCATGTTCACTTCATCCGCGCACACCAGCGAGATCGCCTCGCCCGTCGCGCCCGCACGGCCAGTACGACCGATGCGGTGGATGTAATCCTCGGCGACGATCGGCAGGTCGAAGTTGACCACCAGCGGCAAATCTTCGATATCCAGACCACGGGCAGCGACGTCGGTCGCCACCAGAATCTGCACTTCGCTGAGTTTGAAACGATCCAGCGCACGCTGACGGGTCGCCTGCGGTTTGTCGCCATGGATGCCGTCGGCGTTGATGCCCAGGCCCTGGAGTTTTTCCACCAGCGCATCCACGCCGTTGCGGGTCTTGGCGAACACCAGCACCTGCTTCCACTTGTTCTTGCGCATCAAGTGCACGAACAGTTCCGGCTTGCGCTTCTTGTCCACCGTCACCACCCACTGTTTGACGGTGTTGGCCGCGACGTTGCGCGGGCTGACTTCGATGCTCAGCGGATCGTTGAGCATCTGCCCGGCGAGCAGGCGAATGTCATCGGAGAAGGTCGCGGAGAACAGCAGCGTCTGGCGCTTCTTCGGCAGCATGCGGTAAATGTTCGCCAGTTCTTCGGAGAAGCCCAGGTCGAGCATGCGGTCGGCTTCGTCGAGCACCAGAGTTTGCAACTGATCGAGTTTCAACGCGTTCTGGCGGAACAGGTCGATCAGGCGACCAGGCGTGGCGACCAGCACATCAACGCCGCCGCGCAGCTTCATCATCTGCGGGTTGATGCTGACGCCGCCGTACACCGCATACGTACGCAATGGCAGGTTTTCAGCGTATTGGCGCACCGACTCATGAACCTGCTCCGCCAGCTCGCGGGTCGGCACCAGAATCAGTGCACGCGCCGAATTGGCGGCCACTTTCGGCCCTTCCATGGCCAGCAACTGCAGCAGCGGCAAGGCGAAACCGGCGGTCTTGCCGGTCCCGGTCTGGGCCGCGGCCATCAGGTCGCGACCGGCCAGAACGGCCGGAATGGCTTGCGCCTGGACCGGCGTTGGAGTCTGGTAGCCGAGCTTCTCGAGGGAGCGCAGCAAGGGTTCGATCAGGCCAAGAGAGGCGAAAGTCATGGGAGTACCGTAGGAAAATTCAGCGCAATTGTGCGACACGAGTGTGCAATGGCGCGCAGTTTACCCTAATTCACACGCTGTTCTGCTGGAACGGCGGTCTTCGGCGTCTCCACGACGAGCGGCTGCGCCGGTCGCCGCCACTGCGGCAGACCGATCAGCACCACGGCACTGATGATCACCAGCATCGCCAGCGCTTCTTCCATGCCGATGGTCTCGCCGACAAACACGATCCCCAGCAACACCGCCACCGCCGGGTTGACGTAGGCATAACTGGTGGCCGCCGCAGGACGCACGTGCTTGAGCAGGTACATGTAGGAATTGAAAGCGATGATCGAGCCGAAGAAGATCAGATAACCCAAGGCCAGCCAGCCCTCCACCGGCGGCAAGGCTTGCAGGTGTTCGCCGCTGACCGCGCTGCCGATCAACAGCACCACGCCGCCCACCAGCATCTCCACGGCACTGGCCATCGCCCCTTGCGGCAGCGGCAGGTGTTTGCTCCACACCGAGCCGAACGCCCAGGTCGCCGCTGCAAAAATCAGCAACGCCGCGCCCAGCGGACTCGATTGCAGGTTGGAACCCATGTTGAGCATGGCAATGCCGACGATCCCCAACGCCACCCCGGCCCATTCGAGGCGGGTATTACGCGCGCCCCAGAAATACCCGAAGAGCAACGTGAACAACGGCACCGTCGCCACCGCCAGTGCTGCCACGCCTGACGCCACGCCAGTGTGCTCGGCGACACTGACCGCGCCGTTACCGAAGCTGAGCAGCAGAATCCCGATGATCCCCGCCGCTTTCCACTGCGCCCAGGTCGGTGCCGGCGCCCCGCGCCAGCGCAGGAAGGCGTACATCAGGCTGCCGGCAATCACGAAGCGCACCCCGCCGAGCATCAGCGGCGGCCAGTATTCGACGCCGAGGCGGATCACCAGATAGGTCGATCCCCAAATCACGTACAGCGCGAAAAACGCGGCGATCAACGGCAAGGAAAAACGGCGCAAGGCAGGCATGGGCAGCTCGACAGTCAGAGGCAGGGTGTGAATTATTCTAGAAAGGCCCGCGAGCAAAAATAAGCTACAAAACCTGTTTATGGCGCCGGTACACTTTTGAAACAACGGAGATCGACGGAATAAACCGCGATTTCGAAAGTCTGGCAATTTCAGGAGTCCGGCCTTGGACAAATACGACCGCATGCTGCTCAGCGCCCTGTTGGAAAACGGTCGCGCGTCCTATGCCGATCTGGCGCGCAAGGTGAACCTGTCCGCCCCGGCAGTGGCCGAGCGCGTGGCCAAGCTTGAAGCCGCCGGAGTGATCACCGGGTATCAGGCGAACATCGACCTGTCGAAAATCGGTTTGCCGATCCAGTGCATGATCGAATTGCGCCTGCACCAGAACGGCAGCCAGAAGGTCTACGACGAACTGGTGAAAATCCCGCAGCTGACCGAGTGCTTTCGGGTGACGGGCGATCCGTGCGTGATGATGAAGGGTGCAGTGGCGTCGATGACGGAGCTGGAAGAATTGATCAATCGCGTGGCGAAGTTCGGCTTCAGCAAGACCTCGATTGTGCTGTCGAGCGCGATCGAGAAGCGGGTGCCGTTGAGCCATATAGAAGGCAACGGTAAGTAATCAGGAACTCAGAAGATCCAAATGTGGGAGCGGGCTTGCTCGCGAAGAGGGAGTGTCAGACAACCTTTTGCCGAATGACACACCGCTTTCGCGAGCAAGCCCGCTCCCACAGGGGATTTTGGGTGACTTCGAGATCAGCGATAGCGCTGCAGGTGTTCGCTGACTTTGGCCGCCGGGACTTTCTGCAGTTTGCACAGCAGGTCATGGTTCAGCTCACGCACCCCATGCTTGTGCCGCAATTCTTCCGCCAGATGCGCCATCAGGTTGGCCGCCATCTCCGCATCCGCCATCGCCCTGTGCGCCTGGCCGGTGTGTGGCAGGCGGGCGAAAGTGGTGAGCGTGCCGAGCTTGTGATTCGGTGCCGCCGGCATCAGGCGGCGGGCCAGCAATAGCGAGCAGGCGAAGTTCTGCAGACGGGTGCGTTTGATCCGCCCCAGTTCGAAGTCCCAGAACTTCTGGTCGAACGAGGCGTTGTGCGCCACCAGCGGGGTGCAGCCGACGAATTCGTTGACCTCTTCCATGACCCGCTCGGCCGAGGGTGCACTGCGCAGCATGGCGTTGCTGATGCCGGTCAGTTGTTCGATGAACGCAGGAACGCGCACGCCGGCGTTCATCAGGCTCTGGTAACGCTCGACGATACGGCCGTTTTCCAGCATGACCACGGCGATTTCCGTGGCGCGGCAGCTGCTGTTCGGCGACAGGCCGGTGGTTTCAAAGTCGATGACTGCAATGCGTTCCAAACCGGGTTCAACTCCGTTCAAATCAATTCTTGAGCAACGCTCAGTTTTTCAACAGCAGTGCGCCTTCGATCGGCACATAACGGCTGGCGGCGCGGATCAGCGAGTTGGCGGTCAGGCCCGGCACGCCATAGGCCACTGCCTGTACGCCGTGCTTGCTGATGATGCGTTCGAGCAGCATGTCGAAGTCGCCGTCACCGGAGGCCAGGACGATTTCGTCGACGTGGTCGGCGGCGTCCATGATGTCGAGGGTGATGCCCACGTCCCAGTCGCCCTTGGCCGAGCCGTCGCTGCGCTGGATATAGGGTTTGAGCTTCACGGTGAAACCGAGGTTGCGCAGGATCTGCTGGAACTGCTGCTGCTTGCTGTCGCCACGGTCGATGGCGTAGGCATAGGCCTCGACGATCTGCCCTTGCTTGCTAATGTCAGCCCACAGCGCGGCGTAGTTGAAGTGACAACCATAGGCCTGACGCACGGTGTAGTAGAGGTTCTGCACATCGGCGAACACTGCGATTTTTTTCACCGGGATTCCTGTGAGCGCATAGCGCACGAAGCGGGATCAGGCGCCGGGCCCGAAAAAGGCGCTCAGTATGCCAGTCCACAGGAAGGTGGCGCGAATAATCAACCCACCACTCCGGACGGATGGTGGACTGTGGTGAGGGGATTTATCCCCGATGGGCAGCGCAGCGGCCCCGAAAATGGGACTGCTGCGCACTCCATCGGGGATAAATCCCCTCACCACAGATTTGATACTGGCGACTGATCCGTCAGACGAACGAATCGTCGTCATCGAAGAATGACGAGTTGTCATCGCTGTAGTCGGTGTCAGTGAATCCGCCCTGGTCATTGCCAGAGAAACCGTTATCGGCCACACGCTGGTCATTGCCCCAGTCGTTACCGCTCTGGTCGGCCACTTGCGCCGGCTCTTCCTTGATCACTTCAACGATTTCTTCGGGCTGCTGGTTGTGATGGAACAGGCTGCTGATGCCCTGCGCCAGCATCACGCCACCGGCCACGCCAGCGGCAGTTTTCAGAGCGCCGCCGAGGAAGCTGCTGCCCGCAGCCGGAGCTGCTTGCTGCGCGTAGTTGGGCGGTGGTGCGGCATAGTTCTGTTGTGGCGCTGGCGCAGCGTAGTTCTGCTGCGGTGCCGGCTCACGCCAGCCGCCGGTAGAAGCCGGAGCGCTCTGGGTCGGCGCTGGACGCGAGCTGCCGCCGCCGAAGATGCTCGACAGGAAACCACCGCCGCCGCTTGGCGCCGGGGCCGCGCTCTGGGACTTGGCCGCTTGCAGTTCAGCCTGCAATTGCTGGACTTGCCGGGTCAGCTGCTTGTTCTGTTCGTCGAGGCTCTTGATGGCCGCCTCTTGCACCAGAATCGCCTGGGTCATGAAATAACCTGCCGCCGGCTGGCGGGTCAGGTGTTCCTTGATCCGCGCCTCGGCCTGGGCGTCGCGCGGGGCTGCCTCCGTTTCGGCCTGTTGCAGCCGGGAAAACAGTCCATCGATCAGGGTTTGCTCTTCGCTGTTCATGGCGACCTCGTAGATTGCCGGGGATAACGTTGCCCGTGTCCACTGTGGACATGGCGCACCTCTGTAATGGAGGCAGTGACAGGATGTTTCAACGACCTTTACCGAATGTTTACGTTTGTGTCCGCCCGCCCATCATCGGTTAAAGTGAGCCACTGTTTTCGACCTGCGATACCGACTGATGAATGCCTTCGATGTACTGCGCGACTCTCTGTATTTTTTCAAACGCCACCTGGTCAGCATCTTGCAGCTGTGCCTGCCGCTGGTGATCTTCGAGGCGGCGCTGCAGCAAGTGGTGGATCACGTCACCGACCCCGACAGTTTCTCCGCCGCCAGCGTGGTCGTCGGTCTGCTGGTGTATCCGCTGTACACCGCCGCGCTGATCCTGTTCCTCGATGCTCGCACCCGTGGCGAAGCCCCGCGTAACCTTGATCTGCTGGCGATGTCCGCGCGCCTGTGGCCGCGTTTCGCCTTGCTCACCGCGCTCAATACCTTGCTGATTCTGCTGGGGTTGTCGCTGTATTTCCTGCCGGGCCTGATGCTGATGGTCATGCTCGCATTCGCTGAATACCTGCTGGTGCTGCGCGGCATGGGGCCGCTGCAGGCGATGAAGGAAAGTCTGCGCCTGACGCGTGGGCATTTCTGGCGGATCCTGCTGTGCATTCTGTGTGTGATGGGGCCGTTGTGGCTGCTCAAGGGCGCGACCCTGGCGGCATACCCCGACCCACAGAATCCGCTGATCGCGGTAATGATCGACAGCGCGCACAGTTTCCTGCAGCTGTTCACCAGTGTGGTGCTGTTCCGTCTGTTCATGCTGATCAGCGAATTGCCTGACAAACGTACCGGAGCGGTCTGACTTCGCGACCCTTGGGCCAAGGCTCTGCGGTCAGGTATGCTCGGAGCCACTTTTGTAACGCGAAAAGCCGAGCCATGCCCCGTCTGCTGCGCTACACCCTGTTGCTGATTGTGCTCGCCATCGTCCTGATCGGCGGGCTGTTCTACAGCCTGACCTGGCGCCCCGGCGCACGGGAGACCCTGCCCGTTACCTGCACCGGTACGCCGCCGACCCTGGTGCCGGGGCAAGCGCTGAAAGTCATGACCTGGAACGTGCAGTACCTCGCGGGCAAGCGCTACGTGTTCTGGAACGATCTCGCCCAAGGCTCTGATGAGGCGCCATCCCCGGAAGACATGGCCTTCAGTCTCGACGAAGTGGCGCGGGTGATCCGCGACGAACAACCCGACGTGGTGCTGCTGCAGGAGCTGGACGACGGCGCCAAGGCCAGTGATTACCAGAATCAGCTCAAGCTGCTGCGGGAACGGGTCACCGACCTTTACCCGTGCAGCGCTCACGCCTTCGACTGGAAAGCCGATTTTGTCCCTGACCCGCACATCTTCGGCAGCGTTGGCCGGCAACTGGCGACCCTCAGCCGCTACCGCATCGAACACGCCGAGCGCCTGCAATTGCCGGTGCCGCCAGCGAACTTCATCTACCGCCAGTTCCAACCCAAAGACGCCCTGCTCGCGACCAAGCTGCCGCTGAGCGACGGTGGGCAACTGACGGTGTTCAACACCCATCTGGATCGCGCCCGCCAACCGGACGAGACCTTGCAGGCACAAGTGACGGCGGTGACCAAGGTACTCGACAAGTACGAAAGCCAGGGCCTGCCGTGGCTCATCGGCGGCGACTTCAATCTGTTGCCGCTGGGCCAGTATCAGCGTCTGCCCGCCGAGCAGCGCACGCCCTACTCGATCGACAGCGCGCTGCATCTGTTGTGGGACAAGTACCCGATGATCCCGACCAACAACGAAGCCAGCGGCATCGACCGCGCCCACTGGCTGACCCACTACCCCAACGACCCCGGCCTGAATGGCCCGGATCGCACCGTGGACTATCTCTTCTACAGCCCAAAGATCAAACGGGTCGAAGCGCGGGTGCGCCAGGACGATACGTTGCGCATTTCCGATCACTTGCCGGTGATTGCGCGGTTCCTGCTGCCCGCAGCCCCGTAGTCACACACACCTCATAACCCTGTGGGAGCGGGCTTGCTCGCGAAAGCGGTGTGTCAGTTGATGCATCCGTGCCTGGCGCACCGCCTTCGCGAGCAAGCCCGCTCCCACAATAGATTGATGTCGTACCGTGATTGGTTGGCAGGCTGCGATGTTTTGCTCTTCAGGTGCCGCGCGGCTTGGCCCGCGCGGTCGCCTCGGCCACCAACGGATCATCCGGCCAATAATGCTTCGGATAGCGCCCCTTGAGATCTTTCTTC
Source organism: Pseudomonas sp. LAMO17WK12:I5 (assembly GCF_900215165.1). Taxonomy (NCBI): domain Bacteria; kingdom Pseudomonadati; phylum Pseudomonadota; class Gammaproteobacteria; order Pseudomonadales; family Pseudomonadaceae; genus Pseudomonas; species Pseudomonas sp. LAMO17WK12:I5. Next base: position 166,946 of record NZ_OBDS01000010.1, on the reverse strand, counting down.
ACCTCGGCATAGGTGCTGCGCCAGAAGTTGGCCAGATCCTGCGTCACCTGCACCGGCCGCCGTGCCGGGGACAGCAGATGCAGCTTGACCACTTGCCGGCCGCCGGCAATTCGTGGCGTCTCGGCGAGGCCGAACAGCTCCTGCAAACGCACCGCGAGAATCGGTGGCTGTTCGCTGTAATCCAGACGAATCGATGACCCCGACGGCACGCTGATGTGGTGCGGCGCCAGCTCATCAAGCTTCTGCGGCAACGGCCACGGCAGCAGATTGCGGACGATGCTCGACAGGTCCAGATTGGCGAAATGGCTGAGCCGCGAGACCTTGCCCAGGTAAGGCATTAACCAATGCTCGAGAGTGTTCAGCAACGTTGCATCGCTGACATCCGGCCATTGGCTTTCGGCCTGAGCGCTCAGATCCAGTTGCCGCAGCAACGCGACCCGCGCCTGCCACTGGCGCAACTCCGGCGTCCACGGCAACAACTCCAGTCCCTTGCGCCGCACCAGATTGACCAGCGCCTGACTGCGCGCCGCTTCGTCGAGACCGGTCAACGGTTCGCGGCTGAGGATCAGTTCGCCAACCTTGCGCTGACGCTCGGCGCGCAGCACGCCTTCGCGCTCATCCCAGTCCAGTTGATCGACAGCGCGCACTTGCTCGGCGAGCACCGAATCGAACAGCGCCGGATCAAAATCCGCCGCCAGGTAAATCCGCTCCTCACGCTGGCCCTGACGACTGCCGAGATCGGCGACAACGATCCACGGCTCCTTCATCAGGCTGTCGGCTTCGGCGAACAGCGCAGCGCGACCATTGGCCAGACGATATTCGGCGCCACCGGCACGCCGCTGCTGGGCAACCCGATCCGGGTAGGCCAGCGCCAGCAGCGCACCGAGCCAGCGCGGGTGATCGGGATCGCTGACCGGCGCGCTGGCCTTGCCGCGCAGGTAACCGCGATATTGCCGCGCCAGTTGCCGGGCACGCTGCACGCCGCCCTGAGCACCGCGTGCCGCGCGTTCTTCGCCGGAGAGCAGCACCAAGCGGCTGTGCAGATCGGCCCCGGCGCCGCGCAAAATATCGCGCTCGCCGAGCAGTGCCGCGACGTCACACGCCATGTTCGCCAGCCCCAGCGCCTGACCGCGCAGCAACAGATGGGCGATGCGCGGATGCGCCGGCAACTCGGCCATGGCCTGACCGTGGGAAGTCAACGCCTCGCCTTCAAGTGCGCCCAGGCGCTGCAACAAATCCTGCGCCTGGGCATAGGCCGCTGCCGGCGGCACATCGAGCCAGACCAGCTCGCCCGGGGTCACGCCCCAGCGTCCAAGTTGCAGCGCCAGACTCGCCAGATCCGCCGACAGTATTTCCGCACTGCCGTAAGCGGCGAGCTGCTCGTGCTGATCCTGCGACCACAAGCGGTAACACACACCCGGCTCCAGACGTCCGGCCCGGCCCGCGCGCTGGGTGGCGCTGGCCCTGGAAATGCGCTGAGTATCGAGGCGGGTCATGCCGCTGCCGGGGTCGAAACGCGGCACTCGCGCCAGCCCGGCGTCGATTACCACGCGCACGCCGTTGATGGTCAGGCTGGTCTCGGCGATGTTGGTCGCCAGCACCACTTTGCGCTGGCCCGCCGGCGCCGGGTCGATGGCAGCGCGTTGGGCATTCAGGTCCAGTTCGCCGTGCAATGGGCAGAGCAATACGTCTTTACGCTCGCCGATGGCATCGCTCAGTTGCTGATGCACCCGACGGATTTCCGCCTGCCCCGGCAAGAACACCAGCAGGCTGCCAGTCTCATCGTGCAACGCTTCGAGGACGGTCTGGGTCACGCGCTGGTCGATGTATTCGCCGGGCTGGAACGGCCGGCCCCAGCGCATCGTCACCGGGTACATGCGCCCTTCGCTGCGCAGGATCGGCGCGTCATCCAGCAACCCGGCCAGACGCTCGCCTTCCAGCGTGGCGGACATCAGCAAAATCTTCAGCGGCTGTTCAGCTCGGAACAGTTCACGACCGTTCAAACTCAGGGCCAAGGCCAGGTCGGCATCAAGACTGCGTTCGTGAAATTCGTCGAAGATCAGCAGACCGACGCCTTCCAGCGCCGGATCATCCTGCAGGCGTCGGGTGAGAATCCCCTCGGTGACCACTTCGATACGGGTATCGGGGCCGACCTTGCTGTCGAGGCGGATGCGATAACCGACGGTTTCACCGACCTTCTCACCCAGTTCGCTGGCCAACCGTTCGGCAGCGGCTCGCGCGGCGAGACGCCGTGGTTCGAGCATCAGAATGGTCTGCCCGGCCAGCCACGCTTCATCGAGCAAGGCTAAAGGCACGCGGGTGGTTTTACCGGCGCCGGGCGGTGCTTCGAGCACGGCTTCGTGGCGTGTCGCCAAGGCTTCACGCAGGGCGGGTAAAACTTCATCGATCGGCAAAGAAATCATGCTGGCTCCCAAACAGAGGCGCGAGTATAACGGCGAACTGCCGGGCGTTTGTCAGGGTCTTAATTTCAAATGACGACGCTTCGTTTTCAAATGACTCAGGAGATTTTCCATGCGCTTACCTTCTCGCCTGATCGGCGGTGTACTGGTCGCCACCCTGCTCACTCAACTCACGGCCTGCGGTTCGATTTTCTACCCGGATCGTCGCGGTCAGATCGATGGCAAGATCGACCCGGCGATTGCCGTACTCGACGCCGTGGGCCTGCTGTTCTACGTAATTCCCGGGCTGATCGCCTTTGCGGTGGACTTCGCCACTGGCGCGATCTATTTCGAACCGGGCCACACCGCTCAGGTCGATCCGGCCAAACTCAAACAAGCCATCGGCCCGGACGGTCAGGTCGATAACCTCAAGTTGCAGGCTATTCTCGAAACAGAACTGGGCCGCAACCTGCCGCTGGACGATCCGCGCCTGATCCAGCACAAGGGCAGCACTCAACAACTGGCGATGTTTGGCCTGCAACCCGCCGCATAAGGAAATCACATGACCACCAGCCCCGAACACGCCCGCCTGCTGCGGCTGGCAACCCGCGCTTCGGTGGCGGTGGCCTGCACGCTGATCATCGCCAAAGCCATCGCCTGGTGGCTGAGCGGCTCGGTGAGCATGCTCGCCGGCCTCACCGACTCGGCGCTGGATGGCGTCACTTCGCTGCTCAATCTGCTGGCGGTGCATTACGCGCTGCGTCCGGCCGATGACGATCACCGTTACGGCCACGGCAAGGCCGAATCGCTGGCGGGCATGGCGCAGGCGCTGTTCATCGGTGGCAGTGCGGTGCTGATTGCGTTTCAGGCGTATGAACGCATCAAGCAACCGGAGCCGCTTGGCGCGCCGTGGCTGAGCATCGGCGTGATCGTGTTCTCGCTGCTGCTGACCGCGGCGTTGCTGACGCTGCAACATCGGGTGATCAAGCAGACCGGCTCCAACGCCGTGCGCGCCGACTCGCTGCACTACCGTTCTGACATGCTGCTCAACGGCAGCATTCTGATTGCGCTGATTCTCGCCGGCATGGGCTTTCATCAGTTGGACGCATGGTTCGGCCTGGGGATTGCCGGGTACATCTTGTGGAGCGCGATCCAGATCGCCCGGGAAAGTTTTTCGGTGCTGATGGATGAAGAGCTGCCGACGGACGTCAGTCAGCACATGCTCGAACTGGCCTGCGGCGTACCCGGCGTACTGGGCGCGCATGATTTGCGCACGCGGATTTCAGGCAACCACTGGTTCGTGCAGTTGCATCTGGAATTGCCGGGAGAGCTGACCTTGTCAGTCGCTCACGGTATCAGCGATCAGGCGGCGGATGCGATTCACGCCGCCTACCCGCGAGCCGAAGTGCTGGTGCACGCCGACCCGCAGGAAGTGGTCAAGACCGAACGGGCGCAAACCCGGATTCAGTAAGACACCTGATAACCGCGACTGCTCAGGCAATTGCCCTGCGCCTGACGGTAAGCCTGCACCACCTCAGGCGCCGGTTGATAGGTCGCGGTACGCGGGTCGAAACCGCTCTGCTGCACGGCGTATTGGTAGCACTGATAACCGTCCTGCTGCACCTGTTCCGGCGACTGCCCGTTGGCCGGATAGGCCTCGACGTCATAGCCCTGGGATTGCGGCTGCGGTTGCGGCGGTTGCTGCACCGGGGGTTCGACTACGACGTAATCCTGAGTGGCTTCCTGATACGCATAGTAGGAACCGGCAGCGAGGAACAGCAACGCACCGCCGATCCACACTTCACGGGCATAGTCCGGCAGATACTGGGTGCGAATCCCTCGTGGCGGCTGCACGACGATGTAGCGCGGGCCTTGCGGGCGATACCAGTAGCCGCCGGAATAGAAGTAATCCTGACCGCGATACGGCACTCGGTATTCGCGATCCGGGAAGCGGTCGATCACATGCCCCGGGCGGTATTGCGGGCCTGGCCCCCAACCGTTGCCATGTCCGTCCGGGCGACCCGGCCAGCGATTGTCATTGGGCCGGTTGCCGGTTTGCCATTGCTGGTTGTGGTAACCATTCTGCGGCCGCTCGTCGCGGTAGTAACCCTGGCGCGGTTCCTGAGTCTGGCGCACGGTGTCGGGCCGTGGCTGGATCGGCAGGTTGTTCGACGGTGGCGCCTGATGCACCGGAGCAGGCTGATTGGGTGTGCGGTTCTGGTTCTGCCACTGGCCATTGTTGTGCTGCTGGCCGTTGTGCTCGAACTGGCGGCTGTTGTCGCCCCGAATGATTTCGTTGTTCTGCGGCCGCGGCTGATTTTGCGGCGGCGGATTGTTCTGCCCGTGGGGCTGATGATCGCCCCCATGGCCCTGGTTATTTCCCTGATGCTCAGGGCCGCGTCCACCATTAGGGCTGCGGCTCTCCGGATCGTCGGCGAGCGCTTGCGCACTGACGCTCACACACAGCAAACCAACACCGGCCAGACGCCAGATGCGCGACTTCATGCTTTTCCTCACTGCGGGTATTAAGAGGGCTTGTAGCTAAGACCGGGAATACGCACACCGGGTTCTGCGACAGGTTATCAGTCACGAGACTTATTTATTGAGGAAGGCTGTGCATCGAGGCACAAAAATCGCAGGCAAGAAAAAGGGAGACCCGTCGGCCTCCCTTTAGAGAACTTCGTCCTGGCTCGACGCTTTTGACGTCGGCTCACCTCACGCCGTCTTCTGGACAGTGTGCAGCTCGGGGGCCGGCCCATCCCCGGTGGGGGTGGCGGCCGCGGCGGGCCTGATTGGGCGGGCCGCAGTGGACTGTGTTACCGAGCAGTGATTCTGGTGATAAGAATAGGCCGCAAGACGCGACAGAGGATTGCGAAGATTGCTCAAATAAACACTGCTTGCGCAATTTTTAACCCTGGATAGATAATCCGCCGCAATAGTTACAACCAAGGACTGATTCATGAGCAAACTCGACCGTTACGACCTGAGTATTTTGGCGGAATTGCAGCGCGACGCCCGCATCTCCAACCAGGAACTGGCCGAGCGCATCGGTCTGTCACCCTCCCCCTGCTCGCGCCGGGTCAAGCAACTGGAGGACGACGGCTACATCTCGCGCCAGGTCGCCCTGCTCGATCGCAAGATGCTCGGCTTGAGCCTGACGGCCTACGTGCTGATCGGCATGGACCGGCACACACCGGAGCGTTTCGAGAATTTCGAAGCGGCGATCCGCACCCTGCCGCAAGTGCTGGAATGCAGCCTGGTGACCGGCGTGGATGCCGACTATCAGTTGAAAGTGGTGGTGCCGGACATGGACCACTATCAGAAGCTGTTGCTGGGGCATCTGACCCGGATTGAAGGGGTGACCAGCGTGCGTTCGAGTTTTGTACTGAATCAGGTGCTCAACAGCACCGAACTGCCGCTGACGCATCTGCGCAACTGACATCGCTTTCGCGAGCAAGCCCGCTCCCACAGGGAAATGCATTCCAAATGTGGGAGCGGGCTTGCTCGCGAAGAGGCCGGTACAGGCACCCCATAACCGCGGCACACCGACACAGGTCAATGCGGCCCTGCCACCCTCGGCGTATAATCGCCCAGCCCTTTCAGCCCTGTGCGCGCCGGAGATGCCCGATGGATCCTGCAGTATTCGAAGAGTGGATGATGACTGGCCTGGTCAGCATCCTGATCATTTTCATGGGTTTCATCGTCTGGGATCTGGCGAAGAAGTCCAAGGCCGGGCGCTTCGGCTCGTTCATTTTGTTCTTCGTCCTGGGCCTGGGCGTGGCCGCGTTCATCATCAAGAGTGTGGTGATCGGCCTGATCGAATCCGGCGCTCTATAACCGCGCCGGCACTTCCTTCCACTGGCCCTGATCGAGCCCTTCGAGCGTCCAGTCGCCAATCCGTACCCGCACCAACCGCAACGTCGGCAGCCCGACCGCAGCGGTCATCCGCCGCACCTGACGGTTGCGCCCTTCACGAATTACCAACTCCAGCCAACTGGTCGGCACGCTTTTGCGAAAGCGTACCGGCGGATTGCGTGGCCACAGTTCAGGTTCTTCCAGTTGCCGCGCCTCGGCGGGCAGGGTCATGCCGTCGTTCAGTTCGACGCCATCGCGTAAACGCTGCAGTTGCTCGGCCGTTGGCTCGCCCTCGACCTGCACCCAGTACGTCTTCGGCAACTTGTGTTTCGGGTCGGCAATCCGCGCCTGCAACTGACCGTCGTTGGTCAGCAGCAGCAAACCTTCGCTGTCGCGATCAAGGCGTCCGGCCGGATAGATGCCGGGTATCTCGATGAAATCCTTGAGCGTCGCCCGCCCGCCTTCATCGCTGAACTGCGTTAGCACATCGAATGGCTTGTTGAACAGGATCAGCTTCGGCTCGGCCGGCGGCGCTTTGGCGACACGACGTGGAGCCGAGAAGGATGGCTTCGCACCGGGACGGCGGGAAGGTGGACGCGGGGGACGGGACATAAGAGAACAGACATTTAGCGATCAGGGCTGGTAATGCTAGTGCCCCGACCGCCAAATGACCACGACTAACCGTTAACGGAACGGCGGCTCGTCGAAGCTGCGCAGTTTGCGCGAGTGCAGCGAGTTGAGTTCGGTGCGCAGCAGATCCACCGCCGCGATGCCGATCTTCAAGTGTTGGCTGACCGCGCGCTCGTAGAACGCGTTGGCCGAACCCGGCAGCTTGATTTCACTGTGCAGCGGTTTGTCCGAGACGCAGAGCAACGTGCCGTACGGCACCCGCAGGCGATAACCCTGGGCGGCGATGGTGCCGCTTTCCATGTCCACCGCCACGGCGCGGGACAGGTTGATCAGCGGACGTTCCTGCGCCCAGCGCAGTTCCCAGTTACGGTCGTCGTAAGTCAGCACAGTGCCGGTGCGCAGGCGTTTTTTCAGTTCCTCGCCCTTCTCGCCGGTGATATTGGCCGCGGCTTGCTGCAGCGCCAGTTGCACTTCCGCCAGTGCCGGGATCGGAATGTTCGGCGGCACCACGCGGTCGAGAATCCCGTCGCGACGCATGTAGGCGTGAGCCAGCACATAGTCGCCGATGGTCTGCGACTGCCGCAGCCCGCCGCAGTGACCGATCATCAGCCAGCAATGCGGGCGCAGCACCGCCAGGTGGTCGGTGATGTTCTTGGCGTTGGACGGGCCGACGCCGATGTTGACCAGGGTCACGCCATGGCCGTCGTTGGCGATCAGGTGATAGGCCGGCATCTGGTAGCGGTGCCAGACCACGCCAGCGGCGATCGCCGAGGCTTCGCCGTGATCCATGCCCTTCTCGATGATCACGTTGCCCGGCAGGACCATGCGCACGAAACGCGGGTCGTTGCGCAGTTGCTCCAGGCCATGGACGATGAACTGGTCGACGTAGCGGTGGTAGTTGGTCAGCAGAATCCAAGGCTGTACATGGCGCCAGTCGCTGCCGGTGTAGTGCACCAGGCGACGCAGGGAGAAGTCGACGCGCGCGGCGTCAAACAGCGCCAGTGGCAGCGGATCGGTGTTTTCCCAGTCGTAGAGACCGTCGGCGATGCCATCGGTGGCGGCGGACAGGTCGGTACTCGGGAACACTCGCGCCAGCACCGCAGCGGTGACGCCGGAGCCGGCCAGCTCATCGCCCTGCTCGACCACGTACGGGTATGGAATATTCTGCTGACTGACGCCGACTTCCACGGTCACGGTGAAGTCGTGCATCAACGGCACCAGTTGTTCCAGCAGGTATTTGCGGAACGCCTTGGGATGGGTGACGGTGACGCTGTAGGTGCCCGGCAGTTGCACCTTGGCGTAGGCGCGGGTGGTCTGCGGGACTTCGCCCTGACACAGGTAGGTCAGACGCAGTTCGGGATAACGAAACAGGGCACGCTGTTCGGCGTCAGGCTCGACGCGATCCTTGAGGTAACGCTTGAGCGCCGAGTTGAGCGCAGTGGTGGCCCGCTCATGCAGCTCGGCCAGACGATCCACGGCTTGTTCGGCGGTTTGAACGACAATAAACGCTTCGGTCACGATCAGCTTCCTGTGTTCTGACTTGCAGAGCTTCATCTTGCCTGCATCGTGGTCTCACGGGAACAGTGGCGTTGTGGCTGTACCCAAATCTCCCTGTCAATGGAGATCCCCTGTGGGAGCGGGCTTGCTCGCGAATGCGCTGTGTCAGTCGACCTATCCATTGACTGACACACCACATTCGCGAGCAAGTCCGCTCCCACAAGGGGATTTGTGTTGGGTCAGAAACCCTGGGGGGTTGAGCGAGCGACGATGGCTTCGACGTCCAGCCCACGCGGCAATGCACCGTAGACCCGGCCGCCACCGTTCAGGCGGCTGGCAATGAACGCGTCGCTGACCGCCGAGTTGCCGGCCTCCAGCAATAGCTTGGCCTGCAAACCGAGCGCGATGTCTTCGGTGAGTTGCCGCGCCCGATACTGAATGTCGCTGGTGTCCTTGAACTGCGCCTGCAACTGCTGGATATGCGCGGCCAGGCGCTTGTCGCCGTGCCCATCGCCCAATTCGCTGAACAACACGTCGAGCACACCCGGTTCTTTCGACAGCGCACGCAGCAAGTCCAGGCACTGCACATTCCCCGAGCCTTCCCACGTCGAGTTGACCGGCGCCTCGCGATACAGCCGTGGCAGGATGCTCTCCTCGACATAACCGGCACCGCCCATGCACTCGGCGGCTTCGTTGATCATTCCGGGGGCACGTTTGCAGATCCAGTATTTGCCCACCGCCGTCACCAGGCGGGCGAATTGTGCTTCATGGCGATCATCCAGATGATCCAGCGCCTTGCCCATGCGCAGGCTCAGGGCCAGCGCGGCCTCGCTTTCCAGCGCCAGATCGGCCAGCACGTTCTGCATCAACGGCTGTTCGCTGAGCAGTTTGCCGCCGACCTTGCGGTGCGCGCAGTGGTGGCTGGCCTGAGTCAGCGCCTGACGCATCAGCGAGCTGGAGCCGACCATGCAATCGAAACGGGTCATCGCCACCATCTCGATGATGGTCGGCACACCGCGCCCTTCTTCGCCGACCATCCACGCCAGCGCGCCACGGAATTCAACTTCGCTGGAGGCGTTGGACTGATTGCCGAGTTTGTTTTTCAGGCGCTGGATGTAGAACTGATTGCGCGTATCGTCGGGGCGGTGGCGCGGCAGCAGGAAGCAGGTCAGGCCCTTGTCGGTCTGCGCCAGCGTCAGGAATGCATCGCACATCGGCGCCGAGCAGAACCACTTGTGCCCGACCAGTTCATAGGCCTGCCCCGGGCCACTGGCACCGACCGGATAGGCCTTGGTGGTATTGGCCCGCACGTCGGTGCCGCCCTGTTTCTCGGTCATGGCCATGCCGATGGTCACGCCGGCCTTGTGCGCCATGCCGACGTTGCGCGGGTCGTATTCGGTGGCGAGGATTTTCGGCAACCATTGTTCGGCCAGATCCGGCTGCAAGCGCATGGCCGGGACGCTGGCGAAGGTCATGGTCAACGGGCAACCGCTGCCTGCCTCAGCCTGGCTGTGCAGATAGCTCATCGAGGCGCGGGCGACATGTGCGCCGTCCTGCGGATGAGTCCAGGGGGACGAGGTCAGGCCATGTTCGATCGCAGTGCGCATCAGCTCATGATAGGCCGGATGAAACTCCACCAGATCAATGCGATGGCCGTAACGGTCATGGCTGACGAATACCGGTTTGTTCTGATTGGCGAGGAACCCGGCTGCCATCAGCGGTCCGCCGGCCAGCGCACCGTAGGCATCGATCCGCGACTCGGCCCACCCGGCGCCGAAACGGCGTGACCACTCCTGCAGCGGCAGGTCGATGCGGTACAGGTTGGCGCCATCCAGCGACGGTGGCTGGTTGGTGACTTCGTGGGTTTCGGCGAACTGATGCAGGTTCATGACGGGGCTCCTTTGGTCAGCCAAGGGATTCAGTTAAGCACCGGCCCGTGGTTGATCAAAGTGTCATATGCGCCGAACTGTCGGCGCTTTCACCCTGTTACGCGCTGAGCACCCGACGCTCCAGCGCCGTCTGCAGGTCTTCGAATTTCACCGGTTTGTTCAGGTAATCGATGCGCGTACCCGGCGCGCAGTGTTCGCGATCCGTGCCCAGCGCCAGCATGAACACCGGCAGATTGGCGCAGCCAGGCAACGCATGAATCTGGCAGCACAACGACGCGCCTTCATGATTGGGCAACTGGCAATCAATCAGCACCGCGTCGAAGGTTTCCCGTTGCAGACAATCCAGCGCCGCCGGGCCGTTGTCCGCGGTGCGTACGCGGAACCCCAGTTTGAGCAGCATGCCGCGCATCACCAGTTGGTTGACGCTGTTGTCATCCACCAGCAACACCGTGCAGTCCTGCGGCGCACGGCTGCGCTCGTGCAGCGCGTCCGCGGTTGGCGCCGCTTCGACTTCCGGCAGCTCGAACTCGACATCCAGTTGAAAACGGCTGCCGCTGCCAGGTTGGGAGCGGTGGGTGAGCTTGCCGCCGAGCAGTTCCACCAGTTGCCGACAGATCGCCAGCCCCACGCCCAGCCCGCCGTATTCGCGGGTCATCGAGCCGTCGAGCTGGAAGAAACGCTGATACATCGTCGCCTCGCCCAGATCGGTGAAACCGATGCCGGTATCGATGACCGCAAACGACAGCGCCAGGCGGTTGTCCGTCGCCGGTTTGCCAGTGACCCGCAGCGCCAGACCGCCGACCCGGGTGAACTTGATCGCGTTGTCCAGCAGGCACTCCAGGCACTGCGCCAGTTTTGCGCTGTCGCCGTGCAAGCGATCCGGCAGGGTCGGCAGCACCTCGACTTTGAAGTCCAGCGACTTGCTGGCCGCGTTGCCATCGAACTGCACGCGCAAGGCCTCGACCACCGCGCGCAGACTGAAGCTGCCCGGCGTCGCCTTGAGCTTGCCGGCCTGCAATTCGGTGAGGGTGAGGATGCCGTTGACCATGCGCATCATGTCCCGGGCAGAGCCAGCGGCGGTTTGCTGGTATTGCTCCAGTTCAGGCTCCAGCTCGACGGTCTGCATCAGTTCCAGCGAACCGATCACACCGTTCATCGGCGTGCGCAATTCGTGGGTCAGGGTCGCGAGGAATTCATCCTTGAGCTTGTTGCTGTGGGCCAGTTGCTGGTTGAGCACTTCGAGCTTCTGCCCGGCATCGAACAGGGTTTGCGCCTGTTGTTCGCGCATCGCGTTGATGCGATCAGCCAGCGCCAGCGACAGCAGCGCGACTTCGATCGCCGAACCGATCTGACTGGCGTACATGGTCAGGAACACGTTCGGCAGCAGGCCCAGCACCATCAGCGTATTGACGATGCCGCCGAGCAGGAATGCCGACCAGGCAATGATGAAATAACGCGCCACCCGCAAGCCACGCCACCAGGCGAGAATCCCCGCGGCGAAGATCACCACGGTGAACACCAGCGCCAACAGGGTCGCCAGGCGCAGCGACAATGCGTAACTGGTCATCAGCGACAGCCCGACCACCAGCGCGCCGAACGCGATCAGGGCGATCAGCAGATAGTCGAGCCAGCGGCTGTGGGTTCTGGTCTGCAGGAAACTGCGGGCGAACTGGCTGCCGAACAACCCGGCGCAACCGATGAAAAACGGTGTGGCGGCGTTGGCCCACCACGGATTGTCCGGCCAGAAATACTCGACCGCCGCGCCGTTCACCGACAGTTGATAAAGGCCGAACGAGGCGATGTAGAAGATGTAATAGAGGTAGCTGGTGTCGCGCACGCTCAGGTAGATGAACAGGTTGTAGACCAGCATCCCCAGCAGCACGCCATAGATGATCCCCAGCACATACAGGCGCACCGGCTGGTCTTCGAGGTACGCGGTGCTCGACCATAACGTCACTGGTGCCTGGATCGAGCCTTCACTGGCCAGGCGCAGGTACACGGTTTTTTGCTGGTCAGGGGCGAAGGTCAGGTCGAACAGGTAATTGTTCTGCCGGATCTCGCGACTGGCGAACGGAAAGGCGTCGCCGGTCTGCCGGATCAGGCGGTAGTCGCCATTGGCATCGGCCATATAAAGGTCGAGGTGATCGAGCGGCGGATACGCCAGTTCCAGCAGCCAGGTGCGCTGGGCGGCCGGATTGTTCGGACGGTAATGCAGGTCGATCTTCAGCCAGAACGCCGAGCGCGAGTAACCGGCATTGAGCGTGGCTTTGTCATGGGGTTTGAAATTGCCCGCCGCCGCTTGAGCACGGACGTCGGCGATGTTCGCCTGACCGCTCGGGTCTTCGAACACTTGCAAGGAGCGGCCCAGGGGAAGGCTCTGGGTATTTTCGTCGAACTCGACGGCGCTTGCGAGGAGGGGCAAGCAGAACAGCAACATCAGCAAATAGCGCATTGAAGCCCCAGCGTGGCTCGTCCGGTTGTGTCAGGAAGCCCCCCATTCCCTTTGAGTAGACGTAAAACCGGTATTACCTGTTATTGGTTTGGATCCAGACTAGCATAGCCGTTGATAGCCATTGAGCACCATCGAAATTTTTCCTACAAAGGCTCTAGAACGGGCGTTTCAGAGCAAAGCAGCGGACTAGAGCTGTTGAGTTGGTCAACTCAGTAAAGCAGCAGACATTGTGAATGCTTTTGTGATGACAAGCTCGATCGGGACTGAACCCCAAATTCAGCTTTGGTGGTAAGCTCGCGCACCATGAATATCTACAGCTCCCGCCCCGTTGTCCTCTGTCTCTCCGGCCACGACCCCAGTGGTGGCGCCGGCTTGCAGGCAGATATCGAAGCCCTGCTCGCGCAGGGTTGCCATGCGGCTCCGGCCGTCACCGCCCTGACCGTGCAAGACACTGTCAACGTCACTGACTTCCGCGTCCTCGACCGTGAGTGGGTACTGGCCCAGGCCAATGCCGTGCTCAACGACTCCGAAGTCGCTGCGGTCAAACTGGGCATGCTCGGTTCGCTGGAAATGGTCGACACCGTGGTCGAACTGCTCTCTGCGCACCCGCACTTGCCAGTGGTCTGCGACCCGGTGCTGCGTGCCGGCGGCGGCGGACGCCTGGGCAAGGACGAAGTCGGTTATGCGATGCGCGAGCGTCTGCTGCCACTGTCGATCATTGCCACCCCCAACCTGCCCGAAGCGCGGATTCTCGCCGAACTGCCCGAAGGCACTGCGGACGAGTGCGCGGAAAAACTCCTGCCGTTCGTCAAAAACCTGCTGATCACCGGCGGCCATGGCGACGAAACTGAAATCCACAATCGCCTGTACAGCCGTGACGGCCTGCGTGAAACCTTCTATTGCCAGCGTTTGCCGGGCAGTTATCACGGTTCCGGCTGCACATTGGCCAGCGCCCTCGCCGGTCGGCTGGCCCAAGGTGAAAACCTCGCCAGCGCCGTGCGTACGGCACTGGATTACACCTGGCGCACCCTGCGCGATGCCGAACAACTGGGCAAAGGCCAGTTCGTGCCGCGTCGCCTGCCGCTGGATTTTTGCTCGTAACGTCGTGAGGTCTGCCTGATGAAACTACGTGGCCTGTACGCCATCACCGACAGCCAATTACTGGCGGGCAAGTTTCTGTCGTATGTGGAGGCGGCGCTGGAAGGCGGCGTCACCCTGCTGCAATACCGCGACAAAAGCAGCGACGAGGCCCGCCGTCTGCGCGAGGCCGAAGCGCTACGCGATCTGTGCGAACGTTACAAGACGCAGTTGATCATCAACGATGACGCCGAATTGGCCGCACGCCTCAACGTCGGCGTGCACCTGGGGCAGACCGACGGCCCGCTGTCGCCGACCCGCGCCCTGCTCGGCTCCAAGGCCATCATCGGGTCGACCTGCCATGCGCAGCTCGAACTGGCTGAACAGGCCGCCAAGGAAGGCGCGAGCTATGTCGCCTTCGGTCGCTTCTTCAATTCCAGCACCAAACCCGGCGCGCCAAGCTGCAGCCTCGATCTGCTCGACGAGGCCAAACGCAAGCTGCATCTGCCGGTCTGCGCGATTGGTGGCATCACCCTCGACAACGCCGCGCCGCTGGTGGCCCACGGGGTCGACCTGCTGGCGGTGGTCCACGGTTTGTTCGGTGCCGAAAGCACCGCCGAAGTGACCCGCCGCGCCCGCGCCTTCAACGAACTTCTGAAAATCTGATTTGAGAGCCCGAACATGTCTCGTTCCGAAACCCTGTTTGCCAATGCCCAGAAACACATTCCCGGTGGCGTGAACTCGCCGGTTCGCGCGTTCAAGAGCGTGGGCGGCACACCGCTGTTCTTCAAGCATGCCGAAGGCGCCTACGTCACTGACGAAGACGACAAGCGCTATGTGGATTACGTCGGTTCGTGGGGGCCGATGATCCTCGGCCACAGCCACCCGGACGTGCTCGACGCAGTGCGCAATCAACTGCAACACGGCCTGTCCTACGGCGCGCCGACCGCGATGGAAACCGAGATGGCCGACCTGGTCTGCTCGCTGGTGCCGTCGATGGACATGGTGCGCATGGTCAGCTCCGGCACCGAAGCGACCATGAGCGCGATTCGTCTGGCCCGTGGCTACACCGGTCGGGACAGCATCATCAAGTTCGAAGGCTGCTACCACGGCCACTCCGACAGCCTGCTGGTCAAGGCCGGCTCCGGGGCGCTGACCCAGGGCGTGCCAAGCTCCGCCGGTGTGCCGGCCGCGTTCGCCAAACACACCCTGACTCTGCCGTTCAACGACATCGACGCCGTGGAGAAGATGCTCGCCGAAGTCGGTCAGGACGTCGCCTGCATCATCGTCGAGCCAGTCGCGGGCAACATGAACTGCGTGCCGCCGGCACCGGGTTTCCTCGAAGGCCTGCGTTCGCTCTGCGACAAGCATGGCGTGGTGCTGATTTTCGACGAAGTGATGACCGGTTTCCGCGTTGCCCTCGGCGGTGCCCAGGCGCACTACGACGTGACCCCGGATCTGACCACCTTCGGCAAGATCATCGGCGGCGGCATGCCGGTCGGCTGCTTCGGCGGCAAGCGTGAAATCATGGAGCGCATCGCGCCGCTGGGCCCGGTGTATCAGGCCGGCACCCTGTCGGGTAACCCACTGGCGATGGCCGCCGGTCTGACCACCCTGCGCCTGATCAGCCGTCCGGGGTTCCACGCCGAACTGACCGACTACACCACGCGCCTGCTCGACGGCCTGCAACAACGCGCCGATGCCGCGGGCATTCCGTTCGTGACCACGCAAGCGGGTGGCATGTTCGGCCTGTATTTCAGCGGCGCCAACGACATCGTCACCTTTGAAGACGTGATGGCCAGCGACGCAGCACTGTTCGGTCGCTTCTTCCATCTGATGCTGGAAGGTGGCGTGTACCTGGCGCCGAGTGCATTCGAAGCCGGTTTCACCTCGATCGCCCACGGCGAAGCCGAGCTGAAAATCACCCTGGACGCTGCAGAACGCGCCTTCGCTGCATTGAAGTAATCGCCGTACCGCTGACGTTGGCCATGGCCAGCGTCAGCTTTCACCTACACTCACGCCGTTTTTCCCACGCCTCTGCTAAAAATCCATCAGAAAGTGGCCGATATATTCCCCGCGCAGCAGAAAAACGAGTAAAGACTTTGTAAGGTTGGCCCTGCTTATTTCATAATGCGCGCTTATTGGATCCCTCGATGGGTCCGCGTGCCCTTCAGAGGTAAGTCGATTCCCATGAACCGCACCGGCCGCACCCTTGCCTTGGGCTGCCTGTTGCTCCTTCAGCCCCTGCTCGCGCATGCACAAGCAGGCGGCAACTCGTTGTTGATCCCGGCGATGGGTCGTTGCACCCTCAACACTCAGCCGCAAGACGTCACGCAGGCACTGGCCGCCTGCCAGAAAGCGGCCGACGAAGGGGATGCGCAAGCGCAATACGAGTTGGGTGAGTTCTACTACGACGGCAAGAATGCGCCACGCGATCTCAATCAAGCCCTGAGCTATTTCGAAAAGGCCTCGCTGCAAGGCCACGCTCAGGCGCAGTTCAAGCTTGGCACCATGTTCTTCCACGGCGAAGGCGTGCAGGCCAACAACATTCAGGCGTACATCGTGCTGAAGATGGCCGCGGTCAACGGCGCCGAAGATGCGCTGGACACCGCCGACGAAGTCTCCGAAAAAATGTCCCGCGAAGACCTCGAAACCGCGACCCAGGTGCTCGGGCAAATTTTCCGTAAATACCTGATGGAACTGCAGAGCGCCGACGGGCGTACGCCGTTCTCGCCACTTCCCTGATTTCTGCTTTGCTCTGACTATCCCCATTCGCGAGCAGGCTCGCTCCCACATTTGATCTCCAGCGCTGCGAAGATCTTTTGTGGGAGCGAGCCTGCTCGCGAAGGGGGGCGACGCGGTTCTGAGCCCTACTTCTCAGGCATCGGCATCGGAAACGGCATCACATTGCCGACCGCGCCACGGGCTTCGCTGATTTTCGGGGTGCCCAGACGTTCCACCTCGTCGATGCGCACGATCGAATGCATCGGCACAAAGCTGCGCACCACGCCTTCAAACTGCGCCTTGAGCTTCTCTTCGCTCGGATCGACCACCACTTGCGTGCGCTCGCCAAAGACGAACTCTTCCACTTCCAGAAAACCCCACAGATCACTTTGATAGATCTGCTTGGCGTACATTTCGAACACCTGGCCCTGGTTGAGGAAAATCACCTTATAGATTGGAGCTTCGCGTTTGGTCATGGCGGGGGGATAACATCGGGGATAAAAATGAGGGCGCAAACTATAGCATAGCCGCCGGACGCACAGCGGTAGGAACCTGAGGGCTTGTTCCCTATAATGCGCGGTTCTTTGAATCAGGTGACGACCTTACTCCATGGCCAAGAAGCTTTACATCGAAACCCACGGTTGCCAGATGAACGAGTACGACAGCTCGCGCATGGTTGATCTGCTGGGCGAACATCAGGCCCTGGAAGTCACCGCCCGCGCCGAAGACGCCGACGTGATTCTGCTCAACACCTGCTCGATCCGCGAACGTGCTCAGGATCGGGTGTACTCGCAGCTCGGCCGCTGGCGCGAACTGAAACTGGCCAACCCGGACATGGTGATCGCCGTCGGTGGTTGCGTGGCCAGCCAGGAAGGCGCGGCGATCCGTGATCGCGCCCCGTACGTCGACGTGGTCTTCGGCCCGCAGACCCTGCACCGTCTGCCGGAAATGATCGACGCCGCGCGCAGCAGCAAGTTGCCGCAAGTCGACGTCTCGTTCCCGGAAATCGAAAAATTCGACCATTTGCCCGAGCCGCGCATCGACGGCCCGAGCGCCTACGTGTCGGTGATGGAAGGTTGCAGCAAGTACTGCACGTTCTGCGTGGTGCCCTACACCCGTGGCGAAGAAGTCAGCCGGCCGTTCGATGACGTGATTGCCGAGATCATTCACCTCGCCGAAAACGGCGTGCGTGAAGTCACCTTGCTCGGGCAGAACGTCAACGGCTATCGCGGCCTGACCCACGATGGGCGTCTGGCCGATCTGGCCGAGCTGATCCGCGTGGTCGCCGCTGTCGACGGCATCGACCGCATCCGCTACACCACTTCGCACCCGCTGGAGTTCTCCGACAGCCTGATCCAGGCCCACGCCGAAGTGCCGGAGCTGGTCAAACACCTGCACTTGCCGGTGCAGTCGGGTTCCGACCGGATCCTCGCGGCGATGAAGCGCAACCACACCGCGCTGGAGTACAAATCCAAGCTGCGCAAACTGCGCGCTGCGGTACCGGGTATCTGCATCAGTTCGGACTTCATCGTCGGCTTCCCTGGCGAGACCGAGAAAGACTTCGAACAGACCATGAAGCTGATTGCCGACGTCGGTTTCGACTTTTCCTACTCGTTCGTCTACAGCCAGCGCCCGGGCACCCCGGCGGCCGATCTGGCCGACGACACCCCGGAAGAGCTGAAGAAAGAACGCCTGAACGCCTTGCAGCATCGTTTGAATCAGCAAGGGTTCGAGATCAGCCGACAAATGGTCGGTTCGATCCAGCGCATTCTGGTCACCGACTACTCGAAGAAAGACCCGGGCGAGCTGCAAGGGCGTACCGAGAATAATCGTATCGTCAACTTCCGCTGCGATAATCCGACCCTGATCGGCCAGTTCGCCGATGTGCACATCGATGCGGCGCAACCGCACTCGCTGCGCGGCTCGCTGATTCAATAACACCGCATATCCCTGTGGGAGCGAGCCTGCTCGCGAAAGCGGTCTGTCAGACACCTCAATGTTGAATGTGTCGCCGCCTTCGCGAGCAGGCTCGCTCCCACAGGTACAGCGCCAGGGGCATGAATCGGGCGAGTTCATATAAGAGCTTTCGCACCCACGCCACTGGCGTTATCCTTGATTTCATCTTAATTGCCCCAGGGCGGCTAAATACGACCTTGAACGCACCCATAGAACCACATCGTTTTATCCTCGAGCCCTTTGAGGCTCGCCGCTTCGCCAATCTGTGCGGGCAATTCGACGAGCATCTGCGCTTGATCGAACAGCGCCTGGCCATCGAGATCCGTAATCGCGGAAACCAGTTCGAGCTGATCGGCGACCCCAAGCACACCACGTCTGCGGAAAACCTGCTGCGCCGCCTGTACCGCGAAACCAAGGGTACCGAGCTGTCGCCAGACATGGTGCACCTGTTCCTCCAGGAATCGGCCGTGGTCGAACTGGACAACCACGCCCCCGCCGAAGCCTCCGTCGCCCTGCGCACCAAGAAAGGCATGATTCGCCCACGCGGCTTGAATCAGCTGCGCTACGTGAAGGAAATCCTCGGCAACGACATCAACTTCGGCATCGGTCCGGCCGGTACCGGCAAGACCTATCTGGCTGTGGCTTGCGCCGTCGATGCCCTGGAGCGCGAGCAGATCCGCCGCATCCTGCTGGTGCGTCCGGCGGTTGAAGCCGGTGAAAAACTCGGCTTCCTGCCCGGCGATCTCGCCCAGAAGATCGACCCGTACCTGCGCCCGCTGTACGACGCCCTCTACGAAATGCTCGGCTTCGAATACGTGGCCAAGCTGATCGAGCGCCAGGTGATCGAAGTCGCGCCGCTGGCCTACATGCGCGGTCGGACGCTGAACAACAGCTTCATCATTCTCGACGAAAGCCAGAACACCACCGTCGAGCAGATGAAAATGTTCCTGACCCGGATCGGCTTTGGCTCCACCGCGGTCATCACCGGCGACATCACCCAGGTCGACCTGCCGCGCGGTACCAAGTCCGGGCTGCACCATGTGATCGAAGTGCTCAAGGACGTTCCTGGCATCAGCTTCACCCACTTCCAGCCCAAAGACGTCGTGCGCCATCCGTTGGTGCAGCGGATCGTCGAGGCCTACGAGCGCTTCGAGACCCGTGCCGAAGCCGCCAGGGAAACCTCGCGCGATGCTTGAGCTGGATCTGCAAATCGCTACTGAAGCGAACGCCCCGAGTGAAGCCGACTTCCGCAAATGGTGCGAACTGGCCCTGCGCCAGCGCAGCGCCGACTCGGAAATGACCATTCGTCTGGTTGACGAGGAAGAAGGTCGTGAGCTCAATCACACCTGGCGCCACAAGGATTACGCGACCAACGTCCTGTCGTTCCCGGCCGAAGTCCCGGACGAGTTTCTCGATATCCCGCTGCTTGGCGATCTGGTGATCTGCGTGGCCGTGGTCGAGCGCGAAGCTGCCGAACAAGGCAAGGAACTCCAGGCCCATTGGGCACATCTAGTCATTCACGGCTGCTTGCATCTGCTCGGTTACGACCATATAGATGACGACGAAGCCGAAGAAATGGAAGCACTGGAACGCGAGTTGCTTGCCGAACTGGGCTATCCCGATCCGTACGCGGACGACGAAGCCGAAACATCCCCTATCGTTACAACAAAGGATTCAGAGTAATCGCTATGAGCGAAGATCGATCGAGCAACGGGCAGAAGTCATGGCTGGGTAAACTGACCCAGGCTTTTGCCCACGAGCCGAAGAACCGTCAGGAGCTGCTTGAGCTGCTGCGTGATGCACATCAGAACAAACTGCTGGACAGCGAAGCGCTGGCCATCGTCGAAGGCGCCATTCAAGTGGCTGACCTGCAAGTACGCGACATCATGGTGCCGCGCTCGCAGATGATCAGCATCAAGGCGAACCAGACACCCCGTGAATTCCTCCCGGCCGTGGTCGACTCGGCCCACTCGCGCTATCCGGTCATCGGCGAAAGCCACGACGACGTGATGGGCGTGCTGCTGGCCAAGGATCTGCTGCCGCTGATCCTCAAGGAGAACGGCGACAGCTTCAACATCAAGGACCTGCTGCGCCCGGCCACCTTCGTGCCCGAGTCCAAGCGTCTGAACGTGTTGCTGCGTGAATTCCGCGCCAACCACAACCACATGGCCATCGTCATCGACGAATACGGCGGCGTCGCCGGCCTGGTGACGATTGAAGACGTGCTGGAGCAGATCGTCGGCGACATCGAAGACGAGCACGACGTCGAAGAAGACAGCTACATCAAGCCGCTGCCCAGCGGTGACTTCCTGATCAAGGCCCTGACGCCGATCGAGAACTTCAACGAGTTCTTCGACAGCGAATTCTCCGACGACGAATTCGACACCGTCGGCGGCCTGGTGATGAGCGCGTTCGGGCACTTGCCAAAACGCAACGAAATCACTGAAATCGGCGCCTATCGTTTCCGCATCCTGAACGCCGACAGCCGTCGGATTCATTTGCTGCGACTGACGCCAATCGCTCGTTAAATCTAAGGACTGAAATGCGCTGGACAACCCGCCCCGGCTGGCCCGGTAACCTGCTGGCCGTGGCGGCCGGTGCAATCACCACCTTCGCCCTCGCCCCGTTCAACATCTGGCCGCTGGCTTTGCTCGCGGTTGGGCTGTTCCACGCCGGCCTGCGCGAGCTGAAACCGCGTCAGGCGCTGGGCCGTGGCTGGTGTTTCGGTTTCGGCCTGTTCGGCGCCGGCACCAGTTGGATCTACTACAGCATCCACCACTTCGGTGGTGCCTCGGTGCTGCTGGCCGGGTTCCTGATGCTGCTGTTCACCGCAGCGATCGCCTTTTTCTTCGCCCTGCCCGCCTGGGTCTGGGCACGCTGGTTGCGCCGAAATGAAGCACCGCTGGCCGATGCGCTGGCGTTTGCCGCGCTGTGGGTCGGCCAGGAAGCGTTTCGTGGCTGGTTCCTCACCGGTTTTCCGTGGCTCTACTCCGGCTACAGCCAGCTCGACGGCCCATTGGCCGGGCTCGCGCCGGTCGGTGGCATGTGGTTGGTGTCGTTCGTTCTGGCGCTGACTGCGGCGCTGATCTACAACGCACCGCGTCTGCTGCAAACCGGTCGTAAAGGCTTTATCGCGGCCGGTTTGCTGTTGCTGGTTGGGCCATGGGTGGCGGGTATTGCGCTCAAGGGCCACGCCTGGACCAGTCCGTCTGGCCCGGCACTGAGCGTCGCTGCGATTCAGGGCAACGTCGAACAAAGCATGAAATGGGATCCGGCGCAGCTTAACGCGCAACTGGCGCTGTATCGCGACCTGAGTTTTCGCTCGAAGCCGGTGGACCTGCTGATCTGGCCGGAAACCGCGGTACCGGTGCTCAAGGAGTCCGCCGAGGGCTACTTGAACATGATGGGCAACTTCGCCGCCGAGCGTAAATCGGCGCTGATCACCGGCGTGCCGATCCGCGAGACGGTCCGCCACGAAAAACGCTTCTTCAACGGCATCACCGTGGTCGGCGAGGGCGATGGCACCTACCTCAAGCAGAAACTGGTGCCGTTCGGTGAGTACGTACCGTTGCAGGATCTGCTGCGCGGGTTGATCGCGTTCTTTGACTTGCCGATGTCCGACTTCGCTCGCGGTCCGGCGGATCAGCCGCTGCTGCAGGCCAAGGGTTATCAAATCGCGCCATTCATCTGCTACGAAGTGGTGTACCCGGAATTCGCCGCTGGGCTGTCGGCACGCAGCGATCTGCTGCTGACGATCAGCAACGACACCTGGTTCGGCACCTCGATCGGCCCGCTGCAACACCTGCAAATGGCGCAAATGCGCGCACTTGAGGCAGGCCGCTGGATGATCCGCGCTACGAACAATGGCGTGACCGGACTGATCAACCCGTTCGGGCAGATCACCGAGCAGATCCCGCAGTTCGAACAGGGCATTCTGTATGGCGAAGTGGTGCCGATGCACAACCTGACGCCGTACCTGCAATGGCGTTCGTGGCCGCTGATCATCGTCTGTGTGCTGCTGTTTGGCTGGGCGCTGATGGCGAGCCGGATGTCGAAAACCCTTTAAAAAGCTTCGCGAGCAAGCCCGCTCCCACATTTGGAATGCAATTCAAATGTGGGAGCGGGCTTGCTCGCGAATGGACATCAGCAGCACCCAATCAATCAGGGTTGGCATCACCCCGGTAAAACAACGAATACCCCACCTGCCCCACCGCCTCATTCAGCAACTGCCCGCTTTGCCAGATCGACTTGAACTCCGGCAGCCAGCCACCAAACGGGCGCGCATTATCGGTCCCGAGAAACCCGACGGGCGCCGGCACCACTTCGAATCCTGCCTGCTGGAAACACCACACGGCGCGCGGCATGTGCCAGGCCTGCGTGACCACCACGACGCGCTTGATGCCTTGTGGCAACAAGATGTCGGCGCTGAATTTGGCGTTTTCCCAGGTGGTACGGCTCTCGCCTTCCTGCCAGCGCGTGGTCACGCCGAAATCATCGCGCAACGAATCGGCCATCAGCTTCGCCTCGGTCGGCGGCGTGCCGTAATGCAAGCCACCGCTGGTCAGAATCGGCAGCCCGGAGGCCTTGGCCAGTCGCGCCGCATAGCGCTGACGCTCCAGCCCCACGCCGGTTGGCTGGTCCTCGCCCCAGGCCAGATCGCCGCGCTCGCGCCCGGAACCCAGCACCACGATGGCATCGGCGCGCTGCGCCAATATCGACCACGCGTCACGGGGCAGCGGCGGCTCACGCTCCAGCGCCTTGGCGCCCCACTGCACCACCACCGGCAGGCTCATCAGCCAGAAACCACCCAGGCCAAGGGCAAAACACAGGCCGGCCAGCCGTGGCCGGGAGCGGCGCAGCCACCAGGCGACCAGCAACAGCAGCAAAAGAATGCCAGGCGGCAATAGAAGTTGTTTGATGAAGTAACGCAAAGGCATCGGGGCATCTCCAGAGATGCCCGAAGCCTAAGAGTGTTAATGACACGTTACAACCGATAGGTAGGATCCTGTTGGAAAAGATCCGTTACTTGACCTGCCATGCGATTACTTGGCCTGCACAGAACGAACCTTGACGGTGTCTCTGCCGGGCGCCTTGTCCTTGAGCCAGATGACCTTGGCTGAATGTGCTGCATCGAGCTGTTTCACTGCCTGCGACAGGTATCCATGCGATTCACGCTCACTGCGATCCAGATAGGCCTTGACCAGTTTGAACTCGGCGGGGCTCAAGCCACGCAATTCCAGTTCCACGGGGCGCTCGTCGCGCAGCCGGCCAGCGGTTTTTGCAGCGTCGAGCGCCATGCCCAGACGATCCATCAACCGTTCGTACAACTCGGGTTTCGTCACGTTTTTTTGCCGTTGCTCCACCATCCCTCACCTCATTGAAGATAAGACTCACTCCCCAATAAGAGCTTAGCTTCGCTGCACAAACCGGCTGAACGCCGCGACCAACGGCCCTCGCCACGGTTTTCCGGGGCCAGACAGCTGTAATCAGGGTTTCCCTAGGCCAAGCGCGGTCATGTATGCTACGGCGCTTCCTGTCATTCCACTTCCAGCCTGTCCGGAGCATCCCCCGGAGGGCGCGTTGAAGAGGATTAGGCCACCCCTATCCAGTACAAAAGTAGCCATGCACGAACAATATCAGCCCCGTGAAATCGAAGCCGCCGCCCAGTCGTTCTGGGACGAGCAAAAGTCCTTTGAAGTCAGTGAACAGCCAGGCAAGGAAACCTACTACTGCCTGTCGATGTTCCCTTACCCCAGCGGCAAGCTACACATGGGGCACGTGCGCAACTACACCATCGGCGACGTGATCTCCCGCTACCAGCGCATGCAAGGCAAGAACGTTCTGCAACCGATGGGTTGGGACGCCTTCGGCATGCCGGCGGAAAACGCCGCGATGAAGAACAATGTGGCGCCCGCCAAGTGGACCTACGAAAACATCGCCTACATGAAGTCCCAGCTGCGCAGCCTGGGCCTGGCGGTGGACTGGTCCCGTGAAGTGACCACCTGCAAGCCGGATTACTACCGCTGGGAACAATGGCTGTTCACCCGCCTGTTCGAAAAAGGCGTGATCTACCGCAAGAACGGCACCGTGAACTGGGACCCGGTCGACCAGACCGTGCTGGCCAACGAACAGGTGATCGATGGTCGCGGCTGGCGCTCCGGCGCGCTGATCGAAAAGCGCGAAATCCCGATGTACTACTTCAAGATCACCGCTTACGCGGATGAGCTGCTGGAGAGCCTCGACGAACTGACTGGCTGGCCGGAACAGGTCAAGACCATGCAGCGCAACTGGATCGGCAAATCCCGCGGCATGGAAGTACAGTTCCCGTACAACGTCGACTCGATCGGCGAAGCAGGCACCCTCAAGGTCTTCACCACCCGTCCGGACACCCTGATGGGCGCGACCTACGTTGCCGTGGCAGCCGAGCACCCGCTGGCCACCCAGGCAGCGCAGAACAACCCAGAGCTGCAAGCCTTCATCGCCGAATGCAAGGGCGGCAGCGTGGCTGAAGCCGACGTCGCCACTCAAGAGAAAAAAGGCCTGCCGACCGGCCTGTTCGTCGAGCACCCGCTGACCGGTGAAAAACTTCCGGTCTGGGTCGCCAACTACGTGCTGATGCACTACGGCGACGGCGCCGTGATGGCAGTTCCGGCGCACGACGAGCGCGATTTCGAATTCGCCCACAAGTACAACCTGCCGGTCAAATCGGTGGTGCGCACCAGCTCCGGCGACACCAACCCGGCTCCGTGGCAAGACGCCTACGGCGAGCACGGCACGCTGATCAACTCCGGCGAGTTCGACGGCCTGGACTTCACCGGCGCGTTCGACGCCATGGAAGTCGCCCTGATCAAGAAAAACCTCGGTGCCTCGCGCACTCAGTTCCGCCTGCGCGACTGGGGCATCAGCCGTCAGCGCTACTGGGGTTGCCCGATCCCGATCATCCACTGCGCCACCTGCGGTGACGTGCCGGTGCCGGAAGACCAGTTGCCGGTGGTGCTGCCGGAAGACGTGGTGCCGGACGGCGCCGGTTCGCCGCTGGCGCGCATG
Source organism: Pseudomonas sp. LAMO17WK12:I5 (assembly GCF_900215165.1). Taxonomy (NCBI): domain Bacteria; kingdom Pseudomonadati; phylum Pseudomonadota; class Gammaproteobacteria; order Pseudomonadales; family Pseudomonadaceae; genus Pseudomonas; species Pseudomonas sp. LAMO17WK12:I5. The sequence continues at coordinate 141,420 of NZ_OBDS01000010.1, read as the reverse complement.
CCGGAATTCTACGAGTGCAACTGCCCGAAATGCGGCCAGCCTGCCAAGCGTGAAACCGACACCATGGACACCTTCGTCGAGTCCTCCTGGTACTACGCCCGTTACGCCTCGCCGCACTTCGAAGGTGGCCTGGTGGAAAAATCCGCGGCCGACCACTGGTTGCCGGTGGATCAGTACATCGGCGGTATCGAACACGCCATTCTTCACCTGCTGTACGCGCGTTTCTTCCACAAGCTGATGCGTGACGAAGGTCTGGTCAGCTCCAACGAGCCGTTCAAGAACCTGCTGACCCAGGGTATGGTGATCGCCGAGACTTACTATCGCCGCGAAGCCAATGGTGCCTACACCTGGTTCAACCCGGCGGACGTGGAACTCGAGCGTGACAGCAAGGCCAAGGTCATCAGCGCCAAACTGAAATCCGACGGCCTGCCGGTGGAAATCGGTGGCACCGAGAAAATGGCCAAGTCGAAGAACAACGGCGTCGACCCACAGTCGATGATCGATCAGTTCGGCGCCGACACCTGCCGCCTGTTCATGATGTTCGCTTCGCCGCCGGACATGAGCGCCGAATGGTCGGACTCCGGCGTTGAAGGCTCGCACCGTTTCCTCAAGCGCGTCTGGCGCCTGGCGCAGGCCCATGTGACCCAGGGCCTGCCGGGCAAGCTGGACATCGCCGGCCTGAACGACGAGCAGAAAGCCGTGCGCCGCGCCATCCACCTGGCCATCAAACAGGCCAGCCACGACGTCGGCCAGAACCACAAATTCAACACCGCCATCGCTCAGGTGATGACGCTGATGAACGTGCTGGAAAAAGCTGCGCAAGGCACGGAACAGGACCGCGCGCTGATTCACGAAGGTCTGGAAGCCGTGACGTTGTTGCTGGCTCCGATCACGCCGCACATCAGCCATGAGCTGTGGAATCAACTGGGCCACGCTGACCCGGTGATCGATGCCGGCTGGCCTGCGGTCGATGAAAGCGCACTGGTGCAGGACAGCCTGCAACTGGTCATTCAAGTGAACGGCAAGCTGCGTGGCCAGATCGAAATGCCGGCCAGCGCCACCCGCGAAGAAGTTGAAGCGGCGGCCCGCGCCAACGAAAACGTGCTGCGTTTTGTCGACGGTCTGACCATTCGCAAAGTGATCGTTGTACCAGGGAAACTGGTCAACATCGTCGCCAGCTAAATTGGATTGGGCGTCAGGTTCGCCTGACGCACTGTAAAACCTTTCGGGCCGCAGGGTCGGCCCACATGGTTTCAAGGGGAGCAACACAATGATCAAACGCAATCTGCTGGTGATGGGCCTCGCCGTTCTGCTGAGCGCCTGCGGTTTCCAGCTGCGTGGCACCGGCACCAACGAACTGTCGATCAAGGAGCTCGATCTGAGCGCCCGTAACGCGTATGGCGAGACCGTCACCCAGCTGCGTCAGGTGCTCGAGTCCAGCGGCGTCAAGGTCTACAGCGGTGCACCGTACAAGCTGTATCTGGCTGACGAACAGGAAAACCAGCGCATCCTCAGCTACGCCGGTGCCGGTCGTACGGGTGAGTACCAAGTGACCACCGTGCTGAACTACGACATCGTAGGCGAACACAATCTGAACCTGTTGAGCGACAAGCTTGAAGTGCAGAAAGTGTTCATCCACGACGGCAACAACCTCGTCGGCTCCGATCAGGAAGCCAACGACGCCCGTCGCGAAACCCGTCGCGAACTGGTTCAGCGCATGATGCTGCGCCTGCAACAGCTGACGCCGGGCCAACTGCAGCAATTGCAGCAAGCGGCCAACGACCGTGCCCGGGCTGAAGCCGACGCGCTGAAGGCGGCACAGAAAGCTGAAGCGGAAACCCCGCGTCAGTCGCCGCTCGAACTGCCGCAGCAGTAAGACGTACGGGGCGCTCAGGCGCCCCGTTCGCCCTCTCTTATGAAGCTCGCTCCCGCTCAACTCGGCAAACACCTGCAAGGCGCGCTCGCGCCCGTCTATATCATCAGCGGCGATGACCCGCTGTTGTGCCAGGAAGCCGCCGACGCCATTCGCAGTGCTGCCCGCCAGCAAGGTTTCGACGAACGCCAGGTGTTCGCCGCCGACGCCAATTTCGATTGGGGGACCTTGTTGCAGGCCGGCGCCAGCATGTCGCTGTTCGCCGAAAAACGCCTACTGGAACTGCGCCTGCCTTCGGGCAAGCCCGGTGACAAGGGCGCTGCTGCGCTGATCGAATACTGCTCGCGCCCCGCTGAAGACACGGTGCTGCTGATCAGCTTGCCCAAGCTCGACGGCAGTGCGCAGAAGACCAAGTGGGGTAAGGCGCTGGTCGAAGGCCAGCAGACTCAATTCATCCAGATCTGGCCAGTGGATGCCAATCAGCTGCCGAGCTGGATTCGCCAGCGCCTGTCGCAGGCCGGCTTGTCGGCCAGCCAGGACGCGGTCGAACTGATCGCCGCACGCGTCGAGGGCAACCTGCTCGCCGCTGCGCAGGAAATCGAAAAGCTCAAGTTGATGGCCGAAGGTGGGCAGATCACCGTCGAAACCGTGCAGGCCGCAGTGGCCGACAGTGCGCGCTTCGACGTGTTTGGCCTGACCGACGCCGTGCTTAACGGCGAACCGGCCCACGCCTTGCGCATGCTTGAAGGCCTGCGCGGTGAAGGCGTCGAGCCACCGGTGATTCTCTGGGCACTGGCGCGGGAGTTGCGCCTGCTGGCCAATATTTCGCTGCAGTACAGCCAAGGCACGCCGCTGGACAAGTGCTTCAGTCAGGCGAAACCTCCGGTCTGGGACAAGCGCAAACCGCTGATGAGCAAAGCCCTGCAACGCTACTCGGCGCAACGCTGGGCGCAGTTGTTGCTCGAAGCCCAGCGCATCGATGCGCAGATCAAGGGTCAGGCCGCCGGTTCGCCGTGGATGAGCCTGAGCCGGTTGGCGCTGTTGATGTCCGGCCAGCGCCTGACTCTTCCCGCCGAATAATCTGTCATACCGTATAACGACCCTTCGCGAGCAGGCTCGCTCCCACATTGAAGTGCTTTCCAACTGTGGGAGCGAGCCTGCTCGCGAAAGCGTCAGAACATTCCTACATATCAGGGACTGGACAGACGTCCAACATCGGCAGATTATTTCCCCGCAAAACCACTCACTCGAGAGAACCCTCATGAGCAAAAAGCCATCGAAACATGGCCCGAACAAGGCCAAATCCATCATCGCCCAACCCCTGTTCCGCAGTCGCCAGGAACGACCAACCAAGGGTAAAGGCAGCTACCGCCGCGAAGCCTTCCAGTCTAATAGCTGGGAGGCTTCTTACTTTCTGGCTGCCTGAAGCACAGCACCCCCTGGTCATGTTAAGGTCTGCACCTGATTCGTATCCCCTGGAACTGTGCATGCCCTTCAGTCTTTCCCGTCGTTGGCCCGTTCGCCAACTGATCGCTGCCTCCAGCTTCATTCTGCTTGTCGCCTGCGCGGAAAAACCTACCGCCGCCGATGCGCAACCCCTTCAAGCCGCCCCTGTCGCAACAGCCCCGGCAATCATCCCGCCGGTAGTGCCGTCCGCTGACCCACTTGATCTTCAGCCAACCCAGACCTTTGCCGAATGGCAGGCGGGTTTCCGCAAGGATGCGCTGGCGGCCGGGATCCGCGCCGATCTGTTCGACCGCGCGTTTGCCAATGTCAGCTTCGATGCCAGTGTGATCAAAGCCGACCGCAGCCAGCCGGAGTTCTCGCGTCCGGTATGGGAATACCTCGACGGCGCCCTGTCGCCGTTGCGGGTGCGCAAGGGTCAGGCGCTGATCAGTCAGTACGCCGACATCCTGCAAAGCATCGAACAGCGTTATGGCGTGGATCGCCAGGCACTGGTGTCGGTATGGGGCATGGAAAGCAACTTCGGTCAGTTCCAGGGCACCAAATCGGTGATCAACTCGCTGGCGACCCTGGCCTACGAAGGCCGTCGCCCCGCATTTGCTCATGCACAACTGATCGCGGCGCTGCAGATCCTGCAACAGGGCGACATCACGCCAGAAAAGATGCTTGGCTCGTGGGCCGGCGCGATGGGCCAGACCCAGTTCATTCCGACGACCTACAACACCCACGCCGTGGATTTCGACGGTGACGGCCGCCGCGACATCTGGGGCAGCCCGGCCGATGCACTGGCCTCCACCGCGCACTACCTGCAAAGCTCAGGCTGGCAGCGTGGTCAGCCGTGGGGCTTCGAGGTGCAACTGCCGAGCGGATTCAACTACACCCTGGCCGATGGCGCGATGCGCAAGACCGTTGCCGAATGGCGGCAACTGGGCGTGATCCTGCCTAATGGCGGTCAGGCCCCGGCCGGCTCGGAACAGCTGTCTGCCGCCCTGCTGCTGCCGGCCGGCTACCGTGGCCCGGCGTTCCTGATCCTCGACAACTTCCGGGCGATCCTCAAGTACAACAACTCGTCGTCCTACGCACTGGCGGTCAGCCTGTTGTCCGAGCGCTTCAATGGCGCTGGCCTGATCAACGGCACGTGGCCGAAAGATGACCTGCCACTGAGCCGCACCGAGCGTATCGAATTGCAGAACCTGCTGAGCGCGCGTAACTACGATGCGGGAACGGCGGACGGGATTATCGGCGCCAATACCCGCAAGGCGATCCGCAGTGCGCAACAGTCGTTTGGCTGGCCGGCGGACGGGTATCCGACGCATAAGCTGCTTGAGAGCCTGCGCGCCCAATAGAAACACTGCCGTATGGCGGGTATCGCTTTCGCGAGCAGGCTCGCTCCCACAGTTGACCGTATTCCAATGTGGGAGCGAGCCTGCTCGCGAAGACTGACTGTCAGGCAATAACCGTTTCAGTCTTGATCACCACATCCTGTTCCAACATCAATTCCTTCTTCCCCGCATCCAGTCGCACCAGCGCCCCCATCGGCAGCGTCAGGTTCGGATCACAATGCCCGCTGCGCCACCCCGACAGCACCGGAATCCGTAACGGCTCGAATGTCTGCTTGAGCAAGCGATTCAGCGCCTCGACATCGACACCAGCGACATCACCGACCAGCACCCCGCGCAATTGGGCCAGCTTCCCGGCCAGGCGCATTTGCGTGAGCAAACGGTCGATGCGGTACAGCGGCTCGTTGACGTCCTCGATCAGCAGAATCACCCCTTCCACATCGATTTCATAAGGCGTGCCCAGCGTCGAAGCAATCATCGCCAGATTACCGCCGAGCAAGCGTCCATGAGCGATGCCGGGTTCGACGGTGGTCAAGGGATAAGCCACCGGATGGCTCAACACACTCCCCGCCTTCAACTGACCGCGCAGCATGGCGAAGAATGAAGTGACAGTCGGCGGCTCCTTGTCGCCCAGCAAATCGGCATTGAGCAGCGGGCCGTGGAAGGTCACGAACCCGGCGTAGCGACTGATCGCCAGATGCAGCGCGGTGATGTCGCTGTAGCCGACAAACGGCTTGGCGTGGCGGCTGAGCAGATCGTAATCGATCCGGTCCAGCAGGCGCGGCGTACCGTAGCCGCCGCGCAGGCAAATGATCGCGTCGACTTCAGGGTCGGCGAACGCGGCATGCAGGTCGTTGAGGCGTACGTCATCGCTGCCGGCCAGATAGCCGTCCTTCTCGTAGACACCGGGGAACACTTTCAGCGCATACCCGCGGGCGCGCATCCACTGCACAGCCTTTTCCGTGTCCAGCGCACCGGGGCCGGCGGGCGCGATCACGCCGATCTGCCCTTCGGACGGCAGCGCCGGTACGGGTTTATGCGGAAAAAGGCGGTGGGTCGGTCGAACGGTCATCCATGGGTCTCCCTGTGTGAAGTCTTGCAGACACAGTAGTCAGGTCCAGAGACAAACAAAAGAGTGCGCGGCAGGCCCAAACAAAAATACCCGCCGAAGCGGGTATTTTTCGAGGCTATCTGCGCCGGATCAGGAACCGAGCAGTTCAGCCTTGACCAGTTTCGCCTGCTCGTCGGCGTGATACGAGGAACGTACCAGCGGGCCGGAAGCAACGTTCTTGAAGCCCATCTTGTAGCCTTCTTCGGCGAACCAGGCGAAGGTGTCCGGGTGCACGAAACGCTGCACCGGCAAGTGGCTGCGCGACGGTTGCAGGTACTGGCCGAGGGTCAGCATGTCGATGTCGTGTTCGCGCATGCGCTTCATGACCTCGATGACTTCTTCGTCAGTCTCGCCCAGACCCAGCATCAGGCCGGACTTGGTCGGAATGTGCGGCATCATCTGCTTGAAGCGTTGCAGCAGGGTCAGCGACCACTGGTAGTCCGAACCCGGACGCGCAGCCTTGTACAGGCGCGGCACGGTTTCCAGGTTGTGGTTGAACACATCCGGCGGCTCGGCAGCGGTGATTTCCAGGGCGATGTCCATGCGGCCACGGTAGTCCGGGACCAGGGTTTCCAGCTGCACGTTCGGCGACAGCTTGCGGATCTCGCGGATGCAGTCGGCAAAGTGCTGGGAACCGCCGTCGCGCAGGTCGTCGCGGTCAACCGAGGTGATCACCACGTACTTGAGCTTGAGGTCGGCAATGGCGATCGCCAGGCTTTCCGGCTCGTTGACGTCCAGTGGCTTCGGACGACCGTGGCCAACGTCGCAGAACGGGCAACGACGGGTGCAGATGTCGCCCATGATCATGAAGGTCGCGGTGCCGCCGGAGAAGCACTCGCCCAGGTTCGGGCAGGAGGCTTCTTCGCAGACGCTGTGCAGCTTGTGCTTGCGCAGCAGACTCTTGATCCGGTCGACTTCCGGCGAAACCGGGATACGCACGCGAATCCAGTCGGGTTTCTTCGGCAGTTCGGTGGTCGGAATGATCTTTACCGGGATGCGTGCAACCTTCTCGGCGCCGCGCAGCTTGACGCCGGCCTCAACCTTGGGACGCGGGGCCGGGCGCTCGGTCACGTCGAGCGTCGGGATCATGGTTTGCACTGCATCAGTAGTCATATCAGTCGATTCCGCCCGTCAGGGTCGTCTGCTCAGCATAGTCGAGGTGTTTGACGAGCTGCGCGCGCAGCCGGGCACTTACCTCGGCAAATTCAATCGATCCTGCGTGATCGCTCAGCTGGGTCATCGCCAGCCCGGCATAGCCGCAGGGATTAATCCGTCGAAACGGCTCCAGGTTCATATCCACGTTCAGGGCCAGGCCATGAAAGGAGCAACCGTGGCGAATCCGCAAACCCAGAGAAGCGATTTTCGCTCCGTCGACGTAGACGCCGGGAGCATCTGGCTTGGCGGCGGCGGTGACGCCGTAGCTGGCCAGCAGTTCGATCAGGCAGTGTTCCATGCGCGTGACCAGATCACGTACGCCGAAACCCAGCTTGCGCACATCCAGCAACAGGTAAGCCACCAATTGGCCCGGGCCATGATAAGTCACCTGCCCGCCGCGATCGACCTGTACCACCGGGATATCGCCCGGCAGCAACAGGTGTTCGGCCTTGCCGGCCTGGCCTTGGGTGAACACCGGAGGGTGCTCGACCAGCCAGATTTCGTCGGCGGCATCGCTGCCGCGTTCGTTGGTGAAGCGTTGCATGGCATGCCAGACCGGCTCGTAAGCCATCTGGCCAAGTTCGCGAAAGCCCAGCGTGCCCGGCATCACAACACCATGTGCACGAAACCGGAAGCCCGCAGTTCGCTGTTGATGTTGTACAGCTGATCCTGGTCTGTCGCGACGATGTGCAGCTGGATGGTGGTGTACTTGCCGTTGCTGCTTTGACGCTCGTCGATGCGCTCATCATTGATGGTTGCGTGTTTCTTGACGATGTCGATGATTTTGTCTTTGTTGCCGACGCCCGTATCGCTGATCACCTTAATCGGATAATCAGTCTGCGGAAATTCGATCTTTGGCGCCTTTACTTCGGTATCGGTCATGGCGTAACGGCCTCTAGAGCGCAAGCCGTGGTAACGCACATGGCCCCGCACCGGATCGGGGCGGGGCCATGCAGGTCAACACAAATCAGTTGAACAAGCCGTAGAAGAATAGACGGATGCTATCCCACATGCGGCGGAAGATACCACCCTCCTCGACAGCGTCCAGAGCGATCAGGTCAGCGCTGTGCACTACCTTGTCGTCCAGTTTCACTTCGACTTTACCGATCACGTCGCCCTTGGCGATTGGCGCGGTCAGTTGCGGGTTCATGGTCATGCTGGCAGCGAGCTTTTTCAGCTGGCCTTTTGGCAGGGTCATGGTCAGGTCTTCAGCCAGGCCGGCCTTGACTTGACTGGTGGTGCCTTTCCACACCGGGGCCTGAGCCAGTTCGGTGCCCTTCTGGTAGAAGGTCTGGGTTTCGAAGAAACGGAAACCGTAGGTCAGCAGCTTCTGGGTTTCAGCGGCACGCGCCACTTCGCTGTTGGTGCCGAACACCACGGCGATCAGACGCTGGCCATCACGTACAGCCGAGGACACCATGCAGTAGCCGGCTTCGTCGGTGTGACCGGTTTTCAGACCGTCAACGGTCTTGTCGCGCCACAGCAGCAGGTTGCGGTTAGGCTGCTTGATGCCGTTCCAGAAGAACTCTTTCTGCGAGTAGATCGCGTAGTGAGCCGGGTCTTCGTGGATGATCGCACGGGCCAGGATCGCCATGTCATGAGCCGACGAGTAGTGCTCAGGGTTCGGCAGACCGGTCGGGTTCATGAAGTGCGAGTTGGTCATGCCCAGATCGGTGACCGTCTTGTTCATCAGGTCGGCGAACGCGTCTTCGCTGCCGGCGATGTGCTCGGACAGCGCCACGCTGGCGTCGTTGCCGGACTGGATGATGATGCCGTGCAGCAGGTCGCTGACGGTCACTTGCGAGCCGACTTTGATGAACATCCGCGAGCCGCCGGTACGCCAGGCGTTTTCGCTGACGGTCACCGGGTCGTTCTCACCGATCTGGCCACGACGGATTTCCAGCGTAGCGATGTACGCGGTCATCAGTTTGGTCAGGCTGGCTGGCGGCAGACGCTGGTCACCGTTGTTCTCCACCAGCACGTTGCCGCTGCTGGCGTCCATGAGCACGTAGGCTTTTGCAGCCAGTTGAGGTGGCGACGGCATCATCTCGGCCGCGAAAGCGGCTGGCGAGAGGAGCAGCGGGACTAGCAGACACAGGCGTTTGGCAAAGGTGGTGATGTTCATCCGTCTCTCGAAATCGCTAATGGAAACTTGCCCGAAGGCAAAACTATTCAGACAGCCTTCTAACGGGCCATCGCGTGTTCAGTTGCTCACTCCAGTCACCCTTGCCGGGCTTTTGTTCTTCGACGAGCCAACAACCTGGTTCACCCCCCAAAACCGCAAGTGAACCGTCAATCAAGTGCTACGTTTCTTACTCTGTGACCACGCTCGGCGAGCCGAGATTGGCCAGGCGCACGCTGTTCTGCACCTGGGCGATCTCACCCGGCGAACCGATCGGCCCCAGGCGTACCCGGTGCAGGGTCTGCTGATTGCGCACGATCGAGCTGATGAACACCGGAGCGCTCACCATCCCGCTGAGCTTCGACCTCAGGAGTTCTGCAGCGTCCGGGTTGGCGAACGCGCCCACCTGCAGATACTGGCCAGACGCTGGTGCAGAAGCGTTTTTTTTTGCGCTGATCTGTACAGGGACAGTGTCAGAGGCATGTTGCTGCGGCGGCGGGGTCCACTGCTCGATGGTACCGGCCGACGCCGTGATCACCGGGGCGCTATTCTGCGCGACTTGTGGCTCGTTGAGCATCAGCGGCGCCGGACGGCCCTTGGCGGCCCACCATTGCTGCGGATCGATGCCCTCGACCTTGACCCGCGCGGTGCCGATTTCGGCATAACCGAGCTTCTTCGCGGCCGCGTAGGACAAGTCGATGATCCGGTCCGAATAGAACGGCCCGCGATCGTTGACCCGCAGGATCACGCTCTTGTTATTGTCCAGGTTGGTCACCCGAACGTAACTTGGCAGTGGCAGAGTCTTGTGAGCGGCACTCATGCCGTACAGGTCATACACTTCGCCGTTGGCGGTGTTCTGCCCGTGGAACTTGGTGCCGTACCAGGACGCCGTACCCGAGGCGACGTAGGTCTTGGATTCCTGCAACGGGAAATAGGTCTTGCCCAGCACGGTGTAAGGGTTGGCCTTGTACGGGCCGGTGTGCAGGGTCGGCGTGGCGTCCGGGATCCGCGAAACATCGACATCCCACCACGGCGCGCCGTCTTTGTGCGCGCGGTTGATGTCCAGCCCCGGCTGCGCACGTACGGCGGTAGACGAGGTCTTCTGGGTTGGCGCGCGGCTGGTCGAACAGCTGGCGACCAGCACCGCCAACGCGGCGAATGCCACCAGCTTCAGGGGTTTATTGATAGGCAATGCCCGCATTACTTGACGCCCCGTGCTTTTACCAGCTCTTCAGACAGTTGATGTACGGCCATGGCGTACATCACGCTGCGGTTATAACGCGTGATCGCGTAGAAATTCTTCAGGCCCATCCAGTATTCAGGGCCGTTGTCGCCTTCGAGGCGAAATGCAGTAACCGGCATATCATCGCGCAGCGCATCATGACTTGACCAGCCCAGCGCCCGCAACTCTCCGACCGTTTTCGTCGGCTCGATGCCGGTGGTCAGGCCTTCATCGACCTGCTCGCCGCGCACATCGGCGCGACTGACCACTGGTTCCCCGGCGACCCAGCCATGCCGTTTGAAGTAACTGGCCACGCTGCCGATCGCATCGTCCGGATTGGTCCAGATATTGATGTGACCGTCACCGTCGAAATCCACCGCATAGGCGCGAAAGCTGCTCGGCATGAATTGCGGCAAGCCCATCGCCCCGGCGTACGAGCCTTTGAGGGTCAATGGATCGACCTGTTCTTCACGGGCCAGCAGCAGGAACTCACGCAATTCCTTGCGGAAAAATTCGGCACGGGGAGGATAGTCGAAACCGAGCGTGGACAATGCATCAATCACCCGGTAATTGCCGGTATTACGTCCGAAAAAGGTCTCGACGCCGATGATCGACACGATGACTTGTGCCGGTACACCGTACTCCTGCTCGGCACGGGCCAGCACGGCCTCGTGCTGGCGCCAGAAGTCCACACCACGGGCGATGCGCGCGTCGGTGATGAACATCGGGCGATATTCTTTCCACTGCTTGACCCGCTCGGCGGGTTTGGAGATGGCGTCGAGAATCGCCTGCTTGCGCTGCGCCTCGCGGAACACCGCCATCAGTTGCTCGCCGGCAAAACCGTAGTCGCGGGTCATTTCACCGACGAATTCGGCCACCTGCGGTGAACCTTCGTAATCGCCGGCCAGCGCTTCCTGCGCGCTGCCAAGGATGCCGACCAGGCCGACCCACGGCGCGTAACGAGTCGCCCAGCTGCGCATGACTTGCATTGAACTCTTCACCTTATTCAAACCTGTGCGATCCACTTGCGATGCGTATGAATCGACATCAAAACCCCAAACGCTGACAGCAGTGTCACCAGCGAAGTTCCTCCGTAGCTAATGAAGGGCAACGGCACCCCCACCACCGGCAACAGGCCACTGACCATACCGATGTTGACGAAAACATAAACAAAAAACGTCATGGTCAGCGCGCCGGCGAGCAATTTGCCGAACAGCGTCTGCGCCTGGGCGGTAATCACCAGGCCGCGACCGATCAGCAGCAGATAGATCAGCAGCAGCGCGCAGATGCCCACCAGACCGAACTCCTCGCCCAGTACGGCGATGATGAAGTCGGTGTGGCTTTCCGGCAAAAAGTCCAGGTGCGACTGGGTGCCCAGCAGCCAGCCCTTGCCGAACACGCCCCCGGAACCGATCGCGGCTTTCGACTGGATGATGTTCCAGCCGGTGCCGAGCGGATCGCTTTCCGGGTCGAGGAACGTGAGGATCCGCTGCTTCTGGTAGTCGTGCATAATGAAGAACCACATGGCGATCGCCACCGGTACGGCGGCGGCCAGCACGCTGAGGATCCAGCGCCAGCGCAGTCCGCCCATGAACAGCACGAACGCGCCGCCGGCCAGAATCAGCAGCGACGTGCCGAGGTCGGGCTGGCGCACGATCAGAATGAACGGCACACCGATCAGCATCAGGCTGATGCCGACGTGCTTGAGTTGCGGTGGCAGCGTGCGTTTGGACAGATACCAGGCAATCGTCGCCGGCATCAGAATCTTCATGAACTCCGAGGGCTGGAAGCGGATCACCCCGGGGATGTTGATCCAGCGAGTTGCGCCCATGGCGTTGTGGCCCATGATGTCCACCACCATCAGCAGCACCACGCCGACCACGTAACCGAGCGGCACCCAACGCGCCATGAACCGTGGTTCGAACTGGGCGATGACAATCATCGACACCAGGCCGATGCCGAACGACGTGGCTTGTTTGCCCAGCAGATCCCAGCTCTTGCCACTGGCCGAATACAGCACGAACAGACTGCCTGCGGCGAGGATCAGCAGCAGGATCAACAGCGGGCCATCGATATGCAAACGTTGCAGCAGCGTCGCCCGGCGACGCATCACATCCTCGCTGGAGAGCATGCGATCAAAATTATTCATCACGGGCCGTAGCCTCCGCACTGATAGGACCGGCGTATTCGGCCTTCAATCGACCCTCCTGATCCAGAAGCCAGGCATCCATGACCTGACGCACCACTGGCGCGGCGACACCGGAGCCGGACTCACCGTTCTCGACCATCACCGAAACCACTATTTTCGGGTTGTCGGCCGGGGCGAAACCAACGAACAAGGCGTGGTCGCGGTGGCGTTCCTGAACCTTGGAGCGGTCGTATTTTTCACCTTGTTTGATCGCGACGACCTGAGCGGTACCGGACTTGCCGGCGATGCGGTATTGCGCACCGATTGCTGCCTTGCGCGCAGTACCCCGGGCGCCGTGCATCACCTGCTGCATGCCGTGGTTGACCTTGGTCCAGTCCGACGGATCGCGCAGGACAATGTCCGGCATCGGGTTCTCGTCTACCGGTTTGGCGCCCTCAATGGTCTTGGCCAGGTGCGGCCGGTTCCAGATGCCTTTGTTGGCGACCAGCGCCGTGGCCTGCGCCAGTTGCAACGGTGTGGACTGCATATAACCCTGGCCAATCCCCAGAATCAGGGTTTCACCCGGGAACCACGCCTGCTTGCGCGTCGCACGCTTCCACTCGCGGGACGGCATCAGGCCGGGGGACTCTTCGAACATGTCCAGCGAGACCTTCTGGCCGATGCCGAACTTATTCATGTAGGCCGACAACCGATCGATGCCCAGCTTGTGCGCCAGGTCATAGAAGTAGGTGTCGTTGGAACGCATGATCGCCGTGTCGAGGTCGACGAAGCCGTCACCGGTACGGTTCCAGTTGCGGTACTTGTGATCGTAGTTGGGCAGCATGTAGTAACCGGGGTCGAACACCCGGCTCGACGCTGTCACTACGCCAGAATCGAGACCGGCAATCGCCACCGCCGGCTTGATCGTCGAACCCGGCGGGTACAGGCCGCGCAGCACGCGGTTGAACAGCGGCCGGTCGATGGAATCGCGCAGTTCGGCATAGGCCTTGAAGCTGATGCCGGTGACGAACAGGTTCGGGTCGAAACTCGGCTGGCTGACCATCGCCAGCACTTCGCCAGTCTTCGGATCGAGCGCCACCACCGCGCCACGACGCCCGCCCAGCGCAGCTTCGGCCGCTTCCTGCAGTTTGATGTCCAGGCTCAGGACGATGTCCTTGCCGGGAATCGGATCGGTACGCTTGAGCACGCGCAATACGCGGCCCCGAGCGTTGGTTTCGACTTCCTCGTACCCCACCTGGCCGTGCAGCTCCGGCTCGTAGAAACGCTCGATGCCGGTCTTGCCGATGTGGTGGGTGCCGCTGTAGTTGACCGGGTCGAGGGTCTTCAGCTCTTTCTCGTTGATGCGCCCCATGTAACCCACCGAGTGCGCAAAATGCGCGCCCTGCGGGTAGTGGCGCACCAGTTGCGCGACCACTTCCACCCCAGGCAGGCGGAACTGGTTCACCGCGATCCGGGCGATCTGCTCTTCGGTCAGTTCGAACAGGATCGGCACCGGCTCGAATGGCCGACGCCCCTGACGCATGCGTTTCTCGAAGATCACCCGGTCCTCGGGCGTCAGTTGCAGCACTTCGACGATCACGTCGAGCACTTGCTGCCAGTCGCCGGAACGCTCGCGGGTCATGCTCAGGCTGAAGCTCGGACGGTTGTCCGCCACCACCACGCCGTTGCGGTCGAAGATCAAGCCGCGGGTCGGTGGAATCGGCTGCACGTGGACGCGGTTGTTTTCCGAGAGTGTCGAGTGGTACTCGTACTGGATCACCTGCAAGTAGTACAGCCGCGCAATCAGCACGCAGATCAACAGCATGACCGCAATGGCCCCGAACACGACGCGGCTACGCACCAGGCGGGCGTCCTTTTCGTGGTCCTTGATGCGGATCGGCTGAGACATGAGAGCAGGACTACTTGTGGTAAGGGTGGCCGGACAGCACGGTCCAGGCACGGTACAGCTGTTCGCCGATCAGGATCCGCACCAGCGGGTGCGGCAAGGTCAGCGGCGACAACGACCAGCGCTGATCGGCGCGGGCACAGACTTCCGGCGCCAGCCCTTCGGGGCCACCGACCATGAAATTGACCGTGCGCGAATCCAGCCGCCAACGGTCGAGTTCGACCGCCAGTTGCTCGGTGCTCCAGGGCTTGCCGTGGACTTCCAGCGTGACGATCCGCTCGTTCGGCCCGACCTTGGCCAGCATGGCTTCGCCTTCCTGGCGGATGAAACGGGCCACGTCGGCGTTCTTGCCACGGGTATTGAGCGGAATTTCCACCAGTTCCAGCGCCAGCTCGGACGGAAGACGCTTGGCATATTCATGCCAGCCTTCTTCCACCCACTTGGGCATGCGTGAACCGACGGCGATCAGTCGCAGTCGCACAGCAATCCCTTACAGCTGGTCTTTGTTGAGCTTGGTGAAATGCTCGTGGGTGTTTTCCGGGCTGTGGTGCTTGGCGTCTGCCGCACGGCTTTGCTCGGCACCGGCCCACAGGCGCTCCAGATCATAGAACTGACGTGCCGAGGCAGTCATCATGTGCACGATCACCAGGTCCAGGTCGAGCAGAACCCAGTCGCTGTCGCCCTTGCCTTCTTCGCCCAGCGGCTTGGCGCCCTGCTTTTTGACTTCTTCACGGACCTTGTCCAGCATCGCGTTGATCTGGCGATTGGACGTACCGGTGGCGATGATCATGTAGTCGGTGATGCTCTGCTTGTCGCGCACATCGATGATCTGGATGTCTTGTGCCTTGACGTCTTCCAGGGCTGCCACGGCAACCTTGACCAGCTCGTCGCCCTTGAGCGGCTCGTTGGTGTTGGCGACTTCCGGCAGCGGTGCGCTCTTGAACGTGCCTTTGCGCTTAACTTTGCTTACGTCTTTGTCAGTCATATAAAACTCGTTTTGCTCGTATATTCGGCGGCTTGGCGATACGTGGATTCGTATCAGTGAAGCACGCCTTGTTCAGTTCGACGCACGGTAAAGACCGTGCGCATCGATGTAGGCCAGGACCGCGTCGGGCACCAGGAAACGTACCGACTTACCGCTGGCCAGCAGTTGACGGATCTGGGTGGCGGAAACCGCGAGCGGTGTCTGCCAGACGAATGCAATCTGTCCGCTCGGCCCTTTCAGGGCCAGCGGGTCGCTCACCGAACGCGCTGCCAGCAGGTTGCGCAAGGCATCCGGCGGTTCGCTGTCGGCGTCCGGGCGCTGTAGCACCAGGATGTGGCAATGCTGGAGCAACTCTTCCCAGCGATGCCAAGTGGGCAGGCCGCAAAATGCGTCCCAGCCCAAAAGCAGAAAAACCTGGGTCTCGGCGGCCATTTCGGCACGCATCAACTCCAGGGTATCAATGGTGTAAGACGGCTTGTCCCGCTGCAATTCGCGGGCGTCCACCACCAGCGGCGGCACTCCGGCCACCGCGCATTCAACCATTGCCAACCGATCCTGCGCCGACACCTGCGGCGTATCGCGGTGCGGCGGCCGGGCGCTGGGCATCATGCGCAGCTCGTCGAGCAGCAGCGCTTCGGCAACTTCCAGCGCACCGCGCAAATGGCCGATGTGCACCGGGTCGAACGTGCCGCCCAGTACGCCGATGCGCCGGGGTCGGAGTTCGCCGTCAGGCAGCGGCGCTGTCAAGTCGAGGTCGGTCAAGTCAGACCGTCGCCTGGCCGCGCAACTGGCCATCACCGACCACGATGTACTTCTCGCAGGTCAGTCCTTCGAGGCCCACCGGGCCGCGGGCGTGCAGCTTATCAGTAGAAATGCCGATCTCGGCACCCAATCCGTATTCGAATCCATCGGCGAAGCAGGTCGGGGTGTTGATCATCACCGACGCCGAGTCGACTTCCGCGACGAAACGCCGGGTGTCGGCGAGGTTTTCGCTGACGATCGAGTCGGTGTGATGCGAGCCGTAATGGTTGATGTGTTCGATGGCCTGATCCAGTCCGTCGACCACACGGATCGACAGGATCGGCGCCAGATACTCGGTGCTCCAGTCGTCTTCGCTGGCCGCCACCGCGTCGATGATCGCGCGGGTGCGTTCGCAGCCACGCAGCTCGACGCCTTTCTCGCGGAACTGGGCAGCCATCGGCGGCAGGAAATCCTTCGCAACACTTTGATCGACGAGCAAGGTCTCCATCGCGCCGCAGATGCCATAACGGTAAGTCTTGGCATTGAAGGCGATGCGCTGGGCTTTGGCCAGATCGGCGTGCTCGCTGACAAATACGTGGCAGATGCCGTCCAGGTGTTTGATCACCGGCACCCGGGCATCACGGCTGATACGTTCGATCAGGCCACGGCCACCGCGCGGCACGATCACGTCGACGTACTCGGGCATGCTGATCATCGCGCCGACGGCGGCACGGTCGGTGGTTTCGACCACTTGCACCACGGCTGCCGGCAATTCGGCCTCGGCCAGACCGCGCTGAATGCACGCGGCAATCGCGCGGTTGGAATGAATCGCCTCGGAGCCACCGCGCAGGATGGTCGCGTTGCCGGACTTCAGGCACAGGCTGGCGGCATCGATGGTCACGTTGGGCCGGGATTCGTAGATGATCCCGATCACACCCAGCGGTACGCGCATCTTGCCGACCTGAATCCCGGACGGGCGGAAGCTCATGTCACGGATCGCACCGACCGGATCGGGCAATGCTGCCACCTGACGCAGGCCGACGATCATGCCGTCGATGCGCGCCGGGGTCAGTTCCAGACGCTCCAGCAGGGCCGGCTCCAGACCGTTGGCGCGACCGGCGGCCAGATCCTGTTCATTGGCTGCGGCCAGCTCGGCGCGAGCAGCGTCCAGCGCATTGGCAGCAGCCTGCAAGGCGCGGTTTTTCTGCGCGGTGCTGGCACGGCCGATGACCCGGGAAGCTTCGCGGGCGGCGCGACCCAATCGGGTCATGTAGTCAAGAACGGACTCAGTCATGGTCTGCTGGGGTCTTGGCAAAGAGGAAAGCGGCAGATTATAGCTGTCGCGTCCCGGGACTAACAGCGGTGACAGGCGGATGGTCGAAATGGACTGCAATTTGCCGACGTTCAGCCGTAATTAAGCCTCGGATTGTTATCATCACGACCTCCTTCGCCTGGATAACCACCGTTTGCCATGTCCAACCTGACCTTTCGCGCCACCGCCGAGCGCCTGCCACTGGGCCTTCCGGACGCTTTTTTCGACCGTGACGCGCAAGTGCTGGCCCGCGATCTGCTCGGCAAAGTCATCCGCCACCGGGTCGGCGATCTGTGGCTCAGCGCCCGGATCATCGAAACCGAAGCCTATTACTGCGCGGAAAAAGGCAGTCATGCATCGCTCGGCTACACGGAAAAACGTAAGGCTTTGTTTCTGGATGGCGGGCACATCTATATGTATTACGCCAGGGGCGGCGATTCGCTGAACTTCAGTGCTCAGGGGCCGGGCAACGCGGTGCTGATCAAGTCCGCCTACCCGTGGGTCGATGAAATCAGTGGGCCGGCGAGTCTGGCGCAGATGCTGCTGAACAACCCCGATGCCCAAGGCCGGCCGCGCCCTTCGCAAAAACTTTGCGCCGGGCAGACGCTGCTGTGCAAGGCGCTGGGGTTGAAGGTGCCGATGTGGGACGCCAAGCGTTTCGATCACGAGCTGATGCTGGTGGAAGACACCGGGCCGGCGCCGACCCAGATTATCCAGACCACCCGCCTGGGCATCCCCCATGGCCGCGACGAACACCTGATGTACCGTTTCGTCGACGCCGCGTATGCCCAGTGGTGCACGCGGAACCCGCTGCGCCGGGGCCAGGTCGAAGGTCGCGATTATTTTTTGCTGCCGGGGTTAGAGGCAGGGCTGAAGTAAAAGTAATTCACTGTAGGAGTGAGCCTGCTCGCGATAGCGGTGCGTCAGTCAACGAAGAAATCGACTGACCAGGCGCCATCGCGAGCAGGCTCACTCCTACAAGGATCAATTTGAAGATTTGATGGAGTTGTGTGTATGGGCCCATGGCTCGATAGCGTGACCGGGTGGCTCGCCGCCAATCCGCAGTGGCTGGCCGCTGCGGTATTTATCGTCGCTTGCGTGGAGTGCCTGGCAATTGCCGGGCTGATCGTGCCCGGCACGGTGTTGCTGTTTGCCGTGGCCGTACTCGCCGGCAGCGGCGCACTGTCGTTGAGTGAAACCCTGCTGCTGGGCTTTCTCGGCGGGATACTCGGCGATGTGATCTCGTACTTCCTCGGCCGCCATTTCCATCAGAACATCCGCCGCCTGCCGGGACTGCGCCACCATCCGGAATGGATGGCCGGGGCCGAAACCTACTTCCAGCGTTACGGCATCGCCAGTCTGCTGGTCGGGCGCTTCATCGGCCCGTTGCGGCCGATGTTGCCGATGGTTGCCGGGATGTGCGACATGCCCTTCCCGCGTTTCGCCGCCGTCAGCCTGCTGGCCGCCGCCGGCTGGAGCGTCGCCTACCTGCTGCCGGGTTGGGCCACCGGCGCGGCGATCCGTCTGCCGCTGCCGGAAGGTTTCTGGCTGCAGGCCGGCATCGTTGCCGCCAGTATTGCGGTGATGGTCGGCATGAGCGTGAACAGCAGCTTGCGCCAGCATCGCCGTGCGACGATCTGGATCAGCAGCATGAGCCTGTTGATTCTGATCGGCCTGTTTATTGGCTATCCGTATCTGCACGCCCTCGACCAGGGCGTGATGACCCTGGTGCAGGAACATCGGCAGCCGATGCTCGATGAAATCGCAGTGACCTTCACCCTGATCGGTGAATTCCGCAATATGTTGATGTTCAGCGCCCTGCTCACCGGTCTGTTGCTGCTGTGCCGGCAATGGCGTCAGGCAATCTTTGCCGGTGGCGTGCTGCTGTGCACCGCGCTCCTCAATACCGTCACCAAACAGTTTTTCGCCCGGGTCCGCCCGGAAGTGCTGACCGATCCGCTGACCAGCTACAGCATGCCCAGCGGTCATGCCTCCGGTTCGTTCGCGCTGTTTCTGGTGCTGGCGGTTCTCGCCGGTCGCGGCCAACCGCCGCGCATGCGCCTGACCTGGCTGCTGCTCGGCTGTATTCCGGCGCTGTCGATTGCTTTGTCACGGGTTTATCTGGGGGCGCACTGGCCGACGGATATTCTGGCCGGCGCAATGCTGGCGGCATGCGTATGTGCGGCGGGCTTGTGGCTGAGTCAGCGCAAGGCACCGCTCAATGCCATGCCGTTCAAGGTCTGGTGGCTGGTTCTGCCCGCGCTGCTGGTGCTGTTCAGCCTGTTCGTGTTTCGGCATCTGCCGGACACGATGTTGCGTTACGCCTACTGATACTCAGGCGAACAGCTCACCCTGCAACTCATCGAGCAGCGCCTGGATCGCATCCAGTCGCTGCTGCGGATCGTCGAGTTGCAGCAGGTCGATCTTGTCTTCTTCGGCGAACGGCAGCAGATACGCCAGCTGATTGGCCAGCGACTGCTGCCCCAGCGCTTCGGTGCCCATGTTCAACGCCTCGACCATCGGGTGCTCGGCCAAGGCCTTGAGCAGCGCCACCAGATCGGCGTCTTCGTCCTGCAACGGTTGCTCCGGCTCATCGTCCAGCCACTCGACGTCGGCGAGGATCAACTGATCGCGCTGCACCTCTGTGCGCAACACCTGAAAACGCCGCCCGCCCTGCACCCGGATCCCCAGCAGACCGTTGTCCTGTTGCTGGAAATCGGTGATCCGCGCCTCGCAGCCGACCAGGGCAAAGCCCTCTGGCGCAACGCCGACTTCGTGGCCATCGAGGATGCACACCACGCCGAAACCGCCGCCCTGTTTCATGCAGCGGCCGATCATGTCCAGGTAGCGCGCCTCGAAGATCTGCAAGTCGAGGTTGCAGCCGGGGAACAGCACTGTGTTGAGCGGAAAAAGCGGCAGACTCATAGACATTTCCTTACACCACCATCGACACCGCCAACGGCAGGAACACCGCCGTGGCCACGCCCATCAGACTCATCGCCAGCGCCGCGAAGGCGCCGCACTCATCGCTTTCCTGCAACGCCACCGAGGTGCCTACCGCGTGTGCGGTCATGCCCAGCGCCATGCCGCGCGCCTCAGGGCTGTGCACGCCGAGCCGGGTCAGCAGCGCCGGGCCGAAGATCGCGCCGATCACCCCGGTGATCAGCACGAACACCGCCGCCAGCGCCGCCACGCCACCGATCTGCTCGGCCACCAGCATGGCAATCGGCGAGGTCACCGACTTCGGCGCCATGGTCATCAGAATCATGTGTTCGGCACCGAACCACCAGCCGAGCAACACGCCCATGCCCGTGGCGACCACGCCGCCTATCACCAGCGTAGTAAAAATCGGCCAGAACAATTGGCGGATGCGTTTGAGGTTGAGATACAGCGGCACCGCCAGCGCCACCGTCGCCGGGCCCAGCAGAATGCTGAGGATTTCGGTGCTCTTGCGGTACTCGGCGTAGGTCAGGCCGCAGCCGACCAGAACGCCGATCACCACCAGCATCGAGACCAGCACCGGTTGCAGAAAGATCCAGCGGGTTTTCTCGAACGCCGCCAGTACCAGTTGATAGGCACCGAGGGTGATGCCGATGCCGAACAGCGGATGATGGATCACCGAAGCCCAGGCGCCTTGCCAATCAAAGAGCATCACGACTCCTCCGAGTGCGGCGCATGGCGCTTGACCAGGCGTTGCATCAGCACCCCGGCGAAAGCCATCGACAGGATCAACGACAGCACCAGCGCGCCGACAATCGCCCAGAAATCGGCGGCAATGTCGCTCGCATAAACCATCACGCCCACCGCCGGCGGCACCAGCAGCAACGGCAGATAGCGCAGCAGGCTGCCGGCCGCGAGGTTCAGCGGCTCGCCGACTTCACCGCGAATGATCAGGAACACCAGCAACAGCAGCAGACCGATGATCGGCCCCGGCAGCACCGGCAACAGCAAATGGTTGAGTGCCGTGCCGAGCAATTGGAACAGCACCAGCATGGTCAGGCCACGTAACAACATCAGACATCTCCCCCCGCAAGTCCTCGGCATTATAAGCACGGCAGCGCTATGGATCGGCATTCGCCAAAAGCATGGTCGGTTGACCGGAGCAAATCGCCATGTTGATCTACAGTGGTTCGCAGGGCGGTCAAATCCCCCACCTGAAAAACTATAAAACCGATGAACCCAAGGAGAGTCTCAATGCCCTATGTTCCCGTTGCAGAGCTCAAAGATTATGTCGGCAAGGAACTCGGACGTTCCGAATGGCTCACCATCGATCAGGAGCGCATCAACCTGTTCGCCGAAGCCACCGGGGATTATCAGTTCATCCATGTCGATCCGGTCAAAGCCGCGCAAACGCCTTTTGGCAGCACCATTGCCCACGGTTTCCTGTCGTTGTCGCTGATCCCGAAACTGATGGAAGACATCCTCGTGCTGCCGCAAGGCCTGAAGATGGTGGTCAATTACGGCCTGGACAGCGTGCGTTTCATCCAGCCGGTGAAGGTCAATTCAAAAGTGCGCCTGAAAGTCGATCTGGCCGAAGTGACCGAGAAAAAACCCGGTCAATGGCTGCTCAAGGCCACCGCAACGCTTGAGATAGAAGGCTCGGACAAACCGGCCTATATCGCCGAACCGCTGTCGCTCTGCTTCGTTTGAGTCACGGGATGCGAAACAGCGCACGCTGTTTCGCATCAGCGCTGTTTTCCCGGCTGTATAAGGTCACATAGCTGCGGCATACTCGGTCGCCTAATTGCCCGGATCCCGCTATGCGCCCACTCGCTTCTCTTGCACCCCTTGCCCTGACCCTGATGCTCACCGCGTGCGGCGACGGCGAATCGCTGTTGCCCCCGGATGCACGGCTGCCGGACGGCGGACGCTATCGCGGTGAACTGGTCAACGGCTTGCTGCAAGGCCAGGGCCGGGTCGACTACCCTAACGGCAGCTGGTACGCCGGGCAGTTCGACAAGGGCCAATGGCATGGCCAAGGCGAGTGGCACGGCAGCAACGGCGAGGTCTATCGCGGCCAGTTCCAGCAGGGCCTGTTCGATGGCCAGGGCAGCCTGACCACCAACGCCAGCAGTTACACCGGCGGTTTTAAGCAGGGCCGACGCGACGGCGAAGGCACCCTCAAGGAAAACGCCATGACCTACCGTGGCGAGTTCAAGGCTGACCAGTATTCCGGGCTGGGTCGTCTGGAAATGGACGACGGCAGTTCCTATCAGGGCCAGTTCGCCCACGGCAAACCCAACGGCGAAGGCCAGCGCGGCGACTCTAGCGGCAATACCTTCAGCGGCCATTTCGTCAACGGCCAGCTCGAAGGCAATGGCACATTCAACAGTGCCGATGGCGACATCTATGTCGGTGGTTTCAAGAACAGTCAGTTGCACGGCAAGGGCCGCTACGAGAACGCCGACGGCGACGTGTGGCTCGGCCAGTTCAAGGAAGGTGCGCTGACCGGCAAGGGCGAACTGATCGGTGCCGACGGCAGCCATTACATCGGCTTCTTCAACGACTGGCGCTTCAGCGGTCAGGGCCGCTTGAACCTGTCTGACGGCAGCTTCTACATCGGCGGGTTCGACGGCGACAGCTACGCCGGACGCGGCACTCTGGTGCTGACTGACGGCACCGTGCTCAGCGGCACGTGGATCAACGGCCAGCGCGTACGTGACGCCGACGGCAAGCTGTTGCCCGACACCCTCGAACTCGGCTTGCTGGCCCAAGGGCGTCTGCTCGATGACGCACTGGCCGCCGTGCCTGCCTCAACTCCGGCAGTCGAGCTGTACACCCTGACCCTCGGCGGCGACGGCAAGCAAAGCGTGTTCCTGCGCGAGTCCGACTACGTCGCCAACATGCTCACCACACGTTTCGGTGCCTACGGCCAGATTCGTCTGGTCAACCACCGCGAGCATCTCGCCGACCGGCCGATGGCCACCCGCGAAAACCTGCGCCGCGCCGCGCAGACCCTCGCTGAACGCAGCGGCCCGGAAGACCTGGTGTTCATCTACCTGACCAGCCACGGCACCGCCGAACACGAGCTGGTGCTCGACCAGCCGCGCATGGAGCTGGCCGACCTGCCCGCCGACGAACTCGCCGCCGTGCTTGCTCCACTGAAAAATCGCGACAAGGTGATCGTGATCTCATCGTGCTATTCCGGCGGTTTCATCCCCGCGCTGAAAGATGAGCGCACACTGATCATGACCGCCTCGCGCGCCGACCGCGTGTCGTTCGGTTGCTCGGAAGAAGCCAACTTCACCTACTTCGGCGACGCCCTGTTCGCTCAGGCCCTGAACCAGACCGACGATCTGGAGCAAGCCTTCAAACTGGCCAAGGCCACCGTCGCCGAGCGCGAACTGGCGGACAACTTCGAAGCCTCGGAGCCACAGATCTGGGCACCGAAAACCGTGCTGGCGCACTGGCAACTGCTGCGTAAACAGCAGGCCAGAAAAGCGTTGCAGAGTGCTGCATTGAACGACGGAGCAACAAACAGCAACTAAGCTGAACAGTATCAAGGGAGAAACACTATGTACTTGACGCCTCAGCACGTATTGCTTGCCGGAGCCACCGGACTGACCGGCGAGCATCTGCTCGACCGTTTGCTCAACGAGCCGACGATCACCCGCGTGCTCGCGCCGTCCCGTCGGCCGCTGGCGGAACATCCGCATCTGGAAAACCCGGTGGGCGACCCACAGGCGTTTCTGCCGCAACTCAGTGGTCGCGTCGATATCGCCTATTGCTGCCTCGGCACCACCATCAAACAGGCGGGCTCCGAAGCCGCGTTCCGCGCGGTGGATCTGGACATGGTCGTGGCCTTCGCCAAACGCGCGCGGGAGATGGGCGCGCGGCACCTGATCGTGATCAGCGCGCTGGGCGCCGATCCGAAATCGTCGATTTTCTACAACCGGGTCAAAGGCGAGATGGAGCAGGCGTTGCGCGCGCAGGACTGGCCGCAACTGACCATCTGCCGGCCATCGCTGTTGCTGGGTGATCGTACCGAACCGCGCCTGGGCGAACAGCTGGCGGCGCCGTTTTCCAAACTGATTCCCGGCAAGTACCGCGGCATCGAAGCCTGCCAACTGGCCCGGGCGATGTGGCGCCTGGCGCTGGAAGAACAGGATGGGGTGCGGATCGTCGAGTCGGATGAGCTGCGAAAGCTCGGCAAGTAAACACCGTACTTTGTGGCGAGGGGATTTATCCCCGATCGGCTGCGCAGCAGTCGTCGTTTTTCAGATTTTGGGGGCGCTGCGCACCCCATCGGGGATAAATCCCCTCGCCACACTCCCCTACAACCCACCAGTCGCCTGAAACCCCACGCCAATCACGGTCAGCAAAGACAACGGCAACAGCAGCGTATCAAGCAACGCACTCGCCGGCAGGTCCACTCCCGGATAACTCGGCGCCTCAGCCCCGAAGCGGTCCATCGCACAGCACCCGCCATTCATCGCGTACAAATCCAGGCGTGTCCCGGAATACACCACCGGCGCCCCCGGCTTGGCCGCATCCAGCGTGCGCGCGGTGGCGCAGCCGGCCAGTTGCAGCGCCAGCGCAATCATCAACAGCTTATTCATCGCTGCTCAGATGATGCTCGCCCCAACGCGGCAGCATGTCCTGAGGAATGCCCAGCAGATTGAGAATCCGCGCCACGACGAAATCGATCAGGTCATCGATAGTCTGCGGCTGGTGATAGAAACCCGGCGAGGCCGGCAGGATGGTCACGCCCATGTTCGACAACTTGAGCATGTGCTCCAGATGAATACTCGAATACGGCGCCTCGCGCGGTACCAGAATCAACTGGCGGCGCTCCTTCAAGGTGACGTCCGCCGCGCGCTCGATCAGGTTGTTGCACGCGCCCGTGGCAATCGCCGACAAGGTACCCGTGGAACACGGCACCACCACCATCGCCGCTGGTGCGCCGGAGCCCGAGGCTACCGGCGACATCCAGTCTTCCTTGCCGTACACGCGAATCTGCCCGGCGGCCGCCCCGGTGTATTCGGTAAGGAACGCCTGCATCATCTGCGGCTTGGGCGGCAGCGTGACATCGGTCTCGGTAGCCATCACCAGTTGCGCGGCCTTGGAGATCAGGAAGTGCACTTCGCGATCTTCCCGTACCAGACAGTCGAGCAGGCGCAATCCATACTGCGCGCCGGACGCGCCGGTCATCGCCAGCGTGATGCGTTCCGGGCCGCCGCTCTGGGCAAAAGTGTTCATTGCAGTGCCTCGGCGAGTTTGCCGTGCAGGCCGCCGAAGCCGCCGTTGCTCATGATCACCACGTGAGTACCGGGCTGGGCCTGGCTCTTCACGCGTTCGATGATGCCTTCCAGCGAATCGCTGACAATCGACGGCACGCTGCACAGTGCGGCAGTGGCGCCCAGATCCCAACCGAGGTTGGCCGGGGCGTACCAGATCACCTGATCGGCATCGACCACGCTGTCCGGCAGACCGTCACGGTGTGCGCCGAGCTTCATCGAGTTGGAGCGCGGCTCGATGATCGCGATCAGCGGTGCGTCGCCGATGCGCTTGCGCAAGCCATCGAGGGTGGTGGCAATGGCGGTCGGGTGGTGGGCGAAGTCGTCGTAGATGGTGATGCCGCGTACTTCGGCGACTTTCTCCATCCGGCGTTTGACGTTCTTGAATGCGCTCAACCCGGCGATGCCCATCGCTGGCACCACACCGACATGCCGCGCCGCTGCCAGCGCAGCCAAGGCGTTGGCGACGTTGTGCTGACCGGTCAACTCCCATTCGACCGTGCCCTGGGACACGCCTTCGAACATTACTTCGAACGCCGAGCCATCGTCTTTGAGCAACTTGACCTGCCACTGACCGCCGACGCCGGTGGTCTGCACCGGGGTCCAGCAGCCCATTTCGATCACGCGCTGCAAGGCCGGTTCGGTGGTGGGGTGGATCACCAGACCTTCGCTCGGAATAGTCCGCACCAAGTGGTGGAACTGCCGCTCGATCGCCGGCAAATCGGGGAAGATGTCGGCGTGATCGAACTCAAGGTTGTTGAGGATCGCGGTACGCGGACGGTAGTGGACGAACTTCGAACGCTTGTCGAAAAACGCGCTGTCGTACTCGTCGGCCTCGATCACGAAGAACGGCGTGCCGCCCAGACGCGCGGACACCGAGAAGTTCTGCGGCACGCCGCCGATCAGGAACCCCGGGCTCATCCCGGCATGTTCCAGCACCCAGGCGAGCATGCTGCTGGTGGTGGTTTTGCCGTGCGTGCCGGCAACCGCCAGCACCCAGCGCCCTTGCAGCACGTGATCGGCCAGCCATTGCGGGCCGGAGACGTACGGCAGGCCTTTGTTCAGCACATATTCCACCGCCGGGTTGCCGCGGGACATGGCGTTGCCGATCACCACCAGATCCGGTGCCGGATCGAGCTGGGCCGGGTCGTAGCCCTGGGTCAGCTGAATGCCCTGGGCCTCAAGCTGCGTGCTCATCGGCGGATAGACGTTGGCGTCGGAGCCGGTCACGTGATGGCCCAGCTCTTTGGCCAGAACCGCCATCGAGCCCATGAAAGTCCCGCAGATACCCAGAATATGAATGTGCATAGTCGACCTCGTAAAACATGGCCGCAGGTTAGCGCAGGGAGGGGGAAATCGCACCTGGTGTTTCGCCTGCGCCGACGCCTTCGCGAGCAAGCCCGCTCCCACAAGGTTGGCGCTGATCCTGTGGGAGCGGGCTTGCTCGCGAATGACGCGACGCGGTTTAACGGGAGATCGCGTGCTTACGAAGCTTTCTATAGAGGGTATTGCGGCTGACCCCGAGCTGCTGCGCGGTCTGGGTCATGTGCCAGCGCGTTTGCTCCAGCACATCGAGCAACGCCAGACGTTCAGCGTCTTCCAGCGGATGCTCGGACTCAACCGACTTCAGTTCCAGCGTTGGCCGCCCCTGCCGAATCATCGCCGGCAAATCCTCCAGCCCGATTCGCCCTTCATCACACAATGCCGCCAATGTGCGCAAGACATTGCGCAACTGCCGCACGTTGCCCGGCCAGTTGAAGGTCAGTAACGCCTGACGCGCCGGTTCGTCGATCAAGATTGTTTCGCCGCCGGCCTCCTCGGCCAGCAGGAAATCCAGCAACTGCGATTTATCACTGCGTTCGCGCAACGCCGGTAGCGCAACTTCGAGGCCATTGAGACGGTAATACAGATCTTCGCGGAAGCTGCCGTCCGCCACGCGCTCCAGCAGATTACGGTGCGTGGCGCTGATGATCCGCACGTTGACCGCTTCCGGCTCGCCGCCAATCGGCACCACCTGCCGGTCTTCCAGCACTCGCAACAACCGGGTTTGCAGCGCCAGCGGCATGTCGCCGATTTCATCGAGGAACAACGTGCCGCCATCGGCCTGCTGCAGCTTGCCGCGCATGCCGTCCTTGCGCGCGCCGGTGAAACTGCCGCCGCGATAACCGAACAGCTCGCTCTCGATCAGGCTTTCCGGGATCGCCGCGCAATTGAGGGCGACGAAGGCTTTGTTGGCGCGCTGGCTGGCGTGATGCACAGCCTTGGCAAAGGCTTCCTTGCCGGAGCCGGTTTCACCGTTGATCAGCAGCGGCACGTCGCGTTCGAACACCCGCAGCGCCTTGCGGAAATCCGCTTGCAGCGCCGCGTCACCGAGGCAAATGCCCACCAGCGCTTGAGGCTTGGCCACGACCGGGGCCGGCAGGATCGGCGCCGGCTTGCGCGATTCGCCGCGCAACAAGGCAAACAGATGCCGTCCGTCGCGGGTGCGCAGCGGCCAACTGGCGCTGGCATTGGCGCTGGCCCGACCGAGCAGCTCATCCAGCGAACAATCGAAAAACGCTTCCACCGGTTTGCCGAGCAAACCACCGCGAATATGCCCGAGCAGGTTCAGCGCACTCTGGTTGACCGCACTGATCCGCCCTTCCCCGTCAAACGCCAGCAGCCCTTCGCTGAACAAGCCGACGGACTCGGCCTGCAAGTGAAAACGCAGCAGCCACTGGTTATCAAAGCAGCGCAGGAAATAGCAGCTCTCGATCATCTTCGCCGACAGGTTGACCAGCGCCATGGTGTGGAACTGGCTCTGCCGCGAGACATCGTGGCGCGCCGAGGACACGTCGAGCACCGCCAGCAGTTCGCCGTGCGGGTCGAACACCGGGCTCGCCGAGCAGGTCAGGCCGGTGTGGCGGCCGCGAAAGTGTTCGTCCTGATGGATGGTCAGTGCCTGGCGCTCGACCAGACAGGTGCCGATGCCGTTGGTGCCTTCGCAGGCTTCGCTCCAGTCGGCGCCGAGCCAGAGACCGGCGCGTTCGAAAATCTTGCGCTCGGCCGGCGCGGTGACGCAGTTGAGGATCACCCCGCGCGCGTCGGTCAGCAGCACCGCATGACCGGCGCCGGAGAGTTGTTGATGCAGGCTGCTCA
Source organism: Pseudomonas sp. LAMO17WK12:I5 (assembly GCF_900215165.1). Taxonomy (NCBI): domain Bacteria; kingdom Pseudomonadati; phylum Pseudomonadota; class Gammaproteobacteria; order Pseudomonadales; family Pseudomonadaceae; genus Pseudomonas; species Pseudomonas sp. LAMO17WK12:I5. Next base: position 112,686 of record NZ_OBDS01000010.1, on the reverse strand, counting down.
TTTCATTACCGGCGATCTGCAACACCTGTTGCAGGCGTTCGCGGCTTTCAAGCACGCGCCCGTGTTCGAGCACGGTGGGCGCCATGGTCAGGGCCGGATCGAGGTGATAGTCCTCAAGACAGCGCAGCCACGAGCGGGCAATCGACGGATCGGCACCGGGCCCGTGCAGGTGCGGCTTGCCCTGACTGACGGTGAGAACCTGCTGGGCATGGCGACTCAAATGGTTGTCGTGCATTTCTTATTATTCTCCCCGAGGCTCGATGGCCCAATGCTGAGGTGAGGCCCAGCATCCTCCAGCCGCCCCGGCATTGCAATGCTGGCAAGACCAGCCGGTCACTGGCTGTGCCAAAAGCGGTACAAACTGTCACCCCCTCTGTACCGAAACCATCACAGGCTGCGTCCGCCCGTCCGACACAAACCGCGCAAAGCCTTGATTTGCCTGCCCTGCACGGCAGTGGCCCGACCTTTGCTCTACGCTTATCGCAAGCGCACTTGCGCGTTTCTCTAATAAGTACAAAGCCAAGGAGAACAACATCATGCGTTACGCTCACCCCGGTACTGAAGGCGCCAAAGTCTCGTTCAAGAGCAAGTACGGTAACTACATCGGCGGCGAGTTCGTCGCGCCTGTCAAAGGTCAGTACTTCACCAACACCTCGCCAGTGAATGGCCAGCCGATTGCCGAATTCCCCCGCTCCACTGCCGAAGACATCGACAAGGCACTGGACGCCGCCCACGCCGCTGCCGATGCGTGGGGCGCGACCTCGGTGCAGGCGCGCTCGCTGATCCTGCTGAAAATCGCCGACCGCATCGAACAGAACCTCGAACTGCTGGCGATCACCGAAACTTGGGACAACGGCAAAGCCATCCGCGAAACCCTCAACGCCGACATCCCGCTGGCTGCCGACCATTTCCGCTACTTCGCCGGTTGCCTGCGCGCCCAGGAAGGCAGCGCAGCCGAAATCGACGGCAACACCGTGGCCTATCACATCCATGAACCGCTGGGCGTGGTCGGGCAGATCATCCCGTGGAACTTCCCGCTGCTGATGGCCGCGTGGAAACTCGCCCCGGCACTGGCCGCTGGCAACTGCGTGGTACTCAAGCCTGCCGAGCAAACCCCGCTGGGCATCTGCGTGCTGATGGAGCTGATCGGTGATCTGCTGCCACCGGGCGTGCTCAACGTGGTGCAAGGTTTCGGCAAAGAAGCCGGCGAAGCCCTGGCCACCAGCAAACGCATCGCCAAGATCGCCTTCACCGGCTCGACCCCGGTCGGCTCGCACATCATGAAATGCGCGGCCGAGAACATCATTCCATCGACCGTGGAGCTGGGCGGCAAGTCGCCGAACATCTTCTTCGAAGACATCATGCAGGCCGAACCGACCTTCATCGAAAAAGCTGCCGAAGGCCTGGTGCTGGCGTTTTTCAACCAGGGCGAAGTCTGCACCTGCCCGTCCCGCGCACTGGTACAGGAATCGATCTACGACGAATTCATGCAAGTGGTGATGAAGAAAGTCCTGCAGATCAAACGCGGCGACCCGCTGGACACCGACACCATGGTTGGCGCGCAGGCGTCCGAACAGCAATTCGACAAGATCCTGTCGTACCTGGAAATCGCCAAGGGTGAAGGCGCCGAGCTGCTGACCGGCGGCAAGGTGGAAAAACTCGAGGGCAACCTGGCAACCGGGTATTACATCCAGCCAACCCTGCTCAAGGGCACCAACAAAATGCGCGTGTTCCAGGAAGAAATCTTCGGCCCGGTGGTAAGCATCACCACCTTCAAGGACGAAGCCGAAGCCCTGGCGATCGCCAACGACACCGAGTTCGGCCTCGGCGCCGGCCTGTGGACCCGCGACATCAACCGCGCCTACCGCATGGGCCGCGCGATCAAGGCCGGTCGTGTGTGGACCAACTGCTACCACCTGTACCCGGCGCACGCCGCGTTCGGCGGGTACAAGAAGTCCGGCGTCGGCCGTGAAACCCACAAGATGATGCTCGATCACTATCAGCAGACGAAAAACCTGCTGGTGAGCTACGACATCAATCCGTTGGGCTTCTTCTAAAACCCGGGGGCGATACAGATATTTCTGTGTCGCCCTTTCGACCGCTTTCGCGAGCAGGCTCGCTCCCACAAGGGAGTCGTGTCGCACCACATACACAGGCTCGGCACAAATCCACTGTGGGAGCGAGCCTGCTCGCGATGGCGTCCTCAATGACACAACACAAGGCCTGGCCGCTCTGGCACGGCCCTTGCGTACCCGTCATTCAGGATTTGCACAAAAACTGCCGCTGCGTGAACAGCATCCATCCACCTCAACCACTGCACCCGAAAGTCCAACAGATCGAACAATAAAAAACAGAGAGGACTTATGACTTCCACCACACAGCTCAAACCCACACTCGGCACCCTGCACCTCTGGGGTATTGCCGTCGGCCTGGTGATTTCCGGCGAATACTTCGGCTGGAGTTACGGCTGGGGCACCGCGGGTACCCTCGGATTTCTGGTCACGGCGCTGATGGTCGCGACCATGTACACCTGCTTCATCTTCAGCTTCACCGAACTGACCACCGCGATTCCCCACGCGGGCGGGCCGTTTGCCTATAGCCGCCGGGCGTTCGGCGAAAAAGGCGGACTGATCGCCGGCATCGCCACGCTGATCGAATTCGTCTTCGCCCCACCGGCGATCGCCATGGCCATCGGCGCCTACCTCAATGTGCAGTACCCGGAGCTTGATCCGAAGGTGGCAGCGGTCGGCGCGTATTTCGTGTTCATGACCCTGAACATCCTAGGCGTCAGCATTGCCGCGACTTTTGAGCTGGTGGTCACCGTGCTGGCGGTCGCCGAACTGCTGGTGTTCATGGGCGTGGTCGCGCCGGGCTTTAGCTTCAGCAACTTCGTGCTCAACGGCTGGTCGGGTGCCAACGAGTTCACCCTGGGCTCGATCCCCGGAATCTTTGCCGCGATCCCGTTCGCGATCTGGTTCTTCCTCGCCATCGAAGGCGCGGCCATGGCCGCCGAAGAAGCGAAGGATCCGAAACGCACGATTCCCAAGGCCTACGTCAGCGGCATTCTGACCCTGGTGTTCCTTGCCATCGGCGTGATGGTGATGGCCGGCGGCGTCGGCGACTGGCGTCAACTGTCGAACATCAATGACCCGCTGCCACAGGCAATGAAAGCGGTGGTCGGCAACAACTCATCTTGGATGCACATGTTGGTGTGGATCGGCCTGTTCGGCCTGGTGGCGAGTTTCCACGGGATCATCCTCGGCTACTCGCGACAGTTCTTCGCCCTCGCCCGCGCCGGTTACCTGCCGAAAAGCCTGGCCAAGCTGTCGCGCTTCCAGACCCCGCACCGGGCGATTCTGGCCGGCGGCGTGATCGGCATCGCGGCGATCTACAGCGACGGACTGGTCAACCTGCAAGGCATGACCCTGACCGCCGCGATGATCACCATGTCGGTGTTCGGCGCCATCGTGATGTACATCATCAGCATGCTCAGCCTGTTCAGACTGCGTAAGACCGAACCGAACCTGGAACGCACCTTCCGCGCCCCGGGCTATCCGGTGGTGCCGGCGATTGCGCTGTTTCTGGCCGTGGTGTGCCTGGTGGCGATGGCCTGGTTCAACACGCTGATCGGCTGTGTGTTCCTTGGCTTCATGGCCGCTGGTTATCTGTACTTCCAGCTCACCGCCAGGCAACGCGCCGAAGCCCCGGCAGACGCTATGCTCGAAGGTATCTAGTTGCACCGGCACCGGGCCTGTCGCCCGGTGCCCGCTATATAGAAGTGCATGAAGATCCAATGTGGGAGCGGGCTTGCTCGCGAAGGCGTCGTCTCATCCAACAACGATGTCGTCTGACACGACGCTTTCGCGAGCAAGCCCGCTCCCACAGGGAGACCGAGTTACCCACAGAATCAGGAGGACACCGCCCCATGGCCGCATTTGCCCATTCCGTCGGCGCCCAGACCTACCGCTTCGACAGCCTCAAGGACGTCATGGCCAAGGCCAGCCCGGCGCGCTCCGGTGACTTTCTGGCCGGCGTTGCTGCGCTCAATGACGGCGAACGCGTGGCCGCGCAAATGGCGCTGGCCGACATCCCGCTCACGCATTTTCTGCAGGAAGCGCTGATTCCCTACGAAGCCGATGAAGTCACCCGACTGATCATCGACACCCACGACAAACAAGCCTTCGCCGTGGTCAGCCACCTCACCGTCGGTGGTTTCCGCGACTGGCTGCTCAGCGACGCGGCGGACGAAACCAGCCTGCGCGCCCTCGCCCCCGGCCTGACCCCGGAAATGGTCGCCGCCGTGTCGAAGATCATGCGCGTGCAGGATCTGGTGCTGGTGGCGCAGAAGATCCGCGTGGTCACAAAATTTCGCGGCACCCTCGGCCTGCGCGGGCGCTTGTCGACCCGGCTGCAACCGAACCATCCGACCGACGAACCGTCCGGCATCGCCGCGAGCATTCTCGACGGCCTGCTGTACGGCAATGGCGACGCAATGATCGGGATCAACCCGGCCACCGACAGCATCGCCTCGATCTGCGCGATGCTGGAGATGCTCGACGCGATCATCCAGCGCTACGACATTCCGACCCAGGCCTGCGTGCTGACCCACGTCACCACCTCGATCGAGGCGATCAACCGTGGCGTGCCGCTGGACCTGGTGTTCCAGTCGATTGCCGGCACCGAAGCGGCCAATGCCAGTTTCGGCATCAACCTCAATGTATTGCAGGAAGGCTATGACGCGGGGCTGAGTCTGAAGCGCGGCACTCTGGGGCAGAACCTGATGTATTTTGAAACAGGGCAAGGCAGCGCCTTGTCGGCCAACGCCCACCACGGTGTCGATCAACAGACCTGCGAGACAAGAGCCTACGCCGTGGCGCGACACTTCAAGCCGTTTTTGGTGAACACCGTCGTAGGATTTATCGGCCCGGAATACCTCTACAACGGCAAACAGATCATCCGCGCCGGCCTCGAAGACCATTTCTGCGGCAAGTTGCTCGGCGTGCCGATGGGTTGCGACATCTGCTACACCAACCACGCCGAAGCCGATCAGGACGACATGGACACCCTGCTGACCCTGCTCGGTGTGGCCGGGATCAACTTCATCATGGGCATCCCCGGCTCCGACGACATCATGCTCAACTACCAGACCACCTCGTTCCACGACGCGCTCTACGCCCGTCAGACCCTGGGCCTGAAACCGGCGCCGGAGTTCGAGCAATGGCTGGCGAACATGGGCATTTTCACCCAGGCGGACGGCAAGGTTCGCTTTGGCAACAACCTGCCGCCGGCCTTCCGCCAGGCGCTGGCGCAACTGGGATGAGTGTGATGGACAAACCGCCTGTCGACCCGCAAAACCCATGGTTGGAGCTGCGCCGCCTGACCCCGGCGCGCATCGCTCTGGGCCGTACCGGCACCAGCCTGCCAACCAGCGCCCAGCTGGATTTCCAGTTCGCCCACGCTCAGGCACGGGATGCGGTGCATCTGCCGTTCGACCACGCCGGGCTCAGCGCGCAACTGAGCGAGCGCGGGCGCGAGACCTTGTTGCTTCACAGCGCCGCGACTGATCGCAACAGCTACCTGCAACGCCCGGATCTGGGGCGCAAGCTCAGCGACGCCTCGGCGCAGTCCCTGCGGGATTACGCAGAGGCGCACCCCGGCGGGGTCGATCTGGCGATTGTGGTGGCGGACGGTCTGTCGGCACTGGCGGTGCATCGGCATACCCTGCCGTTTCTGACCCGCCTGGAGGAGCAGATGAGCGCCGACGGCTGGTCGCTTGCCCCGGTAGTGCTGGTGGAACAGGGTCGCGTCGCCATCGGTGACGAGATCGGCCAGTTGCTGGGTGCAAAAATGGTCGTCATGCTGATCGGAGAGCGTCCGGGCCTCAGCTCGCCCGACAGCCTCGGTTTATATTTCACCTACAATCCAAAAGTCGGGCTGACCGATGCCTACCGCAATTGCATCTCCAACGTGCGGCTTGAGGGCTTGAGCTACGGCATGGCGGCGCATCGCTTGCTGTATCTGATGCGCGAAGCCTGCCGGCGGCAGCTGTCGGGGGTCAATCTGAAGGACGAAGCACAGGTGCAGACGCTGGAGTCGGACGCCGGTGCGGACATGAAGGGAAATTTCCTGCTTGATCCGCCCACAACCTGAACCGTTTCCGCATTGCGTTTCTGCGCTGCTTTCAGGCAGGATCGACGCACGGCCGCAGGGTTTCCCATCGCCGTCAGAGCAGTTGAAGACAGCCACTTGAAGACGAGACCTATCATGCGGATTATTCAAGCGACCCTCGAACACCTGGATTTGTTGACCCCGTTGTTCGTCAAATATCGCGAGTTCTACGGTTCCCTGCCCTACCCGGATTCCTCCCGCGCGTTTCTCGAAAAACGCCTGCGTCGCAAGGAGTCGGTGATTTATCTGGCCCTGGCCGATGATGACGACAAGAAGCTCATGGGTTTCTGCCAGCTGTATCCAAGCTTTTCCTCGCTGTCGCTCAAGCGCGTGTGGATCCTCAACGACATCTATGTCGCCGAAGATGCCCGCCGCCAACTGGTGGCCGACAACCTGATCCGCACCGCTAAGAAAATGGCCAAGGAAACCCAGGCCGTGCGCATGCGCGTTTCCACCAGCAGCAATAACGAAGTGGCGCAGAAAACCTACGAATCCATTGGTTTCAAGGAAGACACCGAGTTCAAGAACTACGTGCTGCCGATCAGCGACGAGCTCTGAAATCAAAAGATCGCAGCCTTCGGCAGAACGCATTCCAATGCAGGAGCTGCCGAAGGTGCGATCTTTTGATCTTTTATCAAACCCGAAGTCTGCCTGACATTTGTTCACACCCCGACATCCCTCGCTACAAAACCAACGCGCTTTTCACCTCTCAGACCGTATAATCCCGAGCTTTCCGGCTTGTAAGAAAAACTACACCCCACTGTAGGCTTACACCCGAATCATCCGCACAGGCCTGCCGAGTCGGGCCGTCACCACAGGTGCCCCCATGGATTTCAACCCGCTCGACCTTATCCTGCATCTCGATGTGTACCTCGATTTGCTGGTCACCAACTACGGGCCGTGGATCTACGCGATTCTGTTCGCTGTCATCTTCTGTGAAACCGGTCTGGTGGTGATGCCGTTCCTGCCGGGTGATTCGCTGTTGTTCATCGCCGGTGCCGTGGCGGCGGGCGGTGGCATGGATCCGGTGCTGTTGGGCGGGCTGCTGATGCTCGCGGCGATCCTTGGCGATAGCACCAACTATGTGATTGGACGAACGGCGGGCGAAAAACTCTTCAGCAACCCGAATTCGAAAATCTTCCGTCGCGATTACCTGCAAAAAACCCACGATTTCTACGACAAGCACGGCGGCAAAACCGTGACCCTGGCGCGCTTCCTGCCGATCATCCGCACGTTTGCCCCGTTCGTCGCCGGCGTCGGGAAAATGCCCTACCCGCGTTTCTTCGCGTTCAGCGTGTTCGGCACCATCCTCTGGGTCGGCGGCCTGGTGACCCTGGGTTACTTCTTCGGCAACGTGCCGTTCATCAAGAAGAACCTGTCGTTGCTGGTGGTTGGCATCATCCTGCTGTCGCTGGTGCCGATGATCATCGGCGTGGTGCGCAGCCGTTTCGGCGGCTCCAGCTCCAAAGCCGAAACCCACTGATCCGATGTGGTCACTGAGCGCCTGGCGTCGCCGGCGCATTCTGGCCAGGCACCCGATTGCCGACGACCTCTGGCAACGGGTGCGCCATCACCTGAGCTTTCTCGATGGCATCAGCGCCGCCGAAGACCAATGGTTGCGTGAAGCCAGCGTGCTGTTCCTCGAAGAAAAACACCTGACCGCCCTGCCTGGTGTCGAACTGCATCAGGAACAGCGCCTGCTGCTCGCCGCGCAGGCCCAGTTGCCGCTGCTCAATCTGGGCGACTTGAACTGGTATCAGGGGTTCCACGAAATCGTCCTCTACCCCGACGACTTCCTCAGTCCGCAACGCCATCGCGATGCCATCGGGGTCGAGCACGAGTGGGACGGCGAGCACAGCGGCGAAGCCTGGCAACAGGGGCCGATCATCCTCGCCTGGCCGGGGGTGATGGCCAGTGGTGGCTGGGAAGGCTACAACCTGGTGATCCACGAACTGGCGCACAAACTCGACATGCTCAACGGCGACGCCAACGGCCTGCCGCCGCTGCACGCCGACATGCGCGTCAGCGACTGGGCCGAAGTAATGCAGCACGCCTACGACGACCTCAACCGCCAGCTCGACCGCAACCCCGACGCCGAAACCGCCATCGACCCGTACGCCGCGGAAAACCCGGCGGAGTTCTTTGCGGTCACCAGCGAATACTTCTTCAGCGCTCCGGATCTGCTGCACGCGGCTTATCCACAGGTCTACTTGCAACTGCAGCTTTTCTACCGGCAGGATCCGTTGGGCAGGCTGCGGCAACTTCAGGCCACAGACCCGGTCTATCAGGCGCACGAGTAAGCGCTGCACGACTTCTGGTACGTGGCGTCGGCGTAGGAATATGCCTATAATCGCCGCCACTTTTTGGTCAATCCGGCCAAGTGTTTTTGGTCAACTACGGGGGCAACGCCCAATGAGCTACAGCAAGATTCCGGCTGGCAAAGACCTGCCGAACGACATCTACGTCGCGATCGAGATCCCGGCCAACCACGCGCCGATCAAATACGAAATCGACAAAGACAGCGATTGCCTGTTCGTTGACCGTTTCATGGCCACCCCAATGTTCTACCCGGCCAACTACGGTTACATCCCGAACACCCTGGCTGACGACGGTGATCCCCTCGACGTGCTGGTTGTGACCCCTTACCCGGTTGCTCCAGGCTCGGTGATCCGCGCGCGTCCAGTCGGCATCCTGAACATGACCGACGACGGCGGCGGCGATGCCAAAGTCATCGCAGTCCCACACGACAAGCTGTCCCAGCTGTACGTCGACGTGAAGGAATACACCGACCTGCCACCGCTGCTGATCCAGCAGATCGAGCACTTCTTCGCGAACTACAAAGATCTCGAAAAAGGCAAGTGGGTCAAGATCGAAGGCTGGGCTGGCGCTGATGCCGCTCGCGACGCGATCACCAAGTCGGTTGCTGCCTACAAGGGCTAAGCGCCGGCTGGCTGCATGACGCTTGAAGAAAACCCCGGTTGATCCGGGGTTTTTTGTGCCTGAGAAACGCCGCTTTAAACAGTGTGTTTATTGCGGACTACAGAAAAGTTTCGAAGTGAGTGATTTCCCACAAGCACGTCTTACATCCAGTCGCAAAATACAGGCTTTTTTTGAACAGCCGGTTTATTCAAACCGCTCTGGCACGGCCGTAGACTCGGTGTTTATGAGAAAGAACACTAGCGGTCCAAGATTCAAGGCACTCCTGGAAGCAGCGAACATCACCACCACGGGATTCGCAAAGTTCTGGGGCACGGAAGCCCAAAACATTCATAACTGGTACACCCGGGGCGTCCCGGCGTATCGCATGGAGGAAGTCTCACGCCTGCTCTCGGTCAACAGCGAGTGGCTGAAAACCGGCGAAGGCAGCAAAGAGTCACCCCGCCTGCAAACGCCTGCCAGCAACGGCGACACCTTCGACGCGCAGTCCGTCAACGGCGTCTATTCCATCATCAACCCCAACGACATCGAACTGCCGTTTTTCAAGGAAACACCGCTCAGCGCCGGCGCCGACAAAACCCACGTCATCCTCGACCCCGAGCAGACCGTCCGCCTGCCCCGGGCCCATCTCGCCCAACTGGAAATCCGCCCAAGCGACGCCATTTGCGCGCACATGATCGGCAACAGCATGGCCGAGCGCATCGAAGACGGCTCCATCGTCGGCATCGACCGCGGCCTGACCCAGGTGGTCGACGGCGAAATCTACGCCATCGAACACGACGGCATGCTGCGCATCAAATACCTGCACCGCATGCCCGGCAACGCCCTGCGCCTGCGCAGCCACAACAGCGCCGAATACCCGGACGAAATCTTCCGCGCAGCGCAGATCGATGAGCAGCGGATCCACATTCTGGGCTGGGTATTCTGGTGGTCGACCCTGGGCAAACGCCGGCCGGTGGTGCCGTTTCTCTGATCGGATACGGATCTTCAACCCTGCACCAAACCCTGTGGGAGCGAGCCTGCTCGCGAAGAGGCCCCGAAAATCAGTACAAATTACAAATATCGACCGCCGCAGTGGCTCTATTCCGCAGTTGAGGCTGGGAATCCCCAACAAAACTCAGTATCCTGCGCCCCACATTTGCGCATCGACCCGCTCCCGCGGCTCAGATGACGCCTGACGCGGCAGACCAACGTCTGACCAAGTCCCACAGCCGGACGCAGATCCGGGTGTACGTTTTGAAGGCTGACGCGGTTTACCAAAAATAAACCAAGCCAGTCCCCGAGAAGCCGGCCACAAGCCGGCTTTTTAATGCCTGCCTGAAAGCAACGTTATCTTGACGAGCTCGACAGATTAACCGGGCAGCACCCGCCACTCAGGCATCGCAATAAGCCATTAGCACATCCGCCCTAATTGCCCCGCGCCCAACCTCACCACTAAATTTCCATTCTGTTTTTGTGCATTACAAAAGCGCCAAGGAATGGAGCAACACCATGTCGTCGTTTTTCAAACTCAATCAATCCGTTGTTCTACTGACCGCACTCCTGACCGCTACCTCTTCAGCCATGGCAGAGGAGCAGAAGCTCGTCGGTGACTGGTGGATCATTTACGGCAACGGCGTTCCCCACAAGAACATCATGTATGTCGCCGACAGCACTTCAGTCGTGCCGTCGAAGCAGACCAAAGGGGCCAAGTTGGTCGCCGTGACGCTGGTGTATGAGGAACCCGGCAAACCGATGATCGATGCCTACAACCTCGAAGTTCAGTGTTCGACGAACAAGGTCCGAATGCTCAATGGCCAGTCGGTTGATCGCATCGCCTACATGATGCGCAACCTGAAAGTTAATGACCAATGGCAGCAGCCGAAAGAGTTCTGGGTGCAGCGCACCAGCGAGTTCGTTTGCTCACCTGCCAAAAAGGACATGATCGCGTTGGGCAAGATGGAGTACCTGCAGATGATTCAGGGTCTGCAGCAGATGTTCTTCAAGCTGGCGCCGATTCAGGAGAAAGGCCAGATGATGGACAACCTCGACTCGATCCTGGGCAACAAGTAAGCGGCGGGAATCACGATGAACCCATGGACTAAAACGTTATTGGCGCTGCTGATAACGCCCGCTGTTTTGCTGACCAGTGGCTGCCACTTGATTGCCCAGTCGCGCTGGGAAGGACGCGATGTTCAGGAAGCGCTCGATCTGTTCGGCAAACCTGACTCGATGAAAAAACAGACCGGGGCCAACGGCGAGAATCTGGCTGTGCTCACCTGGTACAAATCGTCCAGTTGGACCACCACGGAAGCGGCCGGTACTTCAATGAATCACACCGGTAACGGCATGGTTTACACCGAGTACTACGAGACGGTCGGCCACAGCTCGGATTGCAAGCTCGAAGCCACCGTCAACAAGGCGAAAAAGATCGTGCTGTTCAGAATCGAAGACGGAAAGATCATCCACGGCAAGTGCATCAACGTGCCGTTCGTGCCTGGTTATATTCCGCCCGGTTTCTAGTGCAACCCTGAGCAGGCTGCTGCTCAGGGATAGCTGAACGATTTCACCAACGTCAGTTCACCCACCGCCCGCATCGGCACCACAAACGTCTCCATTTTCTCGCTCGGCGTGCCTTCCTCGGTAATCACCGTCACCTGCGCCGTGGTCAGCGGCTGCACCGCCTCCTCCCCGCCTTCATCATCCCCCCGATAACCTCCGCCGAAGTAGTTCACATACACCAGATATTGGCCCTTGATCGGCGCCGGCATGGCGAAGATTTCCGGGCCATAGCCGGTGGTGACGTCGACGTCGAGCGCGGCGCCGTTGGGTGCGACGCGATCGCCGTACCAGATGTGCGCGCCGTCGGGGGTGATCAGGTGCAGGTCGAGGTCGGTGCCATCGCTGTCCCACGACAGCAGCACGCGCAGTTTGGCCGGGGTGGCGCCGCCGCTGGCGTTGAGGAACTGCGTGCGATGGCGTTGCTGGCCGTCGGGGCTGCGCACTTCGACGCTGTTGCTGCCGTTGGGGAAGGAGAACGGGCGGTCGAAGCGGCCGCTGTCGTCGATTTTCAGCGGCATGCTGACGCCGTTGACGATCAGCCGGCCGGGTTCCCTGCTCTTGGGGGTGGCTTTGATTTCGCCGCTGATGCGCGCCGTGTTGGCCTGGCCCACCGGAGTGTTGACCGAGGAAGCCGGGTAGTTGACGGTCTGGCGGAAATTTTCGCCTTCGCCCTCGGGCGCGCCGGTGCGCCAGCCGCCGACCGGGGTGTCGAGTTTGACGCTGTCGGCGGCCATTGCCATCGGCAATGCATTGAACGCACAGAGCAACAGCAAGACCTGTGGATAACGGAGTGTCATGGTCTATTCCAGCAAGAGGTGACGGGCGAGCCCTTCGATGTAGGTTTCATCCTGACCATTGGGATGTGCTTCAAAGGCCAGGTGCAGGTATTCGTGAGTCAGGTCGAGGCGATCCTGCAGCGTGAGCACGCCGCGCACGTAAATGCGCTGGCGTTCGCGATCGACAAACGGGCGGCCGAACGCCAGTTTGCACACGGCGAACGAGCTGACTTCGTTGTAGCCGGTTTCGCTTTCCAGCGTCGGACGCCAGCCGCGACGCTGCTTTTGCAGCCAGTCCTGTGCGGCGGGCAGTGCTTCGCAGGAAGCAACCGGGTTGTCCCAACGGCTGAGGCTGGCGCGCGGATAGGCGTGCAGCAGAATCGCGTCGTAGCGCTGACCGGCGTTGGCCTGTTCGACGGCTTGTTGCCAGGCGAGTTTGTCCGGGCCGGGTTGATCGGAGTGATAGGTGACGGTGCTGCCGGCCAGCACCAGATCCGCGGTCCATGCGGCGATGTTGCGCGACTCGGCGGAGGCCGGACGCGGAGCGACGCGCTGACGGTTGCTGCTGTCGTCGATGCTCAGGCAATCGCCATTGCGCGTGGCGTTTTGCAGCAGATAGGTGCGGATCGCCACGGCCAGTGCCTTGGCGGCTTCGGCAGGTTCGGGTTTGGCTTCGCGCTCAAGGACGCGGGCGACGTATTCTTCGCGATCAAGCCGTGCAACGAGTTTGCCGTTGAGCAGAAACAGTTCGCCGGCGCTGTGGATATCCAGCGCGTTACCGTTGGCGAATTCGACGCGGTAGTCGCCTTGCAACGGGCCGGAAGACATCACCCGATCCCCTGCCAGAACACGCGTCAGCGGATAGCGCGAGAACAGTCCAACCTCAACACAACGCCCTGCTTCCGCCGGCCACGAAGAAGGCAGCACCGTCGCCAGCGCCTGACCGTAATGGCGCAAAACCATCTGACTGGTACCACGCCCACTGGCCCAGATCGGCGAGCCGTCCGCCGTCCAACCGGCGAAACCGCCCTGCCGCGATTGCGGATCCTGATCGCCGAGCCAGCTCCAGGTCTTAACCCGCAGGCGACCACCCAGTTCGCCGACGACATTGCCGTCCGCCGCATTCAGCACGACGTCGAGCAACACGCGGCGCATCTGCTCCTGCGCTGGCAGCACCGACAACACCTTCAGCAAGTCCGTCACGGAAACCCGAGTAGCCGGTTGCACGGTCGGCAAATCCAGCAACCACGACGGCGCCTGCCGCGCCTGCCAATAGGTGCGCCAATCGGCGGCAGTAATGCCCAATCTCGCCGGCTCAAAGTACAAGCCGCAGGATTTGACCAACGCCTGATCACGCTCGATCCTGCCGCCCGCCGAGCAGCAATAAACCTCTTCCTTCGACTGCCCGCGACATTCATACGCTGGCTCGCGCGCGCCGGTATCCACCAGCCACGCATAGACGAACAATTTCCACAGGCTGCCCAGCGGGGTATCCAGCGTCGACGGCAACGGCTCGCGAGCGATCAGTTGCGTCTGATTCAACGACAGCAACTCGCCCTTGTACGCCAGCCGCAGCGGCTCATCCTGCGCCGTCGCCAGCGCAGGCATCACACACATCAGCAGCCACAGCAGCGGCCGGTTCATGTCAGTTGACCGTGACCTGACCGAGGGCGGCTTTCGCTTCCCGGGCCTGATGCTGCGGCGCGTAGACCTGAGTGAAGCGCACCGGCGGCAGGTTGAACTGGCCCTTCTGCGAGAACCGCACCAGATGGCGCAGGCGCAATTCGCCGCTCAGCGCATCCACCGGCACCGCGTAGGCCAATTGCCCCGGTTCGAAGCGCGCCTTTTCCAGCGCGGTCGGTTCGGTGCCGTCCTTGCCTTGCAACTTGATGCCCCAGGTGGTGCGCTCGACGTCGGCGCCCGGTGGCAGCGGCACTTCGAGCATGCCGTAGCGCAGCGGTTTCGGCGCCTTGCTGGTGAGGATCACTTCGTCCAGATACAGGCTGTCACTGGAGAGCGGTTTGCTGCCGACCGGCTCCAGTTTGAAGGTGAACGCTTCGTCGCCCGGCACCAGCCGCGACAAACGGCGGGTGATGGTCACGGCCATTGGATCGAAGGCCGGTTGCTGGGTCTGGAAGCTCAGCGCCGCGCGCAGCGGTCGCTCCTGAGTGCCGGACACCGACAACACGCTCGGCACCGGCGTCGCACCCTGCCAGGTCCAGAACATCTCACCGGTTGCGCCGTAGTTTTTCTTCCAGCCTTCACCCGGCAGCAGCGCGATGGTCGGCGAGGCCTGAGCGATGCTGCGTTGCAACCAGCTCAGCGCCAAGGCGCGTTCGAGGGTCGATTGCTGTGGCAACAGACGTTGCAACAACGCCGTCGCCCGCGCTTGATCAAACGGTTGCAGCGACAGGTTCAGCGCTTCGGCAAACGGCTGCGAACTGACCGCCAGACGCTGTTGCGCCGCGCCGACCTGACGGTTGAATGCGTCCGGCAACGCAACTTTCGACTGCGTGGCCAGCGCCGCGGTCAACACCCGCGCCGCCGCCAAACCGAGCGCCGAATCCGGGTCGCTCATCACCAGGCTGTCTTCACCGTCGTCCATCAGGTTTTCGGCATTGCCCTCACCGGCCTTGGTCAGATCGTCCATCAAACCGCTGAGCAGGGTATTCACCGGCAGGTGCATCTGCTTGGCGAACGACAGAATCAGTGCCCGCTGCAGCAGCGGCGTGTTCGGCGCTTGCTTGGCGTAGACCTCCAGCACTCGCTGCCAGTGCTCCGGTGGCAAGGTCAGTTCCAGCACCTGACTGGCGTTCCAGTCGGCGTAGTAGGCGTAAGCGGTGAGGAACGCGTCCGGCTCGCCGTCGAAGCCCCACCAGGTGAAGCTCGCCGACGGCCCGGCCATTTGCACCAGACGCAGACGGCTGTTCTGCATGATCAGGCGCAGGCGATCGCGGATCTGCGGGCTCGATGCCAGCGACGGATAGGCGATGCTCAGCGGCAGCAAACGGCTGGCGGTCTGCTCGACGCCGCCGTACGGGTAGCTCAGCAGATCGTCGAGCGCGGAACGGAACAGCGCTTGCGGACTGTCATCCAGACGCAGGCGAATGTCGGTGGCGTCGGCCGGCAGGCTCAACGGGGTGTCGCCGCTGGCTACGTCGAGGCTCTGGGTTTGCGTGACTTGCCAGCCGTCACCGGTCGCGCTCAGGCGCACGGCGAGGGCGTCAGCGGTTTTGCCATCCTGCACCAGCTCGGCGGTCCACTCACCCGAGGCCAGGGCGAACGCTGGCAGCGGCACGTAGTTGATGCCGTTGTTCAGGATTACCGGCAGGCGTTGTTCGGCGCCAGCGTAATGGGTGACCAGCTCAGCCTTGACCGGTTTTTCGGCCTGGCTGAAGGCAAACACACCGAGTTGCGGCTGATCACCCTTGCGGAATTTGCTCGGCCCGCTCCACTTCAGGTACAGCGGTTTTTCCGAACGGACGAACTGCTTCTTCTGCCCGACCTGACCGTCATCGGCAATGGCCCGGGCGGTGATGCGCCAGCGGGTCAGCGAGTCCGGCATCTTGAAGGTGAAACGGGTTTTGCCGTCGGCACCTGTGAGCAATTCCGGCTGCCACGCGGCGGTGTCGACGTCTTCACGACGTGGGCGCTCCAGCACTTTCACCCCACGTTCGCTGCGGTTGGCCTTGCCCGGCGCGCCGGGGCTGCCCGGCAACGCCACGTCATAACTGATGAACGACAGGCTGGCGCTGGTGCGCACATTATTGCGACGCGGGTGGTAGAAGAACTGGTCGATGGTCGGCGCGACTTCCGGTTGCAGCGCGTAGACCATTTCATCGACAACACTCACCGTCAGATGCGCCGGAACTGCTTTACCGGCGAACTGCGTAGTCAGGTCGACGGTCACCGTGTCGCCCGGCAGATACACCTGTTTGTCGGTGCTGATCGCCACGTCGATTTGCGGGGCAATCACTTTGATCCCGGCGTTCTGGAAGCTGTACTGCCCGCCCTTGGTGTAGAGCACCGAGAAGGTCAGGTTCGGCGCGAAGTTGTCCTTCACCGGAATGCGCGCGCGGTATTGGGTGTCGCTGAGTTTTTCCAGTTTCAGCCAGTCGCCGCCCTTGGCCAGCAGCGCGGTGGCTTCGACCTTGTCGCGCTCCAGCGACAGCAGTGCATCGCTGACCGGCTCCGGGAAGGTGATCAGTGCCAGCGCTTCATCGCCGGCCTTGTACTCGGGCTTGTCGAGGACGATTTCCACAGTGCCCGGCACCGCTTTGACACCGTCGCCGGTGACCGAATGGCCGGTGGCGCCGAGGACGCGACCGTGTTGATCTTTCAGCGTCAGGTTGTAAGTACCCGGACGCTCGAAGGCCAGACTAAAGCCTTTGTCAGTCGCCGCGAGTTTGCCTTCGCCAGTGCTCTGGTCTTCCAGACGCACCCAGCTGTAGCTGCTTGGGGTCACAGCTTTGCTCTGCTCGCTGCCGCCCTCGTTGGCGTAGCTGAACGCGACTTTGTCGTTGACTGCGCTGAAACGTTGCGGCGCACTCAGGCGGAAGCTCGCGGCGCCACGGTCGATGAGGATTTCCTTGGTGGTCTTGACCCGATACGCCGCGCCATCGCTGGCAAACACGGTGAGCATGTAACGGCTCGGTTTGTCGGCGGCCGGCAGGTCGAGGGTCGCGTTGCCCTTGCTGTCGGTGGTCAGTTCAGTGCTGGTCAACTCCACCGGGAATTGCCCGAGGTATTGCAGCTCGTTGTCGACCATCGACAGTTGCTGGGCACGCAGGCTCAGGCTCAGTTTGGCGTTGGCCACCGGTTTGCCGTCCGGGTACAGCAGCACCAGACTGCCCTTCACCGGCTCGCCGGTGCGGTAATCCTGCTTGGCCAGATTCAGCGAAATTTCGAAGTGCGGCTTGATGTACTCGGCCACGCGGAAGGCGCTGCTGTAGGCCTGATCCTTGTAGTTGAAGCGGATCTCGTAACCACCGGCCACAGCGTTGTCCGGCAACTGGAACCGGCCCTGGGTACCAGCCTTGGAATCGAGTTTCAGGTCGAGGCGTTGCAGCTCGGTGCCGGTGGCATCAAGCACACTGACGTTGACGTCAGCAGCGCCCGGCAGCACCGAATCCCGCGCATTCTTGAACTCGCGACCGACAATTTTCAGCGACACCCAATCCCCCGGGCGATACAGCGGTCGGTCGGTGAACGCGTAGAGCTTGGTGTCGTAGATTTCGCTGTCGTAATAGAAGTTTTCCGAGACGAACACCCCGCCCTCTTCGTCCTCGCCAATGACGAACGAACGCTCGGGGCTGACGTGTTTCAGGCGCAGCAAACCATCGGCATCAGTGGCACCGCTGCTCATCACGCCGAGGCCGTCAGTCCACAGCACATTGACCTTCGGCACCGAACTGCCTTCGTGTTTGCGTGCGGCCCAGACCAGCAATTCATCACCGGCAATCTTGCTCACTGCCACGGTGTTGGAAACGAAGACCATGGTGGTCGCGCGATACTTGCCGATCAGCGCTTCGACCAGGTACAGGCCCGGCTTCAGGTTGCCCAGCGGGATGTAGACGTTACCCGGTGCAACGCTGACGAACTCGCTGGAAGACCCGGCCAGATTGACCCCGGCCGGCGGCTGTATCGGTTTGGCCTGCCACAGCGGATAGCGGAACTGGCTGACCACCGGCAGACCCGGAATCAGCGCGAATTGCGGCTGCGCGTCGTACGGGGTTGGCGCGGCGATGGCGGTGCCCATCTTCAGCTCCGGCACTTCCTCGGTGACCTGCTTGCGCGACTCGTAGGAGAACGCGCGCTGCATCACCCGCCGCGATTTGCGGTACCAGTTGTCCCACAGGTACGCGAGGGTGTTGGACAGGCCTTCGCCCTTGAACTGACCGTCGCTGACCACGCGGTGCAGATTCTTCTGGCGCTTGAGGAAATCCAGCGGCTTGTCGATCCGGTACACGCGAATGTCGGCGCCGCCGTACGGTTCCATGCGGAAGCGGCGGTAGTCGCGGCCCGGTGCTTCGAGACGCACCATCGCCTGCTCGTCGGCGGCGAAACTGCTGTCGGCCAGCAGGAAGAAGCTTTCACCGGCGACCGGCGTGTAGCCGCTCGGCTCCACCGAATCTTCAGCGTTGACGGTCGCCAATGGCAGCAACAGCGCCAGCAGCAGGGGAATTCGAGCGCAGAGTCGCAGCATGCGGGCACCGGTCATTGGGAGAGAAAGTTCAGTCGATAGACGCCGATGAAGTTGGGGTTGGCTGCGTCGGGTATCCATCGGGTGTCCTTCCATGTCATGAGTTGCTGCAGGCTTGCCGAACGCATGCCGTTGTCAGTGGGGGTGGTCGTGCCGGTGTGATAGGCGATGTAGCGGCCCATCCAGATCATCAGGTGCTGGTCGTCGCCCTGATCGAAAAACATCAGGTCGCCGGGGCGTGCCTGGGACACGTCGCGGCTGACCAGATGGCTGTTGAACTGAATCAGTTTGATCGCGTTGACGTACGGCCCGACCTTGCCGCCGCCCTGCTGCCATTGCTGGGCGAGCTTGCGCTGCTCATCGCTGAGCGTCAGCTCCGGCGGCAGGTAGCGATTGGACAGGCCATTGCTGCGCAGCCACTTGTCGTCGTGGACTTTCAGCGCTTCGTTGGCGGCGAAACGCACGAGCCCGGCGCAGTCCTGCTGATACCAGCGCGGGCTAGGGCCCTGGCTCAGTTGTTCCTGAGCGATGCGCACGAACCAGGCGCGGAACACCTGGGACTGCGCCGGATCCAGCGCCGGCGTTTCGACGGCTCGGGCGCCCGCGCTGAGCAGTAGCGCGAGCAGGCCGAGGCTGCGGATCAGTGTCGTCACAGCGCTTTCCACTCCAGCGGCAGCCATTGCCAGTGGCCGTCAGGCTCGCTGCCTTCCGGCAGGGTCAGGGCGTATTTGCCGTAGCCGCCGAGGGTGCGCAGTTTCGGAATCAGGTACGTTTGCGCGGCGTTGTAGAACACCGGCTCCATGTCCTGCGGCAGGCTGTCGAGGGTTTCCTGCTGCATCAGTTGCGCCATCGAATCCGGACCGAAGTAGATCGGCATCAGCACATCTTTCGGCAGCACGTCGGCCATCGGCGGGAAGCGCTTGTCGAGAGTACCGAGAGCCTTGTCCACCAGTTTGTCGTCGAGGGAAAACAGCAGCGTCGAACCGTGACGGGCGAGGCTGACTTTCATGAACGCTTTACCGCTGATCGCATCCGGATTCTCGGCAGTCTTCGCTGCGTAGGGGCCGAAGTTCGAGCTGACCTGACGCTGCCAGACATGGCTCTGGCCTTCCTGTTTCTCGACCACCGGGAATGCGTGTTCATCGATATTCGCCTCGTAGGCGCCCACCATCGAACCGAACAACGTGCCCAGGTCGCCATCGAGCTTGCCGCTGTCTTCGTCCTTCAGGCTGGCGACCAGCAACGGCGTGTACAACCGTGAATCGGCGTACCAGCACAGGCCCGCCGCGCCGGCCACATGCTCGGTGAGCTTCTGCGCCACCGCTTCGTCGGCGCCGAGTTTCACCAGCAGCGGTTTCTGCGGTTCGGCCGCCACCGGCAAGGTCACGCAGGCACTGGCGCCCAAGGGCATGGCTTGCCACACCGGTTTGAAATCGAAGTCCGGCTGATTATCCAGTTCGTCCATGGCGAGGTAGCTGTGCCAGCCCTTGTCGTCCATGTCGAAACGCAGCCCGGCGAAGTTCGGGATGAAGCGCTGGTAACCCATCGCAAGGACGCTGGAATTGACCGACAGACGCTGTTTGATCTCCGGCGCCTTGGCCGGCAGACCGAAGGCCTCGGGGAACAGTTTGTCGCCGTTGAGCAGCGCTGCCAGCGCTTGCGGCGAGACGTGCCCGGACTCCTCGGACTCGCCGTTGGCCGGGTCGTAATATTTGTTCGGGTTGGACAGCACCACCAGTTTGTCGCCGCGCGAAGCGAACAGCAGCGATTTGCTGGCGTTGTAGCTGAGCTGGTACAGCGGCACTTCGTCGCTGCCGACCTTGAGGCTGCCGAAGACGCTGAGCTGCGAATCGTCCAGCGCGACTTTCGCCAACGGTTCGAGCAGCTTCGCCAAGCCGCCGCGATCCATCACCAACAGAAAATCCTTGAGCCGGCCATCGGCGCCACGCCACAGCGCGACGTCGGCCGGTTGATCGAAAAGCTGCTCGATCAGGCTGTCCTGCAGCTTCAGGTCGTGTTCGTAAATGATCCGGCGCAGGCTGCCGATCAACCCCAGGCGGTCGGCGTGGGTTTCGTAATAGAAGACGAAATCCTCGGTGAGCGTGGCCTTGAGGAACGGCACCGTCAGCAGGTCCTTGGGCAACTGGCTCAGGGAGCGGGTTTCCAGCAGCGCATCCGGACGACTCAGGCCGAGTTTGTCACTGGCCAGTGCCGCCGCCGGCACCTTGGGCTTGTGCAGGAGCCAGCCAAGACCACCGGCCACCCCGGCTACCAGGACCAGGCCGATCAGCAGCGCCGGCCAGCGCCGGGAGGTTTGGCCGGCAGGTGTCGGGACGGCCGGAGAAGCAGCGTTATCACTCATGTTCACAAAACCCGAAGTTCATCCGTGGTGCGGGATGCTTAATAGTTGAAAGTCTTGACCAGCAGCAGATCACCGATCGCCCGCAGGGGCACGATGAATGTTTCGCGTTTTTCGTCGACCGTATTTTCGTTGAGCACCAGCGTGATTTGCGAGGTGATCACCTCGTTCTGATTGCTGGCCTCCTCGAAGTTATAGCCGCCGTCGCCGAAGTTGCCCCAATAGTTGACGTAAACCAGATAGGTGCCATGCAGCGGCGCGGTCATGGTGAACATTTCTGGGCCGGGGCCATCGACACCATCCGGGTCCAGACCGCCGCCGTTGGTCAACGCCGTGTGGGCGAAAAACGCATGCTGGCCGTCGGGCGTAATGATGTGCAGGTCGAGTTCGGCCTTGGGATCGTCCCAACCCAGCACCACACGGATTTTCGCCGGCGTGCGCAGGTTGTTCGCTTCGTAGAACTGCACACGCTTGAGCGACTGGCCCTCGGCACTGCGCACTTCGACACTGTTGGAACCGGCGCCGAACGCATACGGCCGGGCGAACCGCCCGTCATCGTCGGTGTACAGATTCAATGGATTGCCGTTGACCGCCAGCGTATGCGGCCCGCGCTGATTGCCGATGGCCTTGAGCTGGCCCTGAATCATCGTGCGATTGCGCTGAATGCCGCGATCGATCGGCGACGTGGGATAGGCGACTTGTGGGTTTTCACTGCGATCAAGCAAGCCGTTATAACGCCAGCCACCGGATGGTTCCGACAGCTCGGCAGTCGGCGCTGCCAGCAGCGCAGGCGCGCAAGCCAGACCGATCAGCAGCCAAAGAAATGAACGCATGTAATGCCTCCTGCCATGCCTGAACGAAACCTTGCACCCGATCCTCGGTACTTCACAGCGGTGGAAACTGCGTTTCGTCTGAAAGACCCGTGACTATGGGGTCGTAGAAGGCGCGAAGATTAGCGATTCGGCAGTTTTTTAACAATCGGATACATCTTGAAATGCGGCAGGAATCACGCCCTCGGGTGGACGATGAGCCGAATAGGCGTCATATTCGGCTCACGAAATGAGCCGAATAGCGTTTCTATTCGGCTCACGCACTCAGGAATGGCATTTCATGGCAACTCACTGGATCTGGCAGCAGCCCGACTGGCCCGACTTCAACTGGCAGGCAGAGCGTCTCACTGCGCTGTTGCGCGAATGCGTTCAGGCGCAGGGACAATTGATGGGCATGGCGGGATCAGTGGGCAATTCATTGAGCGCTCAGACTGAACTGGACGCGTTGCTGCAAAACATCGTGACCTCCTCGGCCATCGAGGGGGAACAATTGAATGTTGAATCCGTGCGTTCTTCACTGGCACGACGCCTGGGGCTGGAATCGCCTGATGGCGACAACGTCAGCAAGCGCAGCGAAGGGCTCGCGCAACTGATGCTCGATGCCACTCAACGCTTTGCCGAACCGCTGACACTGCAACGATTGCTGGAATGGCATTCATGGCTGTTTCCAGAACAGGAGAGTGGTTTCCTTTCGCGTGCAATCAATGTCGGCGCATTACGCGGCGATGAGCCGATGCAGGTGGTTTCAGGGCGAATCGACCGTCCGACCGTGCACTTCGAGGCGCCACCGCGACAAGGCCTTGAGCGGCAACTCGACAGTTTTCTCAAGTGGTTCGACGCCAGTCGGCAACAGGCAGGCCTCGATCCATTCTTGCGAGCTGGCATCGCACATTTCTGGTTCGTCACCTTGCATCCGTTCGACGACGGCAATGGACGCCTGACTCGCACCCTTACCGATCTGGCACTGGCTCAGAGCGAAGCGCAGGCGATTCGTTTTTATGCGATGTCCGCCAGCATCCTCGATGATCGTGCGGGCTATTACCGGATTCTCGAATCCAGTCAGAAAGCCACGCTGGACATTACCGACTGGCTCACATGGTTCCTGCAAACCTTACTGCGCAGTCTGCAACAGGCCATTGCGCGGATTGAAAGTGTGTTGGGAAAATCACGCTTCTGGCAGGCGCACCGCGAATCCGGGCTGTCGGCGGAGCAGATCAAAGTGCTCAATCGTTTGCTCGACGGTGGTGAGCGTGGTTTCGAGCACGGTATCAGTGCAGCGCAATACCAGAGTGTGGCCAAGGTTTCCAAAGCCACGGCCACCCGACATCTGGCGGAACTGCTGGAAAAAGGCTGCCTGCAACGTCTTCCGGGCGGGGGGCGGAGCACTCGGTATCAGATTCAATATCCGGGTGACTCGACCGACTGACACCCTTGTCCGTCGGCCCACTCATTTGCCCATAAACCCCCTATCTGCTAGTGTCGCGCCGGTTTAACGTCAACCGGAAATCGCCGCCATGGCCCGCAAAAAAGCTGCACTGGATTTCGAACAGTCCCTCGCCGACCTGCAAACACTGGTCGAGCGTCTGGAGAACGGTGAATTGTCGCTGGAAGACTCGCTGACCGCTTTCGAGCAGGGCATCGGTCTGACCCGTGACTGCCAGGCAGCGCTGGCCCAGGCCGAGCAGAAGGTGCAAGTGCTGCTGGAGCGCGATGGCGAACTCGCCGAGGAACCCTTCGACGCGGAACAGCCAGAATGATTGCCGCGTATTCGGCGACCAGCCAGGCGCGGGTCAATGCGGCACTGGAAATCCTCTTCAAGGCTCCGCTGCCGGAGCTGTCGCGCCTGTATGAGGCGATGCACTACAGCGTGATGATCGGCGGCAAACGCGTACGTCCGCTACTCGCCTACGCTGCGTGCGAAGCGCTGGGCGGCAAGGCTGAGCAAGCCAACGGTGCGGCTTGCGCGGTGGAGCTGATCCACGCTTATTCGCTGGTACACGACGATTTGCCGGCGATGGACGACGACGATCTGCGTCGCGGCCAGCCCACCACCCACAAGAAATTCGATGAAGCCTGCGCGATTCTCGCCGGTGACGGCTTGCAGAGCCTGGCGTTCAGCGCCCTGCTCGACCCGCGCCTGAGCGATCTGGACGCTGACATCCGTCTGCAACAGGTCACGGCGCTGGCGCATGCGGCCGGCCCGGCAGGCATGGTCGGCGGTCAGGCCATCGACCTCGGCTCGGTCGGCCTGAAGCTGGATCAGCAAGCGCTGGAGCAGATGCACCGACACAAGACCGGCGCGCTGATCGAGGTCAGCGTCAAACTTGGCGCTCTGGCCAGCGGCCGTGCCGAAAAAGACCAACTCAAGGCTTTGCAGACTTATGCACAGGCCATCGGTCTGGCCTTCCAGGTGCAGGACGACATTCTTGACGTCGAAAGCGATACCGAAACCCTCGGTAAACGCCAGGGCGCCGACATCGCTCGCGACAAACCGACCTACCCGGCCCTGCTGGGGCTGGACGCGGCCAAGGTCTACGCCCTAGAACTGCGCGATCAGGCGCTGCACGCGCTGCGACCGTTTGACGCGGCAGCCGAGCCTTTGCGCGACCTGGCCCGGTATATCGTCGAGCGGCGCAACTGAACGCCAACCTGCCAAAAAAGACCAACGCGTGGGCAGGGGGCGATGCATCAGGTAAACTGCCGCATCTTTTATACCTATAACGATTCGCCTGATGCCCACGACGTTTCATGAGATTCCCCGCAAGCGCCCGACCACGCCCCTGCTCGACCGCGCGAACACGCCGGACGGCCTGCGCCGGTTAGGCGAAGCCGAGCTGGAAACCCTGGCCGATGAGTTGCGCCTGGAATTGCTCTACACGGTCGGCCAGACCGGTGGACATTTCGGTGCCGGCCTGGGCGTCATCGAGCTGACCATCGCGTTGCATTACGTCTTCGACACCCCGGATGACCGGTTGGTGTGGGACGTCGGTCATCAGGCGTATCCGCACAAGATCCTCACCGGCCGCCGCCAGCGCATGGAAACCCTGCGTCAGAAGGACGGCATCGCCGCCTTCCCGCGTCGCGCCGAGAGCGAGTACGACACCTTTGGCGTCGGCCACTCCAGCACCTCGATCAGCGCAGCGCTGGGTATGGCGATTGCCGCCCGCCTGCAGAACAGTGATCGCAAGGCGATTGCGGTGATTGGTGACGGCGCGCTGACTGCCGGCATGGCCTTCGAGGCGCTGAACCACGCGCCGGAAGTCAACGCCAATATGCTGGTGATCCTCAACGACAACGACATGTCGATCTCGCGCAACGTCGGTGGCCTGTCCAATTATCTGGCGAAGATCCTGTCCAGCCGCACCTACGCGAGCATGCGTGAGGGCAGCAAGAAAGTCCTGTCGCGCCTGCCCGGCGCCTGGGAAATCGCCCGTCGCACCGAAGAATACGCCAAAGGCATGCTGGTCCCCGGCACCCTGTTCGAAGAGCTGGGCTGGAACTACATCGGCCCGATCGATGGCCACGACCTGCCGACCCTGATCGCCACCCTGCGCAACATGCGCGATCTGAAGGGCCCGCAGTTTCTGCACATCGTCACCAAGAAAGGCAAAGGCTTCGCCCCGGCGGAAGTCGACCCGATCGGTTACCACGCGATCACCAAGCTCGAGCCGGTCGACGCCCCGGCTGCTGCGCCGAAAAAGGCCGGCGGGCCGAAGTATTCGGCGGTGTTCGGCGAATGGCTGTGCGACATGGCCGCGGCTGATCCGCGCCTGGTCGGGATTACCCCGGCGATGAAGGAAGGATCGGACCTGGTGGCGTTCAGCGAACGCTTCCCGCTGCGCTACTTCGACGTGGCGATTGCCGAACAGCACGCCGTGACGTTCGCCGCCGGCATGGCCTGCGAAGGCGCCAAACCGGTGGTGGCGATCTACTCGACGTTCCTGCAACGCGGTTACGACCAGTTGGTGCATGACGTCGCGGTGCAGAACCTCGACGTGCTGTTCGCCATCGACCGCGCCGGTCTGGTGGGCGAAGACGGCCCGACTCACGCCGGCAGCTTCGATCTGTCTTACCTGCGCTGCATTCCGGGCATGGTCATCATGACCCCGAGCGATGAAAACGAATTGCGCAAAATGCTCACCACCGGCCACCTGTACAACGGCCCGGCGGCGGTGCGCTACCCGCGTGGCACCGGCCCGAACGCGACCATCGACAAGGATCTCGAGCCGATCGAAATCGGCAAGGGCATCGTCCGCCGCCAGGGCAGCAAAGTCGCCCTGCTGGTGTTCGGCGTGCAACTGACCGAAGCGCTGAAAGTCGCCGAGAAGCTGGATGCGACCGTGGTCGACATGCGCTTCGTCAAGCCGCTGGATGAGGCACTGGTGCGCGAAATCGCCGGCAACCACGAATTGCTGGTGACGATCGAAGAGAACGCGGTCATGGGCGGTGCCGGTGGCGCGGTCAGCGAGTTCCTGGCGCGCGAGAACATCCTCAAGTCGATGCTGCATCTGGGCTTGCCGGACATCTACGTCGAGCACGCCAAACCCGCGCAGATGCTGGCCGAGTGCGGGCTGGACGAAGCGGGAATCGAAGCTTCGATTCGTGAGCGCCTGGAACTGCTCAACAAGTAACACGCAATACCCATGTGGGAGCGGGCTTGCTCGCGAAGGCGTCGGATCAGTCGATGATGAGTGGACTGATACACCGCCTTCGCGAGCAAGCCCGCTCCCACATTTGATTTGTGTACATCAGAAATACCCACGGGAACACCGATGAACCTCTCGCGCCTCGCCCTGCCCTTTCTCCTGCTGCCAGCCGCCAGCGCCCTCGCCGACACCTTCGAACGCGACGAAGCGCTGAAGCTGTCTGACACGCTGATCAGCGCCAACCGCCAGGTCGAAGCGCGCAACGACAGCAGCGCCGCCAACACCGTGTTCACCCGCGAAGACATCGACCGCCTGCAACCGGGCAGCGTCACCGATCTGCTGCAGCGGGTGCCGGGTGTGCAAGTGGCGCAGGCCGGTGGGCGCGGTAGCCTGCCGGGGATCTACATTCGCGGCACGCAATCGGCGCAGAGTCTGGTGCTGGTCGATGGCCAGCGCATTGGCAGTTCGACCTCCGGCGATAGCAATCTGCAGCACCTGAACATCGACCAGATCGAACGCGTGGAAGTGTTGCGCGGTTCGCGTTCGGTGATTTACGGCAGCGATGCGATTGGCGGGGTGATTCAGATCTTCACCCGCCGCGGCACCGAACAAGGCCTGCAGCCGCGCTTGCACGTCGGCTTCGGCAGCAACCAGACCTGGGAACGCAGCCTCGGCCTGTCCGGTGGCGATGACAAGACCCGTTTCAACTTGGGCGCCAGCCTCGATGACACCGCCGGTCTCGACCGCACTCACGAGTCCTATCCCAGCGACAGCGATCATGATGCCTACCGCAATAAATCCGTCAGCCTGAGTCTCAGCCATGCACTGACCGATGACATCGAAGTCGGCGCCAACCTGCTGGATAACCGTGGCAAAAGCGAGTTCGACAACCCGTTCGGCCGCTTCGATACGACTACTTTCGAGTCGGTGCAACAGCAGCCTTACAGCGACTTCAACGTCAGCAGTGTCAGCAGCTACGTCGATGCCCGGGTCAACGAAATCTGGAAAACCCGCGTCGAATTCGGTCACAGCGAAAATCGCGAGAAAACCTTCGACAAGCTCAGCGACGAGCGCACGGTGTTCAATACCTATCGCGATTCGGTGAACTGGCAGAACGACCTGACTCTGGATGCGCGCAACAGCCTGATCCTCGGCGGCGACTGGTACGAAGACCGGGTCAACAGCAGCACCGCGTTCAATGAAGACAGCCGCTGGAACCGCGCCGCGTTCATCCAGCATCGTTATCAGGCCGACAGCTTCTCCACCGAACTGGGTCTGCGCCACGACGACAACCAGCAATTCGGTAGCCAGAACACCTGGAGCGGCACCTTCACCCTGCCGCTGAACCCGGACAACGATCTGTTGCTGAGCTACAGCGAAGGCTTCCGCGCGCCGACCTTCAACGACCTGTACTACCCGGACTTCAGCAACCCTGATCTGAAGCCGGAAACCTCGAAAAGCTACGAGCTGCAATGGCGCAGTCAGTTGAGCGATAGCAGTCGGCTGGAGGCGTCGATTTACCGCACTGATCTGCAAGACGCGATCATCTTTGGCAGCAACTCACGCCCGGAGAACGTGGCCTCGGCGCGGATCAATGGCTTTGAAGCGGCGCTGAAACAGGAACTGTTCGGCTGGCAGAGCAATCTCGGTGTGGCGATTATCGACCCGCGTGATCGCGATAGCGGGCACACGTTGGCGCGTCGTGCGCGGCGCACGATGAGTTGGGATCTGGATCGCCAGTTCGACCAGTTGGGCGTGGGCGCGAGCTGGCAGTTGGTCAGCGGCAGTTACGACGATCTGAACAACACCCAGCCGTTGGGTGGCTACGGCACGCTTGGACTGCGCAGCAACTGGGCGCTGAATCGCGAGATCAAACTGGATCTGAAGGTCGAGAATCTGCTGGACAAGGGTTACAGCCGTGCGCTGTACAGCTATGACGGCAGGCAGTATGGCTATCGCGAGGAAGGTCGGGCGTGGGTGTTTGGGGTGACCTGGACACCGGAGCTCTGATCCAGGGTTTTCGCTGATTTGACTGACCTCTTCGCGAGCAAGCCCGCTCCCACAGGGGTAACGCATTCCAACTGTGGGAGCGGGCTTGCTCGCGAAGAATTCACCTCGGTCTCAGCGCTCAGGCGCAATCAAATGGCAGAGTTTGGCGGTGGCATCAATCATTTGGCCGCTTGGGCGCTCAAGGCCTTTATCGGTAACCAACAGTAGTTTCCCTTGCTTCACTGCGGCTACCTGCGGCCAGGCCTTCCACGCATCGAGCTGGGCCTGATCACCGGCCAAAATCACCTCCGGATTGCGCTGCAGCACCGCCTCGATACTCACCTGCGGCGCCGGCAAACTCAGGTCGGCAAACACATTGCGTGCGCCACAGACCTCGAGCGCATCGCTGATGATCTGCCCGCCACCGACGGTGTACAGCGGCTTGTCCCAGACTTGATAAAACACTTTCAGCGGCGTGTCCCGACGATAGCGTTGGCGCAAGTCATCGAGCTTCTGGCGCAGGTCCGCCGCCAGTTTCGTCCCACGCTCAGGTCGCCCCAGTTGCGCGGCAATCGTCTCGATCTGCGCAGACAGCTGTTCAAGATTATGCGGCTCGGCGACGTAGGTCGGAATGTTCAGGCGTTTGAGCTGATCGCGTTGTGCCGGGCCGACACTGCCGGGCCACAGCAGCAGCAAATCCGGCTTGAGACTGAGCAGGCGCTCCATGTCGAGTTGGCCATAACGCCCCACCGAGAGAACATCGGCAATGGCAGCCGGACGCTCGCCGGCATCGAGCACGCCAACCAGCAGATCGACCGAGCCCAGCTCAACAACGATTTCAGACAGAGAAGGCGCGAGACTGACCACTCGCAGACTCGCCAGCACCGGGCCGGCGCAGGCCAGCAGCAGAACCGCCAGCCACAGACGACGCATCAGCCGAGTTGACGCGGGATGCGATAGAGGTAGAACAGCACCGCCGTGGACAACGCCAGCAGCATCAGCGGTACGGCTTCGAGGCCGACGAACACCGCCAGCGCACCGATCCATGCCGGCAGTGCGGCCGCGAGGAATGCACTGCGACGCTGGGCCGCCAAGGCAATCCAGGCCGCCGGTTCGTCGGGGGTATCAAGGGCTTTTTGCGTGGCGATCAGCGCGTGCTTGTAGCGGCCGAAAAACTTCAGACTGACAAACATCGAGGCCACGCCGGCAATGAACAACGGCATGGCCAGCACCGGCAGAATGCCTTCGCCCTGGCCGAACAGGCCATTGAGGACAAACAGCGGCAGCAGCGCCAGCGCCAGGTATTTCCACCAGTCGACCGCCAGGCGGCGTCGCACCTGACCGCGGGTCACGCGCGGTCGACCTCGCCCTGATGCTCGTTGCCCATCATGTGGTCGAGCTTGCTGGCCTTGGTCGCCAGGTACAGCTTGTTGTGCGGGTTGTGGCCGGTGTGCAGCGGCACGCGCTCGGCGACGACGATGCCCATGTCGGTCAGGGCTTTGACCTTGCGCGGGTTGTTGGTCATCAGACGCAGCGACTTCACGCCCAGATGCTCGAGCATCGGCAGGCACATGGCGTAGTCACGCTGATCGGCGGCAAAGCCCAGACGCTCGTTGGCTTCAACAGTGTCAGCGCCGCCGTCCTGCAACTCGTAGGCGCGGATCTTGTTCAGCAGACCGATGCCGCGACCTTCCTGACGCAGGTACAGCAGCACGCCACGGCCTTCACGGGCGATGGCCTTGAGCGCCGCTTCGAGTTGCGAGCCGCAGTCGCAGCGCTGGCTGAACAGCGCATCACCGGTCAGGCACTCGGAGTGCAACCGGCCGAGAACCGGGGCACCGTCGGCGAAATCACCCAGGCTCAGCACAACGTGCTCGCGGCCGGTAGCCTCATCGAGAAAACCGTGCATGGTGAATTGCGCAAAAGGCGTTGGCAGCTTGGAAGCGGCGACAAAAACGACAGGCACCGGTGTGCTCCTGATCTAAAAATTCTGAAAATTCGCAGGCCGGCATTGTAACAGCAGGTTCCTGCAGACGCTTAGGCTGAATTATCGGGCATAACGATCAAAAAGTTTGATAACACCCGGCCATTGCAGATCCCTGTGGGAGCGGGCTTGCTCGCGAAAGCGTCGTGTCAGTCGATCAATAGGCTGGCTGACACACCGCATTCGCGAGCAAGCCCGCTCCCACAGGGGGGACGGCCCTGTCAGTTCGGCTCGAACGGATACGGCTGCCTCCACTGCTCGAAAATCGGCTTCAGCTCGCCGCTCTTGACCAACTGCTCCATGCGCCGGTCGAACACTGCCATCAACATGCGCGATTGCGGTGTGTTGGCGAAGCACAGGTACAGCGGCAGTTCGGCGATATGCGTCTTGCGAAACTGCGTCGGTTCCCTGGCCCGGCCAAGCACGTAATCGATTTCGGTCAAAGCATCGATGTAATAGTCGGCGCGGTTGTGGGTGAGCATCGAGAGGATCCCGGTACGTCGCACGACCTCGTTGAAGTTGCGTACGCCGGGTAGATAATTCTGATAGTCGTAACCACGAACCCAGGCCAGCCGATATTGACCGAGGGTTTCCGGGGTCGGTGCCGGATTACTCGCCAGGCCCAGGGCGTAGATGTGGTCGGTGTCGAAATTCCAGCGCGGATAGAGCAGGTCGCTGAATTCTTCATGATAAGAACCGACACAAGCATCGACCTCGCCACGCTGGGCCAGCCCAACTGAACGAGTGTATGGTTCGCTGCGAATGTCGAGTTTCACCCCGGCCGGCTCGAACACCTTGCGCAGCACGTCCCAGCCCAGGCCATGGCCGTCGTCGGCGGTGTAGTCTTCCCAGTCTTCGCTGGCCAGATGGATGACCGCGGGCGTCGGCGCAGCTTCCTGCGCACTGGCGACAGTGCCCAGCAAGGTAAACATCACAAGCGCCAACCAGCGTCGAGCCATCCCTAGTTTCCTCACTTAATCCTGACGATCCGGATCAGGCGAAAATCCACACCAGCCCCTGCATCGCCAGCCAGGCGAACACGCCGGCCAGCACGTCGTCGAGCATGATGCCGACGCCACCGTGTACATGCCGGTCGATCCAGCGGATCGGCCATGGCTTGAGAATGTCGAAAAAGCGGAACACCAGAAAACCCGCGAGCAACCAGTACCAGCCTTCCGGCACCAGCCACAGGGTGATCCACATCCCGACCATTTCGTCCCAGACGATGCCTTCGTGGTCGTGCACCCGCAGATCGTCGGCGACCTTGCCGCACAGCCAGAAGCCGAACAGCATGGTGATTCCGAGCATCAGCCAGTAACCCCAGTCGGGCAACATCTGCCACAACGGGATAAAGGGTAGCGCAACTAACGAACCCCACGTGCCCGGCGCTTTCGGCAAGGTGCCGGAGCCAAAGCCGAACGCGAGGAAATGCCAGGGATTGCGCCAGACCGACGGCGGAACGAATTCGGCCGGAACCTGTTTCGGGTGATCTGTCACGGTGTCTCCTGAAAATGTTGATAACCCCGGATTTGCGGGGTGATGTCGTGTCCTTCGCGATCCAGCAGGACCACACCCTGGCCCTGCGCCACACGCCCGATCACATGGATCGGCCAGCCATCGGCCAGCAGTGCCGGCAACTCGACGGACGGTAGCGTGAAGGCCAGCACATAGTCATCGCCGCCGCTCAACGCCGCCCGTTCGGCACCGCGCTGACCGAGAAAAGCCACTAAAGCATCGGACAACGGTACGCGCTCACGTTCAACTTCGAGGCGAACCTGCGAGGCCAGGGCGATATGCCCACAGTCGGCGAGCAGGCCGTCGGAGATGTCGAGAGCGGCAGTGGCCTTGCCACGCAGCGCCTGACCAAGAGCCAGTTGCGGCTGGGGCGACCAGTAATGATCGAGCAACGGCTGGGCGATATCCGTTGCGGCTTCACGCTGGCCAAGCACCAGCGGCAAGGCACCGGCGGCATTGCCCAGTTCGCCGCCAACACAAAGCAGGTCGCCCGGTTGTGCGCCGCTGCGGGTCAACGCCTGCCCGGCCGGAACGCGACCGAACACCGTGACGGTCAGGCTTAACGGCCCACGCGTGGTGTCGCCGCCAACCAGCGCGACGCCGCAGCTCTGCGCCATGCGATTCAAACCGCGGGCATAGGCTTGCAGCCAATCGGCAGTCACCGTCGGCACAGTCAGGGCAAGGGTAAAGGCAACGGGCGTGGCGCCCATGGCGGCCAGATCGCTGACCGCGACGGCCAGCGAGCGCTGACCGAGCAGAAACGGATCGCAGGGATCGGCGAAGTGCACGCCGGCCACCAGCGTATCGGTGGAAATCGCCAGCTGTTCCCCGGGGGGAACCGCCAGCAAGGCGCAGTCGTCGCCGATCCCCAGAGCAACGCCCTCGCCGCCCTGCGCACAAGGCGCGGCGGCGAAGAAATTGCGGATCAGCTCAAACTCGCCCATGAGGTCTCAAGCGCGTATCAGCGCTTGAACGCCTTCACTTCAGCTTCACGCAGGCGCGGAGCCAGCTTGTCGAGTACGCCGTTGACGAACTTGTGGCCGTCGGTCGAACCGAAGACTTTCGCCAGCTCGATACCTTCGTTGATCACCACGCGGTATGGCACGTCGACGCGCTTGAGCAGTTCCCAGGTGGACAGGCGCAGAACAGCCAGTTCAACCGGGTCCAGCTCTTCGATTTCGATGTCCAGGCACGGCTTGAGCGCGGTGTCGATTTCGGTGCGGCTCGCCGGAACCCCGTGGAGGATTTCGCGGAAATACGCGCCGTCGACATCGGTGAAATCGTTATCAACGCGGAACTGCGCTTCGATCTCGTTCAGCGAAGCCTTGGCCATGTGCCACTGATACAGGGCCTGGGTCGCGAGCTGACGGGCTTCGCGACGCTTGACGCTTTTCGATGGCTTGCCGGCATCCGCAGGTTTCGGATCGCGCGGGTTGAAACGATCGCTATCGTCGCTAATCACTTGGCCTCCAACTGCGCCAGCAGGCTGACCATTTCCAGAGCGGACAGGGCAGCTTCAGCACCTTTGTTGCCGGCCTTGGTGCCGGAACGTTCGATGGCTTGCTCGATGGAATCAACGGTCAGGACGCCGAACGCGACCGGTACGCCGAACTCCATGGACACCTGGGCCAGACCCTTGGTGCACTCGCCTGCCACGTATTCGAAGTGTGGAGTGCCGCCACGAATGACCGCGCCGAGGGCGATGATGGCTGCGAACTCGCCTTTCTGGGCGACTTTCTGCGCAACCAGCGGGATTTCGAAGGCGCCAGGCGCGCGGATGATGGTGATGTCGCTTTCGCTCACGCCGTGGCGAACCAGGGCATCAACTGCACCGCTGACCAGGCTTTCAACCACGAAGCTGTTGAAACGGCCCACTACCAGAGCGTAGCGGCCTTTAGGGGCGATGAAGGTACCTTCGATGGTCTTCAGGGTCATTCGTCAGATCTCTTAAAGAGCCGGGACACGTTTCGTACGCATCCCTCAGTGATATTAGCCACAAATTCATGACCGGAAACACCGCATTGCTGTTCGACTACACCCCTGTGGCAAGGGGATTCATCCCCGATGGACTGCGCAGCAGCCCCAACCAAATAGGGCCGCTACGCAGCCCGTCGGGGATGAATCCCCTCACCACAAGGATCTACATCAACAATGCCGAATTCACCGGGTCATTATTCGGAGGGCACGTATTCTACAACTTCCAGATCGAAACCGGATATCGCATTAAATTTCATTGGCGCAGACATCAGGCGCATTTTGCGTACGCCGAGGTCACGCAGGATCTGCGAACCGGCACCGACGATGCTGTAAGTGGTCGGCTTTTTCACCGCCGCCTGATCAGCGGTTTCGCGGATATGCGCCAGCAGCACATCGCCGTCCAGCGGGTGGCCGAGCAACAGCACCACACCGCTGCCGGCCTCGGCCACCGCAGCCATCGCGGCGCGCAGGCTCCAGCGGCCCGGTTGCTTGACCATCAGCAGGTCGCGCAGCGGGTCCATGTTGTGCACGCGAACCAGGGTAGGCTCTTCGGCGCAAACGGTGCCCAGCGTCAGCGCCATGTGCACGTCGCCTTCCACCGAATCACGATAGGTCACCAGGTTGAATTGGCCCAGTTCGCTGTCCAGCGGCTGCTCGGCAATCCGCTGAACGGTACGTTCGTGGATCATCCGGTAGTGAATCAGGTCGGCGATGGTGCCGATCTTGATGTTGTGTTCGGCGGCGAACGCTTCCAGCTCGGCGCGACGGGACATGGTGCCGTCGTCGTTCATCACTTCGCAGATCACGCCGCTTGGTTCGAAACCGGCCATACGCGCCAGGTCGCAGGCCGCTTCAGTATGACCAGCGCGCGCCAGGGTGCCGCCGGCCTGGGCCATCAGCGGGAAGATGTGGCCCGGGCTGACGATGTCTTCAGCCTTGGCGTCTTTTGCCGCAGCCGCTTGCACGGTGCGCGCACGGTCGGCGGCGGAGATACCGGTGGTGACGCCTTCGGCGGCTTCGATCGATACGGTGAACTTGGTGCCGAAACCGGAACCGTTGCGTGGCGCCATCAGTGGCAGCTTCAACAGCTCGCAACGCTCGCGGCTCATCGGCATGCAGATCAGGCCACGGGCGTGCTTGGCCATGAAGTTGATGTGCTCGGCCTTGCAGCATTCGGCGGCCATGATCAGGTCGCCTTCGTTCTCGCGGTCTTCGTCATCCATGAGGATGACCATCTTGCCTTGGCGGATGTCTTCAACCAGTTCTTCGATGCTATTGAGCGCCACAAGGCACCCCCTTCAGTCAGGATTTGAGATAGCCGTTGGCGGCCAGAAAGCTTTCAGTAATACCGCCAGCGCTTGGCTCAGCAGCCTTGTCGCCGAGGAGCAAACGCTCCAGATAACGCGCCAGCAAATCGACTTCCAGGTTCACCCGGCGGCCCGGCTTGTAGGAAGCCATGATGGTTTCGCTCAAGGTGTGCGGAATGATCGTCAGCAGGAATTCGGCGCCATCGACCGCGTTCACGGTCAGGCTGGTGCCGTCGACGGTGATCGAGCCTTTATGGGCGATGTACTTGGCCAGTTCTTTCGGCGCGCGGATGCGAAATTCGACGGCGCGGGCATTGTCGCTGCGCGACACCACTTCGCCGACACCGTCGACGTGACCGCTGACCAGATGCCCGCCGAGACGGGTGGTCGGGGTCAGGGCTTTTTCCAGATTGACCGGGCTGCCGCTTTTCAGGTCATTCATGGCGGTGCAGTCGAGGGTTTCGCGGCTGACGTCGGCGGCAAAACCGTTGCCCGGCAGTTCAACCGCCGTCAGGCACACGCCGTTGACCGCGATGCTGTCGCCGAGTTTGACGTCGCTCAGGTCGAGCTTGCCGGTTTCGACATGCACCCGCACATCACCGCCCTTGGGGGTGAGTGCACGGATACTGCCGATGGATTCGATGATGCCGGTAAACATGGGGTTCTCCTTGAGAACGAAGCCAGCGCTAAGGCGATGGCCGGGAATTATACGCTCGCCGAAACGACTGGCGTCGCAGTGACTCGCCAGTCATCGCCAACCGCGCGGATTTCAGTGATTTTCAGCTCGGGGGCGTCCTTCATATAGGCCAGCGGCCAGTCCAGCAACGGTCGCGCCGTGGAGCCGAGGAACTTGCCGGCAATGAAGATCACGAACTCGTCGACCAGACCGAGCTGAGCGAACGCGCCCGCCAGACGCGGGCCGGCCTCGACCAGCACTTCGTTGACGCCACGGTTGGCCAGCTCGATCAGCAGTTGATGCAGATCGACCTGACCGTCATCACCCGGCACGATCAGGCACTCCGGGCCATTGGCGTATTGCTCTTCGACCGCCATGCAGGTGGCGACCAGCGCCGGGCCGGCCTTGAAGAACGGCGCATCCAACGGCACCCGCAAGCGCCCGTCGATCAGCACCCGCAGCGGCGGACGGCTCGTGGCCCGTGCGGTTTGTTCAGCATCCAGACCCAGTTCGTCGGCGCGCACGGTCAGGCGCGCGCCGTCGGCCAGTACGGTGTCGGCGCCGGTCAACACCACGGCCGCCTGCGCGCGCAAACGCTGCACGGCGGAACGCGCGGCCGGGCCGGTGATCCACTGGCTCTCGCCACTTTCCATCGCCGTGCGCCCGTCGAGACTCATCGCCAACTTGACCCGCACGAACGGCAAGCCATGTTCCATGCGCTTCAGGAAACCTTGATTGAGCTTACGGGCTTCGGCTTCCAGCACACCACTTTCAGTCGCTATACCGGCATCGGCCAGACGCTGCAAACCGCGCCCGGCCACTTGCGGATTGGGATCACGCATCGCCGCGACCACCCGGCCAACACCGGCATTCACCAACGCATCGGCGCACGGCGGTGTGCGGCCATGGTGGCTGCACGGCTCAAGGGTCACGTAAGCCGTGGCGCCCCGGGCCAGTTCACCGGCAGCGCGCAGGGCGTGAACTTCAGCGTGGGGTTCGCCGGCGCGCTCGTGAAAGCCTTCGCCGACAATCTGCCCGTCACGCACGATCACGCAGCCAACCCGTGGATTGGGATGGGTGGTGTAGTGGCCCTTGCGCGCCAGTTCCAGCGCGCGCGCCATGAAGTGGGCGTCGAGGATCGCCTGCTCGGCGGCGCGGGTCATTCTTTCACCGGTTCGCGGGCGAGGCGGTCGATCTCTTCACGGAACTCGTTAAGGTCCTGGAAGCGCCGGTATACCGAAGCGAAACGGATGTAGGCCACTTCATCGAGCTTTTGCAGCTCGGCCATCACCAGTTCGCCGACCACGAGGGATTTGACCTCGCGCTCGCCGGTGGCGCGCAGCTTGTGCTTGATGTGAACCAGAGAGGATTCGAGGCGCTCGACGCTCACCGGACGTTTCTCCAGCGCGCGTTGCATGCCGGCGCGGAGTTTTTCTTCGTCGAACGGTTGGCGGCTGCCGTCGGTTTTGATCAGGCGCGGCAACACCAGTTCGGCCGTCTCGAATGTCGTGAAACGTTCGCCGCAGGCCAGGCATTCACGCCGGCGGCGCACCTGTTCGCCCTCGGCGACCAGACGCGAGTCGATGACCTTGGTGTCGTTGGCACCGCAGAAGGGACAGTGCATGGTGGCTGGCAACAAAAAAAGGGAGGGCCATGGTAGCGCATCCCGGTGGCAAGACAAGCCATAGGGTTTGCGGTATACAGACTGCCATGATCGTTTGATCCACGGATTTCATTTTCTGGAGCTGCCAATGTCGCTACGACCGCTCGTTTTGCTCAGTCTTTTCGCCCTGCTGGTGGCCTGCGGCAGCGACAAGCCCAAACCGCAACCGCCAACACCGGGACCTGCACCACAACAGGCGCAGAAAAAAGCCCGCGAGGCCGCTGATCTTGGTCCGCTGCCGGCCTATCAACGGGAACTGAGTGGCACCCTGCAAGGCGTGCCGGCCGGGGCCGAAGTCGAACTGGCGCTGCTGGTGATCGATGAAAAGTCGCGCCCGCAACAACTGCTCGCCAGTTCCAGCCTGATCGGCAACAACCAGATCCTGCCGTTTCGCCTGCGCTTCAATCCGGAAGCCTTCCCGGCCGGCGCACGGGTTGAGCTGCGCGGTCGTGCCACGCAGTCGGGCCAGTTGATCCTGCACCTGCCGTCGCAAACCATTACCCAGCCGACCACCCAGGCGCTGGGCCAGCTGCAATTTGTCAAAGCACCATGACCGTACCGCTCGACCTGCAACAGGCGTTGGGTGAATTGCTCGGTGATGCGCGGCTCAAGGCCTGTGCATTGCCGGGCACCGATTTGCAGCTGTGGCTGATCGACGGTGACAACATGCACCGCGAGTTCAGCCCGGATGAAACCCGACGCATCCTTCACGAGCCGCCCTATTGGAGTTTCTGCTGGGCCAGCGGCCTGGCGGTGGCGCGCTATCTCGCGGAGTTCCCCGAGTGGGTGCGCGGCAAGCGGGTGCTGGATTTCGGCGCCGGCTCCGGCATCGCCGCGATTGCTGCGGTCAAGGCCGGGGCTTTGGAGGTGGTGGCCTGTGATCTGGATCCGCTGGCGATTGCTGCGTGCCGGGCTAATGCTCAACTCAATGATGTGCAGATGAGTTATTCGACGGACTTCTTTGCCGAGGCTGATCGCTTCGATCTGATTCTGGTGGCGGACGTGCTCTACGACCGCGAGAACCTGCCGCTGCTCGATGCGTTTCTCAGCCGTGGCCGCGAGGCGCTGGTGGCGGATTCACGGGTCCGGGATTTCCGCCATCCGTTGTATGAGCGAATCGAAATGCTTGAGGCGATGACCTTGCCGGATCTGGCGGAGCCGGAAGAGTTCAGACATGTCAGTCTTTACCATGCGCGGCGTGACTAAAAGCTTCGCGAGCAGGCTCGCTCCCACAGGGGTAACGCATTCCAAATGTGGGAGCGAGCCTGCTCGCGAAAGCATTCTGGCAGGCAACACACCTCTCAAAGACTGACCGCTTCCGGCCACACCCCGCCAAGCCGTATAGTTGCCCCATCCACGCTTTTACGAGATCCCCCATGAGTCAGCAAACGCCGTACATCTTCGACGCCACGACTGCCGATTTCGACCAGTCGGTGATCGAAGCCTCCTTCAACAAACCGGTGCTGGTGGATTTCTGGGCCGAGTGGTGTGCGCCGTGCAAGGCGTTGATGCCGATGCTGCAAGGCATTGCCGAGAGCTATCAGGGCGAACTGCTGCTGGCCAAGGTCAACTGCGACATAGAACAGGACATCGTCGCCCGCTTCGGCATCCGCAGCCTGCCAACCGTGGTGCTGTTCAAGGACGGTCAACCGGTGGACGGTTTTGCCGGTGCGCAGCCGGAATCCGCAGTGCGCGCGTTGCTTGAGCCGCATGTGCAAATGCCGCCGCCGGCCGCCGCCGATCCGTTCGAACAGGCGCAGGCGCTGTTCGATGAAGGGCGTTTCGCTGACGCGGAAGCGGCGCTGGTGGTGATGCTCACCGAAGACAACAGCAACGCCAGGGCGCTGATCCTCTACGCCCGCTGCCTGACCGAACGCGGCGAACTGGACGAAGCGCAAACCGTGCTCGACGCGGTCAAGAGCGATGAGCACAAGGCTGCACTGGCCGGGGCCAAGGCGCAGATCAAATTTCTGGGACTTGCCCGTGATCTGCCGGATGCTGCCGACCTCAAGGCGCGTCTGGCCAAAGATCCGCAAGAAGACGAAGCGGTGTATCAACTGGCGATCCAGCAACTGGCGCGTCAGCAATACGAAGCGGCGCTGGAGGCGTTGCTCAAGCTGTTCATCCGTAACCGTAGCTACGGCGAAGGGTTGCCGCACAAGACGTTGCTGCAGGTGTTCGAACTGCTGGGCAACGATCATCCGCTGGTGACCGCTTACCGGCGCAAGGTCTTCGCTGCACTGTACTAACCGCTCACTCGACCCAGCTGTAGAGCGGCGTATCGCCGCCGCTCGCCACTTTCACCTGTGAACTGTGGCGCAGGCGCACCAGCAGGCGCTTGCCCGCCGCCGCGCTACCGGTCAATCCCTCAAGCTGCTCCAGCAAATCCGGCCCGCTGAGTTGCCCGGCCTTGCGCAACAGATCCTGCGCGACCTGCCACAACGCATCATCCTGGTTCAGTGGTTTCGCTGCCGGCGTGCTCAATGCCGCTTCAGGCTGATCGCCCTGCGGCTGCGCGCCAAGGGCTGCGCCGAGCTTCGCCCAATCGCTGTCATCCAGTTCCACCGTCAAATCCACCGGCATCGCGCCGACGGTTCCGCGTATCCGCAACATCTGCTTCGCTCCTGCACATTTCTGACCTGCATGCTCCCACGGGACTTGTGCATCGCCAAGCGCACGGGCAAACTCTGCGGACTTTCGTTATAAGATTACATAACAAACTCTTCACTTTACTTCCCGGAGACCGCCATGCGTCGTCTGCTGCTCGCTTTGCCGTTTGCCCTGTTGCCGCTGGCCATCGCCCACGCCGCCGATGAGCACGATCATGACCACGAGCACGGCAGCCTCGGTGCCCACGAACATGGCGTCGGCCGACTGAACGCTGCACTCGACGGCCAGACCCTGGAGCTGGAACTGGAAAGCCCGGCGATGAACCTGGTGGGCTTCGAACATGCCGCCACCAGCGACGCCGATAAGGCCAAGGTCGCCGCCGCACGTACGAAACTGGAAAACCCGCTGGTACTGTTCAGCCTGCCGGCCGCCGCCGGTTGCAAAGTCACCAGCCAGGAACTGGAAAGCCCGCTGTTCGGCGACAAGCCGGCTGCCGACGAGCATGACGATGATGACCACGAAGAAGATGCCAAGGGCGGTGAAGCGCATCATCACGATCACAGCGAAATCCACGCGCACTATCAATTTACCTGCGCGGCCCCGGGTGCTCTGAAGACGCTGGATCTGGCGAACATCTTCAATACCTTCCCGGCCACCCAGAAAATTCAGGTACAACTGATCGGCCCGAGCGGCCAGCAAGGTACCGAAGTGACGGCCAAGGCGGCTGCCCTGAATTTCTGATCACACCGAAAATCCCCTGTGGGAGCGGGCTTGCTCGCGAATGCGGTGGGTCAGCCAAATCTATGTTGACTGACACACCGCATTCGCGAGCAAGCCCGCTCCCACAGGGTTATGTGTTCACTCCATGAAACTGGTGCCATGACCCAAGCACTCATCGAACTGTCCGACCTGGGCTTCAACTGGCCCGGTCACCCGCCGCTGCTGGACATCCCGGCGTTTCGCCTGGAGCCGGGCGAAACCCTGTTCCTCAAAGGCCCCAGCGGCAGTGGCAAGACCACCCTGCTCGGCCTGCTCGGTGGCGTGCAGAAACCCGGGCGCGGCAGCATTCGTCTGCTCGGCCAGGAACTGACCGAACTCGGTGCCGGCGCCCGCGACCGCTTTCGTGTCGACCACACCGGCTACATCTTCCAGCAGTTCAACCTGCTGCCGTTTCTCTCGGTGCGCGAAAACGTCGAGTTGCCCTGCCACTTCTCCAAACTGCGTGCCGAGCGGGCGAAACAGCGTCACGGCAGCGTCGATCAGGCTGCAGCCACCCTGCTCGCCCACTTGGGCTTGAAAGATGAAAGTATCCTCGGTCGTCGCGCCGATTCGCTGTCGATCGGTCAACAGCAACGGGTCGCCGCCGCTCGTGCGTTGATCGGCCAACCGGAACTGGTGATCGCCGACGAACCGACCTCGGCGCTGGATTACGACGCTCGGGAAAACTTCATTCGTCTGCTATTCGCCGAATGCCGCGAAGCCGGCTCGAGCCTGTTGTTCGTCAGCCACGACCAGAGCCTGGCACCGCTGTTCGACCGTCACCTGTCCCTGGCCGAGCTCAATCGCGCCGCCACGTCTGCCGAGGTCTGAGATGTATCTGTTTCGTCTGGCCATGGCCAGCCTGGCCAACCGCCGCTTTACCGCCCTGCTCACCGCGTTCGCCATTGCTCTGTCGGTGTGCCTGTTGCTCGCCGTCGAGCGCGTGCGCACCGAGGCCAAGGCCAGTTTCGCCAGCACCATCAGCGGCACCGACCTGATCGTCGGCGCCCGCTCCGGTTCGGTGAACCTGCTGCTGTACTCGGTGTTCCGCATCGGCAACGCCACCAACAACATCCGCTGGGACAGCTTCGAACACTTCGCCAGCAACCCGAAGGTGAAGTGGGCGATCCCGATGTCCCTCGGCGATTCACATCGCGGCTACCGGGTGATGGGCACCACCGAAGCCTATTTCGAGCACTACCAATACGGCCGCCAGCAGCATCTGGAACTGGCCGACGGCCGCGCCTTCGCTACCGATCCGTTCGAAGTAGTGCTCGGTGCCGAAGTGGCCGAGGCGCTGCATTACAAGCTCGGCGACAAACTGGTACTGGCCCACGGTGTGGCGGCTATCAGTCTGGTCAAACACGACGACAAACCGTTCACCGTGGTCGGCATTCTCAAGCGCACCGGCACGCCGGTGGACCGCACGCTGCACATCAGCCTCGGCGGCATGGAGGCGATCCACATCGACTGGCACAACGGCGTGCCGGCCCGGGGCAACGGCCGGATCACCGCAGATCAGGCACGCAACATGGACCTGACGCCACAGGCGATCACCGCGTTCATGCTCGGCCTCAACAGCAAGATTTCCACCTTTGCCCTGCAACGCGAGATCAACGAATTCCGTGGTGAGCCGATGCTGGCGATCCTGCCGGGCGTAGCCTTGCAGGAGTTGTGGAGCCTGATGAGCACGGCGGAAAAAGCGCTGTTCGTGGTCTCGCTGTTCGTGGTGCTGACCGGGTTGATCGGCATGCTCACGGCGATTCTCACCAGCCTCAACGAGCGTCGTCGCGAGATGGCGATTCTGCGTTCGGTCGGTGCGCGGCCGTGGCACATCGCGAGCCTGCTGGTGCTGGAAGCCTTTGCCCTGGCGCTGACCGGCGTAATCGCCGGACTGGCATTGCTGTACATCGGCATCGCCGCCGCGCAGGGGTATGTGCAGGCCAATTACGGTTTGTATCTGCCACTGGCGTGGCCGAGCGAGTATGAATGGACGCTGCTCGGTGGCATTCTGGCGGCCGCGCTGCTGATGGGCAGCGTGCCGGCCTGGCGCGCGTATCGCCAATCCCTGGCCGATGGCCTGTCGATCCGTTTATGAGGATGTTCACCATGCCCCGCGCCGTGCTTGCGCTGCTGTTGCTGGTTGCCCTGCCTGTGTCGGCAGCGGCGCCGAAAGACCTGACCTGGTCGGAGATGATCCCGCCGGACGCCGCGCCGGAAGTGCCGAACATGACGCCGTTGCACGACATGTCGAAGATGAGTGATGCGCTCTCGGCCGAGTCGGCGCCAGCCGCCAAGCAGGACATGCCCAACGCGCCGGTGGTGCAGAGTCTCGACGGGCAGAACATCCGCCTGCCGGGTTACATCGTGCCGCTGGAAGTCAACGAAGAGGGCCGCACCACCGATTTCCTGCTGGTGCCGTACTTCGGCGCCTGCATCCACGTGCCGCCACCGCCGTCTAACCAGATCGTGCATGTGAAAAGCGAGCTGGGCGTGAAGCTCGACGAGCTGTATCAGCCGTACTGGGTCGAGGGACCGTTGCAGGTCAAGGCGTCCACCAGCGAACTGGCCGATGCCGGGTATCAGATGGCGGCGGACAAGATTTATGTGTATGAGCTGCCGGAGTGAATCCCGGTAGTTTTTGTATTGTTTGATCCGTCCTCTTCGCGAGCAAGCCCGCTCCCACAGGTGACCGAGTTCCAAAGTGGGAGCGGGCTTGCTCGCGAAGGGACCGGCCAAGGTTCCACAAAAAACCGGGGCATCACTGTTTCATTGAGCTGAGTCAAAAGACCGTATCAGTTGGCTTCATACCATAGGACATCAGAAGCTTTTAACGTCCTTTTGGAGCCCCCATGAACAAGTCCTTGCTCAGCGCCTCGCTGTTTGCCCTCGCGCTCGCAGCCCCGCTCGCCCACGCCCACGAAGCCGGCGACATCATCGTTCGCGCCGGTGCGATCACCGTCAACCCGAAGGCCGACAGCTCCAACGTCAAGGTCGATCAGGGTCCGTTGAGCGGCACCAACCTGGGCGGCAAGGCGACCATGAGCAGCGACACCCAACTGGGTCTGAACTTCGCCTACATGCTGACCAACAACATCGGGATCGAGTTGCTGGCGGCCTCGCCGTTCGAGCATGACGTTAAAATCAAAGGCACCGCGCTGCCAGCTGCCAACGGCAAACTCGGCACCCTGAAACACCTGCCGCCCACCCTCAGCGTCGTGTACTACCCGCTGGATGCGAAATCGCCATTCCAGCCGTACATCGGTGGCGGCATCAACTACACCTGGATCTACGACGAGCACGTCGGCAGCGAAGCCCAGTCCAACGGCTTCAGCAACTTCAAGGCGAAAAACTCCTGGGGCCTGGCCTGGCAGGTCGGCGCCGACTACATGCTGACCGACAACATCATGCTCAACGCCCAGGTGCGCTACATCGACATCGATACTC
This sequence comes from Pseudomonas sp. LAMO17WK12:I5, assembly GCF_900215165.1. NCBI lineage: Bacteria > Pseudomonadati > Pseudomonadota > Gammaproteobacteria > Pseudomonadales > Pseudomonadaceae > Pseudomonas > Pseudomonas sp. LAMO17WK12:I5. Next base: position 68,300 of record NZ_OBDS01000010.1, on the reverse strand, counting down.
GAGCCACCGTCGAGAACAACGCCGTGGCGCCGGGCACCCGTGCCAAGGTCAATGTTGATGTCGATCCGTTTGTGTACATGGTGGGTCTGGGCTACAAGTTCTAAGGCAGATTCAACCAGGAACGTTCACGTGGTGGTGAATGAGGCTTTGGGTGAGCAGGCTTAGAACTGACGACGATCACTTCTTGATCGATCGGGGATAAATCCCCTCGCCACAGGATTAGCGACAAATTCCGGCCGTGAAAAAGGCGCCTGTAAAAAGGCGCCTTTTTCATGTCTGCGGTAAACCTATTTGCCGAGCAACCGCGCCAGCCCCACACGCATCGGCGTCGGCTCTGGCAGCTTGAAGCGTTGCAGCAAACGCGCGTTATTCGCCCGCGAGTGACGGATGTCGCCGGAGCGCGCCGGGCCGTAGCTGACCGGGGGCAACTCGCCGACCACTTCCTGCAGCGCTTGCAGCATCTGCTTGAGGTTCATCGCCTGATTCCAGCCGACGTTCATCGCCCCCACTTCCACTTCAGGCTTGTCGATCGCTTGCACCAGCACGTCGACCAGATCCTCGACATAGAGGAAATCGCGGGTCTGCTCGCCATCGCCGAACACGGTGATCGGCAGGCCTTTCTGTGCCCGCTCACTGAAGATGCTGATGACCCCGGAGTACGGCGAAGAGGGATCCTGGCGCGGGCCGAAGATGTTGAAGAAGCGGAAAATTACCGGCTCCAGACCATGCTGGCGACGGTAGAAATCGAAGTAGTGCTCGCCGGCCAGTTTGTCCGAGGCATACGGGGTCAGCGGGGCTTTTGGCGTCTCTTCGTCAATCGACTCGCCTTCACCGTTGTTACCGTACACTGCTGCGCTCGAGGCGTAGAGCACGCGCTTGACCCCGGCCTGACGCATGGCTTCGCAGACATTCAGGGTGCCGATGAAATTGCTCTGGTGGGTCTTCACCGGATCGTCCACCGACGCCTGCACCGAGGCCACCGCCGCCAGATGCGCTACCGCGCTGCAGCCTTGCATGACCTGCGCGACCAGCGCGGCATCGGCGACGTCACCGACGATCAATTCGACCTGCGGGTTGTCCAGCGGCAGGTTGCTGCGTTTGCCGGTCGACAGATCATCGAGAATCCGCACCGAGTGGCCGGTGGCGAGCAACGCGTCAGTCAGGTGCGAGCCGATGAAACCGGCGCCGCCAGTGATTAAAACAGGGCCTTCAGCCATGACGATAAAACCTATCCAGTAAAGCCGGGAGTGCGGCGCGCCAGGCGCGGGGCTTGATCCCGAAAGTGTGCAGAATTTTCTTGCAGGCGAGTACCGCGTGTTGCGGTTCCTCGGCGGCGTCCGGCCGCGCGGCATGGGCCTGAGCGGTCGGCGCTTCGATTGCCAACTGATGCAGGCTGCGCGCTTCGGTCAGAATCGCCTGCCCGAGCGCCAGCGGCGTGGTCGCTTCGTGGCCGGCGTAATGGTAAGTGCCCCACAGCGGCGCCGCGCAATCGAGCTGCTTGAGCACCGAAATGATCACCCGTGCCGCGTCATCCACCGGGGTCGGATTGCCCCGGCGGTCATCGGCCATGAGCAATTCGTCCGGTTGTTCGGCGCGGGCGAGGAAGCGCCCGAGGGTGCCTTCAGGGCTGTCATCGAGCAGCCAGCCGAAGCGCAGCAACACGTGTTGCGGGCAAGTGGCGCGAACACTTTGCTCGATGCGCCACAGCGCCTGACCGCGCAGGCCCAACGGCACCGGCTCGTCTTTTTCGCTGTAGGCGGTCGCCCGCGAACCGTCGAACACCCGATAGCTGGAAGGCTGCACGAGGATGATGTTGTGGTGCTGGCACAGCTCGGCCAGCCGCTCGATGGCGCGTTCTTGCCCGGCCAAACGGCTTTCGCTGACGGTCTCGGCCTGGAACCAGTCGAAATAGTAGGCGAGGTTGATCAACGCATCCGGACGGGTATCGTCGAGCAGTTGCGTCAGGCTCGCGGCATCCCAGCCGTCTTCTGGCGGGCGGGGGGCGAGGAAACCGATGTCTTCTTCCGCACCGAGGCGAATCAGCGCCTGCCCAAGGGCATTTCCGCCGCCCAGTAACATAAGGCGCATTCGCATAGAGTCAGCAGGCCCAGTCTGATTGGAACGATGGCTTTAGCGACGGTACTTGTGACACCCGTCGTCGATAATTGCCGGAATCGTTGCATTTTGCGGGTTTAGTGCGCAACCGTCACCCGTAAAGTGTAGATCCCTGGCATTTGTGGCGTTGCAGCAGGCCTCTTCGCGAGCAAGCCCACTCCCACAGGGGAATGTGGTCAACTGTGGGAGCGGGCTTGCTCGCGAAGAGGCCCGGCCAAACGCTGAAGATCCCAGCGGTACTTGCATCTTGCCGCCCCCACCCGCATAACTTGAGCCATGAATCTGCCCATCCTCAAGGACGCCGCCCTGGCAGGCTTTCACCCCGCCGTCAGCGCCTGGTTCAGCAGCACCTTCCCGACGGTCACCGCCGCCCAGGCCCGCGCATGGCCGTTGATCCGCCAGCGCCGCTCGACACTGATCGCCGCGCCCACCGGCTCCGGCAAAACCCTCACCGCCTTCCTCGCGGTGCTCGACGATCTCGTCCACCGGGGTCTGGAAAACCCCGACGGCCTGCCCGACGAAACCCTGGTGGTCTACGTTTCGCCGCTCAAGGCGTTGTCCAACGACATCCGCATCAACCTGCAGAACCCGCTGGCGGGAATCACCGAGCAGTTGCGCCAGACGGGCCTGCCCGAACTGCAGATCACCACGGCGGTGCGCACCGGCGACACCCCGCAAAAAGACCGCGTCGCCATGCGCAAAAGTGCGCCGCACATCTTGGTGACCACTCCGGAATCGCTGTACGTGCTGCTCGGCTCCGAGTCCGGGCGCAAAATGCTCGGCAGCACGCGCACGGTGATCATCGACGAGATCCACGCCATCGCTGCTGGCAAACGCGGCAGTCATCTGGCGCTGAGCCTCGAACGCCTGCAGGCGCTGTGTGCCGAACCCTTGACCCGCATCGGCTTGTCCGCCACGCAAAAGCCGATCGATGCCGTGGCACGGTTTCTGGTAGGCACCGATCGCCCCTGCGAAATCATCGACATCGGCCACGCCCGGCCACGGGATCTGGGCATCGAGGTGCCGCCGGTGCCGTTGTCGGCAGTGATGGCTAACGACGTCTGGGAACTGGTTTATGACCGGCTCGCCGAACTGGCCCGCGAACACCGCACCACGCTGATTTTCGTCAACACCCGGCGCCTGGCCGAACGCCTTAGCCGACACCTCAGCGAACGGCTGGGCAAACACGCGGTGGCCGCGCATCACGGCAGCCTGGCCAAAGAATTCCGCCTCGACGCCGAACAGCGGCTCAAGCGTGGCGAACTGCAAGTGCTGATCGCCACGGCTTCGCTGGAATTGGGCATCGATATCGGCGAAGTCGATCTGGTCTGTCAGATCGCCTCGCCGCGCTCGATTGCCGGGTTTCTGCAAAGAGTCGGGCGCTCCGGGCACCAGGTCGGCGGTACGCCCAAAGGCCGCTTGTTCGCCACTACTCGCGACGACCTGATCGAGTGCGCCGCCCTGCTCGACTGCGTGCGCCGTGGCGAACTCGACACCCTGCACATCCCCCAAGCGCCGCTGGATGTGCTGGCGCAGCAGATCATCGCCGAAGTCAGTTGCCGGGAATGGGCGGAAGACGCGCTGCTGGCGCTGTTTCGCAAAGCCTCGCCCTACCGCGATCTCGACGAAAAACACTATCAGGCGCTGCTGACCATGCTCGCCGAAGGCTACAACGGTCGTCAGGGCATCCGCAGCGCCTACCTGCACCGCGATGCGGTCAGCCGCACCCTGCGTGGCCGCCGTGGCGCGCAACTGACCGCCGTGACCAGCGGCGGCACCATCCCCGACAACGCCGATTACAGCGTGATGCTTGAGCCACAAGGCCTGAACATCGGCAGCGTCAACGAAGACTTTGCCGTGGAAAGTATCGCGGGTGATGTGTTCCAGCTCGGCAACACCTCCTACCGAATCCTGCGGGTTGAAACCGGCAAGGTGCGGGTCGAGGATGCTCAGGGCCAGCCGCCGACCATTCCGTTCTGGCTCGGCGAAGCCCCGGGGCGCAGCGATGAATTGTCTGCGGCGGTGGCGCGGCTGCAAGCGACTCTCGACCTGTTGCTCGGCGCCAGCCCCGGCGATCTGCAACCGGCGCTCGTTTGGCTGACCGCAACCCTCGGCCTGAACCGCGCCAGCGCCGAACAACTGGTGGACTATCTCGCCCGCGCTCGCCTGACCCTCGGCGCCCTGCCCTCGCAGGACACGCTGTTGATGGAACGGTTTTTCGACGAGTCCGGCGGCACCCAGTTGATCATCCATTCACCGTTCGGCAGCCGCATCAACCGCGCCTGGGGCCTGGCCCTGCGCAAGCGTTTCTGCCGCACCTTCAACTTCGAGTTGCAGGCTGCCGCCAGCGAGGATGCGATCGTGTTGTCGCTGTCCACCAGTCACAGTTTCGAACTGGATGATGTCTGGCGGTACCTGCACAGCAACAGCGCCGAGCACATCCTGATTCAGGCAATTCTCGACGCGCCGTTGTTCGGCGTGCGCTGGCGCTGGAATGCCGGGGTCGCGCTGGCGTTGCCGCGTTTTACCGGGGGGCGCAAAGTCGCGCCGCAGCTGCAGCGGATGAAAAGCGAAGACCTGATTGCCAGCGTGTTCCCCGATCAGATTGCCTGCCTGGAAAACCTCGCCGGCGAGCGGGAAGTCCCTGAACATCCGCTGGTGGAACAAACCCTCGACGACTGCCTGCACGAGGCCATGGACAGCGACGGCTGGCTCAACCTGCTGCGGCGCATGGAGCGCGGCGAGGTGCGATTGATCAGCCGCGATCTGCCGGCACCGTCACCGCTGGCGGCAGAAATTCTCAGCGCGCGGCCGTACAGCTTTCTCGACGATGCGCCGCTGGAAGAACGCCGCACCCAAGCGGTGATCAACCGGCGCTGGAGCGATCCGCAGTCCACTGATGATCTCGGTGCGCTGGACGCAGACGCCATTAACGCGGTACGTGAAGAAGCGTGGCCGACGCCGGCCAACGTCGATGAAATGCACGAGGCGCTGATGAGCCTTGCCTGCATCAGCGACCTTGAAGTTCAGGCTGGCGAACACTGGCGCGAATGGCTTGACGCGCTGACTGCGAGCGGTCGCGCCTGCCGCTTGGCCGTTCCGCCAGTAACGGCAAAAGAAAAGCTTCGCGAGCAGGCTCGCTCCCACATTCAACCGCGTTCCGCCAGTTGGAACACTGTCAACTGTGGGAGCGAGCCTGCTCGCGAAGACGGCCTCACAGTCACTACACATCCACAGCCTGGCTCGTTGTGGCTGGCGCGAGAACGCCTGACCTGCCTGTTGGCGCTTTATCCACAGGCCACGCTGCAACCGCAGCAAGAGGCCTTGCCCGGTTTCAACGAACCTTGGACGTTAGAGGAAGCGCTGGTCGAAGTGCTCCGCGCGCGACTGGGCGCATTTGGCCCGCTGCCGTTAGCCGCCATTGCCGAACCACTCGCGTTGCCGATACCGCAGGTCAATCAGGCCCTCGCGCAACTGGAGCGCGAAGGCTACGTGCTGCGCGGTAAATTCACCCCGGGCGCGACGGTTGAGGAATGGTGCGAACGGCATCTGCTGGCGCGCATTCATCGCTACACGGTCAAGCGTTTGCGCCGGGAAATCGAGCCGGTGGCGTTGCAGGATTTCATGCGTTTTCTGTTCGACTGGCAGCATCTGTCCTCCGCTACGCGCGCTCAGGGCAGCGCGGTGTTGCCGGCGATTGTCGGCCAGTTTGAAGGTTACCCGGCAGCGGCTTCGGCGTGGGACAGCGACATTCTCCCGGCACGCCTGAAGGACTATTCGCCGAGCTGGCTGGATGACCTGTGTCGCAACGGCAAACTGGTGTGGACGCGGCTCAGTGCCCGACAGAAAGTCAGCGGCACGGCGTTGCGCAGTACGCCGATTGTGCTGTTGCCGCGCAGTCAGGTCGGGTTGTGGAGTGCGCTGGCCGAGCAAACGCCGGTCAGCGAACTGTCAGCGAAAACGCAAAAGGTCTACGAGACGCTGAGTCAGCACGGCGCGTTGTTTTTCGATGAGTTGATCCACGAGGCGCACCTGCTGCGCACCGAGCTGGAAATCGCCTTGCAGGAACTGGTCGGTGCCGGCCTGGTGAACGCCGACAGCTTCGCCGGTTTGCGCGCCCTGATCACCCCGGCGAGCAAGCGCCAGCAACGCAGCAGTCGACGCGGGCGCGGGGCGTTTGTCGGTGGCATGGACGATGCCGGGCGCTGGGCGTTGTTGCGGCGCGGGCCGCTCATGGAGAACAGCCAGAGCGCTTCGCCGGAAACCCTCGAACATGTCGCCATGACCTTGCTGCGCCGCTACGGCGTGGTGTTCTGGCGTCTGCTGGAGCGCGAGGCGGATTGGCTGCCGAGCTGGCGCGAATTGCTGCGCACATTTCATCGGCTGGAGGCCCGTGGCGAGATTCGCGGCGGGCGGTTTGTCAGTGGGCTGGCGGGGGAACAGTTTGCCTTGCCGGAGGCGATTCCTTTGCTGCGGGAGGTTCGGCGGCGGGAGCATGACGGCAGCTTGATCGCGGTGTGCGGGGTGGATCCATTGAACCTGGCGGGGACATTGTTGCCGGGGGCAAAAGTGCCGGCGTTGGCGAGTAATCGGCTGGTATATCGCGATGGGGTGCCGGTTGCTGCCGAGATTGCTGGCAAGCAGGTTTTCTGGGCTGAGCTGGATCAGATCACCATGGAACAGGTGCGCAGCAAGCTGATCCGGCATTGATGTCGACAGTTCCGGCCCTTTCGCGAGCAAGCCCGCTCCCACCGGGGATCTGCGGCGTTCACAAATCCAATGTGGGAGCGGGCTTGCCCGCGAAGAGGCCGGCAATCCCAGCACAAAATCCGGCGGTCAGGTACTCGACTTCTGCGGCACCTCGCTCGCCACCAAATCCCCCTCACCCTGCCGTTTGGGCAACAAAACCTGCTGTGGATAAGTCTGCGCGAAATGCACGTCGGGACTGTTATCCACAAGCTTTTTCAAACGCTGGTTGAACGCCCGGCTCACTGCGTATTGCCCACCCGATACGGTACGGAACTGCGCCGTCAGCACCACGCCGTTCAGGTCCATCCGGTCCACCCCGAACACATCCAGCGGCCCTTGCAGGTTGTACTTGAGGAACGGGTCTTCGCGGATCGAATCACCGGTCTCGCGGATCAGCTCGATGGCCTTGTCGACGTCGGTGTCGTAGGTGAACTGCACCGAGAAAAATGCATAGGCGAACTGGCGTGATTGGTTGGTCACTGCCTTGATCTGGCCGAACGGCACCGAGTGCACAAACCCCTTGCCGTCACGCAGGCGCAGGGTGCGGATGGTCAGGCCTTCGACGGTGCCGGCGTGCCCGGAATCGAGCACCACCCAGTCGCCGATCGACAGGGTGTCCTCGATGATGATGAACAGCCCGGTGATCACGTCCTGCACCAGTTGCTGCGAACCGAAACCGATCGCCAGACCGACCACCCCGGCACCGGCCAACAGTGGCGCAACGTTGATGCCGAGGTTGGCCATGGTGGTAATCGCGCAGATCACCACCAGGATGATTTTGATCGCGTTGCGCAGCAGCGGCAGGATGGTTTTCACCCGGGTGCTGGGCTGGCGCGACGAGCGTTTGCTCACCGGTGGTTTCAACGCTTCCTGAATCGCCGTGTCGAGCACCACCCACAACAGCCACGTGACGAGGAAGATCAGGCCGATGCTGCTCAACGCATTACTGATCGCCCGGCCGATCGTGCTGCTCTGGGCGAAATCGAGCAGTGAAACGCCCCAGATCCGCCCGAGAATATCGATGAAGGCAATCGCAATAACGATCCGCAGCAACGCGTGCAACAGGCTGAGAAAGCGTTCCTTGTAGGCACTGCTGCGCTGGAGCGCTTCGGCTTTTCGCGACTTGAACAGGTGCTGGAGGATGGTGCTGAGGAACACCGTGCCGATCAGCAGCACGGTGGTGAACAGCGCACAACGCAGGGCCTTTTGATTGTCCTCACCGATGCCGATCAGATTCACCGCCGAAACCAGCACCATCAGCACGATGGGCCAGTACCAGAGCCCGGAAAAAATCCGCAGCGACTCCTGCAGTGAGGGCTGTTTCAGACGTTGCGCCAGTGGCCGATTACGGATCAGGTGCGCCACCGGCCGACGCAGGCGAATCACCAACAGACCGAAGATGATCGAGGCTATCAACCCAGTGAACACCGCGACGCTGCTGGTGATGTTGCCACCCAACTGACGGGCGATCTGTGGGCTGGTCAACGCATCACTGAGGGCGGCGAGAAAGCCAATCAGGAACAGCGGCTTCGGGCAGTAGTCGCGGATGATCCGCGCGGCCGGCCGTTTGTGGCCGACGTTGAACATCACCACCACGCACAACAGCATCGAGGTGGAGAAAATCCCGCTGCTGGTGGCATACGCCAGACACAACGCCAGCGCCCGACCCACCGAGGCTTGCAGAAAGTGGCTGACGTACAGCGTCAACGGCAGGCAGATCAGCGCCGGCACGGTGTACGGCAGCAGGTAACCCGCCAGATCCTGACTGCGTTGGCGGGTACGCAGCCAACGGCCCTGACTCAGCCGCTTGGCCAGCAGGCTGCCGAGCACCGTAAGCAACGCGAAGGCGCCAAGCCACACGCCGGACAGCATCAGGAAATCTCCGGCGACGCTCCAGCCGGATCGGTTCGACGGCTGGTTGACCAGTTTGTCGACTTCGTCCGCCGCACGGTCGGCACGCAGACGCCAGGCGTCGACCAGATGCTCGTTGAGATCGAGTTTGTCCTGCACGTCGTCGATGCTCGAACTGATTGCGCCGAGCAGACCGCCCTGCACAATCGGCTCGGGTTTGGCCGGTTCTTCAGCAGCGGCCGGAACACCCGGCAACGTGGCGGCTTCGAGTTCGCTGGCGCCGAGAAACAGCAGCGCTCCCAGCAAAATGGCGATCCTGAACTTGATCAAAACTCCGATCCCTCTTGGCTGAACCTGTAAGGAACTGATCGGTGAATGGCGGACAAGTTCGGTTTTTGGGTCAATGACCTTCCCCCTGTGGTGAGGGGATTCATCCCCGATCGGCTGCGCAGCAGTCGTAGACATCTGCTTTCACACCCTTTGGAACCGTTTGGGGTTGCTTCGCAACCCATCGGGGATAAATCCCCTCACCACAGAATTCACAGCACTCCGTGGATATTTGCGCCAGCAGCAAATATCAAATGCCCAACCCTGTATTTTTCCGCACAACCCAAACTCCGACACTGCGCTCCATTCAAACCTCTACCGGAGTGCTGTCATGCCCATTGCCTTGCTCGCGCTGACTCTCAGCGCATTCGCCATCGGGACGACCGAGTTCGTCATCGTTGGCCTGTTGCCCACCATCGGCGCCGATCTCGGCGTCAGCCTGCCGTCCGCCGGGCTGCTGGTCAGTCTGTATGCACTGGGCGTTGCCATTGGCGCGCCGGTGCTGACCGCCCTCACCGGCAAAGTCCCGCGCAAACTGTTGCTGCTGTCGCTGATGGTGCTGTTCACCCTCGGCAACCTGCTGGCGTGGATGGCGCCGGGTTATGAATCGCTGGTGCTGGCGCGGATCGTCACCGGTCTGGCCCACGGGGTGTTCTTCTCTATCGGCTCGACCATCGCCACCAGCCTGGTGCCCAAGGAAAAAGCTGCCAGCGCGATTGCCATAATGTTCACCGGCCTCACTGTGGCGTTGGTCACCGGCGTGCCGCTGGGCACGTTCATCGGTCAGCATTTCGGCTGGCGCGAAACCTTCCTCGCCGTCTCGGCGTTGGGTGTGATCGCCTTCATTGGCAGCCTGCTGTATGTGCCGAACAACATCGCCCACAGCAAACCGGCGTCCTTGCTGCAGCAACTGCAAGTGCTGAAACAACCGCGTCTGCTGCTGGTGTACGCCATGACCGCGATCGGTTACGGCGGCTCGTTCATCGCCTTCACCTTCCTCGCGCCGATCCTGCAGGACCTCTCCGGTTTCAGCGCCGGCACCGTCAGCCTGGTGTTGCTGGTGTACGGCGTGTCGGTGGCGGTCGGCAATATCTGGGGCGGCAAACTGGCGGACAAGCGCGGGCCGATCAGCGCCCTGAAAATCATCTTCGCCCTGCTGGCGGCGGTGCTGTTCGTACTGACCTTCGCCGCCGCCAATCCATGGCTGGCGCTGGCCACGGTGCTGGTGTGGGGCGCGGTGGCGTTTGGCAACGTGCCGGGGTTGCAGGTGTATGTGGTGCGTCAGGCTGAACATCACACACCGCGGGCAGTGGACGTGGCATCCGGGCTGAACATTGCTGCGTTCAACCTCGGGATTGCCGGTGGGGCGTGGGGCGGCGGATTGATCGTCGAACATCTGGGCCTGATTCATACGGCGTGGATCGGTGGTCTGGTGGTGCTGGTGGCGCTGGCACTCACCGCATGGAGCGGTCGACTGGATCGGCTCGGTCCGGCCTATGCCGAACCGGCTCAAGGCCGAGTATTCACGGGCCACTGAGTAACCCTGTGGGAGGGGGCTTGCTCCCGAAGTCGGTGTATCAGTCGCCATTGATGTTGACTGAACGACCGCCTTCGGGAGCAAGCCCCCTCCCACATTAGCTTTGTGTTGCTCTCAGGGATGTACCGTCCGTAACGCCACCGAAACTTTCCCGAACCGCCCGCAGTCATCAACAGACACAGGCTGTACGAGGACTGACAACGGGAGGGCGGCATGGCAACGATTCACATCGGTATTTCCGGCTGGCGCTACGCTCCGTGGCGCGGGGATTTCTACCCGAAAGGACTGACGCAGAAGCGCGAATTACAGTTCGCTTCGCGGGCGGTCAACAGCATCGAAATCAATGGATCGTTCTACGCCCTGCAACGGCCCGAACGTTATGCCCAGTGGTACAGCGAAACGCCGGACGACTTCGTGTTCAGCGTCAAGGCGCCGCGCTTCATCACCCACGTCCGGCGCTTGCGCGAGATCGAAAAGCCGCTGGCGAATTTCTTCGCCTCCGGGGTGTTGGAGCTCAAGGAAAAGCTCGGGCCGATCCTCTGGCAGTTTCCGCCGAACTTCAAATTCGACCCCGAGCGTTTCGAGCACTTTCTCGCTCAATTACCCCACGACACTGAAACGGCCGCCGCTCTCGCCCGCCAGCACGATTCACATCTGCACGGCCACGCCAGCCTCAAAGCCTGGCGCAAAAAACCGCTGCGTCATGCGGTGGAGATCCGCAACGACACCTTCATCGACCCCGACTTTGTGCGGCTGTTGAAACGCTACAACACCGCTCTGGTGATCGCCGACACCGCCGGCAAATGGCCGTACCGCGAAGACCTCACCAGCGATTTCGTCTACCTGCGCCTGCACGGCGCCGAAGAGCTGTACGCCAGCGGCTACACCGACGCCGCGTTGAACAAATGGGCTGAACGCATCGACGCCTGGCATCACGGCCGGCAACCGGGCGATGCGCATCTGATCGCGCCGCGCCTCAAGCCGCGGGCGCGCAAATCCCGCGAAGTGTTCTGCTATTTCGACAACGACATCAAAGTCCGCGCGCCCTACGACGCGCGCAGCTTGCTCCACCGATTCGAGCTGGATAAAACGCTCGCCACCACCCCCGGTGAACCGGCTGCCGAAGGGGTGCTGGCATGAGTATTCCAGAGCCGGTCGGGTTCACCGACGAGCAGACCAGCGTCGAAGTGTCGGTGCGTCGTTTCACCGTGCTGACGGTCAACACCCACAAGGGTTTCACTGCGCTCAACCGACGTTTCATCCTCCCGGAGTTGCGCGAAGCGGTGCGCAGCGTGGCCGCCGACGTGGTGTTTCTGCAGGAAGTCCACGGCACCCACGAACATCATCCCAAGCGCTACAGCAACTGGCCGACGATGCCGCAATACGAGTTCCTCGCCGACAGCCTGTGGCCGCAGTTCGCCTACGGGCGCAACGCGGTGTACCCGGAGGGCGATCACGGCAATGCGTTGCTGTCGAAATTCCAGATCATCCGCCACGACAACCTCGACGTGTCGATCAGCGGCCACGAGAACCGCGGGCTGCTGCATTGCGTGCTGCGCCTGCCCGGCGATGGCGTCGAAGTGCATGCGATCTGCGTGCATCTGGGTCTGCGCGAAAGCCATCGTAATGCGCAATTGAAACTGCTCGGCGAGCGTCTGGCGGAGCTGCCGGATAACGCGCCGGTGATCGTCGCCGGTGACTTCAACGACTGGCGCCAGCGCGCCGACGCGTTGCTTGAACCCTGCGGCCTGCGCGAGGTGTTCGCCGAGCACCACGGCAAACCGGCGCGCAGCTTTCCGGCGCGTCTGCCAACCCTGCGCCTGGACCGCATCTACGTGCGCAACCTCAAGGCCAGCCAACCGAAAGTCCTGGCCAACCGGCCCTGGTCACACCTTTCCGACCACGTCCCGTTATCGGTGGAGATCGAACTATGAGCAGCGCACCGCTGGAGAAATCCGCCGTGGAACCGATCAGCATCAACCCGCCGGTGCGCGAGCCCGGGCATGTCGACGTCGAGTACGGCTGGCAGGGCAATAACCGCGTCGAGTTGCTGGAAAACGGCGAGGAGTATTTCCCCCGGGTGTTCGACGCCATGCGTGCGGCGAAGAGTGAAATTCTGCTGGAGACCTTCATCGTTTTCGAAGACAAGGTCGGTGCAGAGTTGCAGCAGATCCTGATCGACGCCGCGCGGCGTGGCGTGCGCACCACTGTCAGCCTCGACGGTTTTGGTTGCGGCGAGTTGACCACCGGTTATCTCGCCGCACTGAGCGAAGCGGGCGTGCATCTGCAAATGTTTGACCCGGCGCCCAAGCACCTGGGCATTCGCACCAACTGGTTCCGCCGCCTGCACCGCAAGATTGTGGTGGTCGACGGACTGATCGCGTTCATTGGCGGGATCAACTTTTCCGGCGATCACCTAGCCGATTTCGGCCCCGAGGCGAAACAGGATTATGCGGTGCAGATTCAGGGGCCGGCGGTCGCTGACATCCATCACTTCGCCCTGCTGCAAAGTGGTCGTCCGGGACGCGCACGGTTCTGGTGGCAGCGCCGGCGTCAGCGCCGGGCGGACATGGCTTTCAACGATCACGACGGACAGGTACGTCTGGTGTTTCGCGACAACGATCAGCATCACACCGACATCGAAGATGTGTACTTGCACGCATTGCGCCGGGCCAAACGCCGGGTGGTGATCGCCAACGCCTATTTCTTCCCCGGCTACCGCCTGCTGCGCGAGATCCGCAACGCCGCGCGCCGCGGCGTCGAGGTGCGGCTGATCCTGCAAGGTCAACCGGACATGCTGGTGGCCAAACTGGCGGCGCGCATGACCTACGACTACCTGCTCAAGGCCGGCGTGCAGATCCACGAATATTGCCAGCGCCCGCTGCACGGCAAAGTCGCGTTGGTGGATGAGGAATGGAGCACTGTTGGCTCGAGCAATCTCGACCCGCTGAGCCTGTCGCTGAACCTGGAAGCCAACGTGCTGATCCGCGATCGCGCGTTCAATCAGCATTTGTTTCAGCGCCTCGAAGACCTGAGCCAGAACCACTGCAAGGCCATGGACGCCAGCATGTCCCCGCGAGGACGGATCTGGCACATGACCGTAGGGTTTCTGGTGTTTCACTTCCTGCGGCATTTCCCGTCAATGGCCGGTTGGTTGCCGGCGCACAAACCGCGGCTCAAGCCGTTTCGGGGGCGCACCTCATGAGCCATTCCCACGCACAGTCTGCGCCCGCCACTCACTCTCGATGGAGTCGCTGGAAACGCCCACTGACGTTGCTGTTCTTCCTCGCGCTGATCGTGTTGCTGACGATGTTCGCCACCCGTATCGAATGGGCGGAAGTTCTGCAAACCCTGGCTGACTTCAAGGTGCGCACGCTGATCATCGCCGCCAGCCTGACCCTGCTGAGCTTTCTCACCTACGCCAGTTTCGACCTGATCGGCCGCACCTACATTCGCCAGGACCTGACCTGGAAACAGATCCTCCCGGTGGGGATCATCAGTTATGCGTTCAACCTCAATCTCAGTGCCTGGGTCGGCGGAATCGCCATGCGCTATCGGCTGTATTCGCGCTTGGGGGTGAGCAAAAGCAACATTGCCAAGATTCTCGGTCTGAGCCTGGCCACCAACTGGTTCGGTTACATGACGATTGCCGGCGTGGTGTTCAGCAGCGGCCTGGTGAGCATGCCGCCGGGCTGGAAAATCAGTAGTGGCGCATTGCAGGGCATCGGTGTGTTGCTGTTGCTGGTGAGTGCCGGTTACCTCGCCGCTTGCCAGTTTTCCAAGCGCCGCGAATGGTCGATTCGCGGGGTGGAAATCAACCTGCCATCCCTGCGCATGGCCGTCCTGCAATTGCTGCTCGGTGCATTGAACTGGTCGCTGATGGCGGCGGTGATTTTCACTCTGCTGCCGAGCAAACTGGATTATCCGTTGGTGCTCGGCGTGCTGTTGATCAGCGCGATTGCCGGAGTCATCACGCACATTCCGGCGGGGCTCGGGGTGCTGGAAGCGGTGTTCGTCGCGCTGCTGCAGCACGAGGCTTCGCGGGGCAGTCTGGTGGCGGGGTTGCTGGCGTATCGGGCGATTTATTTTCTTTTGCCGTTGTTAATTACGGTGGTGATGTATTTGCTGGTCGAGGCCAAGGCGAAGGCGTTGCGGATCGAGAAGACGCCGTCCTGAGTTTGTGGTTATGGCTGATGGCCCCTTCGCGAGCAAGCCCGCTCCCACAGGTAGAACGCATTCCAAATGTGGGAGCGGGCTTGCTCGCGAAGGCGTCCGAAGAGACACCACAAATCATGTGGACTGAATAATGCTCAACCGCTCACCGACAACCATTTCGGTAATCCAGTCCACCAGAATCGAAGTATAGGCCTGCTGCGAAACCGGCTCGCTCAAGGCATGGTCGGCGCCGTCGATGATCCGGTGCGTCAGCGAATGCGTCTGCTGACAGGCGGCACGGTAGCTCATGATCGTCGCGTGGGGCACGTAGTCGTCGGTTTCCGATTCCACCAGCAGCACATCCCCGGTGAACTGTGAACAGGCGTGCAATGCACGGTTGCTGTCTGCACGGACCAACATCGCCCGGTAGTCGCGCAGGTCGGCCTTGTCCAGTTCACGCTTGGGCGTGTGCCATTGCTCGTCGCGATACAGCGCCGGTACCCGCAGCGCCAGCCAGCGCACCGGACGCAACGAGGTGAGGATCGAAGCCAGGTAACCGCCATAACTGGTGCCAACCACCGCAATCGCCGAGGTGTCGAGCGCGGGATGCGCCAGCAGGCGGTCGTAAGCTGCGAGCAGGTCACGCAGGTTGTCTTCGCGCGTCACCCGCGTCAGCGGAATGCCCGTGCCACCGGTGTGGCCGCGCAGGTCGAAGGTCAGGCATACACAACCGAGACCGGCGATGCCCTTGGCGCGTTCAAGATCACGCTCCTGGCTACCGCCCCAACCGTGCACAAACAACACGCCGGGGACTTTCGATTTTGGACTGAGAAACGTCCCGCTCATCTGTTCATCATCAATGTCGATCTGAATGCTTTCGCTTCTAGCCGTCATAAGATTTGACCGTTACGTATTTGAGAAGGAAGTCGCTGTTCTCCGCTGGCCCGCGATAGATTTCGATGGCGTCCGCCGGCAGGCTTTGATCGCTATAGGTTTCTACGGTCGACACGCGGATCGCGGGCATCTGCGGATCATTGACGAAGCTTTGCAACGCGGCCAATTCAGCGCTGCTGGCACCGCCCATGCGCCAGGATTGTTCGAGCACCCCGCTGCGGGGTTTGCCATTGCTGTCCAGGCCTTGGGCAATGTCGTAGTTGCGCCGCGAGGCGTAGAAATCTGGATAAGCCTCATCCGCCGCCCGGTCGAAAATCTGCGCCTGCTTGATGGCCAGTCGCACGTCATCCGGCAAGTCCAGCGCCAGCAGATCTTCGTAGCCGCCCTGCACTACCAACAGATTCGAACCACCATAGACGTCTTCGCCATGGGCATCCTTGGTCAAGTATTGATCACCGCAGTAGCTAAGCACTTTGTCGCCGATGAATGACTGGCCAACGCTGTGGGTGAAGACCTTGCTCAAGTCCTGTTCGAGCACCACGCCATCGCGAAACAACGCTTCCGCTTCTGCACGGGCCAGTACTTCATCGAACGCGTCGAGGCTGTTGATAACTTCCTGGCCACGACCGGCACAGGCGTGAATCGGCTTCAGGCGGATCGGTCCGCTGTACAGCAGATGCTCGGCAGCGGGTCGCGCATCTTCCACGGCAAACACCGTCAAGCCGTCGAGCACCACATCGCGAACGCGCTCGGAGAATTGCGGCGCCCAGCCTTGTGGCGCGTGAGCCAGATGACTGCGCAAGCCGTGGCTGATGGCTTTGGTGCAAATGAAATCGTGTTCGACGTACCCGCCCCACAAATCGCCGGGACCCCTGATCCCCAGATTACGCGCGCTGGCCGGGCCAACAATGGTCTGGGTCGGCAGCCAATACAAATCGCGACCGCGATGCTTCTGCGGGTCAAAGCTTCCGCCGAAGCTGAGCCCCAGAATCTGCGCCAGCCAGCGGGCAAGTGCCTTGTTGGTCTGCACTTCATGTTGCGGCGCCCCGGCCCGAACCGAATGGGCGACGACCACTTTCCTGCTCGACATCGGGGTCATGCGTCCCCCTTCAAGCCAATTGATGAATGTAATGAGAGAAGTGCAGAGATCAGGCCAATCGCCTGGCGCCGGGAATGCCCAATGATTCAATCGCTTGGAACAAGCATGGTGGCATCGGGCCTGTTTCAAACTGCACGACTGCCAGCGAATCCGCGGCAATTTGCACGAAACGGGACGCCGACTACTGCTGACTGACTTCCTTCCAGATGGCATCGAACATGACACAACGTTTGAGCATAGCCTGACGCCCGGTTTGAATCGCAAGCCGCTTGGCTTCAGGAGTCTGGTTAGTCAGGCGTTGCAGAATTCCCAGCATGGTTATCGCGTGGTCCTCATCCTCTTCGATATGCAGGCGAAAGAACTCCAGGCCTTCCTCACTGACATTCAGTCCCTCCAGTGCCAGCAGAATCGGTTTGTAAATCAGCGGCACAATGGCTTCGGCTCCCAGGCAGAGCGCTGCGAGGCCCTCGACAGGATTTTCACTGCGGCAAAGCTGCATGATGCATTGGGTGAAATCCACGGTCTGAGGTAAAGGCAATTCAGCCAAGGGATGGGTGCCCAGGATCCGTAGCGACCTTTGAAACAGCTCGGCATGTGTGAGCTTGTTGTCACCATCAATGCCCATTTCCTCCTGCATGTTTTCCATCAGCAATTTGATGTCGTCAAGGGATTCGAGGCGATTGATGATCGCACACAGAAAGCGGGTAAAGTTTCGCGAGTAGTAATGATGCTGGATCAGAAAGTAACGCATCCCCTGCAGAGAAACATGACCGTCTTGCATTGCCAGCAACAGTTCATGATTAACCAATCCATCTAACGCATCAGCGTCCAGCCATTCGTCCCATAATGTGCCTCCAGTTATGAATTTAATGACCTTCACCCTATCGCCGCCATTCAACTCTTTGTTTTCATCCAACTTTAAATTCCTTTTAATTCTTTATCAGCCATCCAACTGATCGAAACTTTCCAGTTATTCCGAAACCCCGAAAAACTTACAAAACCGTATTCATTGTGCGTCACTGTAAATGACCGGGCGCTCAAACCTGGCCAGAAAGTAAGCACATAGAGAGGCGAAAATGATGCACAGACCGCCTGACGCAAGAATCACAGCGCTGCTCGAGAAATGCAGTAACAGCCATCCACTCAGCAGGCTCGCGGGAGGAATCGCGAGGTAGGCAATGAGCCGTGTAACTCCCACCGTTCGCCCCAGAATGGTTTGCGGAACCACTTGCTGGCGATAGGTGAAAAAAGCGATGACCACCACGGATTGGCAACCGGTAGAAAGCGCCCATAGTGCCGAAAGTGACCACGGATCGTTGGCCATCGCCCCCATCAGCGTGAACACCCCGGCCAGCAAACAGCTTCGACGGATAAGAATGCCGGCCGGATATCTCTTCACCAGAAACGCCCCCATAGCTGATCCGGCGACGGCACCTGCACCAATGAGCCCGTAGTAATAGCCGACATCACTCAATGGCACGGCCAGTAGCGTGGTGTAGACATAAACAAGGCTGGCACCGATCAAGGCAAAACCGAAATTGCAGAAAAAGAACAGCATGACAAACGAACACAGTTCTCGCTGCTGGATGACATACAGCAGTCCGGCTTTGATTTCCGTGAATACCCGCGTGGTGGCAGGCGCAGGCTTACCCTGCTCTTTCAGCAAGAAGCAAAGCGGCAGGGATAGCGCAAATCCGACAATGCTGCCAATCAGCAACTGCTCCTTGGTACTGAAGGACAGCAAGGCTGCAACGCTGATTGGTGCAACGATGCGAATGATGTTGTCACTGGCATTGACGATCGCATTGAACCGATGAAGTTTGGGGCCTTCAATCAGCGCTGGCGCGATACTCTGGAAAACCGGGTGGTGAGTGGCACCGACGCTTGCCAGCAGAAAGCTCAGCAATAACAGGGTGATACTCAAGCTGCTCCCGGACAGCGTACTCACAGCAGCATATATAAGGCAGCCGGTGACGATGTTGATCAGATCACCGCCGATCAGAAAACGCCGTTTGCTGTAGCGATCACTCCACACACCGGCGAAGGGCGTGACCAGTATGTAGGGCGCCATCGCGGCGAAAAAAGCCAGCGACGTCCAGACTGGGGAGCCGGTCTGCTCATAAACATAAAGCGGGATCAGAAACGCGATGGCCCATGAACAGATGGACGTGATGGCATAGGAAGCCAGGAGTTTGAACATCTAGACAGTCTCCGCCTGCCGCGACCGTTGCCCGTTCGCGAGATGTCCACACACCGTGCAGTCCGGATTCTGCTGCCAGACTTCAGCAACGCTGACGTTCAGGTCGTCGAATGTGAATTCCTTGAGCTTGTTGGTCAATTGTGGCGGTTGGCAGCCGGTGATGATCTTGACTGTTTCGCTGACCATCATCCCGGCGGTGACAGCCACCAAAGTCACAAGAGCCGGGCCGGGATGCTCATAAGTGATGTCGTGCTGTTTGGCCATGGTCGAAACGCTGTTCACCAGGCTGCTCTTGTTACGCGCCGACGTCAGCCAGCAAGCACCGCAGCCCGAGGAGCCAGGCACCACCGAATAAAACACCGAGCGCCGTACATCAAGCCCGCCTGAAATGAAGGGTACGCCCTGTTCAACACAGGCCTCATTCAGCCAGTCGGCCATGTAGTTCGCGGGTTTATCGGCGACACAAATCACAATATCGTGGCCGCGTACGATGCCGGCGACGTCTTGCGCCGACTGCAGGCGGGTTTCGTGAGCAGTAATGTCGAGGTGACTGTTGAATTCAAGCAACCTGCGCCTGGCCGTTGCAACCTTCGGCATGCCGACGTCGGCTTCCTTGTAAAGGATCTGCCGGTTCAAATTGCTCAACTCGATCGTGTCAAAATCGAGGATCGTCAGATGGTGGACACCCAGCGCTACCAGGTCGAACAGAATATGGGTGCCCAGACCGCCGCAGCCCAGGACACAGACCTTGGCCATGCGCAGTCTTTCCTGGGGGGTGAACTTGTTCTCGCCCACAGCCGCCATCGACCCGAAAAAGTCGATGTTGCGGGAAAATCTGATGCGATCATGATCCGAAAGAGAAGTAGTCTCAAAGGCATCCGGACTCTCGACCAGCCGGTATTTTATCAGATCTTGCGCGACGCTTCGGATTTCGTCCTGATCCACCGCGGGATAACGGCCTGCCACCTGGGTAATCAACTCCTCATAGGGTGTACGGCCATCAAGTGCCTTGGCGAACTCCCAGACAGCACCGTGGGGGTCGGGGATTTTTGCGTATTGACCGTTAAAGCGCAAAACGACCTGACCATCAAGTTTGAACGGAATAATCGTCGGTTTAAGACAAAGCTTCATATTCGAGCCTCAATCGCTATTAAAACAACTTGATAAAGAACCAGGGCCATTAAGGCCCCGGTTCTTACTGATCAGATCAGCCGATCTGAGAATCGCCAGCGGAAGATGCTTTTTCGAAAGTCATAATGATTTCCTCAAAAGTTGAAGGGCCGGTGGTGAAGCTGTTTCCACCGGGGTGAAGATGTGCACACCCCAAAACTAGAATAAGTTTTCAGTGGTTGCGAACTCACCTTGTTTCTTAATATTACTCACGTAAAATACACTTCCTACGCTTTTACGAAGTGCCGCCATTACTTCTTACGGAAACATAGAAAAACAATGTAGGAATTATCTTCAATACTTAAACAATAAAAAATCACTGCGAGAAACTTGAGAACAAATTCGCCTTCCAGACCATAAACATCAGTGTTTCATCAGAAACACACTCCCACCCGGGACAACGCTTGCGACCACCACCTCATCAAAAATTTCGACAGGTCAAAAAGATCTCACGCGTGAGCCATTGATGGCACTTTGAATTGGCTGTAGTGTGGCTCACGCGTGAGATGTTCATAACGGAGTCATTGCCATGAAAAGCCGCTCCCCCACTGTTGCGTCAGAGAGCCCAAAGGGAGAGCGCTCGAAACCGTCCGCGAAAAAACCGTCGAGCTTCTACATGAAGCAGATGCGCGCGGGCCTGGCTGCCGCCGGTTATGTGAAACACGAAACTTGGGTGCTTCCGGAAAACCGAAGCTTGCTCAAGCAGATGGAGCAACAGCTACGCCAACCGATTCTGGCTGGCTCATTCATGTCGGAGAATTACATGAGCGCAGGCAACAACTGGAACATCGATAGCCTCTTCAACGCCCTCAAGGCACTGGACGAGGTGGCTTCGCACGAGATCACGCTGTCTCTGATCCAGAGCTCCGAACCCAGCATCAGGCTGGAAATGAACGAATTCGGCGGTCTGCCGATTCACATCGCCGTGGCCGGTCAGCAGATCATCGTCGACACCGTGCTGGTGGATATCGATTCGATCACTGACGTGCGCGCCTTCAACGACGCCGTGCTGCGCAGCCGGGAAATGTTCCCGCTGTCGTCGATCGGCATCGAGTCGATGCCCAATGGTCAGACCGTTTACAACATGTTTGGCGCCCTCAGCGCCGACTCGAGCCTGACAAACGTCGTCACCGAGGTGAAAACCCTGGTCGACAACGTGCAGCGCGCGAGCGAAGCCTTCGAACACTTCTTCAAGTAATCAACAGGGAATATCCAATGACTCAGTCCATCTGGAGCAAGTTGTTCACCGCGCTGCGCGGCGGCGCCAATGAAGTCGGCGAAGCGATCGTCGACCAACAGGCCCTGCGTATCCTCGACCAGGAAATCCGCGACGCCGACACCGCGCTGTCGAATGCCCGTCGTGAGCTGGTCACTATCATGGCCAAGCACAAACTGGCCGCTGACCGCGTGAGCGAGTACGACGCCAAGATCAAGGATCTGGAAGCCAAGGCGGTTTCCGCGCTGAACGCCGGCCGCGAAGACTTGGCCATGGAAGTGGCCGAAGCGATTTCGACCCTGACCAACGACCTGACCGCCGAGAAAGCCCAGAGCGACGAATTCGGCACCTACGCCGAAAACATGCGCAAGGACATCACCAAGGCCGAGTCGCGGATCAAAAGCCTGCGCCAGCAGGTGGACATGGCCAAGGCCCGTGAAAGCGTGCAAAAGGCGCAGGTCAGCGCGTCCATCGCCAGCGGCGGTGCCAACGGCAAGCTAGAAACCGCCGTCGGCACGCTGAACCGTCTGCAGGCCAAGCAGCAGCAACGCGCTGCCGAGCTGAGTGCCGCCGATGAACTGGCTGACGCTTCGACCGGCAATGACCTGGAACGCAAACTGCGCGACGCCGGCATCACGCCGAACGAAGGCAGCGCCAATGCGATCCTCGAGCGTCTGAAGCAGAAGTCCGCGCAGTAAGCGTTTGCACAAAAACCTGTGGGAGCGGGCTTGCTCGCGAAAGCGATTTGTCAGTCATTACTTTAGCTGCCTGACACACCGCCTTCGCGAGCAAGCCCGCTCCCACATGGTTTACGGCGTGTCGTTCGTCGCCCGGCCCGGTACACTGGCGGCGTTTTTTACGACGAACACCTCCACCCGCCTCAAGGAATGTACCCATGGGATGGTTCAAAGACTTGCTGGGCACCAGCAACTGGCAGACCGCTGCGCCAACGCCAACCGTTGCCAGTGGCCCACTCGGGATGGCACAAGGCAAAGGCGTGCGATTCGATTCGACCCTGGCCTTGCTGCTTGATGGCAGCACCTCGGTACAGGTTCCGGCTGCAGAGGCAATCTGGAGCGCCGGCTGGATCGACCTCGGCCAATCCAACAAGCTGCATCGCTACTATCTCAACAACGAAGACTTCTGGCTGCAGATCCACGTCACCGGTGACGACCAGATCGAGTCGGTCACCCTGTTCAACTACCTCAGCTACGTGACCGTCAACAGTGACGCCGAGCTGCAGCGCCTGGCCGGCCCCGAAAGCCCGATCGGCCTGCCGATCTACACCCACGACAGCGTCCAGTACAGCCGCGAATGGGGCACCGAACAAGGCCAGACCGAACTCGTACCGATGACCGAACATGTGGTCAACCCGGACGAGAGCTACACCATCGAACACCACTCTATGCTTTACGCGCGCGAGACCGGCCTGACCGATCGCCGCGAACTGCTGCTGTTCTCCGTCGAACAGGACGAGGAAGGCACCGTCAGCCTGAGTACCTCGCTGGGCATTTCGCTGTACACGACTGATTTGAGCACCATTTAAAAAAGGAAGTTTTCCATGCTGGAAGTGCTGGCCGTTTCCCTGAACAAGACCGCACTGGTCGGTTTCGTCGTCTACCTGATCGGCGCCGTGCTGCTGTTCATGCTGTTTCAGTTCGTCTACACCCGTATCACGCCACACAAAGAGTTCGAGCTGATTCGCTCCGGCAACATCGCTGCCGCCATCGCTCTGGCGGGCGCGATCATTGGCTTCGCGATTCCGGCCAGCAATGTCATCGCGTTTTCGGTCAACGTCCTCGATTTCGTGCTGTGGGCGGTGATTGCTGCCGTGGTGCAACTGCTGGCCTTCCTCGCCACAAGCCTGGTGCTCAAGGGCACGTCGCAGCGTATCGCCAACGGTGAAATTGCCTCGGGAATCTACGTGGCCGCGGTGGCTATCAGCGTCGGAATGCTCAACGCCGCGTGCATGACCCCGTCCAACTGATCGGCAGGAAGCCTTCGATGAAACGCAGCAAGTACGTTCAACTGTCCCTCGCCGCTTCGGTGGCGCTGGCGATTTCCGGCGAGGTTACCGCGCAGGAGCAGCAACGCTTCCAATCTGTCGAGGAGTGCGTCGGCGCCGAAGTGGCCGCCGACGTCTGCTCCACCGCCTACGTCGCGGCATTGACCGAACACCGACGTATTGCGCCGGCCTACGATGACAAGGCCAAGTGCGACGCAGACTTTGCCGCCGACTGGTGCCAGAAAAACTCCGATGGCCGCTTCGTGCCGAAGCTCGGCGGTTTCAAGGTGCCGCAGAACGGCGAGGCGCCACAGGACCTGAATGCGCTTGCCAATGCGCAGATGCCTGCCGGTGAAGCCGCCGCCGCGCAGAACGTACAAAGTACTTCTCACTCGTCCGGCGGCGGCAACGGTTGGCTGACGGGCTGGCTGATCGGCAATGCGATGAGCAACAACGCCAATCGCACGGTCTATCGCGATCGCGATACGCGCCAGACCTACAACACTTCGACGCAGTACCGCAGAATCGAATCGGCACCGGCTACCCGCACCGACACCCGCTACGACAGCACCCGGAGCAAACCGGTCAACGTCGCTTCGTCGACGTCCCGCGGCGGCTTCGGCAGCCAGTCTTCCGCGCGCAGCGGTTGGGGCGGCTGGGGCAGTTCGAGCAGCTGATCATGAAAAAGATCCACTGCGCCGAGCGCCCCGACTGGAAACAGACGGCCGAAAGCCTCGGCTTTCTGTTCCACACCATCGACGACGAGCCGTACTGGGACGAAAGCGCCTACTACCAGTTCACGCTCGCGCAGATCGAAAATGATCTGGAGGACCCGACCACCGAACTGCACGAGATGTGCATGGACCTGGTCGACCGCGTGGTGCACAGCGAAGAGCTGCTGGATCGCCTGAGCATCCCGGCGCCGTACTACGACATGATCCGCACTTCCTGGCTGGAAGGTCATCCCCATCTCTACGGGCGCATGGACTTTTCCTACAGCGGCAACGGCCCGGCGAAGCTGCTGGAACTCAACTACGACACGCCGACCAGCCTTTATGAGGCAGCGGCGTTTCAGTGGGGCTGGCTGGAGCAGTGCATCGAGCGCGGGATGCTGCCGCGCCATGCTGACCAGTTCAACAGCATCGATACCAAGCTGCACCAGGCGTTTGCCGAGTTGCAGCTCAAGCGGCCGTTCTACTTTGCGTCGATGAAAGACTCGGTCGAAGACAAGGGGACCACCGACTACTTGCGCCTGATCGCGGAAAAGGTCGGCATCGAATCCCGGCACATCGACATCGAAGACATCGGCCTGACCGCCGAGGGTCGCTTCGTCGACCTTGAGGATCGCTGGATCCCGCACCTGTTCAAGCTGCATGCTTGGGAATTTATTTTCCACGAGCCATTCGGTGCAGCAATCGCCGAAAGCGATACGCAGTTCTTCGAACCGGCGTGGAAGTCGATCCTGTCGAACAAAGGCGCGCTGCCTTTGCTGTGGGAGCTGCACAAGGGGCATCCGAATCTGCTCGCGGCGCACCTTGATCCGAATCCGGCCAGTGCGGTGCCCAAGGGCTGGGTACGCAAACCGTACTTCTCCCGCGAAGGCGCGAATATCGAACTGCAAACGGCAGAAGGTCTGATCGTCAAAGAAGACGGGCCCTACACCGATGCGCCATTCATCCTGCAGGAATTTGCGCCTTTGCCGAAGTTCGACGACAGCTACACGCTGATCGGCTCGTGGGTGATTGGTGATCAGGCGGCGGGGATCGGCGTGCGCGAAGACAACAGTCTGATCACCAAGGATTCCAGCCGGTTTCTACCGCACCTGATCCTCGACTGAACCACACACCCGCATTTGTGGGAGCGGGCTTGCTCGCGAAAGCGGACTGCCATTCAACAAATGCTTTGACTGACCCGACGCCTTCGCGAGCAAGCCCGCTCCCACAGGAGATCAGTGGTAATCGCGGACCTTGCGCCACAAAAAAGGCCCGTCGTTTTGAACGACGGGCCTTTTTTATTCAGCGCGGATGCAGCAACGAATCAGAACGGAATGTCGTCATCGAAGCTGTCGAAATCCGGAGCCGGTTGCGGTGCAGCCTGCTGTGGAGCCGGGGCCGGACGCTGTTGCGGAGCCGACTGTTGCGGACGCGGAGCCTGTTGACGTGGCGCCTGCTGCTGGTAGTTATTGCCACCGCCTTGTTGGTCGCCCTGTTGTGGACGGCCGCCGAGCAGTTGCATGGTGCCTTGCATGTCGACCACGATTTCGGTGGTGTAACGCTTGATACCGTCTTTTTCCCACTCGCGGGTCTGCAGCTTGCCTTCGATGTACACCTGCGAACCTTTACGCAGGTATTCGCCGGCGATTTCCGCAACCTTGCCGAACATCGAAACACGGTGCCATTCAGTCTTCTCGACCTTCTGACCGGTTTGCTTGTCGGTCCACTGTTCGCTGGTTGCCAGACTCAGGTTGGTCACGGCGTTACCGTTAGGCAGGTAGCGAACTTCGGGATCCTGGCCGCAAGTGCCGACCAATATGACTTTGTTAACCCCACGGGCCATAACGTTCTCCTAGGCTTCGCAAGCAGCCCCGGCCGGGTTGTTCACCAGGCGTTCGAGGGTGTCGCGATCCACTAATTCTTTGTCCAGTTTGATGTAAACAGCTGCTTCATCAGCAACTATCACTGCATCTGTTACCCCTACGAGGGCCTTGAGGCGCTCGACCAGACCCGCTTCGCGGATCGCCTCGGGCGACAACGGCAAGCGCAGGCTCGTCACGTAGGGAGGTTCGCGCATGGTAACAGCAAAGGCCAGCCAGATGGCAGCCAGACCCGCACATCCAAGGAACACAACCGACAGACCGCCATGCTGAAACAGCCAGCCGCCAAGTATCCCGCCGAGCGCCGAACCGAGGAACTGGCTGGTGGAATACACGCCCATGGCCGTGCCCTTCCCGCCTGCCGGTGAAACCTTGCTGATCAGCGACGGCAACGAAGCTTCCAGCAGATTGAACGCGGTGAAGAACACCACCGTACCGATCACCAGAGCCCGCAAACTGTCACCGAACTGCCAGAAGAATAGCTCAGTGAACATCAGCGTCAGGACGGCGCCGAGCAAAATTCGTTTCATTTTGCGTTTCTTCTCGCCATAGATGATGAACGGGATCATGGCGAAGAAAGAGATCAGTAGCGCAGTCAGATAAACCCACCAGTGCTGCTCCTTGGGCAGCCCGGCCTTTTCCACCAGCGCCAGCGGCAGGGCGACGAAGCTCGACATCAGCATCGCGTGCAACACAAAAATGCCCAAGTCCAGGCGCAGCAGATCGGGATGTTTGAGCGTCGGCATCAAGGCCTGACGCGCCACTCCGGATTCACGATGGCTCAGCGGCCCGGTGGATTTCGGCACCATGAACATCACGATGACGATGCCGAACAGGGCCATGCCGCCAGTGGCGAGGAACAGTCCGGACAGGCCGAACGCGCGGGTCAGCAACGGCCCGACCACCATGGCCACGGCGAACGACAGACCGATGGTCATACCGATCATGGCCATGGCTTTGGTACGGTGTTGTTCACGGGTCAGGTCGGAAAGCAGTGCCATGACCGCAGCGGAAATCGCCCCGGCGCCCTGCAGGATGCGTCCGGCAATCACGCCCCAGATCGAATCGGCCTGAGCCGCCAGCACACTGCCAAGGGCGAAGACCACCAGCCCGAGGAAAATCACCGGCCGCCGGCCGATACGGTCGGAAATGATCCCGAACGGAATCTGGAAAATCGCCTGGGTCAGGCCGTAAGCGCCAATCGCCAGCCCGATCAGGGCCGGGGTCGCTCCCGCCAGGTCCATGCCGTAGGTCGCCAGTACCGGCAACACCATGAACATGCCAAGCATACGGAAGGCGAACACCAGGGCCAGACCGCTCGCTGCGCGGGTCTCGCCGCTACTCATGCGTTCGCTGTGGGGATCGTGCATGGAAAAACCTCGTGTGAACCGGCGGCGATTCTACCAGTCCCATCGAAAGACGGGGTATATCGCGACGCTATGACGCGTATAGATGAAACTCTCTTCATGCAAGGTAAAAAACCCTTCGTTTGATAGTGTGCATCCATCCAGTATTTGCCCGTATACTCCTACGTTTTCGACGCCCGCCGAGCGAGGCCACTTTGGACAAGATCCTGATACGTGGGGCCCGTACCCACAACCTGAAGAACATCGACCTGACCCTGCCACGGGACAAACTGATCGTCATCACCGGCCTGTCCGGATCCGGCAAGTCGTCCCTGGCCTTCGACACGCTGTACGCCGAAGGTCAGCGCCGCTATGTCGAATCCCTGTCGGCCTACGCCCGACAGTTCCTGTCGATGATGGAAAAACCCGACGTCGACACCATTGAAGGTTTGTCGCCGGCGATCTCCATCGAACAGAAGTCGACCTCGCACAACCCGCGTTCCACGGTCGGCACCATCACCGAAATCTACGACTACCTGCGTCTGCTGTATGCACGCGTCGGTACGCCGCGCTGCCCGGATCACGATATTCCGCTGGAAGCTCAGACCGTCAGCCAGATGGTCGACCTGGTGCTGGCGCAACCGGAGGGCAGCAAACTGATGCTGCTGGCGCCGGTGATCCGCGAGCGCAAAGGCGAGCACTTGTCAGTGTTCGAAGAGCTGCGCGCCCAAGGCTTCGTCCGTGCGCGGGTCAACGGTCGCATCTGCGAACTCGATGAACTGCCGAAACTGGATAAACAGAAGAAGCACTCGATCGATGTGATCGTCGACCGTTTCAAGGTCCGCGCCGACCTGCAGCAGCGTCTGGCCGAATCGTTCGAAACCGCACTGAAGCTGGCGGACGGCATTGCCTTGGTCGCGCCGATGGACGATGAGCCAGGTGAAGAGATGATCTTCTCCGCGCGCTTTGCCTGCCCGATCTGCGGCCATGCCATCAGCGAGCTTGAGCCGAAGCTGTTCTCCTTCAACAACCCGGCCGGCGCCTGCCCGACCTGCGATGGCCTGGGCGTGAAGCAGTTCTTCGACATCAAGCGCCTGGTCAATGGTGAACTGACTCTTGCCGAGGGCGCGATTCGCGGATGGGACAGGCGTAACGTCTATTATTTCCAGATGCTCGGCTCACTGGCCTCGCACTACAAGTTCAGTCTTGAGAAGCCGTTCAACGAGCTGACCGCCGAACAGCAGAAACAGATCCTGCACGGCAGCGGCTCGCAGAATGTCGACTTCAAGTACCTCAATGACCGCGGCGACATCGTCAAACGTTCGCACCCGTTCGAAGGTATCGTGCCGAACCTTGAGCGTCGCTACCGCGAAACCGAATCGGCCAGCGTGCGCGAAGAGCTGGCCAAGTTTCTCAGCACCCAGGCTTGCCCGGATTGCCGCGGCACTCGTCTGCGCCGTGAAGCGCGGCACGTGTGGGTTGGCGAGAAAACCCTGCCGGCAGTGACCAACCTGCCGATTGGCGATGCCTGCGAATACTTCGGCGAGTTGAAGATGACCGGGCGGCGTGGCGAGATCGCCGACAAGATCCTCAAGGAGATCCGCGAGCGCCTGCAATTTCTGGTCAATGTCGGCCTCGACTATCTGTCGCTGGATCGCAGCGCCGACACCCTGTCCGGCGGCGAGGCGCAACGCATTCGTCTGGCCAGCCAGATCGGCGCAGGTCTGGTCGGGGTGCTGTACATCCTCGACGAGCCGTCCATTGGCCTGCATCAGCGCGATAACGACCGGTTGCTCGGCACCCTCAAGCACCTACGCGACATCGGCAACACGGTGATCGTGGTCGAGCACGACGAAGACGCGATTCGTCTGGCCGATTATGTGGTGGATATCGGGCCGGGCGCCGGGGTGCACGGCGGGCAGATCGTGGCTGAAGGCACGCCGGCCGAAGTCATGGCGCACCCGGATTCCCTGACCGGTAAATACCTGTCGGGGCGGGTGAAGATCGAAGTGCCGGCCAAACGCACGCCGCGTAACAAGAAGCTGACGCTGTCGCTCAAGGGCGCGCGCGGCAACAACCTGCGCAACGTCGATCTGGAAATCCCGATCGGCCTGCTGACCTGCGTGACCGGTGTTTCCGGCTCCGGCAAGTCGACGCTGATCAACAACACGCTGTTCCCATTGAGCGCTACTGCACTCAATGGTGCGACCACGCTGGAAGCGGCCGCGCACGACAGCATCAAGGGCCTGGAGCATCTCGACAAGGTCGTCGATATCGACCAGAGCCCGATCGGCCGTACGCCGCGTTCCAACCCGGCGACCTACACCGGGCTGTTCACACCGATCCGCGAACTGTTCGCCGGTGTACCCGAGTCGCGCTCCCGTGGTTACGGCCCGGGGCGTTTCTCGTTCAACGTCAAGGGCGGTCGCTGCGAGGCGTGCCAGGGCGACGGTCTGATCAAAGTGGAAATGCACTTCCTGCCGGACATTTACGTGCCGTGCGATGTGTGCAAGAGCAAGCGCTACAACCGCGAAACCCTTGAGATCAAATACAAGGGCAAGAGCATCCACGAAACCCTCGAGATGACCATCGAGGAGGCGCGGGAGTTCTTCGACGCGGTACCGGCGCTTGCACGCAAGCTACAGACGTTGATGGATGTGGGCCTGTCGTACATCAAGCTCGGGCAGTCGGCAACCACGCTGTCCGGTGGTGAAGCGCAGCGGGTCAAGCTGTCACGCGAGCTGTCCAAGCGCGACACCGGCAAAACTCTGTATATCCTCGATGAGCCGACCACCGGTCTGCACTTCGCGGATATCCAGCAACTGCTCGACGTGCTGCATCGCCTGCGCGACCACGGCAATACCGTAGTGGTGATCGAGCACAACCTGGACGTGATCAAGACTGCCGACTGGCTGGTGGATCTGGGGCCGGAGGGCGGCTCCAAGGGTGGTCAGATCATCGCCACCGGTACGCCGGAGGAAGTGGCCGAGATGAAGCAGTCTCACACCGGTCATTACCTCAAGCCATTGCTGATTCGCGATCGGGCTTGATCTCCGGGCATGAAAAAGCCCCTGTCACTTCAACCGTGACAGGGGCTTTTTTGTGTCTGTGCAATCAGGTGTGAGATTGCAGGTAATTCTCGAGACCGATGAGCTTGATCAGGCCCAACTGCTTTTCCAGCCAGTAGGTGTGATCTTCTTCAGTGTCGTTGAGCTGAACACGCAGGATTTCGCGACTGACATAATCCTTGTGCTGCTCGCACAACTCAATGCCTTTGCACAGAGCGGCGCGGACTTTGTACTCGAGACGCAGATCTGCTTCGAGCATCTCCGGGACGGTGGTGCCGACGTCGAGATCGTCCGGGCGCATGCGCGGTGTGCCTTCGAGCATCAGGATCCGGCGCATCAGTGCGTCGGCGTGACCGGCCTCTTCTTCCATCTCGTGGTTGATTCGTTCGTAGAGCTTGGTGAAACCCCAGTCCTCATACATCCGCGAGTGAACAAAATATTGGTCACGCGCGGCCAGTTCGCCGGTCAGCAACGTGTTGAGGTAATCGATTACGTCTGGGTGGCCTTGCATCGCCCTACATCTCCCTGCTTGAAAGTCTGTAGTTTGAACCAAGCTGACCGGAAGGTCACCCCGTTTCGCGCAATAAAAGCGAAGATATTCTGAGAAAACCAGCCTAAATAACGCAAAAACCGCCCCAATGAGGGCGGTTCTGCTTCTCGTTTAGACTTCGTTAAGCTGTACGTCGAGCAGCTTTGCGATTGCTTCTCCATACGCCGGATCGGCCTTATAGAAATGCTGCAACTGACGATCAACCACATCAGGTGAAACACCGCTCATGGCGCCGGCGATATTGCTGACCAGCAAGGCTTTCTGCTCGTCGCTCATCAGACGGAACAGCGCACCGGCGTGGCTGTAGTAATCGGTGTCTTCGCGATGATCGTAACGGTCAGCAGCACCACTCAATGCCAGTGCAGGCTCGGCGTAGTGCGGAGCTTGCTTCGGTGATTCAATGTAGCTGTTCGGTTCGTAGTTAGGTGCTGCACCACCATTGCTGCCGAAGGCCATCGAGCCGTCGCGCTGGTACGTATTCACCGGGCTGCGCGGCGCATTCACCGGTAATTGTTGGTGGTTTGTGCCCACGCGATAGCGATGTGCATCGGCGTAGGCGAACACGCGGCCTTGCAGCATGCGATCCGGCGACAGACCGACACCTGGCACCATGTTGCTCGGACCGAATGCGGCTTGCTCGACCTCGGCAAAGTAGTTCAGCGGGTTGCGGTTCAGCTCCAGTTCGCCGACTTCGATCAGCGGAAACTCCTTTTGCGACCAGGTCTTGGTCACGTCGAACGGGTTCTCATAGTGCGCTGCAGCCTGAGCCTCGGTCATGATCTGAATGCATACGCGCCATTTCGGGAAGTCGCCACGCTCGATGGCTTCGAACAGATCACGCTGAGCGTAATCCGGATCGGTACCCGCCAGGCGCGCAGCATCGGCCGGTGCCAGGTTCTTGATGCCTTGCTTGGTTTTGTAGTGCCACTTCACCCAGTGACGCTCACCTTTTGCATTGATCAGACTGTAGGTGTGGCTGCCGAAGCCGTGCATGTGACGGTAGCCATCGGGAATGCCGCGATCCGAAAACAGAATGGTCACTTGATGCAGTGCTTCCGGCGAATGCGACCAGAAGTCCCACATCATCTGGGCGCTTTTCAGGTTGCTCTGCGGCAGACGTTTCTGCGTGTGGATAAAGTCGGGAAACTTCAGTGGATCACGAATGAAGAAAACAGGGGTGTTGTTGCCAACGATGTCCCAGTTGCCCTCTTCGGTGTAGAACTTGAGGGCGAACCCACGTGGATCACGTTCAGTGTCAGCCGAGCCACGTTCGCCGCCTACAGTGGAGAAGCGCAAGAACGTTGGCGTTTGCTTGCCCACGGCCTCAAACAGTTTGGCGCTGGTGTATTCGGTGATATCACGGGTCACGATGAACGTACCGTAAGCACCCGAGCCCTTGGCGTGCACGCGGCGCTCAGGAATGTTTTCACGGTTGAAATGGGCAAGCTTCTCGATCAGATGAAAATCGTCGAGCAGCAGCGGGCCACGGGGGCCGGCGGAGCGAGAATTCTGGTTATCGGCGACAGGTGCGCCACTGGCGGTCGTAAGCGTTTTGATCTGGCTCATACGGTCTTCTTCCTCTGTCAGTCTTGAAACTGCCGGCTAATCGGCTTGCTGGGAAGTATTGATCATCGATGAGACACCTACAAATTCATTAACTTGCAGTCATCGATAGATAATTACTAATTATGTTTCCCTGCACATAGTGGCAACACAACAATGTCAGAAGCTTGTACGAACAGCGCATTTCTTGCGGGCACAAAAAACCGGGCACTAGGCCCGGTTTTTCGTTTCAGACTGACGTCTTACTCGGCGGATACAGCTTCGCCAGCAGTAGCACGATCAACCAACTCGACGTACGCCATAGGCGCGTTGTCGCCAGCGCGGAAGCCGCACTTGAGGATGCGCAGGTAGCCACCCTCACGGGTAGCGTAACGCTTGCCCAGGTCGTTGAAGAGCTTACCAACGATAGCTTTCGAACGAGTACGGTCGAAAGCCAGACGGCGGTTAGCCAGGCTGTCTGTCTTGGCCAGAGTGATCAGCGGCTCGGCAACGCGGCGCAGTTCTTTGGCTTTTGGCAGAGTAGTCTTGATCAGCTCGTGCTCGAACAACGACACCGCCATGTTCTGGAACATGGCCTTGCGGTGCGAGCTGGTGCGGCTCAGGTGACGCCCACTTTTACGATGACGCATGGTTCATTCCTTACCAAACACTACGTTCGGTGATTACGACGATCAGGCAGTCGCCTTGTCGTCCTTCTTAAGACTTGCAGGCGGCCAGTTGTCGAGGCGCATGCCGAGGGACAGACCGCGGGAGGCCAGAACGTCCTTGATTTCAGTCAAGGATTTCTTGCCCAGGTTCGGAGTCTTCAACAGCTCTACTTCGGTACGCTGAATCAGGTCGCCGATGTAGTAGATGTTTTCCGCCTTAAGGCAGTTAGCCGAACGTACAGTCAGTTCCAGATCGTCAACCGGGCGAAGCAGGATCGGATCGATCTCGTCTTCCTGCTCGACAACCACTGGCTCACTGTCACCTTTGAGGTCGACGAACGCAGCCAACTGCTGTTGCAGGATGGTTGCAGCGCGGCGGATAGCCTCTTCAGGATCCAGGGTACCGTTGGTTTCCAGATCAATAACCAGCTTGTCCAGGTTGGTACGCTGCTCGACACGGGCGTTTTCCACCACGTATGCGATACGGCGAACCGGGCTGAACGAAGAGTCGAGCTGCAAGCGACCAATGCTGCGGCTTTCGTCTTCATCGCTCTGACGCGAGTCGGCTGGTTCATAACCACGACCACGAGCTACGGTGAGCTTCATGTTCAGGGCGCCGTTAGACGCCAGGTTAGCGATTACGTGATCGGGGTTAACGATCTCGACATCATGATCCAGCTGAATATCGGCAGCGGTAACCACCCCCGAACCCTTCTTCGACAAGGTCAGCGTAACTTCGTCACGACCGTGCAGCTTGATGGCCAGACCTTTAAGGTTCAACAGGATTTCAATTACGTCTTCCTGTACACCTTCGATGGCGCTGTACTCGTGGAGCACACCGTCAATCTCGGCCTCGACTACTGCGCAGCCGGGCATTGAGGACAACAGGATGCGGCGCAGCGCGTTGCCCAGGGTGTGGCCAAAACCACGCTCGAGAGGCTCGAGAGTGATCTTGGCGCGGGTTGGACTGACAACCTGCACATCAATGTGGCGGGGTGTCAGGAACTCATTTACCGAAATCTGCATGGATGCACCTATTTTCTAGCCCTTACTTGGAGTAGAGCTCGACAATCAGGCTTTCGTTGATGTCGGCGGACAGATCACTGCGAGCAGGAACGTTCTTGAAAACGCCCGACTTCTTCTCAGTGTCTACTTCTACCCATTCTACGCGGCCACGTTGGGCACACAGATCGAGAGCTTGGACAATGCGAAGTTGGTTTTTTGCTTTCTCGCGAACTGCGACCACGTCACCAGCACGAACCTGATACGACGGAACGTTTACGGTCTGACCGTTAACGCTGATCGACTTGTGCGATACCAGCTGACGGGATTCGGCACGAGTCGAACCAAAGCCCATACGGTATACAACGTTGTCCAGACGGCATTCGAGCAGTTGCAGCAGGTTTTCACCGGTTGCACCTTTCTTGCCAGCAGCTTCTTTGTAGTAGCCGCTGAACTGACGCTCGAGAACGCCGTAGATACGACGAACCTTCTGCTTTTCACGCAGTTGGGTGCCGTAGTCGGACTGGCGACCGCGGCGTTGGCCGTGGATACCAGGTGCTGCTTCAATGTTGCACTTCGATTCGATCGCGCGCACGCCGCTCTTCAGGAAGAGATCGGTGCCTTCGCGACGAGCGAGTTTGCATTTTGGACCAATGTAACGAGCCATTCTTTACAATCTCCTGGATTACACGCGGCGCTTCTTCGGCGGACGGCACCCGTTGTGCGGGATTGGCGTCACGTCGGTGATGCTGGCGATCTTGTAGCCACAGCCGTTCAAAGCGCGGACTGCGGATTCACGACCTGGACCTGGACCCTTGACGTTAACGTCGAGGTTTTTCAGGCCGTATTCCAGCGCAGCTTGACCAGCACGCTCAGCAGCTACTTGAGCAGCGAACGGAGTGGACTTGCGGGAACCGCGGAAACCCGAACCACCGGAGGTAGCCCAGGAAAGAGCGTTACCTTGACGGTCGGTAATGGTCACGATGGTGTTGTTAAAAGAAGCATGGATGTGGGCGATGCCATCAACCACTGTCTTTTTAACTTTTTTACGAGGACGAGCAGCAGGTTTTGCCATGATTAAATTCCTGTCGATTCGCT
Organism: Pseudomonas sp. LAMO17WK12:I5; assembly: GCF_900215165.1. Taxonomy (NCBI): domain Bacteria; kingdom Pseudomonadati; phylum Pseudomonadota; class Gammaproteobacteria; order Pseudomonadales; family Pseudomonadaceae; genus Pseudomonas; species Pseudomonas sp. LAMO17WK12:I5. Next base: position 33,115 of record NZ_OBDS01000010.1, on the reverse strand, counting down.
GGGGCGATTACTTGCGGATCGGCTTACGCGGACCTTTACGGGTACGCGCGTTGGTCTTGGTACGCTGACCGCGTACTGGAAGACCGCGACGATGACGCAGACCGCGATAGCAACCGAGGTCCATCAAGCGCTTGATTTTCATGTTGATTTCGCGACGCAGGTCACCTTCAGTGGTGAACTTCGCCACTTCGCCACGCAGCTGTTCAATTTGCTCGTCGCTCAGATCTTTGATCTTTGCTGCTGGGTTTACCCCAGTGTCTGCACAGATTTTCTGCGCAGTAGTGCGACCGACACCATAGATGTAGGTCAGCGAGATAACAGTATGCTTGTTATCTGGAATGTTAACGCCTGCAATACGGGCCATTCAGTGGGACTCCAATTGACAGCTACCTACGCCCCGGAAGCCAAGAAATAGGGCGCGAGATAATATCGCTGTAATAACAAATAATCAACCCGGCAGCGCACTAGCTGCCGGGCTTGAAGCACAATCACACTCAGCCTTGGCGCTGTTTGTGACGCGGTTCCGCGCTGCAAATTACTCGAACAACACCTTCGCGGCGAATAATCTTGCAGTTACGGCACAGCTTTTTCACCGATGCACGAACTTTCATCACCAACTCCTCGAACCTTATGGGTACTCAGCGCAACATGCCGCTGCCGTAACCCTTCAGGTTGGCTTTCTTCATCAGGGATTCGTACTGGTGCGAAACGAGGTGCGATTGTACTTGGGACATGAAGTCCATCACAACCACGACCACGATCAGCAACGAGGTCCCGCCAAGGTAGAACGGAACGTTTGCTGCAACCACCAGGAATTGGGGCAACAGGCACACGGCCGTCATGTAAAGAGCACCGAACATGGTCAAGCGAGTCAGAACGCCATCAATATAGCGTGCAGACTGCTCACCTGGACGGATGCCCGGAATAAAGGCACCGGACTTCTTCAGGTTTTCCGCTACGTCTTTCGGATTGAACATCAACGCCGTATAGAAGAAGCAGAAGAAAATAATCCCTGCACTAAACAGCAGAATATTCAACGGCTGACCAGGAGCGATCGACTGCGAGATGTCCTGCAACCAGCCCATACCTTCAGACTGACCAAACCAGGCACCCAACGAAGCCGGGAACAGCAAAATGCTGCTCGCGAAAATAGCCGGAATAACACCGGCCATGTTCACCTTCAGCGGCAAGTGGCTTGTCTGCGCAGCAAAAACCTTGCGGCCCTGCTGACGCTTGGCGTAGTGAACAGCGATACGACGCTGGCCACGCTCAATGAACACCACGAAACCGATAATCGCTACTGCCAGCAAACCGATGGCAACCAAGGCGAAGATATTGATATCACCCTGACGCGCAGACTCGAAAGACTGCCCTATTGCTCTCGGAAGACCGGCGACGATACCCGAAAAAATCAACATCGAGATACCGTTGCCTACACCACGCTCAGTAATCTGCTCACCCAGCCACATCATGAACATCGCACCAGCCACAAAAGTGGATACCGCGACGAAATGGAAGCCAAAGTCACCAGTGAACGCAACGCCCTGCCCCGCCAGACCAATGGACATGCCAATAGCCTGAACGAGAGCGAGGACGACGGTGCCGTAGCGGGTGTACTGGCTGATCTTGCGACGGCCAGCTTCACCTTCCTTCTTCAACTGCTCCAGCTGCGGGCTGACGGCGGTCATCAGTTGCATGATGATCGATGCCGAAATGTACGGCATGATCCCCAGTGCAAAGATGCTCATCCGTTCCAGCGCGCCGCCGGAGAACATGTTGAACAAGCTAAGAATGGTCCCCTCATTCTGTCGAAACAGGTCTGCGAGTCGGTCCGGGTTGATACCTGGAACCGGGATGTGTGCGCCTATTCGGTAGACGATAATCGCCAGGAACAGAAAACGCAGACGAGCCCAGAGTTCAGACATACCGCCTTTGCCGAGCGCAGAGAGAGCACCTTGCTTAGCCATTTATTCCTCGAACTTGCCGCCAGCTGCTTCGATAGCCGCACGCGCACCTTTGGTGGCGCCGATTCCCTTGCCGATAGTGACAGCGCGAGTCACTTCACCGGACAGCATGATTTTCACACGCTGTACGTTGACGTTGATCACGTTGGCATCTTTCAGGGACTGCACGGTGACGATGTCGCCTTCCACTTTGGCCAGCTCGGACAGACGCACTTCTGCGCGGTCCATGGCTTTCAGGGAAACGAAACCGAACTTCGGCAGGCGACGATGCAGCGGCTGTTGACCGCCTTCAAAGCCTGGAGCAATAGTGCCACCGGAGCGGGAGGTTTGACCTTTGTGGCCACGGCCACCAGTCTTACCCAAACCGCTACCGATACCACGGCCCGGACGATGCTTTTCGCGACGGGAACCCGGCGCTGGACTCAGATCATTGAGTTTCATCGATTAACCCTCGACACGCAGCATGTAGTAAGCCTTGTTGATCATCCCGCGATTCTCGGGAGTATCCTGGACTTCTACAGTGTGACCGATGCGACGCAGACCCAGACCCTTAACGCACAGTTTGTGGTTAGGGATGCGGCCGGTCATGCTTTTGATCAGCGTAACTTTAACGGTAGCCATGATCAGAAGATCTCCTTGACAGTCAGGCCACGCTTGGCAGCGATGGACTCAGGAGATTGCATGGCTTTCAGACCTTTGAAAGTGGCGTGAACCACGTTTACCGGGTTAGTCGAGCCGTAGCACTTGGCCAGAACGTTCTGAACGCCAGCAACTTCGAGGACAGCACGCATAGCGCCGCCAGCGATGATACCGGTACCTTCAGAAGCAGGCTGCATGTACACCTTCGAAGCGCCGTGAGCGGACTTCATTGCGTACTGCAGGGTAGTGCCGTTCAGGTCAACTTGAATCATGTTGCGGCGAGCAGCTTCCATTGCCTTCTGGATCGCAGCAGGCACTTCACGCGACTTGCCACGGCCGAAGCCAACACGCCCTTTACCATCACCAACCACGGTCAACGCGGTGAAAGTGAAGATACGGCCGCCTTTAACGGTTTTGGCTACGCGGTTAACTTGAACCAGCTTCTCAATGTAGCCTTCGTCGCGCTTTTGGTCGTTATTTGACATAACTTAGAACTCCAGCCCAGCTTCACGAGCAGCATCAGCCAGCGCTTTAACGCGGCCATGGTACTTGAAGCCAGAGCGGTCGAAAGCCACTTGCGAGACGCCAGCGGCCTTAGCACGCGTAGCGACCAGCTGGCCAACCTTTGTGGCCGCGTCGATGTTGCCAGTGGCGCCATCACGCAGTTCTTTATCCAAAGTCGAGGCGCTTGCCAGGACTTTGTTGCCGTCGGCCGAGATGACCTGGGCGTAGATGTGCTGCGACGAGCGGAACACGCAGAGACGCACGACTTCGAGTTCGTGCATTTTCAGGCGTGCTTTGCGAGCGCGACGCAGTCGAGTAACTTTTTTGTCGGTCATTTGCTATGCCCTACTTCTTCTTGGCTTCTTTACGACGGACGACTTCGTCCGCGTAGCGCACACCTTTGCCTTTGTACGGCTCTGGTGGACGGAAGTCGCGGATCTCAGCGGCCACTTGACCTACCAGCTGTTTATCGATGCCCTTGATCAGGATATCGGTCTGGCTAGGAGTCTCAGCGGTGATGCCTTGCGGCAGTTCGTAATCCACTGGGTGCGAGAAGCCAAGAGCCAGGTTCAGCACCTGACCTTTTGCTTGCGCTTTGTAACCAACACCGACCAGCTGGAGCTTGCGCTCGAAGCCTTGGCTTACGCCTTGGACCATGTTGTTTACCAACGCACGCGTGGTACCGGCCATTGCGCGAGTCTGTTGATCGCCATTGCGAGCAGCGAAACGCAGCTCACCAGCTTCTTCAACGATCTCAACGGACGAATGGATGTTCAGTTCAAGAGTACCCTTGGCACCCTTCACCGAAAGCTGTTGGCCTGCGAATTTTACTTCGACACCGGCTGGCAGCTTAACGGGGTTCTTAGCGACGCGAGACATGCTTATCCCCCCTTAGAACACAGTGCAAAGAACTTCGCCGCCGACACCGGCAGCGCGCGCAGCACGATCCGTCATCACACCTTTGTTGGTGGAGACGATAGACACGCCAAGACCGCCACGAACTTTCGGCAGATCTTCAACGGACTTGTACTGACGCAGGCCTGGACGACTAACGCGCTTCACTTCCTCGATGACCGGACGGCCTTCGAAGTATTTCAGCGAGATGGACAACGACGGCTTAGCGTCGGTGGTGATCTGAAAATCCGCGATGTAACCTTCGTCCTTCAGGACTTTTGCTACAGCCACCTTCAACGTGGAAGACGGCATGCTTACGACAGACTTTTCAGCCATCTGGGCATTACGGATTCGAGTTAGCATGTCCGCTAACGGGTCCTGCATACTCATGGGCTAGACGCTCCTAATACAGAAAAATTAGCCTTGCGGCTACTACATGTCGCCGAGAAACTCCGGGCATGAAAAACACGGGCTCAGGCGAGCCGGTCATTCTAGACACACCCCAGAAATGAATCAAGCCCCAAAAGGGGCTTGATTCAGATTCAAGGCCACCGATGGTCAGGTTCTTGCGAACCCGACCATCAAGGCTTTGACAGCGATTACCAGCTGGCTTTAACCAGACCTGGAACGTCACCACGCATTGCCGCTTCACGCAGTTTGTTACGGCCCAGGCCGAACTTGCGGTAAACGCCGTGCGGACGACCAGTCAGGCGGCAACGGTTACGCATGCGCGAAGCGCTTGCGTCACGTGGTTGCTTCTGCAGAGCTACGGTAGCTTCCCAACGCGCTTCTGGACTTGCGTTCAGATCAACGATGATAGCTTTCAGCGCTGCACGCTTGGTGGCGTACTTGGCAACAGTGAGCTGACGCTTCAGCTCACGGTTTTTCATGCTCTTCTTGGCCATTTTCCTACTCCAATCAGTTGCGGAACGGGAATTTGAAAGCACGCAGCAGAGCGCGGCCTTCATCATCGTTCTTGGCAGTGGTGGTCAGGGTAATGTCCAGACCGCGGAGAGCATCGATCTTGTCGTAGTCGATTTCCGGGAAAATGATCTGCTCTTTCACGCCCATGCTGTAGTTGCCACGACCATCGAAGGACTTGGCATTCAGGCCGCGGAAGTCGCGAACCCGAGGCAGGGAGATCGACAGCAGACGATCCAGGAACTCGTACATACGCTCACGGCGCAGAGTCACTTTGACGCCGATCGGCCATCCTTCACGGACTTTAAAGCCAGCAATGGATTTACGAGCGTAGGTCACAACGACTTTTTGGCCGGTGATCTTTTCCAGGTCAGCAACAGCGTGCTCGATGACTTTTTTGTCGCCGATCGCTTCGCCCAGACCCATGTTCAGGGTGATTTTGGTAACGCGCGGAACTTCCATCACGTTCGAAAGCTTAAGTTCTTCCTTAAGTTTCGGAGCGATTTCCTTCCGGTAAATCTCTTTTAGTCGTGCCATGGTCTTCTACCTAGCAGTGTTCAAGCATCAACCGCTTTTTGGGTCGACTTGAAGACACGAATTTTCTTACCGTCTTCTACTTTGAAACCAACGCGGTCAGCCTTGTTGGTTTCGCCGTTGAAGATGGCGACGTTGGAAGCGTGCAGTGGCGCTTCTTTCTCGACGATACCGCCCTGTACGCCCGACATCGGGTTAGGCTTGGTATGACGCTTGACCAGGTTCAGACCACCAACAACCAGACGGTTGTCAGCAAGAACCTTCAGCACCTTACCGCGCTTACCTTTGTCTTTGCCGGCGATCACGATGATCTCGTCGTCACGACGAATCTTTTGCATGTCGGATCTCCTTACAGCACTTCTGGGGCGAGCGAGACGATCTTCATGAACTTCTCAGTACGAAGTTCACGGGTCACTGGCCCAAAGATACGGGTGCCGATCGGCTCTTGCTTGTTGTTCAGAAGAACAGCAGCGTTGCCATCAAAGCGGATAATGGAGCCATCAGCACGACGTACGCCGTGACGAGTGCGGACTACAACAGCAGTCATCACTTGGCCTTTTTTCACTTTACCGCGAGGAATTGCTTCCTTGACGGTAACTTTGATGATGTCACCGATACCAGCGTAACGACGATGGGAGCCACCCAGCACCTTGATGCACATAACGCGGCGAGCGCCGCTGTTATCGGCCACATCGAGCATGGATTGAGTCTGAATCATATAATTTCTCCGACCCCTAGCCCTTAGACTTCCACAGCGCGTTCGAGAACATCAACCAGCGCCCAAGACTTGGTCTTGGCCATCGGACGAGTTTCACGAATAGTGACTTTGTCGCCGATGTGGCACTGATTGGTTTCGTCGTGCGCGTGCAGCTTAGTCGAACGCTTAACGTATTTACCGTAGATCGGGTGCTTAACGCGACGCTCGATCAGAACGGTGATGGTTTTGTCCATCTTGTCGCTGACAACACGGCCAGTCAGCGTACGGACAGTTTTTTCGGCTTCAGCCATGATCACTTACCTGCCTGCTGGTTGAGCACAGTCTTCACGCGAGCGATGTCACGCTTAACTTGCGAGAGCAGATGAGACTGCCCCAACTGGCCAGTTGCTTTCTGCATACGCAGATTGAACTGGTCGCGCAGCAAGCCGAGCAGTTGCTCGTTCAGCTGCTGTGCGGATTTTTCACGAAGTTCATTCGCCTTCATCACATCACCGTCCGTTTAACAAAGGAGGTGGCGAGCGGCAGCTTTGCAGCAGCCAGGGCGAAAGCCTCACGCGCCAGCTCTTCAGAAACACCCTCGATTTCATACAGGACTTTGCCTGGCTGAATCTGGGCAACCCAGTACTCCACGTTACCCTTACCTTTACCCATACGAACCTCGAGAGGTTTCTTGGAGATCGGCTTGTCCGGGAATACACGGATCCAGATCTTGCCACCACGTTTTACGTGACGGGTCAGAGCACGACGCGCTGACTCGATCTGACGAGCGGTGAGACGACCACGAGCAACAGACTTCAGCGCGAACTCGCCGAAGCTGACTTTGCTACCGCGCAGTGCCAGACCACGGTTGTGGCCGGTCATCTGCTTGCGGAACTTCGTACGCTTTGGTTGCAACATTTGGCGTACCCCTTACTTAGCAGCTTTTTTACGAGGCGCTGGTGCTTGTGGTTTCAGCTCTTCTTGGCGACCACCAATTACTTCGCCTTTGAAGATCCAAACCTTTACACCGATCACACCGTAGGTGGTGTGAGCTTCGTAGTTGGCATAGTCGATGTCGGCACGCAGGGTGTGCAGTGGCACACGACCTTCGCGATACCATTCAGTACGTGCGATTTCAGCACCGCCGAGACGACCGCTCACTTGGATTTTGATGCCTTTGGCACCAATGCGCATGGCGTTCTGTACTGCGCGCTTCATAGCGCGACGGAACATTACACGACGCTCCAGCTGCTGAGCTACGCTCTGCGCAACCAGCATACCGTCGAGCTCCGGCTTGCGGATCTCTTCGATATTGATGTGCACAGGCACACCCATTTGCTTGGTCAGGTCCTGACGCAGTTTCTCAACATCTTCACCTTTCTTCCCGATAACGATACCTGGACGAGCGGTGTGGATGGTGATGCGTGCAGTTTGGGCCGGACGATGGATATCGATACGGCTTACGGACGCGCTTTTTAGTTTGTCTTGGAGATACTCACGCACTTTCAGATCTGCGAACAAGTAGTCCGCATAAGTCCGACCGTCTGCGTACCAGACGGAGGTGTGCTCCTTGACGATTCCCAGGCGAATGCCAATGGGATGTACTTTCTGACCCATCTCTTCGACTCCGTTACTTGTCAGCAACCTTGACAGTGATATGGCAAGACCGCTTGACGATGCGATCAGCACGGCCTTTGGCACGTGGCATGATGCGCTTCAGCGAACGCCCTTCGTTGACGAAAACGGTGCTGACCTTCAGGTCATCAACGTCTGCGCCTTCGTTATGCTCGGCGTTGGCTACGGCCGACTCCAGCACTTTCTTCATGATCTCGGCGGCTTTCTTACTGCTGAAAGCCAACAGGTTGAGCGCTTCGCCCACCTTCTTCCCGCGGATCTGGTCGGCGACCAAGCGGGCTTTCTGGGCGGAGATTCGAGCGCCCGACAACTTAGCGGCTACTTCCATTTCCTTACCCCTTAACGCTTGGCTTTCTTGTCAGCCACGTGCCCACGATAAGTGCGGGTACCGGCGAACTCGCCCAGTTTATGGCCAACCATGTCTTCGTTCACGAGAACTGGGACGTGCTGACGGCCGTTGTGTACTGCGATGGTCAGACCGACCATTTGTGGCAGGATCATCGAACGACGCGACCAAGTCTTAATTGGTTTGCGATCGTTCTTTTCCGCCGCCACTTCGATCTTCTTCAGTAGGTGAAGATCAATAAAAGGACCTTTTTTCAGAGAACGTGGCACTGTCGTATCCCTCTATTTACTTGCGACGACGGACGATCATTTTGTCGGTACGCTTATTACCACGAGTCTTCGCGCCCTTAGTCGGGAAGCCCCATGGCGATACCGGATGACGACCACCAGAGGTACGACCTTCACCACCACCATGTGGGTGGTCAACCGGGTTCATGGCAACACCACGAACGGTTGGGCGAACGCCACGCCAGCGTTTGGCACCAGCTTTACCCAGCGAACGCAGGCTATGCTCGGAGTTCGAGACTTCGCCCAGGGTCGCACGACATTCAGCCAGGACTTTACGCATTTCACCGGAACGCAGACGCAGGGTAACGTACACGCCTTCACGAGCGATCAGCTGAGCCGAAGCACCAGCGGAACGAGCGATCTGTGCGCCTTTACCTGGCTTCAGTTCGATGCCGTGTACGGTAGAACCGACTGGAATGTTGCGCAGTTGCAGAGCGTTGCCTGGCTTGATTGGAGCCAGAGCGCCTGCGATCAGCTGGTCGCCAGCACTCACGCCTTTAGGGGCGATGATGTAGCGACGCTCGCCGTCTGCGTAGCAGAGCAGTGCAATGTGAGCAGTACGGTTTGGATCGTATTCGATACGCTCGACAGTGGCGACGATGCCATCTTTGTCGTTGCGACGGAAATCGACCATACGGTAATGCTGCTTATGACCACCACCGATGTGACGAGTGGTAATACGGCCATTGTTGTTACGACCACCAGTCTTCGATTTTTTCTCGAGCAGCGGTGCGTGAGGAGCGCCTTTATGCAGCTCCTGGTTGACCACCTTGACCACAAAACGGCGGCCAGGGGAAGTCGGTTTGCATTTAACGATTGCCATGATGCACCCCTTCCTTACTCAGCACTGCTGCTGAAATCGAGATCTTGGCCTGGCTGAAGGGAGATAACTGCCTTCTTCCAGTCATTACGCTTGCCCAGACCGCGAGCAGTGCGCTTGCTCTTACCCAGAACGTTCAGGGTAGTGACGCGCTCTACTTTCACGCTGAACAGGCTTTCGACGGCCTTCTTGATTTCCAGCTTGGTTGCATCAGTAGCAACCTTGAAAACGAACTGGCCTTTCTTGTCTGCCAGAACCGTAGCCTTCTCGGAAACGTGCGGGCCAAGCAGAACTTTAAATACGCGTTCCTGGTTCATCCCAGCAGCTCCTCGAATTTCTTCACGGCCGACACGGTGATCAACACCTTGTCGTATGCGATCAGACTAACTGGATCGGAACCTTGCACGTCACGTACATCTACGTGTGGCAGGTTACGAGCAGCCAGGTACAGGTTCTGATCAACAGCGTCCGACACGATGAGAACATCGGTCAGGCTCATGTTGTTCAGCTTGCCCAGCAGATCTTTGGTTTTCGGAGTTTCAACAGCGAAATCCTGAACCACGACCAGACGATCAGTACGCACCAGCTCAGCAAGGATGGAACGCATTGCTGCGCGATACATCTTCTTGTTCAGCTTCTGGGAGTGATCCTGTGGACGAGCTGCGAAAGTGGTACCGCCGCCACGCCAGATTGGGCTACGGATAGTACCGGCACGAGCACGGCCAGTACCTTTCTGACGCCATGGGCGCTTACCGCCACCACGAACGTCGGAACGGGTCTTTTGCTGCTTGCTACCTTGACGGCCGCCGGCCATGTAGGCCACGACTGCTTGGTGAACCAGCGTCTCGTTGAACTCGCCGCCAAATGTCAGTTCGGAAACTTCGATCGCTTGAGCGTCATTTACATTTAATTGCATGTCAGCTTCCCCTTAACCGCGAGCCTTGGCTGCTGGACGTACAACCAGGTTGCCGCCAGTAGCGCCAGGAACAGCGCCCTTGACCAACAACAGATTGCGTTCAGCGTCCACGCGCACTACTTCCAGGGACTGCACGGTCACGCGCTCAGCGCCCATATGACCGGACATTTTTTTGCCCTTGAATACACGACCAGGAGTCTGGCACTGGCCGATAGAGCCTGGGACGCGGTGGGATACGGAGTTACCGTGGGTGTTATCTTGCCCGCGGAAATTCCAACGCTTGATCGTACCCTGGAAGCCTTTACCCTTGGACTGACCGGTTACATCAACCAGTTGACCAGCGGCGAAGATTTCAGCGTTGATCAGATCGCCAGCCTGGTACTCGCCTTCTTCAAGACGGAATTCCATGGTGGTGCGACCAGCGGCAACGTTCGCTTTAGCGAAGTGACCAGCTTGAGCTGCTGTTACACGCGAAGCACGACGCTCGCCGACAGTGACTTGCACTGCACGATAGCCATCGGTCTCTTCAGTTTTGAACTGGGTGACGCGATTCGGCTCGATCTCAATGACCGTGACCGGAATGGAGACACCTTCTTCGGTGAAAATACGGGTCATACCGCATTTACGACCGACTACACCAATAGTCATGTTGTAAACCTCATGAGTGTACGGGGCTTTCACCCGCTATGGCCGCCCATTTCAGAGCGTTACACGACCAAGACCGAGTCTTAGCCGAGGCTGATCTGCACTTCCACACCGGCCGCAAGATCAAGCTTCATAAGAGCATCAACGGTTTTATCCGTTGGCTGGACGATGTCCAGAACGCGCTTATGAGTGCGGATTTCGTACTGGTCACGCGCGTCTTTGTTGACGTGCGGGGAAACCAGAACGGTGAACCGCTCTTTACGGGTAGGCAGTGGAATTGGACCACGCACTTGAGCACCAGTACGTTTCGCGGTTTCCACGATTTCCTGGGTTGATTGGTCGATCAGGCGATGGTCGAAAGCCTTCAACCTGATACGGATTTGCTGATTTTGCATTGGATTTCAGACTCCGGCTGCTATTCCCACCGGGCGCAATACGCCCGTTAAAAGGAGGCGCAATTCTATAGACGCCCCAGATAGGTGTCAACCCAATAAAAAAGCCCCCGCTGAGCGGGGGCTTTTTCACTTCATCAAGCAGACTCTATAAAAGAGAATTACTCGATGATTTTGGCTACGACGCCAGCGCCGACGGTACGACCGCCTTCACGGATAGCGAAACGCAGACCGTCTTCCATCGCGATGGTTTTGATCAGGGTAACAGTCATCTGAATGTTGTCACCTGGCATTACCATTTCAACGCCTTCTGGCAGCTCGCAGTTACCAGTCACGTCAGTAGTACGGAAGTAGAACTGTGGACGGTAGCCTTTGAAGAACGGAGTGTGACGACCGCCTTCTTCCTTGCTCAGAACGTAAACTTCTGCGGTGAACTTGGTGTGCGGTTTAACCGAACCTGGCTTAACCAGAACCTGACCACGCTCAACGTCGTCACGCTTGGTACCACGCAGCAGAACGCCGCAGTTCTCGCCAGCACGACCTTCGTCGAGCAGCTTGCGGAACATCTCAACACCGGTGCAGGTGGTGGTAGTGGTGTCACGCAGACCAACGATTTCCAGTGCATCTTGAACGCGAACGATACCGCGCTCGATACGACCAGTCACAACAGTACCGCGACCCGAGATCGAGAATACGTCTTCGATTGGCATCAGGAATGGCTTGTCGATCATACGAACTGGTTCTGGGATGTAGGTATCCAGAGTTTCAACCAGCTTACGAACGGCAGTGGTGCCCATTTCGTTGTCGTCTTTGCCTTCCAGCGCCATACGAGCCGAACCGATGATGATCGGAGTGTCGTCGCCTGGGAAGTCATAGGTGGACAGCAGGTCGCGAACTTCCATCTCAACCAGCTCCAGCAGCTCAGCGTCGTCTACCAGGTCAGCCTTGTTCAGGAAAACCACGATGTACGGAACGCCTACCTGACGGGACAGCAGGATGTGCTCACGGGTTTGTGGCATCGGACCATCAGCGGCCGAGCAAACCAGGATCGCGCCGTCCATCTGGGCAGCACCGGTGATCATGTTCTTCACGTAGTCAGCGTGACCTGGGCAGTCAACGTGAGCGTAGTGACGAATAGTCGAGTTGTACTCAACGTGAGCGGTGTTGATGGTGATACCGCGAGCTTTTTCTTCTGGAGCGCTGTCGATCTTGTCGAATTCAACTACGGCCGAACCGAAAACTTCGGAGCAGACGCGAGTCAGAGCAGCGGTCAGAGTGGTTTTACCGTGGTCAACGTGACCAATGGTCCCTACGTTGACGTGGGGCAGGGAACGATCAAATTTTTCCTTAGCCATCGATAACACCCTCAACAGAAGAATTAGACGAACGATATCTACCATTAAAACAAAGGCAGATATTTTCATATCTGCCTTGTTATATGGAGCTCTTGAGCGGATTTGAACCGCTGACCTCACCCTTACCAAGGGTGTGCTCTACCAACTGAGCTACAAGAGCGTAACACTTTGCACAACCTGCAAACTTGGAGCGGGTAGCGGGAATCGAACCCGCATCATCAGCTTGGAAGGCTGAGGTTCTACCACTAAACTATACCCGCGGAGCTTGCAGCTCACGCTAAAAATGGTGGAGGGGGAAGGATTCGAACCTTCGAAGTCGTAGACGTCAGATTTACAGTCTGATCCCTTTGGCCGCTCGGGAACCCCTCCTAAGCGAGCCGGCATTCTATACTATGCCGACCTTCTGTCAAGCATTTTCTCATTAAAAACCTGAGGTTAGCTGCGTTGACACCGCTCCGCTTTGACAACCTGTTTAGGTGTTCGCTGTGGAGCGGGCGCCATTCTATGCAAACTATTCCAGCGGTGCAACCCCCTCACACAGCATTATTTTATGTTTTAACTCATTGAATTCCTTGGAAAGGTTCTGCAACTGCACATCCCCCAATAAACGCTGGCTCTCGGGCGCAATGCGCAACCAATATCCAGGCTCGGGAAGATCCTTTTGCGATGCCTGAACCTTCACACTCATGCCCGCTAGACGCATCTGTAGCGCGGAAAGGCTGCTTTCTTGAGTCAAACCACCCAAAAACAGACACTCCTGTCCGGCATGGCGCGCGCCTTGCACTCCCGCCGAGTCACCAGTCGCCTCACTCAATAAGCGAATATCTTGCTGGGACCCGCGGTACATGCTGAGAGGAGTGACATCTTTTGCACGCAAGGGCGCCTCCTGCTGATGCCAGACGTAATAGAACACATTGAGAACAACGAGCAGCAGGAACAACCAACGCATACAAACCTCAAGTTAAAGGACACGCCATCGCCAACCCTACAAATACCAGGTCAGGGACGATCCGAGCATCAGGCACGACGTCCGCCACCAATCCAGCATCGCCACCGGTAATAAAGACAGCAAAGCGCTCCCCCCAATAGGATCGAGCCATTTCCATCTGGGTCAGAACGAAACCTCTCAACATTAAAGAGCACCCTCGCTCCACCGCCTCGACGGTACTGCGCCCCGGAGCATGGCTCGTCAACGCTTTTTCGGCAGCCAAGTCCCCATAACGGATTTTCCGGGTATGTGTACGTAATTGGTTACGCATCAAGGGCATCCCTGGGCAAATGAATCCTCCAAGGTGCTCTCCTTCGGCATTAATAAAATCGGCTGTCACAGCAGTGCCGAAATCCAGAATCAGACAGGCGCCGGCAGCCAGATGAAAGCCACCGAGCATCGCCAACCAGCGATCCAGCCCCAAGCGTTCATAGTCGTCATAGCCATTCCTGACACCAGACATCTCACTGGCCGACTTTGCGCAAACGACCGAGATGCCGAACGTCTGCTCGAGAATTCGGGTGAGCGCAGCAGTTTCTTCGCTGGTTCTTACGCTGACCAACCGACATTTGCGCAACGACAGGCTCTCAAATGCACACAAGCTATCCACCAGAGCCTGATCCGAGTCGACAACACCTTCCGCGAAAAGACCACCAGCAGCCGTATTCAATACGCGCCACTTGATAAAGCTATTCCCACAGTCGAGCTCAAGAATCATCACGCAACCTCAGACTGAGCTCACCACCACTAAATACTTTTTCCACGCCGTCCACCTTCAAGCGCAGCGCACCCTGGCTATCAATACCAAGCACTACGCCTTCTATATGACTAACGCCCGCAACCAAAGAAACCGGGCGACCTTGCCACATGTGATCCTTTTCCCATTCCTCCTGGAACGCAGAGAAACCATGGACCTGATGACGCTGGATATAACCGCGCAGTTGGTCGCTCAGCTCAGCCACCAAGACGTTGCGATCGCAGGTTTGACCCGTCTCGAGTCGAATTGACGTCCATTGCTGGTCAACTTCCTCAGCAACCTGCATGTTCACATTAATGCCTATACCCAGCACCACATGGCAAACATCTGCCGGATCCCCTACTAGCTCAAGAAGAATACCGGCGATTTTCTTGTTCCCGACCAGCACATCGTTGGGCCACTTCAATCCTGCGCCCGCCACCCCCAGCTTTCGCAGGGCATGCATAACAGCCAAACCGACCACCAGACTCAAGCCCTCAAGCTGGCGCATGCCACCTTCAATGCGCAGGACCAGGCTGTAGTAGAGATTTTCAGCAAAAGGGCTTACCCATTTGCGGCCTCTGCGACCGCGACCGGAAATCTGTCGTTCGGCCAATACCAGAAACGGCGCCGCTCGACCCTGATTGATCGCGCGAAGCGCCTCTGCGTTAGTGGAATCGATGGAATCAAAGACTGTAATCGGCCAAACCGCTGCTAAGGCACTAATCTTCAGGGGGTCGAGGAGCGTCAAGGGTGCAGCCAGTTGATAGCCTCTGCCACGGACTTTGTTTATGGACAACCCGAGCTCAGCCTCAAGATGCTGAAGCTGCTTCCACACCGCACTTCGACTGATTCCCAGGGTAACCCCCAGAGCCTCGCCGGAATGGAATCGACCATCCTTTAATAGATTCAACAACGTCAGCATGCAGGTCTCGCCTCACAATGAGGTCCGAATAATAGCCATGAGCCGGGCGATTGCATAGAAATCAAGCGCACCACTTTCCTGCGGGCAAAACAAAACCCCAACTGCTTTCGCAATTGGGGTTTCGGAATTTAATCTTGACGATGACCTACTCTCACATGGGGAAACCCCACACTACCATCGGCGATGCATCGTTTCACTTCTGAGTTCGGGATGGGATCAGGTGGTTCCAACGCTCTATGGTCGTCAAGAAATTCGGGTACTGACTCGTGACCAACTGGCCTCGCTTCAGCAAATCGGGTATGTGATACAGGTGTTTGTGAGCATCGCGAACTTTCGGTTCATTGCGTCTT
>NZ_OBDS01000010.1:0-15627 GCF_900215165.1 Pseudomonas sp. LAMO17WK12:I5 | reverse complement strand
ATCTTGTCGAATTCAACTACGGCCGAACCGAAAACTTCGGAGCAGACGCGAGTCAGAGCAGCGGTCAGAGTGGTTTTACCGTGGTCAACGTGACCGATGGTGCCAACGTTGACGTGCGGTAGGGAACGATCAAATTTTTCTTTAGCCACGACAATTAACTCCTAGCCTAAAGGGGCTGAATCAGCCTTGTTTTTTGGTTACGGATTCGACGATGTGCGACGGAGCCGTATCGTATTTTTTGAATTCCATAGAGTAGCTTGCGCGACCCTGGGACATGGAACGAACGTCGGTCGCATAACCGAACATCTCACCCAGTGGAACCTCGGCACGGATAACCTTGCCGGACACTGTGTCTTCCATACCCTGGATCATGCCGCGACGACGGTTAAGGTCGCCCATTACATCACCCATATAGTCTTCAGGCGTAACAACCTCTACCGCCATGATCGGCTCGAGCAACTCACCACCGCCCTTCTGGGCCAGTTGCTTGGTCGCCATGGAAGCAGCCACTTTAAACGCCATCTCGTTGGAGTCGACGTCGTGGTAAGAACCATCGAACACGGTAGCCTTCAGGCCGATCAGCGGATAGCCGGCAACAACGCCGTTCTTCATCTGCTCTTCGATACCCTTCTGGATAGCCGGGATGTATTCCTTAGGAACCACACCACCTACAACTTCGTTCACGAATTGCAGACCTTCCTGACCTTCGTCAGCAGGAGCAAAACGGATCCAGCAGTGACCGAACTGGCCGCGACCACCGGACTGACGAACGAACTTGCCTTCGATTTCACAGTTCTTCGTGATGCGCTCACGATACGAAACCTGAGGCTTGCCGATGTTGGCTTCGACGTTGAACTCACGGCGCATCCGGTCAACCAGGATGTCCAGGTGCAGCTCGCCCATGCCGGAGATGATCGTTTGACCAGTCTCTTCATCAGTTTTAACGCGGAAAGACGGGTCTTCCTGAGCCAGCTTGCCCAGTGCGATACCCATTTTTTCCTGGTCATCCTTGGTCTTAGGCTCTACGGCAACCGAAATAACCGGCTCCGGGAAGTCCATGCGAACCAGGATGATTGGCTTGTCAGCGTTGCAGAGGGTTTCACCAGTGGTGACGTCCTTCATGCCGATCAGGGCCGCGATGTCGCCAGCGCGTACTTCCTTGATCTCTTCACGGGCGTTTGCGTGCATTTGCACCATACGGCCCACGCGCTCTTTCTTGCCTTTAACCGAGTTGATCACGCCGTCGCCGGAGTTCAACACGCCCGAGTAAACACGGACGAAGGTCAAAGTACCCACGAATGGGTCGGTAGCGATTTTGAACGCCAGTGCCGCGAACGGCTCGTCATCACTTGCGTGACGCTCCATTTCCTCTTCCTCGTTATCAGGGTTCGAGCCCTTGATAGCTGGAATGTCGGTTGGAGCAGGCAGGAAGTCGATAACGGCGTCGAGAACCAGGGGAACGCCCTTGTTCTTGAACGACGAACCGCACACAGCCAGAACGATTTCGCCAGCGATAGTGCGCTGACGCAGAGCGGCCTTGATCTCTTCGATCGACAGCTCTTCGCCTTCCAGGTACTTGTTCATCAGCTCTTCACTGGCTTCGGCCGCAGCCTCAACCATGTTGCTGCGCCACTCAGTAGCCAGCTCGAGCATGTCCGCAGGGATTTCCTTGCGAACAGGAACCATACCCTTGTCAGAGTCGTTCCAGTAAACAGCCTGCATGTTGATCAGGTCGATCTGGCCCTGGAAGTTGTCTTCCGAACCGATAGCCAGCTGAATCGGCACCGGAGTGTGACCCAGACGCTGTTTGATCTGACCGATCACGCGCAGGAAGTTGGCACCAGCACGGTCCATCTTGTTTACGTAAACAAGACGTGGAACGCCGTATTTGTTGGCTTGACGCCATACGGTTTCCGACTGAGGCTCAACACCCGAAGTACCGCAGAATACAACGACAGCGCCGTCGAGTACGCGCAGGGAACGTTCAACTTCAATGGTGAAGTCTACGTGGCCCGGGGTATCGATGACGTTGAAACGGTGCTCGTGCGGGTACTGCTTCTCGGAACCTTTCCAGAAGGCGGTAATGGCAGCAGAAGTAATGGTAATACCACGCTCCTGCTCCTGAACCATCCAGTCTGTGGTCGCGGCGCCGTCATGCACCTCGCCCATTTTGTGACTTTTGCCAGTGTAAAAAAGGACGCGCTCGGTGGTGGTGGTTTTACCAGCATCCACGTGAGCGACGATACCGATGTTACGGTAGCGACTAATCGGAGTAGTACGAGCCATAAAGCCCTCGCAAAATTAGTGAAGCTAAAATTAGAAGCGGTAGTGCGAGAAAGCTTTGTTGGCTTCGGCCATACGGTGCACGTCTTCACGCTTCTTAACAGCAGCACCTTTACCTTCAGCAGCATCCAGCAGTTCGCCAGCCAAGCGCAGAGCCATAGACTTCTCGCCACGCTTACGGGCGAAGTCTACCAACCAGCGCATTGCCAGAGCGTTACGGCGGGAAGGACGAACCTCGACCGGAACCTGGTAAGTAGCACCACCAACGCGGCGCGACTTCACTTCGACCAGCGGAGCGATGGCGTCGAGTGCTTTTTCGAAGAGTTCCAGGGGATCGGTGCCGGCCTTACGAGCCTTCACGGTTTCCAGGGCACCATAAACGATACGCTCGGCAACGGCTTTCTTGCCGCTTTCCATAACGTGGTTCATGAATTTGGCGAGGATCTGGCTTCCGTATTTCGGATCGTCCAGAATCTCACGCTTTGCTGCTACGCGACGTCTTGGCATGATAAGCCCTCAAGCGGTCTTCAGGTTAGTTCGGGACAGATCCAGTGGATGCAAGCCCGACCTTACTCTTATCGACTCAATAAAATGAAAATCTGCAAAACGACCGATTACTTCGGACGCTTGGTACCGTACTTCGAACGACCCTGGTTACGGCCTTTAACGCCGGAAGTATCCAAGGAGCCGCGAACGGTGTGGTAACGAACACCTGGCAAGTCTTTTACACGACCGCCGCGGATCAGTACCACGCTGTGCTCTTGCAGGTTGTGGCCTTCACCACCGATGTACGAGGAAACCTCGAAACCGTTGGTCAGACGCACACGGCATACTTTACGCAGTGCCGAGTTAGGTTTTTTCGGCGTAGTGGTGTACACACGGGTGCACACGCCACGACGTTGCGGGCAGTTCTGCAGCGCAGGTACGTCGGATTTCTCGACGATACGCTTACGCGGCTGACGTACCAGCTGGTTGATAGTTGCCATCTACTAGCTCCACTGTTGTCTTGCGACGCTATTGTCTTGCAAGAAAAGCAAAATGACAGGAACGGATTCCCGCCAAATTTAGGGGATCAAGAGTCTAAAGAGGATCTTGTCCCCAGTCAAGGCAAGGCCCCGACCTCCCCGCCCGTCGAACCTTGACAATTTGTCTCGATTCGACGAACGGAGCGATCAGGGCCTCAGCTTAGTTACCGCAGAACTCAGTTACCGCTCGAGTTCAGCGCTTCGGTCAGTGCAGCTTCCACTTCACTGGCGCTTACGCGCAACGGCTTGTCTGCATCACGACGACGCTTGCGCTCGCTGTGATATGCCAGACCGGTACCGGCCGGGATCAGACGACCCACAACCACGTTTTCTTTCAGGCCGCGCAGATAGTCGCGCTTGCCGGTGACTGCCGCTTCGGTCAGTACGCGAGTGGTTTCCTGGAAGGAAGCCGCCGAGATGAACGATTCGGTGGACAACGACGCCTTGGTGATACCCAGCAGAACGCGAGTGAACTTGGAGACAAACTTGTCTTCCGCGCTCAGACGTTCGTTCTCTACCAGTACGTGAGTCAGTTCCATCTGGTCGCCCTTGATGAAGCTGGAATCGCCGGACTCGGAGATCTCAACTTTACGCAGCATCTGACGCAGGATGGTCTCGATGTGCTTGTCGTTGATCTTCACGCCTTGCAGACGGTAAACGTCCTGGATCTCGTTCACGATGTACTTGGCCAGCGCGCTCACACCCAGCAGACGCAGGATGTCGTGCGGATCGCTCGGACCGTCGGAGATAACTTCGCCGCGGTTTACCTGTTCGCCTTCGAACACGTTCAGGTGACGCCACTTCGGAATCAGCTCTTCGTACGGATCGCTACCGTCGTTCGGGGTAATGACCAGACGGCGCTTGCCTTTGGTCTCTTTACCGAACGCGATGGTGCCGCTGACTTCAGCCAGAATCGACGCTTCCTTCGGACGACGAGCTTCGAACAAGTCGGCAACACGCGGCAGACCACCGGTGATGTCACGGGTCTTCGAAGTTTCTTGCGGGATACGAGCGATAACGTCACCGATCGCGATCTTCGCACCGTCCGCAACACCGACCAAGGCGTTGGCTGGCAAGAAGTACTGAGCGATAACGTCAGTGCCTGGCAGCAACAGATCCTTGCCGTTGTCGTCGACCATCTTCACTGCTGGACGGATTTCTTTGCCCGCAGCTGGACGATCTTTCGCGTCGAGTACTTCAATGTTGGTCATACCGGTCAATTCGTCAGTCTGACGCTTGATCGTGATGCCTTCTTCCATGCCCACGTAGGTCACGGTACCTTTCATTTCGGTAACGATCGGGTGAGTGTGCGGATCCCACTTGGCCACGATTGCGCCAGCGTCGACCTTGTCACCTTCTTTAACCGAAATCACAGCACCGTACGGCAGCTTGTAACGCTCACGCTCACGACCGAAGTCATCAGCGATTGCCAGCTCACCGGAACGGGACACGGCAACCAGGTGACCATCCACTCGCTCAACGTGTTTCAGATTGTGCAGACGGACAGTACCGCCATTCTTCACCTGAACGCTGTCGGCTGCGGAAGTACGGCTTGCCGCACCACCGATGTGGAACGTACGCATCGTCAGCTGGGTACCCGGCTCACCGATGGACTGGGCAGCGATAACGCCGACCGCTTCACCGATGTTCACCTGGTGACCACGAGCCAGATCACGGCCGTAGCACTTGGCGCAAATGCCATAGCGGGTTTCGCAGCTGATCGGCGAACGCACGATCACTTCGTCGATGCTGTTCAGCTCGATGAACTCGACCCACTTCTCGTCTACCAGGGTACCGGCAGGAACGATGACGTCCTCGGTGCCTGGCTTGAATACGTCACGGGCAATAACACGACCCAGTACGCGCTCACCCAACGGCTCTACAACGTCACCGCCTTCAATGTGCGGAGTCATCAGCAGACCGTGTTCGGTGCCGCAATCGATCTCGGTTACAACCAGATCCTGCGCCACGTCTACCAGACGACGAGTCAGGTAACCGGAGTTCGCAGTTTTCAACGCGGTATCCGCCAGACCTTTACGAGCACCGTGAGTCGAGATGAAGTACTGAAGTACGCTCAGACCTTCACGGAAGTTCGCAGTAATCGGCGTTTCAATGATGGAACCGTCCGGCTTGGCCATCAGACCACGCATACCGGCCAGCTGACGAATCTGTGCTGCGGAACCCCGCGCACCCGAGTCGGCCATCATGTACATCGAGTTGAAGGACTCTTGGTCGACTTCATCACCGTGACGGTCGATGACTTTCTCTTTCGAGAGGTTGGCCATCATCGCCTTGGAAACTTCGTCGTTCGCCTTCGACCAAAGGTCGATCACTTTGTTGTACTTCTCGCCCTGGGTTACCAGGCCGGAGGCGTACTGGCTCTCGATCTCTTTCACTTCGTCGGTGGCTGCACCGATGATGCGGGCTTTTTCGTCCGGGATAACGAAGTCGTTAACACCGATAGAAACGCCGGAGATGGTCGAGTAAGCGAAGCCGGTGTACATCAACTGGTCAGCGAAGATCACGGTCTCTTTCAGACCAACCACGCGGTAGCACTGGTTGATCAGCTTGGAGATCGCCTTTTTCTTCATTGGCAGGTTGACGACATCGTACGACAGACCTTTTGGCACAACCTGGAACAGCAGCGCACGGCCGACAGTGGTGTCGACGATACGAGTGTTACTCACGCTGTTGCCGTCACGGTCGTTGACGGTTTCGTTGATACGGACCTTGACCTTGGCGTGCAGTGCGGCTTCGCCGGCACGGAACACACGGTCAACTTCCTGCAGATCCGCGAACACACGACCTTCGCCCTTGGCGTTGATCGCTTCACGAGTCATGTAGTAGAGACCCAATACAACGTCCTGCGACGGAACGATGATTGGCTCACCGTTGGCTGGCGACAGAATGTTGTTGGTCGACATCATCAACGCACGCGCTTCGAGCTGGGCTTCCAGCGTCAGCGGTACGTGCACGGCCATTTGGTCGCCGTCGAAGTCGGCGTTGTACGCGGCACAGACCAGCGGGTGCAGCTGAATAGCCTTACCTTCGATCAGTACCGGTTCAAACGCCTGGATACCCAGACGGTGAAGGGTCGGTGCACGGTTGAGAAGAACCGGGTGTTCGCGAATCACTTCAGCGAGAACGTCCCAAACCTCTGGCAGTTCGCGCTCGACCATTTTCTTGGCCGCTTTGATGGTGGTCGCGAGACCACGCATTTCCAGCTTGCCGAAAATGAACGGTTTGAACAGCTCGAGAGCCATCTTCTTCGGCAGACCGCACTGGTGCAGACGCAGAGTCGGACCTACGGTAATTACCGAACGACCGGAGTAGTCAACACGCTTACCGAGCAAGTTCTGACGGAAACGACCCTGCTTACCCTTGATCATGTCAGCCAGGGATTTCAGAGGACGCTTGTTCGAACCGGTGATAGCGCGGCCACGACGACCGTTGTCGAGCAGTGCATCGACAGCTTCCTGCAACATACGCTTTTCGTTGCGCACGATGATGTCCGGCGCGGACAGATCCAGCAGGCGCTTCAAACGGTTGTTACGGTTGATCACTCGACGATACAGATCGTTGAGGTCGGAAGTCGCGAAGCGACCGCCATCCAGCGGGACCAGTGGACGCAGATCTGGCGGCAGAACCGGCAGAACGGTCAGCACCATCCACTCTGGCAGGTTGCCGGAACCCTGGAAGGCTTCCATCAACTTCAGACGCTTGGACAGCTTCTTGATCTTGGTTTCCGAGTTGGTTTGCGGAATTTCTTCGCGCAGACGGCCAATCTCGTGCTCCAGGTCGATAGCGTGCAGCAGTTCACGGACAGCTTCTGCACCCATGCGGGCGTCGAAGTCATCACCAAATTCTTCCAGCGCTTCGAAGTACTGCTCGTCGTTCAGCAGCTGACCCTTTTCAAGGGTGGTCATGCCTGGATCGATAACGACGTAGCTCTCGAAGTAGAGAACGCGTTCGATATCACGCAGGGTCATGTCCATCAGCAAGCCGATACGGGACGGCAGCGATTTCAGGAACCAGATATGGGCAACCGGCGAAGCCAGTTCGATGTGCGCCATGCGCTCACGACGAACCTTGGCCAGTGCAACTTCAACGCCGCACTTCTCGCAGATCACACCACGGTGCTTCAAGCGCTTGTACTTACCGCACAGGCACTCGTAATCCTTTACCGGGCCAAAGATCTTGGCGCAGAACAGACCGTCACGCTCAGGTTTGAACGTACGGTAGTTGATGGTTTCCGGCTTTTTAACTTCGCCGAACGACCACGAGCGGATCATCTCAGGCGAGGCCAATCCGATACGGATGGCGTCGAACTCTTCGACTTGACCCTGGTTTTTCAGCAAATTCAGTAGGTCTTTCAAGGCCTTTCCTCCTGGCGGAGCAGAGAGCGGGCAGTCCTGCCCCGCTCTCGATCGCGTCACGTGTTATTCGGTTTCCAGATCGATATCGATGCCGAGGGAACGAATTTCCTTGATCAACACGTTGAAGGACTCGGGCATGCCCGGCTCCATACGGTGATCGCCATCCACGATGTTTTTGTACATCTTGGTACGGCCGTTCACATCGTCCGACTTCACTGTGAGCATTTCTTGCAGAGTGTAAGCGGCACCGTATGCTTCCAGTGCCCAGACCTCCATCTCCCCGAAACGCTGACCACCGAACTGTGCCTTACCACCCAGCGGCTGCTGGGTAACCAGGCTGTACGAACCGGTAGAACGCGCGTGCATCTTGTCGTCTACCAAGTGGTTCAGCTTCAGCATGTACATGTAGCCAACGGTAACTGGACGCTCGAACTTGTTGCCGGTACGGCCGTCAGTCAGCTGCATCTGGCCGCTTTCCGGCAGGTCTGCCAGTTTCAGCATGGCCTTGATTTCGCTTTCCTTGGCGCCGTCGAACACTGGAGTGGCCATTGGAACGCCGCCACGCAGGTTTTTCGCCAGATCCAGAATTTCCTGATCGGAGAAGCTGTCCAGATCTTCGTTACGACCGCCGATCTGGTTGTAGATCTCGTCCAGGAAGGTACGCAGTTCAGCGACTTTACGCTGCTCTTCGACCATCCGGTTGATCTTCTCGCCCAGACCTTTGGCCGCGAGGCCCAGGTGGGTTTCAAGGATCTGACCAACGTTCATACGCGAAGGTACGCCCAACGGGTTGAGGACGACGTCGACCGGGGTGCCATTGGCATCGTGCGGCATGTCTTCAACCGGCATGATCACGGAGACCACACCTTTGTTACCGTGACGACCGGCCATCTTGTCGCCCGGCTGAATGCGACGACGGATTGCCAGGTAAACCTTGACGATTTTCAGCACGCCTGGAGCCAGGTCATCGCCCTGCTGCAGTTTGCGCTTCTTGTCTTCGAACTTGTCGTCCAGCAGACGGCGGCGATCAACGATGTAGGCCTGAGCCTTCTCGAGCTGCTCGTTCAGAGCATCTTCAGCCATGCGCAGTTTGAACCACTGACCATGCTCAAGACCGTCGAGAACTTCGTCGGTGATGTCCTGACCTTTCTTCAGACCGGCGCCGCCTTCAGCCTTGTGGCCTACCAGAGCGGAGCGCAGACGTTCGAAGGTCGCGCCTTCAACGATACGGAACTCTTCGTTCAGATCCTTGCGGATCTCGTCCAGCTGGGACTTCTCGATCGACAGAGCACGAGCATCACGCTCAACGCCGTCGCGGGTGAAGACCTGTACGTCGATGACAGTACCTTTGGTGCCGGTTGGCACGCGCAGGGAGGTGTCTTTAACGTCGCTGGCTTTTTCACCGAAGATCGCACGCAGCAGTTTTTCTTCCGGAGTCAGTTGGGTCTCGCCTTTCGGAGTGACCTTGCCCACCAGGATGTCGCCTGCGCCTACTTCAGCACCTACATAAACGATACCGGCTTCGTCCAGCTTGTTCAGTGCAGCTTCACCCACGTTCGGGATGTCCGCAGTGATTTCCTCTGGGCCAAGCTTGGTGTCACGGGCCACACAGGTCAGTTCCTGAATGTGGATCGTGGTGAAGCGGTCTTCCTGAACCACACGCTCGGACAGGCAGATGGAGTCTTCGAAGTTGAAGCCGTTCCATGCCATGAACGCGATGCGCATGTTCTGACCCAGTGCCAGTTCACCCATGTCGGTGGACGGGCCGTCGGCCATGATGTCGCTACGCTGAACGCGATCACCCTTGCTCACCAGCGGACGCTGGTTGATGCAGGTGTTCTGGTTCGAGCGGGTGTATTTGGTCAGGTTGTAGATGTCGACACCGGCTTCACCGGTTTCAACTTCGTCATCAGCAACACGAACCACGATACGGCTGGCATCAACGGAGTCGATCACGCCGCCACGACGAGCCACGACGCAAACGCCGGAGTCGCGAGCCACGTTACGCTCCATGCCCGTACCTACCAGCGGCTTGTCAGCGCGCAGGGTTGGTACAGCTTGACGCTGCATGTTCGAACCCATCAACGCACGGTTGGCGTCGTCGTGCTCGAGGAACGGAATCAGCGACGCTGCAACCGAAACTACCTGCTTCGGCGAAACGTCCATCAGGGTGACGTCTTCCGGCGCCTTGACGGTGAATTCGTTCAGGTGACGTACGGCTACCAGTTCGTCGATCAGGACTTTCTGCTCGTTCATGGTCGCCGAAGCCTGCGCGATCACATGATCGGCTTCTTCAATGGCGGACAGGAACACGATCTCGTCGGTGACTACACCCTCTTTCACCACACGGTACGGGCTTTCCAGGAAGCCGTACTGGTTGGTGCGGGCATAAGCAGCCAGGGAGTTGATCAGACCAATGTTCGGACCTTCCGGCGTTTCAATCGGGCAGACACGACCATAGTGAGTCGGGTGTACGTCACGGACTTCAAAGCCTGCGCGCTCACGAGTCAGACCGCCAGGGCCGAGTGCAGAGACACGACGCTTGTGGGTGATCTCGGACAGCGGGTTGTTCTGGTCCATGAACTGCGAGAGCTGGCTGGAACCGAAGAACTCCTTCACCGCCGCAGCCACTGGCTTGGCGTTGATCAGGTCTTGCGGCATCAGGCCTTCGCTTTCAGCCATCGACAGACGCTCTTTGACCGCACGCTCAACACGTACCAGGCCAACGCGGAACTGGTTCTCGGCCATTTCGCCTACGCAGCGAACACGACGGTTACCCAGGTGGTCGATGTCATCGACGATGCCTTTACCGTTACGGATGTCGACCAGAGTCTTCAGGACCGCGACGATGTCTTCCTTGCACAGCACGCCCGAACCTTCGATCTCGGTACGACCGATACGACGGTTGAACTTCATCCGGCCGACCGCAGACAGGTCATAGCGCTCAGGGCTGAAGAACAGGTTGTTGAACAGGGTTTCGGCAGCGTCTTTGGTCGGCGGCTCGCCTGGACGCATCATGCGATAGATCTCGACCAGTGCTTCCAATTGGTTGCTGGTGGAGTCGATCTTCAGCGTGTCGGAGATGAACGGACCGCAGTCGATGTCGTTGGTGTACAGAGTTTCGATGCGAACAACGCCGGCCTTGGCGATTTTCGCCAGGACTTCGGTCGACAGCTCGGTGTTGCACTCTGCCAGGATTTCGCCGGTAGCTGGATGCACGATGACCTTGGCGGTGGTACGACCCAGGACGTAGTCCAGAGGCACGTCCAGCTCTTTGATCCCGGCCTTTTCCAGCTGGTTGATGTGGCGGGCAGTAATACGACGGCCCTGCTCGACAATAACCTTGCCTTTATCGTCCTGGATATCGAGAACAGCCACTTCACCGCGCAGACGCTGAGGCACCAGTTCCAGGCTCAGGCCTTCGCCTTTAACGTGGAATACGTTGGTGGTGTAGAAAGCGTCCAGCACTTCTTCGGTGGTGTAGCCGAGCGCGCGCAGCAGCACCGAGGCCGGCAGCTTGCGACGACGGTCGATACGCACAAATACGCAGTCTTTCGGGTCGAACTCGAAGTCCAGCCACGAACCGCGGTAAGGGATGATGCGCGCGGAGTACAGCAGTTTACCGGAACTGTGCGTCTTGCCGCGGTCGTGGTCGAAGAACACGCCCGGGGAACGGTGCAGCTGGGAAACGATAACACGCTCGGTACCGTTGATTACGAAGGTACCGTTCTCAGTCATCAATGGGATTTCGCCCATGTAGACTTCTTGCTCTTTGATGTCCTTGATCGCTTTGTTCGACGATTCTTTGTCGAAAATGATCAGGCGCACTTTTACCCGCAAAGGTACGGCGAAAGTTACACCGCGCAATACGCATTCTTTGACATCAAATGCCGGTTCGCCCAAGCGATAACCGACGTACTCCAGCGCAGCATTGCCGGAGTAGCTGATGATCGGGAAAACGGATTTGAAGGCCGCATGCAGGCCCACGTCGCGGAACTGATCTTTAGTCGCTCCCGCTTGCAAGAATTCACGATACGAATCCAGCTGGATGGCCAGGAGGTACGGCACATCCATGACGTCCGGCAACTTGCTAAAGTCCTTGCGGATACGTTTTTTCTCAGTATATGAGTAAGCCATCAGCGTTCCCCAGCTTGGTCACCTGCTTGTTTGGCCCCTCCCGACGGGAGTAGCCAGAAAATCGTGCAAACCCCATGGTTTGCGCCACCGCATCGGGTGGTTACAGCGCCTTTATCAGCACCGACCCAGTCGGCTGCCAATAACGGAAAAAGGCCGGTGGCAAGAGCCACCAGCCATCAGCCTGTCGCTTGACGCTCGGGCTGGAGGAGCAAAGTCGATACTTATTTCAGTTCGACTTTAGCGCCTGCTTCTTCCAGCTTCTTCTTGGCGTCTTCAGCAGCTTCTTTCGAAACACCTTCAGCTACAACCTGAGGAGCGCCGTCTACTTTCTCTTTGGCTTCTTTCAGGCCCAGACCGGTCAGTTCACGAACTGCCTTGATCACGTTAACCTTCTTCTCGCCAGCTTCCAGCAGAACAACGTTGAACTCGGTTTGCTCTTCAACAACAGCGGCAGCAGCAGCTGGACCAGCAGCAGCAACAGCAGCGGTCACGCCGAAGGTTTCTTCCATTGCTTTGATCAGCTCAACAACTTCCAGAACAGTTTTCTGGCCGATTGCTTCGATGATTTGTTCGTTAGTCAGAGACATGACTCAATTCCTGATTTGGTGGACAGCCTGTACGGCCGTCGAAATAAACAAAAATACGCGAGATTGGAAACGCTCAGCCTCAGGCTGCAGCAGCTTCTTTCTGATCGCGAATTGCCGCCAGAGTACGAGCCAGCTTGCTGGTAGCGCCTTGAATCACGCTCATCAGTTTCGCAATAGCTTCGTCGCGAGTTGGCAGGCTTGCCAGCACGTCGATCTCATTCGCTGCGAGGAACTTGCCCTCGAACGCAGCTGCCTTGATCTCGAACTTGTCCTGACCCTTGGCGAACTCTTTGAAGATACGGGCAGCAGCGCCCGGATGTTCGTTCGAGAATGCAATCAGGGTCGGGCCGGTGAACACGTCGTTGAGAACACTGTAATCAGTGTCAGCAACAGCGCGCTTGAGCAGGGTGTTACGTACGACACGTACGTAAACGCCAGCTTCACGAGCCTCTTTACGGAGTCCGGTCATTGCGCCTACTGTTACGCCACGGGCATCAACCACGACAGCGGACAGAGCGACTTTGGCAGCCTCGTTGACTTCAGCGACGATGGCCTTCTTGTCTTCGAGATTAATTGCCACGGGTTTAACTCCTGCTTGTTACCGTTTCACTCGGTCGAAACCGAATGTCGTTTTGGTGTCTGATTCGGTAAGGAACCGGGAGCACCATCTGCGTAGGCTTGTGGTTTAAGGCTTGCGCCGCCTACGGTCTTGGATAGCCCCCGCCAGGCAGGGACCCCAATCTTTCAATTGGCGCGAATAATCGCGCCAACCTTTGTCTTACGCGTCCAGCGAGCTCTGGTCGATAACCAGACCTGGGCCCATAGTGGTGCTCAGGGTAACGCGCTTGACGTAAATACCTTTCGAGGAAGCTGGCTTGATACGCTTCAGATCAGCGATCAGGGCTTCAACGTTTTCCTTCAGCTTGACGGCATCGAAGCCGATCTTGCCAACGGAAGTGTGGATGATGCCGTTTTTGTCGGTGCGATAACGAACCTGACCAGCCTTGGCGTTTTTAACCGCGGTAGCTACGTCTGGAGTTACGGTGCCGACTTTCGGGTTAGGCATCAGGCCACGTGGACCGAGGATCTGACCCAGCTGACCTACAACGCGCATGGCATCCGGGGATGCGATCACTACGTCATAGTTCAGGTCGCCGCCTTTCATTTCGGCAGCCAGGTCGTCCATACCTACACGGTCAGCGCCGGCAGCCAGAGCGGCCTCAGCAGCTGGACCCTGGGTGAACACAGCAACGCGAACGGTCTTGCCAGTGCCGTGTGGCAGCACAGTAGCGCTACGAACAACCTGGTCGGATTTACGCGGGTCTACACCCAGGTTTACAGCAACGTCGAACGACTCGCTGAACTTGACAGTCGACAGCTCAGCCAGCAGAGCAGCAGCGTCTACAATGTTGTAGGCCTTGCCTGCTTCGATTTTGCCGGCGATAGCCTTTTGACGCTTGGTCAGCTTAGCCATTACACACCCTCCACGTTAAGGCCCATGCTACGAGCAGAACCGGCGATAGTACGCACGGCTGCATCCATATCAGCTGCAGTCAGATCCGCGTTTTTGGTTTTCGCGATTTCTTCCAGCTGAGCACGGGTAACAGTGCCAACCTTAACGGTGTTCGGACGAGCGGAACCGCTGGTCAGACCGGCCGCCTTCTTCAGCAGAACCGAAGCAGGGGTGGATTTGGTTTCGAAAGTGAAGCTACGGTCGCTGTAGACAGTGATGATCACTGGAGTCGGCAGACCTGCTTCAAGACCCTGAGTACGGGCGTTGAAAGCCTTGCAGAATTCCATGATGTTCACGCCGTGCTGACCCAGAGCAGGACCAACAGGTGGGCTTGGGTTAGCCTGAGCGGCCTTCACTTGCAGCTTGATGTAAGCGGTAATCTTCTTGGCCATGAGGCACTCCAATTACGGGTTCGAACGCCTCGAAAGGCTCCCCGGTTACTTGCGCGTTTATCCCAGTGACGACAAAACCCCACAGCCTAGGGCTGCGGGGTTGGGATGCTTGTTCAGCTAGACCTTTTCGACCTGACTGAACTCCAACTCTACCGGAGTAGAGCGACCGAAAATAAGCACTGCCACCTGGACACGGCTCTTTTCGTAGTTAACTTCTTCGACGGTGCCGTTAAAGTCAGCGAATGGACCGTCAGTAACACGAACTACCTCACCCGGCTCAAACAGAGTCTTCGGTTTCGGCTTATCGCTACCATCAGCCACGCGACGCAGAATGGCTTCCGCCTCTTTGTCGGTGATTGGAGCAGGCTTGTCGGCGGTACCGCCAATGAAGCCCATCACCCGAGGAGTATCCTTGACCAAGTGCCAAGTACCCTCATTCATATCCATCTGTACCAGCACATAGCCTGGGAAGAACTTGCGTTCGCTTTTGCGCTTCTGGCCATTACGCATTTCAACCACTTCTTCAGTGGGAACCAGAATTTCGCCGAAGCCATCTTCCATGCCAGCCAGCTTAACGCGCTCAATCAGCGAGCGCATGACATGCTTCTCGTAACCCGAGTAAGCATGCACAACGTACCAACGCTTAGCCACGGGACACCCTTAGCCGACAATCAAGGAAACAAGCCAGCCGAGCAGGGAATCAACACCCCACAACAGCAACGCCATAACGATAACCACAGCAACAACGATCAACGTTGTCTGCGTGGTTTCCTGGCGAGTTGGCCATACGACTTTACGAATCTCAGTGCGCGCTTCCTTAACCAGTACAAAGAACGACTTGCCCTTTGCAGTCTGCAGGCCTACAAAGGCAGCTACAGCAGCAATTACGAGCAAAGCGAGTACACGGTACAGGATCGGCGAAGCAGCGTAATACTGATTGCCAACTACACCCACAACCACCAAAGCGGCTACCACAAGCCACTTGAGCAGATCGAAGCGAGAGCCTTGAGCTTCAGCCTTAGGAGTCATCTATGAAGATCCTGTGAAAAGAAAGCCAGACACACCGAGTGAATCTGGCAGGTCAGGAGGGAATCGAACCCCCAACCTACGGTTTTGGAGACCGTCGCTCTGCCAATTGAGCTACTGACCTAAAACAAAATCAGGCCGACCATTATGCCGGCCCGAAAAATACATTACAACCGCTTATTCGATGATTTTAGCTACGACGCCAGCGCCGACGGTACGACCGCCTTCACGGATAGCGAAACGCAGACCATCTTCCATCGCGATGGTTTTGATCAGGGTAACAGTCAT
>NZ_OBDS01000005.1:0-438501 GCF_900215165.1 Pseudomonas sp. LAMO17WK12:I5 | reverse complement strand
GGCGGAAGGCAGCCGGAGTCGAACCTGCCCGGGAACGGATGCCGTCCCCAACCGGGTTTGAAGCCCGGCCGCGCCACCGGGCGCGATTGCCTTCCTTTGAACTCAGGGTGCGTCGGCACTGGCCAGCGCGTTGTCGTGGCGGATCACCCGGGATTCGCCGATGCGCCGGGTCAGGCCGAGGCGATCGAAGTATTCCAAGTAGTGAATACAGCGTTTGCGTCCCAAGCCTAGCGCATCACGGAAGGTTGTCACCTGGATCGACGGATTTTCCTGCTCCAGTTGCAACAGAATGTTGGCCATGCGCCGCAGTTGCCCGTCAGACAGAAACAGGTCGCGCACCACTTGGTGCATCAATCCCAAGCGCGCCAGTTTGCGCAACAGCAGGCGCACCACGGCATCCTCCACGCCCAACACGTTGGCGACATCACGTACCCACGGCGGATCAAACCCGGCCTGCTCGAACAGCGGCTGCATGCGCTGCCACAGGGTTTCGTCTTCAGCACTCAAACGCACCTGATGATCCGGCAGATGCAACCACGGCCCGCTGGCGTTGATCGACCCAGCAGCGCGCAGTTCTTCCAGCAGGCTGACAAAGGTCGAGCGCTCCAGCGCCAGACCACTGAAGCGTCGCAGGCGGTCGCGATCCGGGCCCATCTGGTCCGGTTCCAGCTCATGCAATTTCGCCAGTTGCTCCAACAGGGTGAACTTCAATTGCCCCCAGCGCTGCACATTGAACAGCACCGGTCCCTGGCGGGTGTCGATCAGGCGCACGTTGGCTGGTAGCGCCCAGTCTTCACGCTGACGATTGAACTGGCGCTCCAGCCGTTGCGGATCGAGGCCGCCCGCGCTGTGGTCGAGCAGCAGTGGTAGCGCTTGCTCAAGACTGTCGCTGTCGGCCAGCGCTTGCAGCTGTGCCAACCGTTCCGGGCTCCGGCGCTGCCGGGCCGGAGCGAACGGGTCGAGCACCTGGCCACCGCCGAGGGTGCGTTGCGCGCTCTGATCCCGCAGGATCAAGCGATCGCCCTTCACCGCGTGCACCGGGGCGTTGATCAGCAGTTGCGCGAACATGCGTTCGCCTGCACGCAAACGCGGGCCTTCGAGCAACGCCACGCGGGCGATGACGTCTTGCGTACCGAGGTGCACATGCACCGGGTGAAAGTGCTCGAATGTGCGCTCACCGGGCAGCAGTTGAAATTCGATATCGACCCGTTGCGTCGGTGCGTGCAGCCATTCGGCCAACAGCCATTGGCCGCGATGGATCTGCTCCAGGGTCAATCGATCGCCACTGATGTTCAGCGCCACCCGTTGCCCGGCGAAGGCCTGCTCGGCGGCCTGATTTTGCGCGTGCAGTCCTCGCACCCGCACCAATTTCCCGGACGGCCCGAGGGCCAGTTTGTCCCCGACTGACACCGTTCCCGACAACGCCGTGCCAGTGACCACAATCCCGGCGCCCGCCACGCTGAAGGCGCGGTCGATGGCCAGGCGAAAACCACCTTCGCGGCTGCGCTCATGCACTTCGCCTTGGATCTGCAGCAAGCTCTGGCGCAGTTCATCGACGCCCTGCCCGGTCACGCTCGACACCGCCAGCGTCGGCGCATCGGCAAACGGCCCGGCCTCCAGCAAATCCAGAACCTGGCGCTGCACCTCTTCCACCCTGCCTGCTTCAACCCGATCGCATTTGGTGATCGCCACCAGCGCCCGGGGAATGCCCAGCAATTGGACAATCGCCAGATGCTCGCGGGTCTGCGGCATCACCCCGTCATCCGCCGCCACCACCAGCAACACCAGATCGATGCCCTGCGCGCCGGCGAGCATGTTGTGGGTGAATTTCTCGTGGCCCGGCACATCGATGAACCCGGTCAGCCCGGCACCGGGTTCCAGCTCCGCGTAGAGATAACCGAGGTCGATGGTCATTCCGCGCTCGCGCTCCTGCGGGCGGCGGTCGCCGGTTTGGCCGGTCAGGGCTTGCAGCAGCGAGGTCTTGCCGTGGTCGATGTGCCCGGCGGTGCCGACGATCACGACTCGACCTGCAACTGCGGCAACTGCGCCAGCCACGTCGGCTCGTCGTCGAGTTGGCGTAGATCGAGCCACAGCGCGTCGTCGTCAATTCGACCCAGCACCGGAATCGGCAAATTGCGCAACGCAGCTTCCAGATTCAGCAGACAACGCCCGCGCAAACGCTTGGACACTTGCGGGCGCAAGCACAGCGCCGCACTCGGCAACCGCGCCACCGGTTGGCTGCCGCTGCCGATCATGCCCAACGCCTGCACGGCGCTGACCTGCCACGGTTCGCCCAAGACTTCAGCCATCGCCGGTTGCAAACGAGAGGCCTGGGCGAGAATGTCGGCTTGCGGGCGAGTCAACAGCCGCAAACTCGGCAGACGTTCGGCGAGGCGATCCGGGTCGCGATACAGGCCCAGCACCGCTTCCAGCGCCGCCAGGGTCAGCTTGTCAACCCGCAAGGCGCGCTTCAGCGGATTCTTTTTGATCTTCGCGATCAATTCTTTGCGCCCGACAATCAACCCGGCCTGCGGCCCGCCGAGCAATTTGTCGCCGCTGAAGGTGACGATGTCCGCACCGTCGAGCAGCGCTTGGCGCACTGTTGGTTCCGCTGGCAGGCCCCAGCGGGTCAAGTCCAGCAGACTGCCGCTGCCCAGATCCTCCAGCAGCGGCAAGCCGTGCCGATGCGCCAGCTCGGCCAGTTCGGCGGTGGGCACCCGGGCGGTAAAGCCTTCGATGCTGTAGTTGCTCGCATGCACGCGCATGATCAAGCCGCTGCGCGGGCTGATCGCCGCCTCGTAGTCGCGGGCGTGGGTGCGGTTGGTGGTGCCGACTTCATGCAGGCGCACACCGGCGCGGGCCATGATGTCGGGGATGCGGAACGCGCCGCCGATTTCGATCAGCTCGCCGCGCGAGATGATGCCTTCCTTGCGCGCGCCCAGGCTGTTGAGCGTCAGCAGCACCGCAGCGGCATTGTTGTTGACCACGGTGACGGCCTCGGCGCCGGTCAGTTCGCGGATCAGACCTTCGATCAGATCATCGCGATCTCCGCGCTTGCCGCTGGCCAGATCGAATTCGAGATTGAGCGGGTAACGTGCGGCCATCTGCACCGCTTCGATGGCCTCTTCGGGCAGCAAGGCGCGGCCGAGGTTGGTGTGCAGCACCGTGCCGGTCAGGTTGAACACCCGCCGCACGTTGCTGCGCTGTTGCTGCGCCAGACGCTCGCCGACGCGGCCGGCGAGCACTTCGGGGCTGATTTCAATGGCAGACAGTTGACCTTGCAACACGCTGAGCCGCAGCTCATCAAGCAACTGCCGCAAGCCGCTCAGCAACGCCTCACGACCATAACGCTCGGCCAGCGGCAGACAGGCCGGGTGACGCAACAAACCATCAATGGAAGGCAACCGCAGGGCAACACTCGAAGACATCAGCCACTCCCGAAAACAAGACTCTCCGGCATGACCTGACGCAACGCGTCTAAATACAGCACACCGGCCCCCAATTGTGGGAGCGGGCTTGCTCGCGAATGCGGTGAGTCAGCCACAAATAATCTGACTGACACGGCCCCTTCGGGAGCAAGCCCCTCTCACAAGTTTTTCAGGAGTGTAGACGTTCTGGTCATTCGTCTCCCGGCGCCAGCATCAGATTCGGTGCCAGACGCTGAATACCGTCCTGCGCCAGACGCATGTCGAGCAGCAGGCTGCTGAGATCCGCCGACAACGCTTCGCCTTCGGCATCGTTCTCCAGATAGACCAGTTTCAGGTAGCTGTTGCAGCCTGGGCAGACTTCCGCCCGAATCGGCGCCTGATTGGCCGCATGCCGATCATCCTCAAGACTCAGGTAATCCAGGCCTTTGCTCGACTCGCAATACACGCACTTGACCCGCACCACGTGCCATTCGCAGGCGCACAACGAACACACCAGATAGCGCAGGCCGTTGTGTTTTCCGCGATGGCGGATCACCCCGGCCATCGCTGGTGAACCACAGCCCGGGCACTGGCTGAGGCTGTCGCCGGGTTTCAGTTGCAGGTTCGGTGCGCTGAGCAGCCAGTGGCTCCACGCCGCTTGCAGCCCGGCGCCGAGAAACGGCACCAACTGTGCCGGCACCATCGAATATTGACCGCTGACCAACGCCACCGCCCACGCACGCAACTGGCCGGCACTGGCGCCGCGCAGTGTCGCGAGCGCGTCGACTACGGCGGGTTGATCGGGCGCCACGTAACGTTGCAATAAAGCATCCAGATAAGCCCGCCAAGCGTCTTCGCGAACCAGGGTGTCGGCAGCAAACGGCGGCAAACCATGCAACTGACAGGCTTCGATCCTTTGCTGATCAAACGGTGCCGTCAGCGGTGGATCGTCGAAAACCTGCTGTTGAGCCCGGCACAATCCGGCGATCAGCCGCAGGTAATCGGCCAGCGGATGCCCCTGAGCCAATTGCTCCAGGCGCTGGGCGCGCAAAGTGAACAGATTGTGCGGCGGCAGGTGCAGAAACGGCGGCGAACTGGCCGCCGCTTCGATTTCCCCGGGTTCAAGAATGGTTGCCAAAAGTCAGCCCTTTTTGGTGATCGGTCGCTCCGGCACGTCCGGATTGCGTTCATCGCGGGTGATGTCGCGATACCACAGTTCATGGTGCTTCTTCGCCCAGGCGCGGCTGACCCAACCATGCAGCATCGCGTCCACCGAACCCTTGATCCACAGCCCGGCGTAGATGTGCACGATAATGCTGAGGATCAGCACAAACCCGGCCAGCGCATGCAGGAGCATGGCCCAGCGGATCACGGTGATGCCGAAGTACGCACTGAAATACGCGCGCCAGATCACCAGCCCGGTGAACAGCAACCCGAGCATGCACAGCAGTAAAGTCCAGAACAGCATCTTCTGCCCGGCGTTGTACTTGCCCACCGGCGGCACGCTTTCTTCATCGTTGACCAACACCCGATCAATGCGGCGCATCCACTTCCAGTCGTTGTCGATGAAGAAATTCGCGCGCCAGAAGCGGAACACCAGGCCGAGGAACAACACGAACATCAGCACGCCCATGAACGGGTGCAGAATCCGCGTCCACGGCCCGCCGCCGAACAGGTGGGTCAGCCAGAACATCGACGGATGAAACAACGCCAGCCCGGACAGCCCGGCCATGAAGAACAGAATCGCCACCAGCCAGTGATTGGTGCGCTGGTTGGCGGTGTAACGCAGGATCGTCTTGTTGCTCATGGCCGGTCCTCCCCGCGTGGATCGAAGGTGTGCACCGTCGGATCGACAACGTGCACCAAAGTATCCGGTGGCGCCGGATGATCATCCTCCTCGGTGCGGTTCGGCCCGATGCGCACATAGTGGAAGAAACCGGCGAGCACCGCTGCACCCATCGCCAGCAGGCCCAACGGTTTGCTGATGCCTTTCCACAAGCCCACCAGCGGGCTGATGGCCGGCGCATCTGGCAACCCGGCGTAGATCTTCGGCGTGTCGGCGTGGTGCAACACATACATCACGTGAGTGCCGCCGACGCCTTCCGGGTCATACAGCCCGGCGTTGTCGAAGCCCCGGCTTTTCAGGTCGACGATGCGTTCGGCGGCGTGTTCCTTCATGTCTTCCTTGGTGCCGAAGACGATGGCGCCGGTAGGACAGGTTTTCACGCAGGCCGGTTCCAGCCCCACCGCGACGCGGTCGGAACACAAGGTGCACTTGTAGGCCTTGTGATCCTTCTGCGAGATGCGCGGAATGTTGAACGGGCAACCGGTGATGCAATAACCGCAGCCGATGCAGTGATCCTGATCGAAATCGACGATGCCGTTGGCGTGCTTGATGATCGCCCCGGGACTTGGGCATGCCGCGAGGCACCCCGGTTCGGCGCAATGCATGCAGCCGTCCTTGCGGATCAGCCACTCCAGGTTGCCGGCGTCGGTTTCGTGTTCGGTGAAGCGCATCAAGGTCCAGGTTTCTGCGCTCAGATCCTGCGGGTTGTCGTAGGTGCCGTGGTTGTGGCCGACCTCGTCGCGCAGCTCGTTCCATTCCGAGCAGGCGACCTGGCAGGCTTTGCAGCCAATGCATTTGGTGGTGTCGATCAGCTTGGCGACTTCCTGCTGATTCCTCACCGAGGGCGGCACCGTGGTGGTGGCCGAGCGGGCAATGATGTCTTGGCTGGCCATTTACAGTTTCTCCACGTTGACCAGGAATGACTTGGATTCCGGGGTCTGTGTGTTGCCATCGCCGAGGAACGGCACCAGGGTGTTGGTCAGATAACCGTGACGCGTCTGACCGGTGAATCCCCAGTGCAGCGGGATGCCGATCTGATGCACCACCTGGCCGTTGACCTGCAGCGGCCGGATGCGTTTGGTCACCACCGCCACCGCCTCGATGAACCCGCGCTTGCAGCTGACCCGCACCCGATCTCCGGCGGCGATGCCCTTCTCCTTCGCCAGCACTTCGCCGATTTCGACGAACTGCTCAGGCTGGGCAATCGCATTCAACTTGCAATGCTTGCTCCAGAAGTGGAAGTGCTCGGTCAGCCGGTAACTGGTGCCGGCGTACGGGAAGTCCTTGGCCTCGCCGAGGCTTTCCCAGACCGAGTCGAAGATCCGTGCCGCCGGGTTGCTGGTGGCTTTCTTGTTTTGCGGGTGCAGCGGGTTGATGCCGATCGGCGTTTCGAACGGCTCGTAGTGCTCGGGGAAAGGCCCTTCGTTCATCTTGTCGACGGCGAAGAACCGCGCCACGCCTTCGGGGTTCATGATGAACGGGTTCATCCCGGCTTCCGGCGGCACATCGGCCTTGTAGTCCGGCACATCGGTGCCGCCCCAGGCCTTGCCGTTCCACCATACGAGGCGTTTTTTCGGATCCCACGGTTTGCCGGCGACGTCCGCTGAAGCGCGGTTGTAGAGAATCCGCCGGTTGGCCGGCCACGCCCAGGCCCAGCCCTGATGCTGATGCATGCCATACGGGTCGGCATTGTCACGCCGGGCCATCTGGTTGCCGGCCTCGGTCCAGCTGCCGGCGAAGATCCAGCAACCGGACGCGGTGCTGCCGTCGTCCTTGAGCAACCCGAACCCGGCCAGTTGCGAGCCGGCCTTGACCGCCACGCCGCTGGCATCGGTGAAGTCGACCATGGCGCTGCCATTGATCTCTTTGGCCAGCTCCTCCGGCGATGGCTCGTCGGGGATCTTGTACGGCCACGACAGGTTCAGCAGCGGATCGGGGAACTTGCCGCCCTCGGCCTGATAACGTTTGCGCAGACGCAGGAACAGTTCGCTCATGATGCGGATGTCGGTTTGCGCTTCACCGGGGCCGTCGGCGCCTTTCCAGTGCCATTGCAGCCAGCGACTGCTGTTGACCAGCGAGCCGTCCTCCTCGGCAAAGCAAGTGGTCGGCAGACGAATCACTTCGGTCTGGATCTCGGCGCTTTTCACGTCGTTGTACGGCCCGACGTTTTGCCAGAACTCCGAAGTTTCGGTGGCCAGCGGATCCATCACTACCAGCCATTTGAGTTTGGCCAGCGCAGCCATCACCCGGTTCTTGTCCGGCAACGCAGCGATCGGGTTGAAGCCCTGGCACATGTAGCCGTTGACCTTGCCCTGGCTCATCAGGTCGAACATCTTCAGGACGTCGTAGTTCGGGATGTCCAGTTTCGGCAGGTAGTCGTAATTCCAGTTGTTCTCCAGCGTGGCGTTGGCGCCGTACCAGGACTTCATCAGGCTGACGTGGAATTTGCTGTAGTTCTGCCAGTAGGACAACTGCCCCGGACGCAACGGCATTTGCGTACGTTTTTTGATAAAGGCGTTGTAGTCCTGCTCGGCATCGCCACCCAGGGTCAGATAACCCGGCAGCGAGTTGGACAGCAACCCGAGGTCGGTCAGGCCCTGAATGTTCGAGTGCCCACGCAAGGCATTGACCCCGCCGCCCGGCATGCCGACGTTGCCCAGCAGCAGTTGCACCATCGCCGCACTGCGGATGATCTGTGCGCCGATCGAATGTTGCGTCCAGCCGAGTGCATAGAGGATGGTCATGGTTTTGCCCGGCGTGGAGCACGTGGCAATCTCATCCCAGATTTTCTGCATGGCATCGACCGGCATCCCACAGATCTGGCTCGCCAGCTCAATGTTGTAGCGGCTGTAATGCTGCTTCATCAATTGATAGACGCAGCGTGGATCCTGCAGGGTCGGGTCGACCTTGACGAAGCCGTCTTCCCCCAGCTCGTAACCCCAGCCGGATTTGTCGGTGTAGCTGCGTTTGGCGGCGTCGTAGCCGCTGAAGATGCCGTCTTCAAAGCCATAGCCGGCTTTGACGATGAACGAGACGTCGGTGTAGTTGCGCACGTATTCGTGCTGGATCTTGTCCTGAGTCAGCAGGTAATTGATCAATCCGCCCATGAAGGCGATGTCGGTACCGGTACGGATCGGCGCGTAATAGTCGGCCACCGAAGCGGTCCGGGTAAAACGCGGGTCGACCACGATCAGCCGGGCAGCGTTGTGCGCCTTGGCCTCGGTCACCCATTTGAAGCCGCATGGATGCGCTTCTGCTGCGTTGCCACCCATCACCAGGATCAGATTCGCGTTGGCGATATCGGTCCAGGTGTTGGTCATGGCACCACGGCCGTACGTCGGGGCAAGACTTGCCACCGTCGGGCCGTGTCAGACACGCGCCTGGTTATCGAACCCCAGCATGCCAAGACTGCGAATCACCTTCTGGGTGATGTAACCGGCTTCGTTGGACGCGGCCGACGCGGCGAGGAACCCGGTGGTCAGCCAGCGATTCACCGTTTGCCCGGTGGAATTTTTCTCGATGAAGTTGGCGTCGCGGTCGGCCTTCATCAGGTCGGCGATGCGATCCAGTGCTTCATCCCAGCTGATCCGGGTCCATTCGCTGCTGCCGGGCTTGCGCATTTGCGGGTATTGCAGACGGCCCGGGCTGTGAATGAAGTCCAGCAGGCCCGCGCCTTTCGGGCACAGGGTGCCGCGGTTGACCGGATGGTCGGCGTCGCCCTCGATGTGAATGATGTTTTGCGCGACGTTCTTCGCGGCATCGCCCTGGCTGTACATGATCAACCCGCAACCGACCGAGCAATACGGGCAGGTGTTGCGGGTTTCATGGGTGTGGGCAAGCTTGAAGTGACGCACCTGCTCGGCGAAGGCCAGCGTCGGGGCCATGCCCAACGCGCCCAGGCTAGAGCCTGCAAGGCCGATACCGGCGACCTTGAAGAATTGACGACGGCTGAGATCCATCGTGCACTCCTGATCAGGTGGAACCCGGTACTTGAGCCGGGCTTTTTCTGGACAAACACGGTTACGGCAGAATGCCTGCCGGCTTTTTCACTGTAGACAATGACCACACACTCTGTGTGAAAACCGACCGTCGGCGACAATCGGTCATGCCCTGGAAAACCTGTGGGAGCGAGCCTGCTCGCGAAGAGGCCCTGTCAGTTGAGACAAATATTGACTGACACACCGCCTTCGCGAGCAGGCTCGCTCCCACAGGTTTTGTGTATCGCCGAGTGTCATGGGTTTATCATGGCGCCCATGAACAACCCGCCTTCACGAGACCGCGCATGACTTTCGATTTTGATCAGCTATTCGACCGCCACAACACCGGCAGCACCAAGTGGAGCCGCTACCCGGCCGATGTGTTGCCGATGTGGGTCGCTGATATGGATTTCGCCGCGCCACCGGTGATCATCGAAGCGTTGCAGCAGCGTCTGCTGCACCCGCTGGTGGGTTACAGCGTGGCGCAGGACAACTTGCGTGAAGCGATCGTCGCCGACCTGTGGGACAAGTTCGCCTGGAAGGTCAAACCGCAGGAGCTGATCTTCCTGCCGGGCGTTGAATCCGGTTTCAACATGGCTTTGAAAGCGCTGGTGCAGCCGCAGCAGAATGTTGTGGTGCAGGTGCCGAACTACCCGCCGCTGCGCCATGCGCCGGGGCATTGGGGGCTGAACAAGGTCGAACTGGAATTCATCACTCAGGCCGATGGCACCTACGCCACGCCGCTGGAGACCCTGCGCGAATCGCTGAACGGCGGCGGCGCCCTGCTCCTGAGCAACCCGCACAACCCGATCGGCAAGGTGTTTGGCCGTGAAGAACTGCAAGCCGTGGCCGACATCTGTGCGGCACAGGACGCCTGGATCATCTCCGACGAGATCCACGCCGAGCTGTGCTTCGACGGCCGCGTGCACATTCCGACCGCGTCCCTCAGCCCGGAAATCGCCAAACGTACGATCACCCTTATGTCGGCGAGCAAGGCCTACAACATCGCCGGCCTCAAAACCTCGTTCATGATCATCCAGGACGCCGCCCTGCGCGAACGCGTCAACCACGCCCGTTGCGGCATGGTCGACAGCGTCAACCCGCTGGGCATGGAAGCCACCCGCGTCGCCTACAGCGAAGGTGCGCCGTGGCTGGCCGAGCTGAAAACCTATCTGCAGGCCAACCGCGACTGGCTGGTGGATGCCGTTCGCAGCCGCTTGCCGGGCGTGACGATCAATGTGCCGCAAGGGACGTATCTGGCGTGGCTCGATTGCTCGGCGCTGGACCTGGACAATCCGCAGCAGTTCTTCCTTGAACAGGCCAGGGTCGGTCTGAGCGCCGGGCTGGATTTCGGCGATCAGCACCAACAATTCGTGCGCCTGAACTTCGGCTGCCCGCGGTCGTTGCTCGAAGAAGGCATCAGCCGCATGGAGCGTGCCCTGACCCAGCGCAATACCTGAAAACACCCTAAACCCTGTGGGAGCGAGCCTGCTCGCGAATGCGGTCATTCATCCAACAAAGAGGGTGACTGATACACCGCATTCGCGAGCAGGCTCGCTCCCACATTGGTTTGCATTTCCAAGTCTGAAAGACCAGCGCAAATCCGATCGAACTCACGGCAAACCGTCCGGGTCAACCACCCATACTTGCCCTGAGAACCTCGGAGATTTGTGATGACCGACTATCCAAAACCACCCTTCCCCGCACAAGCCCAAGCCGTCCCCGGTGCGCAAAGCAAAATGCAGCCGTACCCCGACTGCGGCGAGCAAAGCTACGTTGGCTCCGGGCGGCTGGCTGGCAAGATTGCGCTGATTACCGGTGCCGACAGCGGCATTGGCCGCGCGGTGGCGATTGCCTTCGCCCGTGAAGGCGCTGACGTGGTCGTGGCCTATCTCAATGAACATGATGACGCCAAAGAGACCGCACGCTGGGTTGAACAGGCAGGCCGCCAATGCCTGCTGCTGTCCGGCGACCTCGCGCACAAGGCCCACTGCCAGGAACTGGTGGACAAGACCGTCGAACGCTTCGGGCGCATCGACATTCTGGTGAACAACGCCGCGTTCCAGATGACCCACGAAACTTTCGAAGAAATCCCCGATGAAGAATGGGTGATGACCTTCGACGTCAACATCACCGCGATTTTCCGGTTGTGCCAAGCGGCGATCAAACACATGCGCCCTGGCGCGTCGATCATCAACACCAGCTCGGTCAACTCGGACATGCCCAAACCGACCCTGCTGGCCTATGCCACCACCAAAGGCGCGATCGCCAACTTCACCGGCGGTCTGGCGCAGATACTCGGGCCGAAAGAGATCCGCGTGAACTGCGTGGCCCCCGGACCAATCTGGACGCCACTGATCGTCTCGACCATGCCCGATGAAGAGGTGCAGAACTTCGGCAGCGAAACCCCGCTCGGGCGCCCCGGACAACCGGTGGAAGTGGCGCCAATCTATGTGCTGCTCGCCTCCGATGAAGCCAGTTACATCACCGGTCAGCGCTATGGCGTCACCGGCGGCAAGCCGATGCTCTAAGCGGCGCGAGAAAAACTGAACCTGGCGGCATGACGTCCCTCCATACCTTTAAGAGCCCCAACCGGTCTGCAGGATCAGGAGGTCGTCATGTCCGCCCCTCTCATCAAACTCTTCACCCAGCCCAACTTCGCCTGGACCGATATCCGCCGCGAGGAAGAGGCCCATCCCCGTCACTACCTGGCGCATCTGTTGCTATTGGCGCTGATCCCCGCCGTGTGTCTGTTCCTCGGTACCACGTATGTCGGCTGGAGTCTGGCAGCCGGCGAGACCGTACGCTTGAGCACGGCCAGTGCACTGCAACTGAGCATTCTGCTGTATGTGGCGATTGTCGCCGGGGTCGCGATCATCGGCGGGTTCATCCGCTGGATGTCACGTACGTTCGACGCGCGCCCCACGCTTAACCAGTGCATCGGCTTTGCCGCCTATACCGTGACGCCGTTTTTCGTCGCCGGCATCGCCGGGCTCTATCCAAGTCGCTGGCTGGCTATTCTGGTGCTGGGTGCCGCTTCGGTGTATTCGACGTTCCTGCTGTTCGTCGGCCTGCCGACGTTCATGCATGAACGCAAGGAACAGGGCCTGCTGTATTCGGCTTGCGTCTGGGGCGTCGGCCTGCTGGTGATGGTGACCATTCTGGTGTCGATGATTCTGCTGTGGTTCAACGTGCTCGCGCCCGAGTACTTGCGAACTACCGTTGGTTAACCCGGTGCCAACGCTGTCGTCGATGGACGGCCGAACATGAGCTTTGTCATCTGGGTCGCGGTGCTTGGCGCGGTGTTGCTGACCCTCGCGCTGACCTCGTCGTACCTGCGCTGGATGCCGGTCACCACTTCGGCCGTGTGCCTGCTGCTGGGGATCGGCATCGGCCCCAGCGGTCTGGATCTGCTGAAGCTGTCACTGGAAAACGCGTCGGTGTGGATGGAGCACCTCACGGAAGTGGCGGTGCTGTTTTCGCTGTTTGTCTGCGGGCTCAAGCTGCGTCTGCCACTGCGCGACAAGCGTTGGCGGATTGCGTTCGGGCTGGCGGGCCCGGTGATGGTCTTGACCATCGCCGGGGTCAGCGTATTGCTGCACTGGGGCCTGCAACTGTCGTGGGGGCCGTCGCTGCTGATCGGGGCGATGCTCGCGCCGACCGACCCGGTACTGGCCGCGCTGGTGCAGGTCAACGATGCGCGGGATGTCGACAGCGTGCGCTTTGGCCTTTCCGGAGAAGCCGGGCTCAATGACGGCATCGCGTTCCCGTTCGTGATTCTCGGCTTGCTGCTGTTGCAGGCCGACGCGCAACCCGGCGCCTTGACCGATTGGGTGCTGCACGGCTTGCTCTGGGCGGTGCCGGTCGGTTTGCTCACCGGTTACTGGATGGGGCGCGGCATCGGTCGGTTGACGCTGTCGTTGCGCATTCGTAACGACGACAGCACCCTGAGCCCGAATGATTATCTGGCGCTGTCGCTGATTGCTCTGGCTTATGTCGGCGCAGATGCGATTGGCGGTTATGGTTTTCTGTCGGTATTCGCCGCCGGCCTCGGCTTGCGTCAGGAAGAAGTCAAATCCACCGGCGCCAGCCAGCCGCCCGCCGAACATCTGGTGCAACCGGTGGTCGGCCACCAGAACATCGAACCGCAGCACGCGGTGCACGGCGATACCGAACGACTGGAGAGCAGTCAGGTCGCCGCCGGCATCATGATGGGCGACATGCTCTCATTCGGCAGTCTGGTGGAACGGGCCATGGAAGTGTTTCTGGTGACCTTGCTGGGTGTGGTACTGGTGCCGCATTGGGACTGGCGGGCGTTGGTCATTGGCGCGGTGCTGTTCTGCGTG
The DNA here is from genome assembly GCF_900215165.1 of Pseudomonas sp. LAMO17WK12:I5. Classification (NCBI taxonomy): domain Bacteria; kingdom Pseudomonadati; phylum Pseudomonadota; class Gammaproteobacteria; order Pseudomonadales; family Pseudomonadaceae; genus Pseudomonas; species Pseudomonas sp. LAMO17WK12:I5. The sequence goes on along the minus strand of NZ_OBDS01000005.1, from coordinate 424,925 downwards.
GTGCGTCCGGCCTGCGTTGCGCTGATGCCATGGGGCACTTTGCTCGACGGTGGTCAACGGCTGTTGATCGGTTGGTTCGGCATTCGCGGGATCGGCAGTCTGTTCTATCTGTTTTATGCCTTGAACCACGGGCTGAGTCCTTCAGTCGCGACGTTGTGCACCAACATCACCCTGTCCGTGGTGGCATTGAGCATTTTGCTGCATGGCATCAGCACGCAGCCGCTGCTGGCGCGCTACGAACAACGGCAAAAACGAAAAAACTGATTTTTCCGGCGGCAATATGTCGGGAAATCCATCGAAGTTTTTTCTGAAAATAAATGGATCCCTCGGCCAAAACCGACAGTCACAACCATAACCCCTCGCTGGATGCACTCGGCGAGGTCCGGCAGGTTCGGTTCCCCTGCGGCTTGCAGCCCATGAAGAGGAATCTTTGGATAACAAGGTCACGGTCATGAAAGAATGCTCGACTCCGGCACAAATCAAGGCTTGCAGGGCTTTGGCCCTGGAACGCAATCGTCAATTGTTCGAAGACGCCCACGCCCTCAACCGAGCGGCTTACGAGCTGCTGGAAGCGGACAATCTGGACCTCGAACAGTTTGAGCACTATCGAGCACTGCGCCGCAAAGCCGATGCGAAGTTCGAGGAAGCCATCGATCACCTGTGCGTCCTCAACGAAGACTTCCCGCCGATTCCAATGTCACCGCATCACTCGCAGGAATTGCGTCGGCAACTTGAAACCGTCGAATAAAGCACACAAGAAAAAGCCCGGCAGCGATGTCCGGGCTTTTTCTTTGGGCGGCGTTCAGCCCCCGGGGTTGGTCACCTGAATGAACACTGCATAAGCCCCGAGCAGGATCCAGAACGTGGCGAAGATCCAGGGCGTGCGCACCGAAAACAACAGCGACTTGCGATAGCCCTTGTGGCTCGACTCCATTTCACTGAACAGCGGCGACTCGTCGTAAGCCATGCCCATGATCGGCTCGCTGCGCAACAACTCGCTCTGCTTGTAGTGCCAGTGATCGATGATGTCGTACGCCGCACGAATCCCCGGCCAGGCGTTGAGCGAGCTGAGCAGCCCGAGCAGTGCCAGAAACGGCGGCACCACCAGCGTGAACAGCTTGCCCCACTCGGGGTTGAGGTTGGCCATGCACGATGCGAAGGCAATCACCAGAAACGACTGCGCCGCCAGATAGGCATCGGTGCGATTGGCGAGGATGCTGGTTTCGTACTGGATTTCCTTGCGATAGAAATCCAGCCGTTCCTTGGGTGAGCCGAACATCTTGGCGTCATGTTCGGTCAAGTGTTCTTCAGCGGTGGGCTGGGTCAGTATGCGAGGCAAGGGACGCGCGCTCCGGGGCAGGGAAACCTTTTAGAAGGCCCTCGCCACGGACAAGTTCAGGCGGATTCACTTCATCGACTGCGCGATGATTTCCACCAGGTTGAGCTGGGTGAATGGCTTGGGCAAACGCGGCAATTGCGCGGCAAAGCCTTCCAGGCGTTCAGCGTAACCGGTGGCCAGAATGATCGGCAGATCCGGCTTGAGCAGGCGCACCGCATGCGCCAGTTGCGCGCCGCTCATCTGCGGCATGGCCATGTCGGTGATCATCAGATCGATGACTTCGCCCTGCTCGAACAACGCCAGCGCCCTGGCACCGGATGTGGCGTTGATCACGCGATGGCCAAGGTCTTCGAGCAGCAGCGTGGTGCTGGTCATCACCAGCGAATCGTCGTCCACCACCAGCACGCTGAGGCGCGGCACCAACACCGGTTTGACCGCCGGGTAGAGGTTTTTTGCCGTCTCCCCTGCCAGCGCCACCGGTATCCACATTTCAGCGCGGGTGCCATGGCCTTTTTCGCTCTTGAGAATGAAACGGCCACCCAGTTGCTCGATAAAGCCATGCACCATCGACAAGCCCAGCCCGGTGCCCTTGCCCACGCCCTTGGTGGTGAAAAACGGATCCCTGGCCGAACCCAGCGTGGCTTCGTCCATGCCCTCGCCCGTGTCGATCACGCTCAGGCACACATAGTGCCCGGCCGCCATTGACGAATGGCTTTGCTCAAGCACGACTTCCGGCTGCGCGGTAATGCACAGGCTGCCACCGTCGACCATGGCGTCGCGTGCGTTGGTCGCCAGATTGAGCAACGCCAGTTCCAGTTGGTTGCTGTCGGCCAGCACCGGTTGCAGATCCTCGGGAAAGCGTGTCTCGATGCGAATCCCCGGGCCTATCGAGCTGCGCAACAGTCCGGTGATGCCTTGCACCAGTTGCGGAATATCGACCGGCTCGGTCTTGAGTTCCTGACGGCGGGCGAAGGCCAGCATGCGTTGGGTCAGCGATACTCCACGCAACGCACCCTGCGTGGCGTTTTCCAGCAGACGGCTGTTTTTCGGATCGTCACCGATGCGCTTTTGCAGAATCTCCAGATTGCCCAGAATCACCGTCAGCAAATTGTTGAAGTCATGGGCGATGCCGCCGCTGAGCTGACCGATGGCCTGCATCTTCTGCGCCTGGAACAGCGCTTCGCGGGTCTTTTCCAGCGCCACTTGCGACTCATGGGCTTCGGTGACATCGCGGGTGATCTTGGCAAACCCGAGCAGCGTGCCGGTTTCGCCGCGAATGGCATCGACCACCACGTGGGCCAGAAACCGCGTGCCATCCTTGCGCATGCGCCAGCTCTTGTTCTCGAAACGGCCCTCGCGGGTGGCAATCTCCAGCGCCCGTTGCGGTTCGCCGGCCACACGGTCTTCCGGAGTGTAGAAAATCGAAAAATGCTGGCCGATGATTTCTTCCGGCTGGTACCCCTTGATCCGCTGGGCGCCCTGATTCCAGTTGCTCACACGACCTTCGGGGCTGAGCATGTAGATCGCATAATCGGTGACACCCTGCACCAGCAGGCGAAACTGCTGTTCGCTTTGCTTGAGGGTTTCCTCAGCCATCTTGCGGTCGGTCAGGTCACGGGTGATCTTGGCGTAGCCGAGCAGTTTGCCGTTGGGATCAATGATCGGATCGATGACCACATGGCACCAGAAGCTGGTGCCATCCTTGCGCACCCGCCAGCCTTCGCCTTCGAAGCGTCCTTCGTGCAGCGCTGTGTCGAGCGCGCGTTGCGGCAGGCCCGCCGCACGATCATCGGCGGTATAGAAGCGCGAGAAATGCTCGCCGAGAATTTCCGCCTCTTCGTAGCCCTTGAAGCGTTTCGCGCCGGAGTTCCAACTGGTGATGATGCCGTCCGGGTCGATCATGTAAATCGCATAATCGACCACCGCATCGATCAGCAGACGAAAACGCATCTCCTCGATCGCGGCAGTTTTGCTCGGGTTGTCACTCATCAGGTTCACCGCTGGTTTTCATTAGCGCAAGTATGCGGCAATCCGGCGCCATGGGAAGGTGCAAACGCGCTTCTATTCACGGCGTGATCAATGGGTTGATTGAGGACGAGTCGGTGCCGAGCGACCACCAGCGTGGCAGCAGTTGCTGAATGCGCGGTTCGGCGAAGCGGTCATCGATCAGCATCACCACGCCACGATCTTCACGGGTGCGGATCACCCGCCCGGCGGCCTGCACCACTTTCTGCACGCCCGGATACAGATAGGTGTAGTCGTAACCGGCGCCGAAAATCGCCGCCATGCGCCGTTTCAACTGTTCGTTGACCGGGTTGAGCTGGGCCAGCCCCAGGGTCGCAATGAACGCGCCGATCAGCCGTGCCCCGGGCAGGTCGATGCCCTCGCCGAACGCACCGCCCAACACGGCGAAGCCGATGCCCTGGCTGTCGGCGGTGAACTGATCGAGAAAGGCTTGCCGCTGCCCTTCGGCCATGCCCCGGGACTGTTGCCACAGATTGATCTGCGGATGGCGTTCGGCGAGGAGCGTCAGCACTTGTTGCAGGTAATCGAAGCTGCTGAAGAACGCCAGGTAATTGCCCGGGCGCTCGCTGAACTGGCGGGCGATCAGCTCGACGATCGGTTCCAGCGACGCCTGACGATGATTGAAGCGCGTGGAGATACGGCTGACGATCTGCACCTGCAACTGTTCGGCGCTGAAGGGTGATTCGACGTCTATGCATACCGTGTCGGCGGGCGTGCCGAGCAGATCGGCGTAATAGCGCCGCGGGCTTAGCGTCGCCGAGAACAACACGCTGCTGCGCGCCGCTTTCAGCCGGGGGCCGATGAACGCCGCCGGCACCACGTTGCGCAGGCACAACTGCGACAGCGGTCGCTTGCGCTCAAGGTCGCGCTTGCTGATGTCGAACAGGTAATGCTCGTCGAACAGCTCCGCCACCCGGCCGAACTGCAGCATGTCGAAATAGAAGGTTTGCAGCGCGCTGTCGAGCCCCTGCGGATGATCATTGAGGTAGTCACCGATGGCCGCGCTGCACAGGGACACCGCTTGCAGCAGTTTCTCCGGGGCCTTGTCGTAAGCCTGATACGGCGCCAGTTGCGGCTGATGCAGCGCGTTCCACTCGCGATTGACCCGTTGCAGGGATTTTTTCAGCACTTCGGGGGCAGTCTTGCGCACACTGGCCAGCGCGGCCTGATCGAGACTGGCGCTGTACATCGAACGCCCGCGCTCGACCAGGTTGTGCGCTTCATCGGCCAGCACCGCGACTTTCCACTGATTGAGCTGGGCCAGACCGAACAGCAGCGCGCTGAAATCGAAGTAATAGTTGTAGTCCGCCACCACCACGTCGGCCCAGCGGGCCATTTCCTGGCTCAAGTAATACGGGCACACCGTGTGCTCACGGGCCACTTCGCGCATCGACGCCTGATCCAGCAGATTGATCCGGCTGGCCGCTTGGCGGGCGGCGGGCAGCCGATCATAAAAGCCCTGGGCCAACGGGCAGGACTCACCGTGACAGGCTTTGTCCGGGTGTTCGCAAGCCTTGTCGCGGGCGACCATCTCCAGCACCCGCAGCGGCAAGCGTTCAGACTGATCGAACAACACCTGACTGGCATCCAGCGCCAGTTTGCGCCCCGGGGTCTTGGCGGTCAGAAAGAACACCTTGTCCAGTTGCTGCGGCGCCAGTGCCTTGAGCATGGGGAACAGCGTGCCGAGGGTTTTGCCGATGCCGGTGGGCGCCTGGGCCATCAGGCAGCGGCCGGTGCTGACCGCTTTGAACACCGATTCGGCCAGATGCCGCTGGCCGGGGCGAAAGTCGGCGTGGGGAAAGCTCAATTGCTGCGCGACCAGATTGCGCGCCTCGCGATGGGCCATTTCTTGCTCGGCCCAGTTCAGGAACAACCGGCATTGCTGTTCGAAAAAATCCTGCAAGGCTGGAGCATTGAAGGACTCGACCAGACAGGTTTCCTTTTCGCTGACGATGTCGAAATACACCAGCGCCAGATTGATCTGCGCAAGCTCCAGCTTGCGACACATCAGCCAGCCGTAGATTTTCGCCTGCGCCCAATGCAACTGCCGATGGTTGGCCGGTTGCTTGCTCAGGTCACCGCGATAGGTTTTGACTTCTTCCAGACAGTTCTGCGCCGGGTCATAGCCGTCCGCCCTGCCCCTGACCTTCAACTGCAGAAACTCGCCCTCCAGTGCCACTTCGCTTTGGTATTTGTCGTTGCGCCGCGAGGCCACGGTGCGGTGCCCGAGCATGCCTTCGAGGGCTGTCGGCGAAGGGGTAAAACGCAGGTCGAGGTCGCCGGTCTTGGCGGTGAACTCGCATAGGGCACGGACGGCAATGCTGTAGCTCAAGCGCTCTGCTCCGCCCATTGCACGTAGCACACGGCGACCGGCATCTGGTGTTGGTGGCAAAATTCCAGCCAGCGCAGTTGGTTGTCCTGCAAGCGGTCACCGGGGCCTTTGACTTCGATCATCCGGTAGGTCTTGTGCTGCGGCCAGAACTGGATCAGATCCGGCATGCCGGCGCGATTGGCCTTGATGTCGAGCAGCAGGCGATTGAACCAGTGCTTGAGGTGTTCCGCCGGCAAACACGCCAGCGCCTGCTCCAGCAGTTGCTCATTCAACGCGCCCCAGAACACGAACGGCGACTGCACGCCCCATTTGGCGGCGAAGCGCTCACGAATGGTCGCCGCATAACGGCCGTCGTCGAGTTGGTCGAGGCAAGCCTGAAACAGTTCGGCGCGGCGTTGCTGAAAGTCTTCGTTGAGCAGATCCACCGGCCCGCGCTGGAACGGATGAAAGAACGCCCCCGGCAGCGGCGCAAAAATCGCCGGCCAGCACAACAGGCCGAACAGCGAGTTGATCAGGCTGTTCTCGACGTAGTGCACCGGGCCGCTGTCTTCGTGCAAATGCGCCTGCACGTAAAACTCCACTGACAATCCCGGATCAGTGCGCGGCAGTTGCAGATCGAGGCGCTCGACCGGGCGTGGCGTTGCCCGTTTGAGCGGCGGCCCGCCGAGTTTGCGTCGCAGCCGTGGCAGCATGCGTTGCAGGCTTTGCTGTTCGGCGGCGCTTTCCGGCGCCTGTTCGGCGAGGCTGGCGAGCTCCAGCGCCAGTGCGTATTCGCCGCAGCGCTCCAGCACGCGGATCATTCGCTGACGGGCGCCGGGGTAGGCACAGTTGCGGTAAATACTCAGGGCCAGGGCAAACTCGGCGATGCGCTCGCAATACTGGCCGATCTGGAACAGCACCTTGCCGCGCCGCCGCTGCAGCCACGGGTTGTCGAACTGCAACGCGCGGACCTGCTCGACAATGAGCTCCAACGGTTCACCGGCTTCGAAGCGTTGCTGGCACTGATGCAGGAACACGCAGGCGTCAACGTCCTCTCGACTGCGCAGACCGCGGGAGTCGGCGCAGAATTCGACTTTTTCGTAGGTAAAGATCCCGAGGTCGGCGAGGACGAATTCCGACCAGTCCTGATACAGGTTGCCGAAGAACATCAGACGCAGGCGGTCGCAGAGGTCCATGATGGTCAGGCTGAGCAAGCGGTCGCCGAGCGTCGGTGCCCAATCGCAGAGACTGCGCGACTCGCTGAATTGCTCGGCGAGCGCCGGCAGCCAGTCGTCCTTGCGGCCCTTGGGTTGCTCGATAAAGCTGCCGAACGCCTGCAGCAGCTCAGCCTTGAGCAACACGTCGAACACTTCGGCAACGCTCAATAAAGCCTGATCGTCGAGCCAGCCGTGACGCAACAACGGCTGCGCGGCGTTGCTGATGTCCCCGATTTCCGGGTAGTTGAGTTTGCCGAAGCGGAAATGCACGCCCTTGCGCATTATCATGCGCACCAGCAAACCCTGCGAAGCGCGTGGCAAGGCCTTGAAGTCGCGAATAAAGCCGTGCTCGGATTCGCTCATCACATCGGCATAGCGAAGTTCAAGCCAATCAAGCACTTGCCGGAAGTTGTTGAGGTAATAGAACGGATCGTCGAGCGGGTTGGCAGTCACGGGAATTCAGGGCCATGGCGAGCGAATACTGGTTATGCGTACAGATACCAGCTCTGCCCCGTCGCGTGCAAACGGAAAAAGATCAGTGGCAGCGGCAATCGGGATTTTTTCAGGGTGCCATCGAACTTTTCCCGGTTCGATGGCACCAACCGCGTTAGAGACCGAAGTCGGTCAATTGATATGGAATGAGGTATTTGAGGTGGGTATGAACATCAAGACTCTGGGTCTTCCCCTGGCGGTAGCAGCCTTCCTGGCATTGGGCGGCTGCTCGACACCGACGGTGGTGACCTTGCAGAACGGCACTCAGTATTTGACCAAGGACATGCCGAAAACCAAGAACAAGGACGGGTTCTATGAATTCGAGGATATTTCCGGGACCAAGGTGAAAGTCCGCTCCGATGAGGTCGCGACCGTACGCAAGGAAGACTGACACCCCGTTTTACCTGTAGGAGCTGCCGCAGGCTGCGATCTTTTGATTTTGATTTTAAAAACAAGATCAAAAGATCGCAGCCTGCGGCAGCTCCTACAGGGGAAGTGTTATCCGCCTGGGTTATTCGAAAGCAGGCAAACCCATAATGCTGTGATCACAGCTGAAATACTGCTCACCGCGCCGCGCCAGCTCGGCTTGCAGTCGCCGGCAGCGCTCCAGATCCTGCTGGGTCATGCGGTCGATGCTCAGGTTACCGGTGGCTTGCGCCTGTTTGTCGTCACCGCGCCGAAACGTCACGAACGGCTGTTCGGGCTGGATCTGAAACAGGCTTTTCTCTTCGACCGGCTCGGCTGCTTCGGTCTTCGCCGGTTTCGGCAATTGGTCACTGCTGATGCCGTAGCGGCTCAGAATCGAGGTTTGAGGCAGATCGGCCCAGGCATTGGCCGATAACAGTGCCAGTCCGACAATCCCGACATACCCCTTGAACCTTTTCACGTGTGCACCTCCTGTACTCAATGGCGGCTGGCTATAGAACGTGTGTGCACGTGCTGGCTTTAGGCCGCTTTTGCTGTTTGCAGAGCTTTTGAGTCAGGGTGTGGCTGTTGAGTCACTTTTGATACCGAGCTGAATCCTTCGCGAGCAGGCTCGCTCCCACACTGGACCTGTGTCGATCACATAGCCCCATGTGGGAGCGAGCCTGCTCGCGAATAGGCCCTTACCGGCGCCCTATTAACCTCAGGCGATCACAATTCCATCGGCACTGAGGCTATTCAGCGCCACCCCAACCAATGTCACCGAATCCCCGCCAAACTTCAGCACCGTGTCCTGTCCCACCGCCGTCGCATGCGCGCGGAAGTCATCATTGGGCAACACACCCTGGACGCCAAGAAACACCAGTTTGTCGTTCGACGTAAAACCCACCACCCGATCCTGACCGAACGCGCCGTTGAACAGGAACGTATCCGCCCCGCCCCCGGACTCCATCAGGTCATTGCCGGCGCCACCGACAAACACGTCGTTGCCGACGCCGCCAATCAAATGATCGTTGCCATCCAGACCAAACAACCAGTCACCGCCGGCATGCGCCTTGAGCGTATCGGCGCCGCTGGTGCCTTTGACACTGGACTCGTACTGCGTGACATTGCTGCCGACCTTCAGACCGCTGGCCGTGACGCTGTGGGTCACGTCGTCCTTGAACAGGCCCCAGAGAAAACCCGGCTCCTTGGTGACGATGCTGCCGATGTCGCGGGTGATGCTGATCCCGCCGTTGGCGTCGCGCACGTACAGGTTGCCGGCGCCGTCGTTGGCGAAGTCGAAGGTGTTCACCGATTTCTGCAACTCGAGGGTGTTGTTGCCGGCGCCACCAAGAATCACGTTGTAGCCGCCAGCGTCACGGAAGGTGTCGTTGCCGGCGCGACCTTCCAAATAGTCATTGCCGCTGCCGCCCTGGATCAGATCGTTGCTGTCGCTGCCGATGATGAACGTGCTGCCCTTGTGGGTTTCGGCGTTGCGGTTGAGGTCCTGCACCCACGTGTTGGCCCGCGCCGGGTCCGACAGGTTGGCGACGATGATCGTCGAGTCTTTGCTGGTCAGATCGTAGAACTTCGACTCGATGATGCGGTTCATGCCGTCGCCGTAAGCGGTCGGCAAGTGCGAGATCCAGGTCGGGATGTTGAGGATGGAGAACGGCAGCAGATTCCACGCGGTCGAGGCGTAGTGATCGTTGAAGCTGACGATGTTGTCGGTGGCCGATTCCTTGGGCGCGTCGTGCACGCCGACCGAGGCGCCGGTAAAGGTCGAACCGTCGAGGGCGCGGAACACCGGATCGTTTTCGTAACCGACATTGAGCACTTTGTCGGTGCTGCTCTGGGTCGGCGAGGCGTAGGCGATGTAGTTGGAATCGGCGAAGAATCCGCCCCACTTGCCACCGCTCAGATCGGCCATGCTGTTGACCGCCAGCCCACCGAGACTGTGGCCGCTGACCAGCACGTCTTTGCCGCTGAGGCCATTGGCCTTGGCGAACGCCACCACGTCATTCAGTAGATTACCGAACGCTTCGCCGACGTAATTCTTGGCGTAGTCCTTGGGACCGAACGCTGCCAGCAGGTCGTTGATCACGTCGCCGATGGAATCGAGGATCAGGTTTTCCCGCGGGCCGCTGGTGCCGCGAAAGGCGATACCGATTTCGGTGAGATGGCCCTGGGCGTCGTACTTGCCGAGGATTTCCACCTGAGCGGTGGTGTAACCGGCCTTCTCACCGAAGAAGGTTCCGCGCGCGTCGGTCTTGCCGTCGTAGCCCAGTTGCGAGGCGGTGATCGGAGTCCAGCCAGCCTTTTTCACGGCGTCGAGGGCGAGTTTTTCCGAGTCGGGGTTCCACGGAATACCGGGAATCACCCCTTGCGAATCAGTACCGCCGAGCAGCGCGGTGACCAACGTGGCGGGCAGGCCGAGGCCGAAGCCGTTGTGCTGATAACCGGCGGCAAAGCCGTTATCGAGGTTGTGGTAGGAATACAGCGTGATCGCCATGGCATCGCTGAACAGCGCCTTGGAATCGGCTGTGCCGAAGTTCTTGTAGTCATACACACCCATTGCTATTGCCTCTCTTTTGTTGGAATTGTCAGAGATAGCTCACAGCCAGGGCGCCCCTCACGGGCACGCCCCGGAGCATTTCAGTACTACTTGCATTGCTTTTAACTGTAGGAGTGAGCCTGCTCGCGATGAGACCGTGTCAGGCAACATGGATGGAGACTGACTCACCGCGATCGCGAGCAGGCTCACTCCTACAGGGTTTGTCTTAACAAGGAGCTAGGCGAACACGAACGCCGAGTCCGACAGGTTAGCCACTCCCACCCCGACCAGGGTCACGGCATATTCGCCAATCTTCAGCACGGTATCGGCCCCCGACTGCACAGCATGCTGCTTGTAGTCATAACCCTGCCCCGCGCCTTCGACGCCCATGAACACCAGTTTGTCGCTGCCCTGATAACCATTGATCGCATCAAAACCGAACGCGCCGCTGAAGAGGAAGGTGTTGTTGCCACCCACTGCCGTCATCACGTCGTTGCCGGCGCCACCGACGAAGGTCACGTGGCCCTTGTCGCTGATCAGCTTGTCATCGCCGCCCAGGCCAAACAGCCAGTCACCGTCGGCGCTGGCGTGCAGCGCATTGCCGTACGCATCGCCGTTGAGCGAATGGGTGTACTGGGTCAGTTCGCTGCCATTGGTCAAACCCTTGGCCGTGACACCCCAGGTGATTTCCTTGCTGCCCCACCACGACCCCGACTCCTTGCTCACCAGCGCGCCGATGTCGCGGGTCATGCTGATGCCGCCGTAGGCGTCGCGCACGTACAGCGTGCCGTCACCGTCGTTGGCGAAGCTGAAGTTCTGCAGCGGTTTCTGCAGCTCGAAGGTGTTGTGGCCCTGACCACCGAGGAGGATGTTGAAACCACCGTCATCGCGGAAGCGGTCATCGCCGCCCAGGCCTTCGAGGAAATCGTTACCCGCCCCGCCCTTGAGCCAGTCGTTGCTGTTGGTGCCAATGATGAAAGTGCTGCCGGTGTGCGGCTCGCCGCTGCGCCCCAGATCCTCGACCCAGGTCTTGCCCCGGGACGATTCCTCAAGGTTGGAGACGATGAGGGTCGAGTCCTTGTGTGTCAGGTTGTAGAACTTCGAGTCGATCACCCGGTTCAAGCCATCGGCATACCCGAGCGAGCTGTGGGCCGACCAGTTCAGCGGATTGACGATGCTGAACGGCACCAGGTTCTGCGCGGTGGACGCGTAGTTGTCGGTGAAATTGACGATGTTGTCGGTGGTCGACTCGTGCGCCCCGTCGTGCTTGCCCAGCGAACCGCTGCTGAACGTGGTGCCGTCCAGCGCACGGAACACCGGATCGTTTTCGTAACCGATGTTCAGCACGTTGTTGCCGGTGCTGCTCTGGGTCGGCGAGGCGAACGCGATGTAGTTGGCATCCTTGAAGAAACCGCCCCAGTTGCTGGCACTCAACTCGGCCACGCTGTTGACCCCTAGCCCGCCGAGGCTGTGGCCGCTGAACAGCACGTCCTTGGCGGCGATGCCGTTGGCGATGGCAAACGCGGCAACGGACTTGAGCAGGTTGTCGAAGGCATTTTTCGCGTAGTTGCTCGCGTAATCCGATGGCCCAATGGCGGCCAGCAGGTTGTTTTTCATGTCGCCGAAGGTGTCGCTGTAACCCAGACCGCCAGTGCCGCGAAAGGCCACGCCGAGGCCGATCAGCTTGCCGCCGGCGTCGTACTTGCCGAGCACTTCGGCCTCGGCGCTGGTGAAGCCGTCCTTCTCACCGAAGAACGTGCCTTGGGCGCCGACCTTGCCCTGATAACCCAGCGCCGTGGCGCTGAGCGGTTTCCAGGCGGTGGCCGGCAACGGCTGGCCGGTTGGCGTGTAGGCATACAGCGTCAGTGCGATGGCATCGCTGTACAACGCTTTGCCGTCGGCATTTTTATAATCGAACAATCCCATGTTGTGCTCTCTCTTCCTTCAAAACCGGCAGCCCCCAAGGGACTGCCGGCACGCTTTTAGAACTGCCAGTCGAGGGTCAGACCCACACCGTGGTCTTTCTCGTTGTTACCGATCAGTCCGTTGTAGTCCAGGTTGACCCGGACATCGCGATTGAGCGCCAGCCCGGCGCGTACGCCGACCACCGCCGCATCACGATCCATCGACACACTCTGCACGGTGAACGCGCTGTTGCCATTGGCGAAGGCCAGGTGGCTGTCAGCATCGACACTGCTCAGGTTGTGCTGCCAGCCGAGGGTCGCGCCCAGTTCCAGCTGATGTTTGTCCGACAGCGCGAAGCTGCGTTTGGCGCGTACGCCAAGGGTCGACAGCACCACGTCGCGGTTGTCTTCGCCGCTCTTGAGCGCCGCAGCATCACCCTTCTCGGTGAAGCTGTCGGTGTTCAAGTGCACGTACGACAGGTTGGCGAATGGCTCCAGATTCATCGGTTGCAGACGCAGATCGTAAGCCGCTTCGGTGAACACCTGAGTGGTCGCCGCATCGTGCTTGGTTTTCTCTTTGCCATTGACGCCCGCGAACTGCAGATCACGCTTCACGTCCACGCGATGCCAGCTGTAAGCCGCACCGGCGGTCAAACGCAGCGCATCGATCTGATGCCCCAGGTACGCACCCAGGTGGTAGCTGTCGACCGAGGCCGACGAATGCGTGTCGCTGCCCATGTTCAACGAGCTGTCGCTATAACCGGTAACGAAACCCAGACGCGTATCTTCAGCAATCAAACCGTCGACACCGGCCAGCAGCCCGCCAATGGAGCTGTTGGAGTCGGCGTTTTCATGGCCGCCATCGCTCTTGCCCCACGAACCCAGCACCTTGACCCAGGCGTTGCTGCGGTCGTCGGTCGGTGCGTCGGCATTGAACAGATCACGCTCGCGCAGACGTTCGCCCACCGCTTCACGCAGGTAGCGGCTGTCGTTGATCAGCAGCGTGCCGATGGCCGGGTGGATCTCACCGGATAACTGTTGGAACGCCTGCTGCGCCGACGCCGCATTCGGCGACAACAGCAGGGTTTCGTACAGCGCATTGCCCGCACCCAGCCCTTCGGCAGCCGCACCAACCGCACGTTGGTTCGGCGTCAGACCGACACTGGCGAACGATGCGCCGTTGCGCCCGACGTCCAGTTGCACGCCGTTTGCCGAGTACGCCAGGGTGCCGCCGAGAAACGCGTAGTTCGGCAGCACTTGCCCGAACTGGCCTTGGATGCCACCGGGCGCTTGCAGGATGTTGAACTGCGAACCGAGCAGGCTCTTCACTTCAGTCGTCGTCAGCAAGGTCGGGCTGTTTTCCAGCGACAGACTGACCGTGGCGCCATCAATCACCGCTTTGCCACCAGCAATGATCTTGTCGCTGCTGGTCGGTGAGACTTCCACCGCGTAGGTCGAACCGCGCTCGAAGGTCACGTCACCGGCGACGTTCAGCGTGCCGATCGAGTTGCCCGGGGCGACGGTACCGCCGCTTTTCGCGGTCAGTGCACCGATGCGGCCGTTACCGCCGAGGATGCCGCTGTCGTTGACCGTGACCGCCGAAGCCAGCGTGCCATTGATCGCCAGACGCCCCTGATTGACCAGAGTCGGGCCGCTGTAGGTGTTGTTGCCGGTCAGCACCAGTGTGCCGATGCCCTGCTTGGTCAGGCCGCCGTGACCGGAAATGTCGTTGCGCCAGGTGTCGAGGCCACAGGTGATGTCGTTGCACACGCGCTCGGTCGGTTTGCCCTTGTCGATGATCGCGCCGATGCCCGGCAAGTCCGCGACAAACTGCCCGGAACCGTAGGCCCCCTGAATGCGGAACTCTTCCGGGATGTCCTGCTCGGTGATGAACATAGCCGGGCCGTCGATGCCTTTGCGCAGGTTGATCATGCCCCAGCCGTACAAGGCGTCGATGCCCGGTGCGCCGAGGTCGGTCGCGGTGGTACGCAGCACCGTGGCGACCTGATCGCCCGTCATGTACGGGAAGCGCTCCATCAACACCGCCATCGAGCCCGCCACATGCGGTGCGGCCATCGAGGTGCCGTTGTAGTTCTTGTAGCCGGTGGTCAGGTTGTCGGCGTTGGTGCCGCTGATGATCGAGCTGTAGATCTGCGTGCCCGGCGCCGAGACGCAGAAGCTCGCGGTGTAGCCGCAGCGCGAGGAAAACGTACTCATGATGTACGGATTGGTGCTGGCCAGATCAGGGTTCTTCTGCAACGCGGCGACGGTGATCCAGTTCGGCGCGATGTCCGGCACAAAGTAACCGAGGCCGGCGATAGCGTCCGGGTTGTTCAGGTTGTAATCGTTACCGGCGGCGAAGATCGTCACGATGCCGCTGCGGGCGGCGGCGATGGCGCCGTCGTAGGCGCCGCCGGGCTTGGTGCCGAGCAGCGTGCGGATTTCGTTGAACTGCAATTGCGCGTCGTTGACGGTGAAGTGCGGATACGCCGGGTCGCGGCCGCCGAGGTCGAAACGGTCAGTGATGCCGATGCCCCAGCTGTTGTTGATGATCCGCGCGCCACTGGCGATCAGCGCATCCCAACCGGCCTTGTACACCGCACCGTCGTTGCCACGGACGATGCCGTCTTCCGGGCCCGGGTCACCGTTATCCGCGCTGATGATCTGCGCACCGAACGCCACGCCGTGCATCGGCCCGCCGTCACGGCTGCCGGCAGCGATGCCACCGACGTGGGTGCCGTGGGCACCGAGCGTGCCGTCGGAACCGACCGAAGGCGAACCGTCATAACGGAACGCATCGCCGGCTTTGACCGGGATGTACGGGTCGGTGTATTCGCGGATCCCGCTGGTGACCAGGGTGATGACTTTGTTGGCACCGGAGAACTCCGGGTGCGCGGCGTACACCGGCTGGTCGAAGATCCCCAGTTTCACACCTTTGCCGGTGTAACCGGCGGCGTAAGCGTGATCCGCGCCGATGGCGCCCAGGCCCCATTCCGCCTGGAACTCGGCGCTGCGCCAACTGGCGGGATCGCCGCTGCGGCCGCTTTCCACGTAAGGCGCCGCGTGCGCGGTGCCCCAGGTGGCCAGTGCGCAGAGCATGGCGCAATTGAGGGTTTTCATGGCGAAGCGACCGCCCGTTTGCGCGGGGGTATTGTTGTTATTCATCCAGCGACCTTCCTTAGTGTTGTTGCGAAAAATCCGTCTACTTCAATCTCATGAATGCTGCTTTGTGTGGCGAGGGAGCTTGCTCCCGCTGGGGCGCGAAGCGGCCCTGTGCATTCTTCCAGTCGAACCCGGCTCATCGGATTTACGACTGCTGCGCAGCCGAGCGGGAGCAAGCTCCCTCGCCACAGGTATGTGCCCACAGCGCCTACAGGGGACGTATTCACCCTCCGTCAGAACTGCCAGTTCAGGCTCAGCCCCACGCCGTGGCTCTTCTCGCGGTTAGCCAGTTGTCCGTTGTAATCGAGGTTGACTCGCACGTCCTTGCTCAACGCCAGGCTGGCTTGTACGCCGACCAGCGCCGCGTCACGCAC
This sequence comes from Pseudomonas sp. LAMO17WK12:I5, assembly GCF_900215165.1. Lineage (NCBI taxonomy): Bacteria > Pseudomonadati > Pseudomonadota > Gammaproteobacteria > Pseudomonadales > Pseudomonadaceae > Pseudomonas > Pseudomonas sp. LAMO17WK12:I5. The sequence continues at coordinate 409,142 of NZ_OBDS01000005.1, read as the reverse complement.
CAGTGCCGAACTCTCGACCGCGTACGGTGTGCTACCGCTGGCGAAACGCAGATGCTGTTCGGCGTCGATGTCGCTGAGGCTGTGCTGCCAGCCAAGATGCCCGCTCAGGTCCAGCGCCTGCGCGGCCGACAGGTTGAAGCGCTTGACCGCGCGCACACCGAGGGTGCTGAGGACCGCATCACGCTGATCGCCCGAGCTTTTCAGCGCCGCCGCGTCGCCCTTTTCGGTGAAGCCGTCAGTGTCCAGATGCACGTAAGCGAGGTTGGCGAACGGCTCCAGCGCGAGCGGCTGCAGGTTCAGCCGGTAAGCCGCTTCGCCGAAGACCTGCGTGGTGGCCGCATCGACCTTGGCTTTCTGTTTGGCGCTGACATCGCCGTATTGCAGATCGCGCTTCACATCGGCGCGATGCCAGCTATAGGCCGCGCCGGTGCTCAGGCGCCAGGCGCCGATGTCATGACCGGCGTAAGCGCCGAGGTGATAGCTGTCGACCTTGGCCGACGAGTGCGTGTCCGAGCCCATGTTCAGCGAGCTGTCGCTGTAACCGGTGACCAGACCGATGCGCGTCTGCTCGTCCAGCGCGCCGTCGACACCGGCGAGCAAGCCGCCGATCGAGGTGCTGTAGCGCGAGGTGTCGTTACCGGAATCGGTCGAACCCCAGGCGCCGAGGGCCTTGATCCAGCCATTGCTTTGCGTGGCGTTGGCATCGTGCAGACGTTCGCCGACCGCGTCACGCAACTGGCGGCTGTCATTGATCAGCATCGAGCCGAGCGCCGGGTAGATTTCGCCGCTCAATTGCTGGAAGGCTTGCTGCGCCGATGCAGCAGACGCCGACAGCAGCAGGCTTTCGTACACCGAATTGCCGGCGCCGAGGCCTTCGACGGCGGCCGCCACCGCACGCTGGTTCGGGGTTTGCCCGACACTGGCGAACGAGGTGGCGTTGCGCTGGATGTCGAGCTGAATGGCGTTGCCCGTGTAGTCGAGGTTGCCGCCGATGAACAGGTAATCCGGCAGCACCGCGCCGAACTGGCCCTGAATGCCGCCCGCCGCTTGCAAAATGTCGTATGAATGGCCGAGCAGGCTGCGCGCTTGCGTGGTGCTGAGCAGAGTCGGGCTGTTTTCCAGCGACAGGCTGACGGTAGCGCCGCTGATGCTCGCGACGCCGCCGGCGACGATGCGGTCGCTGCTGGTCGGCGACAGCTCGACCGCGTAGGTCGAGCCTGGGGCAAAGGTCACGTCACCGGCCACGCTCAAGGTGCCGATGGAGTTGCCCGGCGCCACGCGGCCACCGCTGTTGGCGATCAGCGAAGCGATCCGCCCCGAACCGCCAAGGGTGCCGCTGTCGTTGACGGTCACCGCCGAGGCCAGCGAGCCGTTGACGCTGAGCAAGCCGCCATTGACCGTGGTCGGGCCACGGAAGGTGTTGTCGCCGGTCAGCAGCAAGCGCCCTGCCCCGGACTTGATCAGGCTGCCCTGATAGACCCGGGTCGCCGCTGCGGCATCACGGGCCATACCAACCGCGTAGTCGGTCTGATCCTGCTGACTGGCGCCGGCCGGGACACCGTTCTGCCAGCCCTTGTCCTGCAGGGTCTGCTGCCAGGCGTTGTGTTCGGCGAGGTCTTCGCGCTGACGCTGAATCAGTGCCTTGTCGGAGATGTCATTGCTCCACACATCGCTTTGCCCGGCCGCCAGGTTGGCATCGAACGCGCCAAGCAATTGCCCCGGCCCGCGCATCGCCCGATCGAGGTTGGCCACGCCCCAGCCGACCCGTTCGGTCGGCGCATCGGTAATCGCGCCGTCGAGTTGCGTGGCGGTGGTCAGCAGCACTTCCAGCGCCTGCTGATTATTCATGTACGGGTAGCGTTCCATCACCAGCGCCAGTGCCCCGGTAGCGTGCGGCGCGGCCATCGAGGTGCCGGACTTGATTGCGTAATCGCCACCCGGAATGGTGCTGTCGATCTTCGCCCCCGGCGTGGTGATGCACCAGTATTTGGCGATGCCGCACTGGTTGTATTTCTGCTGATTGCTTTGGTCCAGCCCGGAAACTGCCAGCCAGTGGCCTTCGAGGTCCGGCTGAAAGTACGGCAACGCCGAGCGCACGCTGGCATTCGGGTAGCCGCTGTTACCGGCGCTGAACACGTTGATCACGCCACGGCGCGAGACGTCCGCCGCTGCATCGAGCCAGGTGCCCTGATTCCAGTGCTGGGCGTAAGCGGCATGCAGATCGGCCAGAGTGCGATAGCTGACATCCGGCGGCTGACTGCCCCAACTGTTGTTGATTGCGCGCACGCCGGCAGCGGCCAGGGCGTCATAGGCGGCTTTGAAATAACGCGGATCGGGTTTCGGGCCGAACAGAAAGCTGTCGTTGTTGTTGGTGTTGCCGACGTAGATTTGCGCGTTGTACGCCACCCCGTGCATGCCGGTGCCGTCACGGCTCGCGCCCATGGTGCCGACCACGTGGGTGCCGTGGGAATCGTTGTTGGAATTGAGGGTGCCGTTGACGTTGAACAGCGAGCCGTCGACGTAACTGCCGGAGGCCAGCACCGGGTGATAGCGGTCGCTGGCGAACTCCGGATGGGCGGCGTCGAAGCCGGAGTCGAGGGCGCCGATTTTCACGCCTTTACCGGTGATCCCGGCGGCGTAAGCCTGATCGGCCTGCATCCGCGCCAGGCCCCAGTCGCGCTGGAATTCGGCGCTGCGCCAACTGGCGGGATCGCCGGGCTTGCCGGTTTCGAGGTACTGCGCATGGGCTTGCGCGATGGAAACTGCGAGCAACAGGGTGCCGACCGCTGCCGGCTTGATGCGTACGTCCATGTTCACCACTCACTTTTCTTATTGTTTTGCAGGCACTGACAGCCAGATCAAAAGATCGCAGCCTTCGGCAGCTCCTACAGGGATTGCTGTGTTCTATGTAGGAGCTGCCGCAGGCTGCGATCTTTTGCTCTGCTTTAAGCGCCTACAGGACTTTCAGTGTTACTGGGTTTTCGGGCCTTGTCCGAACGCCTCATCCACCCGTGCCAGATCCTGTTCGTTCAATGTCCCCGCGTAGTAATGCAGCTTGGTCCAGGCCATCAAATAGTCGTAGCGCGCCTGGGCCAGATCGCGGCGGGTGGTAAACAGTTGTTGTTCTGCGTTCAGCGCATCGAGGTTAGTCCGCTCGCCGCCGAGAATGCTTTGCTTGGTCGACACCACCAGCGCTTCAGCCGAAGCCAGAGCCTTCTGGTAGGCGCGCAGTTTGTTGACCCCCGACAGGCAGGCGCTGAACTGGCGGCGCAGTTCGATCAAGGTTTCGCGGGTCTTGCCATCGAGCTCGTATTCCGCCTGCTCCATGGTGCGGCTGGCCTGACGGGTCGAGGCCGATACCCCGCCACCGGCGTACAGTGGAACGTTGACTTCAAAGCCGATGGTATTGGTGTCGTAGCGCTGGTTATAGGTGTTGCCGCTGTCCGATTCAGTCTTGCGGATCGACGCATAGGCACTGACTTTGGGCAGGTGCCCGGCGCGGTTGCGCTCGACTTCGTACTTGGCCACTTCCACCGCCTGGCGTTGCGACGCCAGATTGGGGTTGTTGCTGATCGCCAGCTCATGCCAGGTGTCGTAGTTGGCCGGCATCAGGGCAAAGGTCTGAAAATTCTGATCCAGTGGCGCCAGCTCGCTGATGTCCACCGTCTGCACGCCGACCAGCGCCCCCAGTTCACGCAGCGCGGCGTCCTGCTCGTTGCGTGCCTCGATCTCTTCGGCGGTCGCCAGTTCATAGCGCGACTCGGCTTCGAGAATGTCGGTGCGCGTGCCCTCGCCCTGCTTGAACATATGCTCGTTCTGCTGGAACTGTTGCTCGTAAGCCTTCTTCTTGGCCTGGGCGATGTCGATCTGATCCTGGGCGAACAAGGCTTTGGTGTAGTTGTCCAGCACCCGTACCAGCAGTTCCTGACTCTTGCCGCGAAACGCCTCGTCGGCGAACAGCGACTGCGCCACACCTTTGCGATACGCCGCGTAGGCTTCGTAGTCGAGCAACGGTTGCTGCAAGGTCAGGGTCGAGCCATAGCTGTTGTAGTTGCGGTCTTCGGTGAGGTTGCCGCGAGCGGTCAGTTGCGTGGCCTTCGAGGTGTTGTGACCCCGGTTGTAGTTGTAACCCAGTCTCGGCAACAACCCGGCGCGGCCGATGGTGCGGTTTTCCAGGCCCGCGTCGCGCTCCTTGATCGCGCCGAGGAACACCGGATCGTTGCGCAATGCCTGTTCGTAGACCTCGAATGGCCCCATGGCCGCCAGCGCGCTGTTTCCTGCGAGCAGCGCGAACGCTGCTCCCAACATCGAAAGCTTATTCATACAGCCGAACATCCTTATTCTTCAGTCAACGCAGAGCCAGCGCGATCGAGCAATGGTTTGAACAGGTAGTTGAGCAGTGACCGTTCGCCCGTGCGCACGAACATTTCCGCCGGCATACCGGGCTTGATCACCAGGCCATGGAGTTTTTCCATCGCCTGATCACTGACGCTGCTGCGCAACACGTAGTACGGCACGCCGGTTTTCTCATCGACCATCTGGTCGGCGGAAATCAGGCTGACCTCACCCGGCACGCGCGGGGTCTTGCTCTGGTTGAACGCGGTAAACAGGATATCGACCGGCAGATGCGTGCCGACCTTGTCGATCAAGTTGATCGGCAAGTGCCCTTCGACTTCCAGGGTGGTGCCTTGCGGGACGATCTCCAGCAGGGTTTCGCCCTGACGCACCACGGCGCCTTCGGTGTGTACGCCGAGGTTGACCGCCACGCCGTCGGCAGTGGCGAGGATCTCGCTGTGCTGCAGGTCGAAACCGGCCGAAGTCAGTTGCTCCGACAGGGTCACGCTTTTGAGCTGCGCGTCGGCCAGTTGCGTGCGCACTTCCTTCTGATATTCCTCGCCATGCTGTTGCAGCTTCAGGCGCGATTCGAGGATGCCCTGCTCCACTCGGCCGCTTTCACCGGTGTTTTCCGCCAGTTGTTGCTGCACTTGCGACAGCTGCCGCTGGTACTCCATCAAGCGGTTGCGCGGGATGTAGCCGTTGTCCGCCAGTGGCTGCAGGTTGCTCAGTTGCTGTTGCAGCGAATCGGCCTGGGCATTGAGGTCGGTGCGGGCGCGACGCATGCCCGCCAGCTGCGCGGTGGCGCCTTCGATGCTGGCGCGCAGACCGGCCTGCTCGCGGTAGAACGCTTCGCGACGGCTGCTGAACAGTTGACGCTGGCCTTCAAGAACCAGCGCCAGACGCGGATCCGGGTCGTTACTCAGTTCGGCAGGAAAGGTGATCTCTTTGCGGTTGTCGCGCTCGGCCTGCCAGCGTGCGAGGCTGGCCCAGGCCATGCGGTATTGCGCCTGCAACGACTGCACGTCGGCGGCCACCTGGGTCTGATCGAGGCGAAACAACGGTTGACCCTGCTTCACGATCTCGCCTTCGCGCACCAGAATCCGGCTGACCACGCCGCTGCTCATCGACTGCACAGCTTTGCGCTTGCCCGAGACCACCACGGTGCCTTGCACCGGAATCCCCTGATCCAGCGGCGCCAGTGCGGCCCAAGTGAAGAAACTGCCAGCGCCGACGATTGCCAGAATCCAGCCCATGCGGGCGAAGAATTTCGCATCGCGCTCCGGGCGCTCGGTGACGTACGCGTGTTCCATGGAGGCTTCGTTTTCAGTGTTCATGCTGGCGCTGCTCATACACTCGAATTCCTTGTCGAGGGCTGGTACTGCCGGCTCATGCTGAGCCCGCCCGGTGCCTGCGCGGATTTTTCCCGTTGTTGTTCCTGAGCGCCGGACAGCGCCTTGAGCACTTCCTGACTGGCGCCGAACGCCTGCAAGCGGCCATCGTTGAGCACCAGCAGTTTGTCCGCCTGAGCCAGTACCGAAGAGCGATGCGTCACCAGCACCACGGTGGTGCCCTTGGCCTTGAGCTGGGCGATGGCGCTGGCCAGCGCGGCTTCACCAACAGTGTCGAGGTTGGAGTTCGGCTCATCGAGCACCACCAGGCTCGGATCGCCATACATCGCACGGGCCAGGGCCACACGCTGCTTTTGACCGCCGGACAGGCCACTGCCGTCCTCGCCCAGTTGCGTGTCGTAGCCTTGCGGCAGGCGCAGAATCATCTCGTGGACGCCGGCCTGTTGCGCGGCGGCCACGACCTTCTCCGGGTTGGCTTCGCTGAAACGGGCAATGTTTTCGGCGATGCTGCCGCTGAACAGTTCGATGTCTTGTGGCAGGTAGCCGATGTACGGGCCGAGCTCGTCGCGGTTCCAGCGATGGATGTCGGCACTGTCCAGGCGCACCGTGCCGCCGAGGGTCGGCCACACGCCGACCAGCACACGGGCCAGGGTCGACTTGCCGGAACCGGAAGCACCGAGCACGCCGAGCACTTCGCCAGCGCCCAGATTGAAATTGATCATCTGCAGGGTTGCCGCGCGCTGCCCGGGAGGGCCGGCACTGACTTGCTCGAAGGTGATCTGGCCTTTCGGCGCCGGCAGCGCCATGGCGTCATCACTCGGCGGGAACGCCTGCAGCAAAGAGTCCAGACGACGATAGGCCAGCTTCGCCCCGCTCCACTGTTTCCACACGGCGATCAACTGGTCGATCGGGCTCAGCACGCGGCCCATCAGGATCGAACCGGCAATCATCATCCCGGCGGTCATGTCGCCCTTGATCACCAGCAACGCACCGAGGCCCAGCACCAGCGATTGCAGGCACAGGCGCAGGGTCTTGCTGATCGAGCTGATCACCGCGCCGGTGTCGCTGGCCTGATTCTGCAGGCCGAGGAAACGCGAGTGCACACCGAACCAGCGCTTGCGCAACGCGCCGAGCATGCCCATGGCCTGGATGGTTTCGGCGTTGTGCAGGTGGCTGGTCGCCAGTTGGCTGGACTTCTGCGAGTAACCGGCGGCTTCCCCCAGCGGCTTTTTGGTCATGTATTCGTTGAGGCAGGCCAGCGCAATCAGCAGCAGCGCGCCGGCCGTGGCGAGCACGCCCAGCCAGACGTTGAACAGGTAGATGACAAACAGATAGACCGGGAACCACGGCGCGTCGAAAAACGCGAACAGGGCCGGGCCGGTGACGAATTGGCGAATGTGGGTCAGGTCGCCCAGCGATTGCCCGGCGTTGCCCTCGCCCTTGAACAGGTTGCGTTCGAACGCCGCCTGATACACCCGCAGGTTGAAGCGGCGCTCCAGTTGGCTGCCGATGCGGATCACGATGAAGCTGCGGATCACCTCCAGCATGCCGATGAAGGCAAAGAAGCCAACCACCATCAATGACAGCATCGCCAACGTCGTTTCGTTCTGCGAAGACAGTACGCGGTCGTAGACCTGCAGCATATAAATGGAGGGCACCAGCATCAGCACGTTAATCAGTGCGGTAAAGCACCCGACGCTGATCAGAATGCTTTTATAGTCACCCAAAGCCTTGAACAAGGGAGCGGTGGCTGGGGCCTTCGCCATCTTCATTGTTTCTTCCTGAAATGATAGATCCCGCCAGACTTCGGCGAGCGCTCAATTAATGTTCCGCCTACCTGCGAAAGATGTTTTGCAAGTACTCGCTTACCATTCAACAACAACTGCGACGATCACTTATAACGTTCAAACACTGCCATATATTCAATCTGGATTAGTTGAGCGTTTATTTCGTCGCGCGTTCGAGTGTAACAACCAGGCCCGACTTCAAAGTGCTGGAATAGAGCCCGTCACGTTGTCGGCTGAAAAACACGATTCTTGAACCTTCCTTGCCGGTGATCGAAATTCCGTCGGGTTCCGGAAACCAGCCGGTAGGCGAATCTTCCAGCCATGCACCAAGGCATTCGGCGCCCTTGCCGACGGTCTGATTGGCTTGCAGTTCGAGGGCACAGGTGTTCGACGGTTTATCCTGCAGCTTTTGCGCTTCGGGCGCGTCATTTTCAGTGCTCAACGTCGCCTGCCATTGCCCGGCAAAAACCGAGGGATCTTCAAGTCTGAGGCTGCTTGCCATGGTTGTTTCTCCAGAAATCATGATCAGCGCCGCCGAAAGCCACGCCATCGCCTTGTAGGTAAAAACTTTACAGATCATCAGAAAATTCGCTCCAGCACCTAGCCTTGCCCAGCCATCAACACGATGCAAGCAAAGAAAGCGGCGCATCAAGCGCCGCTTCCCGTTTCACATCACGCCACGATGTCGCTGGTCGCTGCCTGGCCCACGGTGCTGACCTGGAAGTCCGCCACGCCGTGCCCGGAGAAGTCCACCGACAACAGGCTGTTGCCGCCCGACGAGGTCAGGATCGCGTCGCCGGCCGAACCGGTGAAGCTGCTGACAAAGTGCAGGCCGGAACCGTTGGTGATGGCGCTCAGGTCGATTTTGTCCAGACCGCTGACGAAATCGAGGATCTGATCGATTGCACCCGGCTTGGAGTCGGAACTGGAGGCGAACACGAAAGTGTCCGAACCCGAACCGCCCCACAGTTTGTCCGCACCACCGGCGCCGTAGATGATGTCGTTGCCGGCACCGCCCTTCAGCTCGTTGGACGCACTGTTACCGATCAGCAGGTCGTTGCCCGAACCGCCGATGGCGTTCTCGATGGTCACGCCCTTGGCGATGGACACGTTACCGATCATGCCACCTACGTCGGAGAACGAGGCTTCATTGAGGTTGATCTTCTGGTTCTGGGTGAAACCCGAGAAGTCGAAGGTGTCCTTGCCGCCCGCGTCCCACACCGAGAACACCAGCTTGTCGCTCGACGACGAGGCGCTGAGGAAATCGCGACCGGCGTTGGAGTTGAAGCCGTAGGTGGTGTCACCGGTACGGGTGGTCAGGTTGGCGCCGTACAGCTTCTGGATCGCTGCAATGTCGTCCATCAGCGGGCCGGAAGCGTAAGCTTCCACACCGCCCTTGCTGAAGTTCTGGGCGGTGTTGCTTTCGCTCCAGTAACTCATGAGGCTGTAACCGCGGGTGTCTTGCCCGTAGGAAGCATCCTTGTAAGTCGGGTTGCCTTCGCCGGCGTTGTAGTCGCCAGGGTGAGACAGGCCCAGGGTGTGGCCGATTTCGTGGGTCAGGGTTTGACGCCCGTAATTGTTCAGGCCCGGGGTCTTGTTGACGTCATAGCCACTGCCGGTCAGGTACCAGGACTGACCGTCATAGCCTGGCTCGGTGCCTGGCAGGAACGCAAACGCCGCCGCACCTTCCTGGCCGCCGCTGTAGTTACCGAAGGTCATGTGACCGTCGCCACCACGGGAAGCTTCGGTGAACGTCACGTTGGCGACATCCGCCCAGGATTGCATGGCGAGCACGGCCTGGGCTTTCTGCAGGGAGCTGAACTGACTGAAACCGGTGACGCCCAGGCCGCTGAAGTTAGCGGTTTTGGCGGTCAGAAAGGTGTAGGTCAGTTCGATCTTGCCACTGTTGTCCAGGTCGTGCCAGGAGGCACCGTCGCGCAACAGTTGAGTGGCGGCTTGATCCACCGAGAAGGAGGGTTTGCCATTGACCGTGAGGTTGCCGCCACGATCGTATTGATGGCTGAAGCTATTGATCTGGTTCCAGGCAGAGCTGGTCGCAGCCAGAGATTGCGCTGCGCCGACAGGCACGAATGTGTCTGCGGTGATATCAATAGCGTTCGCTTTTACTTTCGACATAAACACACTTCCTTGTTTAGCAATGGAACAGTTTTTGTCAGATAGCGACGATCCCTGGCGAGATCGTCCTATCACTCGCCCAATGAAGGCGTAAGAAACCTGACACAATTTGAAATCTGTCGTCTAGCATTTTTTTGAGATCAAAACCGACTGCTCCGTCAAATGCCCGTAAACAATGACTGCGGGGTCGAAAGATTGTTATGAGGTGTTTGTTCTCGCCTAATTGTCTGACGATTTTCTATTTAAATATTAAATATCGGTAAGTTGCTTTTTGATAGATACGTCTCACTTTGCTGCACTCTATTAGTGCGATGCCAGTGTAGTGATATCAATCAAATCAGCGTTGCTAAAACACTTGTGGGAGCGGGCTTGCTCGCGAATGCTATTTATCTGCCAACCTGTTTGCTGACTGATCGAACGCATTCGCGAGCAAGCCCGCTCCCACAGGAGGGGTGATGTGGTTTAGCTACCGGTACGGATCTTGTTCCACACCCGCGTGCGGATCCGGTCAATGTTCAGCGGCATTGCCTCCAGCGCAAACAGCTTGCCCATCATCTCCGGGCTCGGATAGACCTTGGTGTCACCCTTGATTGCCGGATCGATCAGGCTGTCGGCCTGCTGGTTGCCATTGGCGTAGTGCACGTAATTGCTGATGCCGGCCATCACATCCGGACGCAGTAGGTAGTTCATGAACGCGTAACCGGCCTTCTCGTCCGGTGCATCGGCGGGCATGGCGACCATGTCGAACCATATGGCGGCGCCTTCCTTGGGAATCGCGTAACCGATGTCGATGCCGTTCTTCGCTTCCTTGGCGCGGTTTTCCGCCTGCAGGATGTCACCGGAGAAACCGACCGCCACGCAGATATCGCCATTGGCCAGGTCGCTGGTGTACTTCGAGGAATGGAAGTAGCTGACATACGGCCGCACTTTCATCAGCAATGCTTCGGCTTTCTTGTAGTCCTCGGGGTTCTTGCTGTGGGGCGGCAAGCCCAGGTAATTGAGGGCTGCCGGCAGCAATTCCGGGCCGTTATCGAGGATCGCCACGCCGCACTTCTGCAGTTTTTCCATGTATTCGGGCTTGAAGATCAGATCCCAGGAATCCACTGGCGCGTTGTCACCCAGCACCGCCTTGACCTTGGCGACGTTGTAGCCGATGCCGGTGCTGCCCCACAGATACGGAAAGCCGTGCTCGTTGTTCGGGTCGTTGACCTGCAAGGCCTTGAGCAACACCGGGTTGAGGTTCTTCCAGTTCGGCAACTGGCTCTTGTCGAGCTTCTTCAGCGCCCCGCCCTGGATCTGCCGCGCCATGAAGTGGTTGGACGGGAACACCACGTCATAACCGGATTTGCCGGTCATCAACTTGCCGTCGAGGGTTTCGTTGCTGTCGTAGACGTCATAGGTGACGCCGATGCCGGTGTCTTTCTGGAAGTTTTTCGTGGTGTCCGGCGCGATGTAGTCCGACCAGTTGTAAATTTTCACCGTTTCGGCGGCATGACTAATGGAGGCGGCCAGCAGCAGCGGCGCCAGAGCGAGGGTTTTCTGGATCATGGGGTCGATTCCTGTAGTGGCTATTTTTGTTGGCAGGCAATCAAAGGATCAAACAATCAGAAAATAAGAACGTAGGACTTGCGCACGGTCTCCTGGATATCCCAGATGCCGAGCGTATTGGCCGGCAACATCAGTGCGTCGCCACCTTGTATGTGCAGGGTTTCGCCGCCGTCGTCCGGGGTGAACGTGCAACGGCCGGAGATGAAGTGGCAGAACTCCTGTGCGGTGATCTGCCGGCGCCAGCGCCCCGGGGTGCATTCCCAGACGCCGGTTTCAACGCCGTCATCGCGCTCGACGCTGGTGGTCGAGGCAATGGCGACCGGCTCGCCGAGTGGCACGGCGACCGGGTTGGATTCATCCAGTTGCAGGCTGGCGGTGTTCTTGAACTGCGTAATGCTCATGGTGGGACCTGTCTTGTGAAGAAAACGGCGGTTAGTGCATGAAACCTTCCATGAAGCCCGCGACCTGACTGGCCAACTTGCGCCGCCACGGGGCGCTGGCCGGGTTGGCCAGGGTCTGGTCTTCGTGGACGAAACTTTTGATGATCGCGTTGTAACCGAGCCAGCGGCACGGCTCCGGCTCCCAGGCGCGTAGCGCATGAATTCCACCGTCCGGCAGCACCCACGGCTGATGCACCAGTTCGGTATCGCGCTCAAGAATCAGATCGGCCAGGGTGCGGCCGCCGAGATTGCTGGCACCCACACCCTCCCCGCCATAACCGCCGGACAACGCGATACCATTGGCGCGATCGCAGAGCATGTGCGGCTTGAAGTGCCGGGACATGCCGAGGTTGCCGCCCCAGGCGTGGGTGATCTGCACGTTTTTCAGCTGTGGGAACAGTTCGCCGAACAGATAGCGGCGCAGCTCGACTTCGTCGCGGGTCAGATCGAAGTTGTGGCGCAGTTTGCCGGCGAACTGATAACCGCCGCGGGCGCCGAAGATCAGGCGATTGTCGGCACTGCGCTGGCCATAGGTGACCTGACGGCTGAACTCACTGAAAGCCTGGCCACGGTTGAGGCCAATTTCATCCCAGGTCGCTGCCGACAACGGTTCGGTGGCGACAATCAGGCTTTGCACCGGCAACTGATAGCGACCCAACGGCGGGAGCGTGACCGAATAGCCTTCGACCGCCGGCACAATCCAGCGACTGCGCACACTGGCCCTGGCCGTGCGCAAACTGCCGGACTGCCAATGGGTGACTGGGCTGTTTTCATAGATCTTCACGCCCATGCTCTGCACGGTGCGCGCCAGACCGCGCACCAGTTTCGCCGGGTGAATGGTCGCCACGTGTGGCGCATAAATTCCGCCGTAGGGTTTCGCCACACGAATCTGTTGCGCCAGCTGTTCGGGGTTCAGCCAGCGGTAATCGTTGTCGGTCAGGCCTTGGGCATGAAGTTTGTCGAGGTATTCGCGCAGGCTGACTTCCTGCTCCGGGTAGCGGGCGGCACAGTACAGCACCCCGCCTTTACGGTAATCGCAGTGGATGCCCTCACGTTCGAGGACAACTTCCACTTCATCCGGAATGCTGTGCAGCAGATCAAACGATGCGCGACGTTGTTCTGGAGAGAGACCGGCGAGCAGTCGATCCTCGCCCAGCAGGTTACCCATCAGCCAGCCGCCATTGCGCCCGGACGCGCCGAAACCGGCGGTTTGCGCCTCGATGATGGCGATATCGAGACCGGGGGCGAGTTTTTTCAGGTAGTACGCGGTCCACAACCCGGTATAACCGGCGCCGATGATCGCCACGTCGACATCCAGATCCTGTTCCAACGCCGGCCGCGCAATCAACGGCTCGTCGAGTTGATCCATCCACAAACTGATAGTGCGCCACGCCGGCATGCAAGACTCCGCCACTGAAAACCTTCGATGGCGTCGATCCTAGTGCGTGACTTCAATCACTGTCTTGCGCGCGTGCCCGCAAAGAAATTTGTTTGGCGTAGGCCTTCGGCGACTGGCCGGTGTGCTGGCGAAAACAACTGTAAAACGCTGACAGCGAGTTGAAACCGGCAGCAAACGCCAGCTCATCGATACGCAGCGGCGGCATGGCCTGATCCAGTGACTTGAGCAAGTGCTGCAGGCGGGCCTGGTTGACGTAGCGGTAAAAGCTTTGGCCGAGCACCTGATTGAGCAGGTAGGAAATCTGATTGCGGCTGTAGCCGCACTCCTTCGCCACCCGTTGCAGATCCAGATCCGGATCGAGATACGGTTGCTGGCGTTCGAAATATTGCTGCAGATCCTCGGCCATGAAACTGATCTGGCGCGGCGACAGCCCCAGGCGACTGACCGCCGGGCGTTGACTGGGTGCGACAGCGCCGTTGGTTTGCGTGCGGACCAGCGATGCGTATTCGTTGACCCGCCAGATCAGACCGTCCTTGACCGTGATCGCTTCACTGGAGCGGAACGACACCAGCCCGTCGCCACCGCGCAAAGTCACTTCGTATTGAATGAAAGCGGTGTTGCCATCCACGCGAATCCGGTCGCAATGCTCGAGCGCTTCGTCGGATTCTCGCGGCATGCTCACGCGCACGTACTCGCGCAATTCGTCGAGGCCGAGGACCCGGTTCTGAAAGAAATCGTTGTATTGGACGTCCGGGTGATACAGCGCCATGACGCTGTCCAGATCGCGGTGCTTCCAGCTCAGGTGGTAGCGCATGACCGTGGCGGCCGTGGCCGGGGTCTGTTCGGGGCCGTCATCGTCGGCGTGCATAAAGGGCTCGGCGCAAAAGAACCGAGCTTGCCCAAGTTCGACAAAACGATCAACGAGCAAACCGTAGTGGCCATTTGGCGATGACTGATCCCGACGTGACTTACATCAAAAAACGCGCAGCAATCGCAAAATGAACTGAAAAATCTCACGGAAAATTCACATGCGGGTGCTACTTTTAACGTCACTGACCGGTTGAGCCAATGAAGGCTCTTCCCACCTAACATGAGCAAAAGGAAGCGCTCGATGAAGAAGGCGGGCAACACATGAATAAAGGCTCCAGTAAAGTCACGTTTCCCAATGCGTGCCAACTGATGCGTTGGCACTTTCATCCCATGGGTTTTGAGGCAACGATGGATGCGCCGGGCAGCATGATTGCCCGTCTGTTTGATCGTGCCAGCGGTGAAACCATGATCGCCATCGCCGGTATTCCTTGTGCGACGGTGATGAACGCGGCCGATGTCGAGCGCATCATTGAGGCTGTGGAAGACGAACTGGAGGCTTTCATTCCTCCGGAATCTCTCAAGAGTTACGCATAAACTATTGTTTTATATAAAAAAGCCCGCCAATTCAGGCGGGCTTTTTTTGTGCTTGCGTGCTACGCGTTTTGCGGCTGTTTTCGGTGATCGACGAAGAATGCCTTGCCTTGGGCAACCCGATCGGACGCCCTTGGCATGTTCACCGCCTGGGTATCCTGCGGCTCGACGTACCAGTAGCAATGGCTGACCGCCCGGGTGATACCAACGTAGGCCAGCCGCAGAATCTCGTCCTTCTGCGCCGTGTCATAAGGCTCACTGTCGCCAGCCTTGCCCAAGCCGGCCATGCGATACACCTGGTTCTTGTAGGGCGAACTGGTCAGGTGCTGGCAGTCACCGAGCAGGAACACCGCATCAGCCTGCAGCCCCTTGGCGCTGTGGTAAGTCAGCTGTTTCAGCCGTCGCGCTTCGTACGGCAAGCTCGAATCAACATTAACTACAGGCTGAATATGCTTTTCAATCAAAGACTTATCACTGCTTTTTCGATAAAGCATCAAGATTGAATCGCCGCGATTGTAATGTTCGGCCAAGCGCTGACCCATGGCCTGGTCATCACGCTCAAGCACGTTGACCGGCTGCGCAGGCTTGGGTGCGCCACTGGCTTTGGCCTTCTTGCCGGGGATTGCCGGCGCGGCACGAACGATGTGCTCGGCAGCATCAATGATGTGCTGATGGCTGCGATAGTTGTCACTGAGCATCACCCGAGTAGTGCTCGGCGACGGGAATTCCTTGTTGAACTCCATGAAGTAACTCGGCGAACTGCCGCGCCAGCCGTAAATCGACTGCCAGTCATCACCGACGCACAGCAACGAAGAACGCTGCGCACCCCGCCCGACATGCATGGCCGGGCCGCGACTGCGGATTTCCGCGAGGCTGGCGCGGATCCACGAGACGATTTGCGGCGATACGTCCTGAAACTCGTCGATCATCAAGTGCGACATCGGTCGCAGCAGCTCATCACTCAGCAGCTTCAGGTTCTCCGGCGAGTGCTCGCTGAACAGCGCGAACATACGGTTGTAGGTCATCACCGGCGGCTTCTGATCGAGCAAGTGATCTTCAAGGGCACGCCAGAGCAGGCTCAGCGCCTCAAAGAAGAATCGGTCCGGGTCGTCTTTGGCAAAACTCATGCGGCCGACGGCATCCGGCACGTCCAGCCCAAGGTTTTCGATAAAGCCGGCCGCCGCAACAAAACAGTCCAGTAACGGCGCCGAAACCAGTTCACCTTTGACCTTGTAATCGAAGCCCGGACCGGCGCTCGCGTCGCCGGCTAATGTCGCCAACACCCGCTTCGATGCTTCGTAACTATCCAACCAAATCAATGGTTTACGACAGAAAGCTTGAAACAGGGTGCGTTTCACGGCCCATTCAGCGCGCAGGCTGAGCTTGGCATTGGGACGGCAGATTTGCGGGTTTTCCCGGGGATCGAAGCCGAGCACCACCCAGGCATCGAGGCTGGGAATGTAGCCGTGGCAGTGAAAGGTCGAACCGTTGATCTCGAACGTCTGCCGGCTGGGCTCAATGCCCTTGATCGGCCAGGCACCGGCGCGAAACCACAGGTCTTCGATGGCATCGCACAGTTCTTCGTCGCGTTTGGCCGCCAGCTCGGTCACCGCCATGCGCTTTTGCACGTCCGGGTGATCGCGCTCAAGCTCCTTGAGCTGCAAGGCAGCCTTGGCCAGTGGTTGAATCAACTGGCGGAAACGTTGGTCCTGATTGAATAACCGGTGATAGCAGGCGTTGAGCTGCTGGCGCTGGGCATCATTGATTCGCAGATCGAACGGGTTGCTATCGACCTCCTCGTCAGCGCCTTGTGGCCGATTGCTTAGATTTTCAAAAGCCTGCAAGCGTTCGAACCCCGGCAGGCTGCGTACCATCGGCAAAATGCGTGAGTGAAAGGTGCGCACCAGTTCCCGCGCCTGTTGCAGGCTCAATGGCTGGCCCCAGAGCGCGAACATCTCGATCAGCTTATTGATGAAATCCTTGCGCGACTCGCGGGTGAAGGTCACCACGGTCATCGAATCCAGCTCAAACCCCAGATAATGCGTGAGCAACAGGATGCGCAGCACCAACGTGGTCGACTTGCCTGCCCCGGCCCCGGCGATCACCGAGGTCGAGGGAGTGTCACTGAAAATCATCTTCCATTGAGCGAGGCTTGGCTGGGCATGCGCGGGCAGCAGGCGCGCCACATCGGCTTTCATGCGCTTCTTCAGCTCGGCGCTGAGTGGCAGACGCCAGTCGTCGAACAGATGATTATCGACGCTCGGCGGGCGATGCTCGGTGCTGCGACTGTCACGAATCAACAGCACCTGCCGGCCTTCTTCCAGGCCTTCGAGTTTCCCCTCCTTGAAGCCGTACTCCACGCCAGCGGTGTGTCCGCTGCGAAAACCGTCCGCCTGGCCGTGTAGCCACGACGCACGGTGTTGAGCGCGCAAGCGTGTCAGGCCATGGCCGAAGAAACGTGCGGCGAGACGCTTGAACCATGGCATCTCGGCCAATGGACGAAGTTCGGGAGGAAGATCGGGAGTGTGTTGCGCCACGCTGAGGGGCTCCAGTGTGTGAGGCTGTTGGGGGCTATGGTGGCTTTATTTGCTGATGAGTTCTAGCGAAATGCTTACAGCTCATTGGTTTAGGCGATGAACTGAAAGTTGGGTGAGATCGTTTCGAGCCGGTTTCCCATCAACAGATTCGATGAGAATGCCGCACTTTTTACGCTTTTTCTCGATGATTGCCTCATGGATGATGCCCGTCATAACCGACGGTCTCGCTTCATGGCTTTGGCGTTACGCCCCATGACGAACCTTTTGAGGAGACGATCATGCTTGAACTCAGACCTTTCAATACACTGGGCGGCGCTCACCACGGCTGGTTGGATGCCCATCACCACTTTTCGTTCGCCGAATACTACGATCCGCAACGCATGAACTGGGGCAATCTGCGCGTGTGGAACGATGACGTGATCGCCGCCGGCACCGGATTCCCGCTGCACCCGCACCGCGACATGGAAATCATCACTTACGTGCGTGAAGGTGCGATTACCCACCAGGACAACCTTGGCAACAAGGGCCGTACTGAAGCAGGCGACGTGCAGGTCATGAGCGCCGGCACCGGCATCGCACACAGCGAGTACAACCTGGAAGACAAAGAGACCCGAATCTTTCAGATCTGGATTCTGCCGACGGAAACTGGCGCGCCGCCATCGTGGGGTGCCAAACCATTCCCCAAAGGCCAGCGCGAAGGCTTCGTGACCCTCGCCAGCGGCAAGGACGGCGACGATCAGAGCCTGCGCATTCGCGGTGATGCGCGGTTGGTCGCGGCCAACCTCAAGGCCGGCGAAACAGCTGAATATCAGTTGGATGCCGGACGTCGAGCGTATCTGGTACCCGCCACCGGTCTGATTGAAGTCAATGGTTTGCGCGCACAAGCTCGAGACGGTGTTGCCGTCGAGCATGAGTCAATACTGACTGTGACGGCGCTCGAAGACAGCGAAATCGTGTTGGTGGATCTGGCTTGATCGCCTGATATGCAGGTAAAAAAAGGGGCGACCGTCATGGTCGCCCCTTTTTTGCAGCTTTTGTGGCGAGGGGATTCATCCCCGATAGGCCGCAAAGCGGCCTTCTTTTCAATGGAGCGAACTGCTACGCAGTCCATCGGGGATAAATCCCCTCACCACAGGAAGAACTCACCTCCCTGAAGATCACTTGGTGCTGATTGCGCCATCCACCAGCGTTTGCGCTTCAGCCACCAGTTGCTTGAGGTGGTCGTCGCCAATGAAGCTTTCGGCGTAGATCTTGTAGATGTCTTCGGTGCCCGAAGGACGTGCGGCGAACCAGCCGTTTTCGGTCATCACCTTCAGACCACCAATGGCCTGATCGTTGCCCGGCGCATGGCTGAGAATGCTCTGAATCTTCTCGCCTGCCAGCTCGGTCGACGTCACTTGCTCCGGCGACAGCTTGCTCAACAGCGCTTTCTGCTCAGGGTTGGCCTTGGCATCGACGCGCACCGAGAACGGTTCGCCCAGTTCATCGGTCAGGGCGCGATAGGCCTGGCTCGGATCACGGCCGGTACGGGCAGTCATTTCAGCCGCCAACAACGCCGGAATCAAACCGTCCTTGTCGGTGCTCCAGACGCCACCATCCTTGCGCAGGAACGAAGCGCCAGCACTCTCCTCGCCACCAAAACCTAGCGAACCATCGAACAGGCCATCGGCAAACCATTTGAAACCGACCGGCACTTCGTACAGACGACGTCCCAGACGCTTGGCCACACGATCGATCAGGCCACTGCTGACCACGGTTTTACCTACGGCGGCGTCGGCGCGCCATTGCGGACGGTTCTGGAACAGGTAATCGATGGACACCGCCAGATAGTTGTTCGGTGCCAGCAGACCACCCGACGGGGTGACGATGCCATGGCGATCGTGATCCGGGTCGCAGGCGAAGGCCACGTCGTAACGCTCCTTGAGACCGATCAAACCTTGCATGGCATGGCTGGACGACGGGTCCATACGGATCTGTCCATCCCAGTCGACCGTCATGAAGCGGAAAGTCGGATCGACCTGCTTGTTCACCACATCCAGATCAAGACGGTAATGCTCGGCAATCGCCGACCAGTAGCGCACCCCTGCTCCGCCCAACGGATCTACACCCAGACGCAGCTTGGCGTCACGGATGGCATCGAAGTCGATCACGTTGATGAGGTCAGCGACGTAGGTGTTGAGGTAGTCGTGACGGTGCGTGGTGCTGGCCTTGAGTGCCTGCTCGTAGCTGATGCGTTTGACGCCTGCCAGCTTGTTGGCCAGCAGCTCGTTGGCCTTGGCTTCGATCCACTTGGTGATATGGGTGTCGGCCGGGCCGCCGTTGGTAGGGTTGTATTTGTAGCCCCCGCTTTGTGGCGGATTGTGCGACGGCGTAATCACGATGCCATCGGCCAGGCCCGAAGTGCGGCCACGGTTGTAGCAGAGAATTGCATGCGAAACCGCCGGTGTCGGCGTGTATTCGTCACCTTCGGCGATCATCACGGTCACGCCGTTGGCCGCCAGCACTTCCAGCGCACTGGCCCCGGCCGGGGTCGACAGCGCATGGGTGTCGATACCGACGAACAACGGGCCGTCGATGCCCTGGGCTTCGCGGTACAGGCAGATCGCCTGGCTGATTGCCAGAACGTGCCATTCATTGAAACTCAGGTCGAAGGAGCTGCCGCGATGCCCGGAAGTACCGAATGCAACACGCTGGGTGGCAATCGAAGCGTCCGGTTGGCCGGTGTAATAAGCCGTTACCAGTCGCGGGATGTCGACCAACAATTCTGCTGGTGCCGGTTTGCCCGCAAAAGGACTGATAGTCATGCAAAACCTCTGAAATAGAGTGGTTCAGGAAATACAGCGCAGTTTACTGACAGTTCGACCGCAGCGCGACGGGATCTATCCGACAGATTTCAACGTTCATTCCAGCGGCGCCAAGCGCAACGCCTCTCCCAACCTCTCGAGCGCTCCGCCCAAGCCGCTCTCTCCGTGATCCAGCAGGTTCAGGCGCAGATGCCGACGGTGCAATCCCTGCAAGCTGAACAGTTCGCCCGGCGCAATCAACACCTGTTGCCTGAGCAGGCGCTGAAACACATCGCGCATATCCACCGGCCGCCGTGCCCGCACCCAGACCGTCGCCCCACCTTGTGGCTCGACAACCTGCAGCGCTTCGCCCAGACGTTCGCGCAACAAGTCGATCATCGGCGTACGACGTTCCTTGAGGAGCCGGCGAAGTACGTGCAGATGCTGATCGACCCGACCGTTTCCATACAGCCGGGCAATGGCCTTCTGGCGAACGGGCGACAACCGGAACGAGCGCATCAGAAAATGCCGCTGCATTTCGTGCTTCCATTGGCGCGACAACACGTACCCGTAAGGCGCTTCGATACCGATGAATTTCTCGAACGTGGAGAAGACCAGCAGTCGGTCAGGGTCCAGTTGATCACGCAGACGCTCGACGCCCGTTGCCTCGCCCAGTTCACCGTAGCAGTCGTTTTCCAGCACCCAGGTGCCGTGCTCGCCAAGCAGGCCGGCGATCACGTTGCGGTTATCCGCTGGAACCTGTGTACCGCGCGGCATGCACAGGCCCGAGGACAGCAGAATCAGCCGCACGTCTTCGGTCTTGAGCAGTGTTTCCAGCCGCTGCAGCTCCAGCCCGCCACAGGCCTGCAACGGCAGTTCGATTACACGCACCTCAGCCGCCTGCAGCAACCGCAGTATCACCCAGTCACAGGGCGACTCGACCAGAATGGTTGTGTGCCTGAGCTGCAGAACGGCCACCAGGATCTCCAGCACCCCGCGCATATCCGCGCCGATGTAAACATCCTCGGCGTGCCAGCACTGCTTTGGCGAGGTGGTATAGCGGGCCGCCAGGACGGCGCGTAATTCCAGTTCACCACAAGGCTGGTCGAGCAACGGCGGCTGGCGGGGATACTGGCGCAGCAGCTCACGCTCCAACAACAGCAATGGACTATCCAGTGATTGCAGCGAAACCGGATCATCAGCATTCAACAAACGCATACCCGGGTGCAGCGCGTTGACATAGAGCGTTTCGAGCAGATCATTGCTCATGGCAGGTGGCGTCCCCCCCGAAACCGCCCTGGCGTAATACCCGGACTTGGCCACTGAATAGATCCGCCCTTCCTTTTCGAGCAACGAGTAAGCGTATTGAATGGTCGAGATCGACACGTTCAAGCGATCTGCCAACTGACGCAGCGATGGCAGCCTTGAATTGCCATCGCAAGCCGACTCGGCCATCAAGCGCATCAGGTATCGATAGACTGCCTGGTAGGCGAAACCGGATTCCCGTGCAGCCTTCATGAGACGGACACCATAACCGTTGGTGCGCCCAAGGATCGCTCGCTCACTTCATCGTTCCACTGACCGGTCACCCACGCCGGAGCCATCGAGGCCTGCCGCGTCGAGTGCGGTCTCCAGTGTTTGCCGGGCCGCACCGTGCGCAGGCAAGGGTTCCATGGCGTAGAGGTGGCCGATGAGCCGAACCGGTAAACCGCTGACGTCCATCATCCACTGCATTACCTGCTCCGGGCCGTGCAGCCCCTGCATGGCCCGATGCAAATCAGGCAGCGCCACCAACATGCCGGGATGACAGCTGCGCAGGAACCGCTCGAGCCCGGCTCCACGCTCGATGAACGGCGTGAACAGCAGGCAGACCCATTGTGCTTCGTTCAGACCGTAAGTCTGGTGCAGCCAGCTCGCCGCTGCTTCGCGCAGTTCTTCCGTGGTCTGCCGTTGCCCCAGTCTTGCGATCATCTGCTCGCAGACCGGTTCCGGCACCCGCTGCAGCTGCATGTTCGCCAGCATGCGCTGGACATGTTCCGAGAACCCCGCTTCATAGCTGCGATCGCTGATGAACTCCGCTTCCAGGCCGCGTAAATGGGCCTCGATCAAAGGGTCGGCGTATTCGCCCTCACCCTGGTGAAACACCCATTCCTCTGCCTCGAACCCCAGAAACTCGCTCAGTAGCGGCCAGCGTTCTTCAAGATTGCCGACCGCCATGTCATGAATGTCGACAAATGTCGTGCGACGACATGACTCGAAGCCACCCTCGGGACGCCAGCATTGCCGCTCCGATTCGGAGTAAAAACCGCGATACAAATCCCCTCCCAATCCGTCCAGCAAAGCGAACAGCTCATCGAACGTCCCGGAATTCGGCTTCAGCGCCCCGATACCGGCCTTCTGCACGGCCCGGTCCAGGTCTTCGACAAACTGCTTCTGACGACGCGGCGATTCGCTGGCCAGCCAGGCATCCACGCCGTTACTCCAGCGAGCAATCTGGCCGTAAAATTCGGCCCGGGCCAGGCAGGCGTCGTCCCGCCACTCAAGCTTCTCGCCCCTGGCACGTCGATGCCCCATCATCAGCAGATTGGTGCGATGGGCGTTCGCGCTGTCCATTCCGAGTGGCGCCAGATGGTTGAACGGCAACACTTGTCGATGTTCCACCATGAGCAACTCGACACGGGGGTCGTCATACAGAAACAAGGCAGCGAAGCTGCGGTGCATGTTGTTCAGCGCCGCCGTCCCCGATTCGCTGCGGCGCAAGGTGGCCACACGTAACTGGAACGTGGCGGGGGCGCGGCCGGCAATACTCAACTGGGCGGCGCGCAGCAGCGCCAGCATGTAGCAACTGTCACGGGTACCGGATGGCGTCACCATAACCTTGTATTCACCCATGCGCTCCATTCCGCCGGCGGCGACCACCAGACGCTGGATCAGCAACTGCAGCGCTGTGCGCTCGGCTCTGGAAAAGAAACTCAGCAGGCGTTGCAATACTTGCTGGTAGACATAGTTCATTGCCTGATCATGGATCGTGTTCATCAGTACTTTACCCGGCATAAAAAATTCATATCGCGCATCAGCGATGACGCTGGCGCAATAAATTCATCAATAAGTAATAGACGATCAAATACTAACACTTATGATTTTGAAGTTATTTGAAACACTTGACGCAAGGAAGTCAGCAATCCCACCACCTCAGACAACGTAACCCACTGTCAGCATTGAGTTTTTTTTGATCAGAAAATATCTGAGGAAACTTCTTACAGCGTCCCACGAACATTGAGTACAACAAAAGCAGAACAACAATAGGAAATGCCCTACAGTCATTAAACAAAAACCGCTATATCGCCCATGAGGGGAAACGTTAAACGCGAAATGAAAAACAGAATGCACAGACATGGCTCATTCCTTGAGATGAAAGTAATCATTCAATTATCAGGGCTTATATGGCGAATAGAAGATACAGATGGCAGACAAAAACCGGTTCAGATGCACAACCGGCCACGCACCATGCTTGGTCTGTCTGATTATTTGCGAGAGGTAAAAACGCAAGAGTCCGTGGGGCCACGGACTCTGTTCGGAGGGAGTTACGCGGGCTCGACCTGCAGGGCGACCCGTTCGCGGCATGGGCATTCGTCCATGTAGCGATGTGCTTCGACGAACTCGTTGAACGGGAAGACCCGGGTCTTGAGTGGCAGCAGCACACGGTCGGCCGTCAGCTGATTGATATCACGCAGGGCACGCTGCAAGGCGACTTGATCCTGAACAATGCCCAACTCGGGTTTACCGGTGAAATTACCGATGCAGTGCACAAAGAACTGGATGTTTTTCTGGAACGCCGCACAGGCCGGAAATGGTGTCTGGTTGCCACCCTGAAGACCATACAGGACCAGACTGCCACGCGGTGCGAGGACATCGCCGAGCAACGACATCTGCGGGCCGCCAAGACCGTCGAACACCACATCGACACCACGGTTGTCGGTGATCTTGTTGATTCGCATCAACAAGTCTTCTTCCTCGGTGACGATGACTTTCTCGGCACCCAGCGACAGCAGGTACTCACGCTCATCAGCGGTTTTTGTCGCGGCAATCACCCGCACGCCCATGGCCTTGCCCAACTGGACAAAGGACGGACCGGCGCAATGGCTGGCGTCAGTGACCAGAGCAAACTGCCCTGGTTTGACCCGCGCCAGATCCGCATAGGCAAAATAGGCGATCAACAACGGCGTGTAATGCACGCTGGCCTCAACCGGGCTGAGCACATCCGGATAACGGGTCAGCGCGGTACGTGGCAGCACGATCTGCTCGCCATACACCGGGTAATCGTTCGGGCTTTCGGCCGGGAAACTGGCCACCTTGTCGCCGACCGACAGATCGTCCACACCGTCACCGACGGCGGTGACCACACCGGCCATTTCATGGCCGAGACCGGACGGCAGGCGTGCCTGGGACGAGGCCAGATTCTGACGCCAGAGAATGTCGTACCAGCTGATGCCGATCGCCTCGACACGCACCTGCACTTCGCCAGGACCTGGCTGAGCGGCCGCATGCTCTTCGCATTTGAGCACCTCGGCCGGACCAAACTTGTGAAAACGGATCGTGCGGGACATCGCAAACCTCGTCAAAGTAACCTCTAATGCCCTGAACTCTATCTGGGCTTTTGACCCAAGACTATCAGTGGCTATTAATAGTCGACATGCCTGTCATTGATTCCGCAGTATGAACGGCATTGGCAAAATTGATGAAAAAATGCCGCCACCGGCCCGGTAAAGCTGAATTTAGCGGTGCAGAGTACCAGCCTTTCCCCGTAATATTCATGCCGGCCATTGTTCTCATATGGTCGCTCTCGTCAAGCTTGATGACTCTGCCAGGACTCCAGATGAATCGTAATGACCTGCGTCGTGTCGACCTGAACCTGTTGATCGTATTCGAAACATTGATGCACGAACGCAGCGTGACCCGCGCCGCCGAGAAGCTGTTTCTCGGCCAGCCGGCGATCAGTGCGGCGCTCTCGCGCCTGCGCAGCCTGTTCGATGACCCGTTGTTCGTGCGCACCGGACGCAGCATGGAACCGTCCGCCCGCGCGGTGGAAATCTTCGCCCTGCTCTCCCCGGCGCTCGACTCGATTTCAACGGCTGTCAGCCGCGCGGCGGAATTCGACCCCGCCACCAGCACTTCGGTATTTCGCATCGGCCTGTCCGACGACGTCGAATTCGCCCTGTTGCCGATGCTGCTCAAACGCCTGCGCGCCGAAGCACCGGGCATCGTCCTCGTCGTGCGCCGAGTCAACTACATATTGATGCCGGGCCTGCTGGCCTCCGGCGAAATCTCCATCGGCGTCAGCTACACCACCGACCTGCCGGCCAACGCCAAGCGCAAGGTGCTGCGCCGCAGCCAGCCGAAACTGCTGCGCGCCGACACCGTGCCCGGCCCGCTTAGTCTGGATGACTACTGCGCGCGTCCGCATGCACTGGTGTCGTTCGCCGGTGACCTCAGTGGCTTTATTGATGAAGAGCTGGAGAAACTCGGGCGCAAGCGCCACGTGGTGCTGGCCGTGCCGCAGTTCAATGGCTTGAGTACGTTGCTCGCCGGCACTGACATTGTTGCGACCGTGCCGGACTACACCGCGGATGCGCTGACGGCTGCCGGCGGCGTGCGGGCGGAGGATCCACCGTTGCCGACGCGCACGTTCGAACTGCATATGGCGTGGCGTGGGTCGCAGGATAACGATCCGGGGGAGCGTTGGTTGCGGTCGCGGATTCAGATGTTCTTTGGGGATCCGGACAGTCTCTGAGAAGCCTTTCCGAAACCGCTTTGCTATCGGTAGCAAAGCGGTTCTAGTACTCAGGCAGAAGTCGCGGACCGAGCCTGACGATAGATCGACAGGCAGTAAAGCAACAACGCCAACGCCGCCAACATCCCGCCAACAACTCCAACATAAGCAAAGCCGAACTGGCTGCCCACCCAACTCCCCATCAGTGCCCCGCCACCGATGCCGATGTTGTAAATCCCCGAAAACAGCGCCATCGCCACATCGGTCGCGTCGGGCGCCAATACCAGAACCTTGGACTGCAACGCCAGGCCAAATCCCATGATCGCCATTCCCCAGAACAGACTCAGCGCGCTCAGATACGAAACCTTGCCGCTCAATGGCAACAGCAATGCCAGGCACAACGCGAGCAACGACACGGCGGCGATGAGAAAGCGCTGCGGGCTATACCGGTGCAGCCAACTGAACAGCAGAGATCCGAAAATCCCCGCACCGCCGAATAACAGCAGGATAAGTGTGACCGTCTCGCCACTCATGCCCGCCACGACCTGAACGAACGGCTCAATGTAGCTGTAGGCGGTGAAATGAGCCGTTACGACCATGGCCGTCAGGATGTAGATCGCCACAAGCGCGGGTCGTTTCAACAGTATGGGCAGGCTTTTGAGCGACCCCGAGTTCTGGCTGGGCAACAACGGCAAAACCCTGGCCAGCCAAAACACCAATGTTGCCGCCAACACCGCGATCGCGATAAAGGTGGTTCGCCAGCCCATCGCCTCGCCCAATATCCGGCCGAGGGGAATGCCCAGCACCATCGCCAGGGAAGTGCCGGTTGCCAGCAGGCCCAAAGCCTGGACCTGCTTGCCCGGCGGCGCCAGGCGCACTGCCAGGGAAGCGGTGATGGACCAGAACAATGCATGCGATAACGCCACGCCAATCCGGCTCACCAAGAGGACAGCAAAACTGGTCGCCAGACTCGACAGGATGTGACTGACGATGAACATCGCAAACAGCACGATCAACAACTTGCGCCGCTCGACGTTGCGCGTCAGCAGCATGATCGGCAGCGACATCAGAGACACCACCCACGCATAGATGGTCAACATCAAACCGACCTGAGCCGACGTCATGTCGAAGCTGCTGCCGATCGAACTCAACAGGCCGACCGGGACAAACTCGGTGGTGTTGAAGACAAACGCTGCGAGTGCCAGCGCAATGACCGCGTGCCAATTGCCGCTGGTTGTAGTCGTAGAATTGCTCATTGAAAAGTCGTGCCCATCTGTCGGTTTTACGTACACCAATTGCCGGAAAGCCTCAGACGACAGGTGGTTCGATGGCGACTGTACTACAAAGAAACGGTGACTTGTCCATCTTGCGAGTGCACATCAGGCGCCCTGAGAGACAAGCATCAGGCCAGCGAAACCAGGACGTGCAGCCCCTCAGTGTTTTACCGTTTACTTGCTGGGTGAATCTATATGAATGAGCCTTATACGTCCGGAACGCGCGCCATTCCCCTGCTCTTTCTGACGTTCTGCACTGCCGCATTAAGCGGCTGCATGAGTGCCGAACAACAAGCTGCCGAAGATCGTCAGACCAGTTCTGGTTATGGATATGCACAAGGTTCGCCGGAGTTCGCAAACTGCATGATGATTTCCGATCAGCGACGTAAGAAAGCGGCGGCCGACTGGCAAGCGCAACAGGATCGGGATTGGCAACAGAAAACGGCGAAACCGGCCATGCAGGAATGCAACACCACCGAGAGTGTCGATGTTCAGGGGGATGCGTCAATGGATGGCCAGTCCACTCGAACCAAGTCCAATACGGTATGTGTCGGTCAGTGATCTCAAGCGCGTAAAACAGCGATGAGGCAGAGCCAGGCTGGATCAGCCCGCGCTGCTCATTGGCCGGCGTAGCCTTTGACCCGCATGCAATCATTCGTCAGATCGATCTGCTTTTCAGCAATGACGATGCCATCACCTACGGCACTGCCCATGCCGTGGGTCTGGTCGTTTGCCGCCGGCGTTGAGTGGTAGCTGGCTGTTGCCGCTTTGGCCTGGTACTGGCATTCAGTTTTGTCGTACTGGATGTCAGAGGCACTGGCGCCCGGCCTGGACAAGTCATGAACAGAGGTGACGCAGGCGTTCAAGAACGCCGCGAGCAGCGCAACCATTATTAACTTCATTTTCACCACCTACTGATTAAAAGACGAATAGATTCGGATTGCAGTGATAGAGATCACATGCAAACGAACGTCTCGTTGGCCACTTCATTCGCCGGATCCAGCGGCAAGCGAGAGTGCACTTCAAATACCCCGATTTGCTTGCCGAGCGATGCACACTTCTGGTAGGCATTTTCCAAGGCCAACTAACGCGCCCCTGAGTGCGTGTGTTTCGATTGCAGTGCATTCGCCGACGCCTGGTACTCGTAAGGGCCCAGCTTCAAGTCGTGGGATTGCCAGACATAATTGCCGACCAAGGCAACAGCGCTCACAGCAATAATCATGTTGAGTCTCATGGCAGGTATCGGTCGCTGAACATTTCATTCTTCATAACGCTCACCTTGTGTATTCAATCACGCTTCAACGGCGCGACGTGTTGCGCAGGTCAAAGCCGCTCACATCGCAGTGGTGGAATGATTGAGCAGTTCGGTATCGAGGTGAAGAAAAACGAAGTATCTTTCAGTACAGATTAGAAAAACTTAACGAGAACGATGGCCATGCAACTCGATGCAAAACAGATGCAGGCGTTCCTGGCCGTCGTCGACAGCGGCAGTTTCGAATAGGCCGCGGAACGGCTTAACTTGACACCGTCGGCGGTATCGCAGCGGATACACGCGCTGGAAGTACATCTGGGCAGTTCGGTGGTGGTGCGCGGGCGACCGTGCGAACCCACCCAGGCAGGAAGAAAACTGATGCACTATCTTCGCCGTGCGACAGTGCTCGAAGAGGAACTGCTCAACGAGCTGACCGGCGACGAAAAAGACCATCTGCGGGTTGTCATAGCCGTCAACGGTGACACGCTGGCGACCTGGTTCTTTCCGGCACTGGCCGAGATATTCGTCAGCGAGAAAATCCTGCTCGACGTCGTGGTCGACGATCAGGACCACACCTATGCCTTGCTGGAAAGTGGCCAGGTCATCGGTTGCATCGGCACACGCTCACAGCCGATGCGCGGATGTTTTGCCGAGTTGCTGGGGTCAGTGCGCTACCAACTGGTGGCATCGCCTGCCTTCCAGGAGCGTTGGTTTGCGAAGGGGCTGAACCGCGCCGCTGCTCGTAAGGCGCCTGTTTTCGCGTATTCACGCAAAGACACGTTGCAATCTGATTTCATGCAGTCACGTTTCGGCCTTCAGGCAGATGCTTATCCGACCCATTATCTGTCACCTCCCGAGGTACGCCTGAAAGCCATACGTCGTGGCCTCGGATACGGAATGGTGCCGTACATGCAGGTAAGCGACTTGCTGAAAAGCCGGGAGCTGGTGGATCTGGCGCCGGGTCATTTCACTAATGTCGAGCTTTATTGGCACGCCTGGGGCTTGCAATCACCGCGCATGGAAATACTCTCCGAACGTGCGGTACATGCCGCGCGGCGCATTTTGAGTCGTAAAGAACCTGTGAAGCGCTCGACCATAGCGAAGAAGTAACGGGGGCACGGCGCGAGTGTTTCGTACTGATCTCCGATTAGGGCAGTCGATCCATATCAGCATCAAACCAGTGGTTGGCAGAGGCATCATGCCCGCCTCTTTAGCGATAAGTTCCGGTTACGCATCCAGAGCCATACTGGATTTCGTCAGGAATCTCCATTCGTGATCGCTCTGGTACGGCATGTGATTGGGGGGGATTGGGGGTATATCAAGATTTTTTCAAACTGAAACTGCCCTCCTAGAGCTAAGTCAAAATGTTTTTTGGGATCCGGACAGTCTCTGACCCGAGAACGAAGCCCAAAAAATGCGCGTTGCACTAGCGCAAGTACCTGCTTGCGCCTGATTTTACAACAGGCTAGCCAAATGCCATCATTCGCGCACCGATAGCTTTTGCCAAGGACGTTGCGTGAGCCACAAGTTCAAATTTCTGACCCTTCCCCACCGTTCCGGAGAGGTCGCGAACGTTTTCATTCACGGCTATTCTGCCGGCCACGACATGGAGGATCGATGCGCGCTACGCAAGTGCATACCGTCCTCTTTGCACAATTGCATCAATATCTTCGCCTTCTGGCCGTCAGGTCATTGGGCTCAGTTCGATGATTTCTCGAGCAAAGGTATCCTTGCGGCCGGCCGTTTCAATGTTCTGGCGGGCGCAGGGCTCGCGATGGTTGATCGTGCGTTCCACTTCAACACCAGTCGCAAGCGCGCCACTTCCATGGGTAAAACGCTGCTGTCGCAGCTTGAGACCTATCTGCTGAAAAACCATCCCTACGTTTCGAAAGTTAATCTGGTCGGACATTCGCTCGGTGGACGTGTCGTCATCAGTGCTTTGCTCGATTTGCCAGATAAACCTGCCGATGACAACCTGGTAGTAGGCGATGTCCTTCTGATGGCTGCCGCGAGCAAGCTGTCGGGGGAAGAAGCGCAAGCCATTGGCAAACGCATTGATGGCAAGCTCTACAATGCCTGGTCGGGCGAAGACAAGGTCCTGCTATTCAATCTCGGGGAAAGCAGTGCCGGTCGTCAGGCGATTGACCATTGCGAGAACGTGCCAATGCACGGATTTGGCCATACAGACTATTGGCCATGTCTTGAGCGAGTGCTCCGGGCATCAGGCTTCCATGGCTACAAAAGTGGCCTGCCCTCTGCAATGCAACCTGAGTTGATCATCGAGAATCCCGATCCAGTCGTGGCCGACCACCTTCTCTACGACCTGCTCGAACTGACCAGCGACGGAATTCGCAGCCAGGTCGTCAAGCATCTGCGTAGCAGCAGTTGGACAAAGCTGGAAACGGAGCATTCGCTGTATCTGCTGACCAAAGAATTCCAGCTACTGGGTGGTCACTGCCTCGTCAATCTGGCACGAGGAAAAGGTCTCAAGTATGTTCAGATCCTGCTCATGCTCGCTGAACATTACGGGTTGGTAAGCGAGTTGCACGACTGTGCGCAAGTGATCGAAATGGAGGCGCTGTTGATCAGCAAATGCTTCCATTCCTCCTTCGGCGAAGGGCATGTACTCGCATCGATGCAGGACATTATTCAGCAAATGCATGGCATGTCAGAAAAGGGTTATTTCGAACAGGTCGATGCCTTGGCAGCGAGTCTGACCGTTACCTCGTACTTCTCGACCCCTGAATCGCCCGCACCGGCTTATCGCAAAACCGGTTCTGCACGGACGAGTGACAGTAAAGAATTGGTGCTCACTTCTGAGTCGCTCCTGCCATCGCTCAGCAGCCTGGTACCGACCGAGCGTATCAAGGCAGCGGTGACCAATCTGAAAAGCGCGGTCAAGCCAGGCTATTCGGCATTGATTCCAGCTGTTGCGGCCCTCTTCTACGCGCGCTGGAAGCTGAACAACGAAGGATTGCTCTGACGCGCGGATAAAGCCTGGCCAACAGCCGCTGGCCAGGCTCACCGGATCAAACCACCCCGTACTCGCCTTCGAAGACGTTTTGCGAACCAAACGCCTGGCTCAAGTGTGTCTCAAGCTCTGCCAGTTGAATCTGACGGTTGCGCAGATCATCAAGGCTTGCTTCCTGCTCGGCCAGGATCTTCTCGAACGCCTGGATTTGCGGCGCGAAAATGTCCATGACCTTTTCGGGATCCATGAGCAACTTCACAGGCTCGGCAAAGTAGCTTTTGACCACTTCGGCCAAATCACCCTGCAATTGTTTCAGCTCGGCTTCCGCACGTTGCTGCTGGGCAACGCTGATGACGTCGGTCAATACCTGAATACCTGCCCCAAGAGGCCCGGCCCAACGGCTGATGTTTGCGGCCAGCTTGGTTGCTTCCCAAGGTTTGAATTTGTAGACGTAGCCGGTGAGACTTTTCAGCGTCTCTCGGGCCAGGAATACGCCGTTCTTGATGCTTTCAACAGGAATTTTCGATACGGCTGTCAGCGCACGGCTCGACGCTGACAATGCCGATGCGGTGATGCTGTCGGCGAAGTCCGAGGAGCTATCGAGTTGATGTTCGATCTTGGCACTGATGCCGCTCATGATGCTTGAGGACTGGTTGAATGCGGTGCTGAACAAGTGGTCGATACGAAAACGCAGTTTTTCGCCGATATCATTGTTCGAGAAACCAATCTGCGATTCGAGGAAGGCACGAACCTGATCGCGCGGCAACGTACGAATGCTGTTAAGCAAATCGGTTTCGAGGTTATTCAACTCTTCGTACAGGTTGCCCACCGTTGCAAGAATTTTTCGTTTGCCCTCGGCAATGTCCTCCTGGATTCGCGCCGAGTCACGTTGCTGGTTATCGGCCAGTAGCTTGAACTTGATCAACTCGTCCTGAGCCAGGGCGATTTTTTTGACCAGCACATCACGCACGACATCGATGCCGGTCTTCTTGATCAGGGTTTCACGGCCGCTGCCGTCGAGTACCTGCTGCGTAACCAGTTTGAGTTCGCTGATCCGCGAACGCTGGTCATACAGGTCTTTTTGCTCCAGCCAGAATTCCAGTCCACGGCTATTAGGGTTGGAGGCTACGCAGACCACGTTGATCGCGTCGCGCTCGGCCGCAGAAAGGTCGACAAAACGCTGCAGTTTATCCAGCAGATTGTTCTTTTTGATGGTGCTTTGCTGCTCGAACTCTTCGGCGTCACGCAGATCGGCAACTTCATCCATTTTATTGATGACGAAGATGGTCGAGCTCAATTTGTTGAGATCGCGCAGAACCCAACGGACGATGTCCTGATGGCTTTCCTTGAGCGGGTTGGTGGCATCGACCACGTAGAAGATCAGATGCGCTTCGGAAATGTAGTTTTTGGTGATATCGCCGTATTGCACCAGCGCGCCGTTTTCAGCTGCCTTTTCCTTATCGCCGAACAGACCCGGGGTGTCCACAATCTCACAACGGTCCTGAAGATTGTCGGGACGATAGATCGCCAAGGCGTCCGAGGACTCATTGGTATCGATCTTCATGTCTTTCATGACCTGACCCAGCCACCCGGCAACGACGCTGGTCTTGCCGTCGGAAAATGCCCCCAGCAAAGCAATACGCAAGGCATCGGACTGTACGTCGCCAATCGCCTTCTTGATTTTTTCGATGTCCTGAGAGACGTCCAGTCCAAGTGCTTCAAGCGCGCCCACCAGTCTCTGGAGGTTGTCCAGCGACTTGATCACCTCGGTCTTGCTGGCGTTGAACTGTTTAAATTGTTCCATAGGGTCTATCTCCCACTTCGTTTTTCAGTGCCTGAATTGAAGCGATCTTTTCATCGAACAAGCGGGTGACGTCGGCCATCTTGCGGCGTTCGTCAGTTAGTTGGCTCAATACAGAGCTTTCGATTTTGTCCTTGATCTTCGCCAGCATCTCTTCGGTATCACGCTTGAAGGTCTTCATGATCTTTCCACGCTCGGCCTTGATGGCCTTGGCAACTTGCTCCTGCGCTTCCGCAATCTTCTTTCCGCGGCCACCGAAGAGGTAACTCATGCCTGCGGCGAACAGGCCGAGTATGCCGCCCACAATCGCTCCGACGATGTTGCCAATCACCGGAAAAAGCGTACCGATACTAAAACCACTCAGGGCATAACCTCCGACACTCAGCAAGAAGCTGCCTACATCGGAGAAATTGAAACTGATGGCGTCCATGGCACTGGACAGCGAAATGGAATTGTTCGCCGCCTCGCTCAAACGCTGCTGGAAATTCACTCGTTCGGCGTTTTCCTGCAGGCGTTTGACTGCCCGCTCGATTGTCTGGGACAGATCCTCAAGCAATTGCTCCTGGATCTCCTCCAGCCTTTCGGACAGTTGTGCCTGTCCTTCACTGACGTGACGCTGAATGACACGCTCGACATCGTCCTTGTCGCTGAAGTGCACCTCGACAGCCTCGCGCGCCGCCGAAGTCAGATCATTGAAAAAGCGATCCAGTGCGCTATTGCGTTTGGAATTGAAACTGGTCGCCTGGTCCTGGAAGCTCTGGCGAATGACCTCTTGGCACTCCAGAACTTCCACACCGATCCTGGCACAGACTGCCTGATGCTCGTCTCGTTGCTTTTGCAGATCTGCGATGGTGTCTTGCAGCAGGCGCAGTACTTTACGCTTGTTGCTTTCGACGATGTCGAGCTCAAAATTGGCGCAGCCATCGCCGATGACCTGGTGCAACTGATCCAACTGGCTGAAGCTACGCATCGCTTGTTGGTTGACAAAGTCTTGTTTGTAGGCACGCTGCGACTTGAGCAGGTCGGTGCGAGCGGGATGAATGCTGGTCAGGCCGCGTTCATCGAATGCTACACCCGTAAAACCGAGCAATCCTTGCAGGCTTTGGCAGCCGCTGACCAGTTCACCACCCAGGATATCTTCCAGCACTTCACGGGTCTGTTCGCGGGTCGCGACGGCATCTTTATGAGTACGCTCAAGAGATTCGCGGTCACTGTCGAATTCGTAGGAGTCCGCCTTGCCACGCAAATTGCAAATGGCATACACCTTGGCATCACGATTGAGGTAGTGCTTGATCTTTCGGGCGGTCTCGGCCTCTGGTTTCTTATTGGTGCCGTTGACATAGAACACCAAATGGGCTTTGGCAATGGCCGCTTGAACCATCGTTTCGTACTTCGACTCGTTACCCTCGATACCGGGTACATCGATGAGGTGAAAGTTCTTGCCCTGATGGCAGAACTGGTAGATCACGTTGTCCTGGGTGAAGTCTGCCTGGCCGGTGCCAACAATTTCGCCATCGACCTGGCCTGCACAACGCTGCAGGCGCTCAAGTTCTTTCTGTTGTTTGAGGAGCGTTGGCAGCCTGTCGCTAACCAACTCGCTCAAGGAATGTTGTTCGTGCATGAGTAGGTCCGGATTCTACGAAGGGAAGGTGATTACTGGGCCATCAATGCCAAGGCTCACAGCAACTGCGCATAGCCCAAGGCACCTGCAATGCCCCCGATCACAACCCCTCCCAACAATCCGAATACCAGCTTCATTTTTGCCCGCTGCTCCAGCGATATACGGGCTGCCTCACTCTGACGCTGGCACTCGCTCAATTGCGCCTGAGTGGCCTGCAACTGACCGCCCTTCTCCAACAGCTGTTGCTCAATGCGCTGAAGGTCGCTACGCACGCCCTGAAGTTGCAAGCCTGTTTGCTGAAGTTCGCTTTGAGTTTGCGCGTGGTGCTTCTGGCTTTCAGCCAGGCGTGTTTCGGCACCCTGCAATGCTTGGCGAGTGCTATCGAGATCGCTCACGGCAAGGTTCAATCGCTCCTTGCAGTAGGTGTAATCCTGCTGAGTGTGTTCCAGCTGCTGGCGGGTTGTCTGCAGATCGCGCTGGGTCTGATTGACCAGCGCACCGATGTCGTCGCCCAACGCAGCAATGTCTTCGCAGAAACTCACATAGCGAGTACTGAGTTCCTCGATAAGCTCATCACTTTTGTGCGAGAACACCGCTTGAATATCAGCAGCGGTCGCTTGATTGCGCTGAATCAGGGCCTGACGTTTTTTCTCTTCGAAGAGGATGCGCAGGCTCTCGATGATGGTGCTTTTGCCGGCGTTGGTTTCGCCAAAGAAAGCAATGGTGAAGTTGTCCCACTCGGCGTGTTTTTCCAGATAGGAAATCTCGCCGTCAAAACGCGACTTCATTTCGCCGAGTTTTTCCTTGACGCTGGCAAGGTGGACATTGCCTTTGTCATTACTCACATCCAGCCTGGAGACATCATCCAGCGCGGTGGCAATGTCACTGGCTACGCGGGCATAAAGCCTGGAGAAATCTTGAGCCTTACTCATATCGTTCCCTGTTGGTTTTCGGCTGGATCCAATTCAGCCCCAAAAATTGCATTTTGCCATCACGACTGTCAAGTTCACCGTCCCCGCATGGACATGTTCGATCTGGCACGTATTGCTGTCAGCGGGAAAAGCATCGATCAAGGGGAGACTGCTCGGGGAGCAACAACTTGTTGCTCTCCATACAAAACGGGAGAACCCAGAGCTTCAGGTCATCCGAGCTGCTGAAGTCGAACACGGGCAAGGGTTCAGAAAATGAATCTGTCCATGGGTAGATCAACACCACATTCCCGGCGTCGTTCAGGTAGACATGTGCATAAGCATGTAGCTGGTAAAAATCGGTCTGGCTGAGCAGGTATTTCTCACGGCCGTTTCCTTTGAGACTGTCCAGAAGCTTCCATTTAGTATCGAGCACTATAAGAGTCTGCGCGCCGTGCTCGATCAGCATATCTGGCTTGAGGCGAAACCAGTCTTGTTGCTGGTGGCTCACAAGATGGTGCTTGCTGGTCTGGGTCCGCAGAGTGAAACCCTGACGAACTTGAACATTCAGATGCTTCGCCACATAGGCTTCGAACAGCGCCTCCATGGGAAACAGCAAGGAAGGCGAGTCGTGCTTGCCCGCGCCTGTTACCGGACTGTCGCCCTGCAAGATCAATCGCGCCCAATCAAGTGCGGGCTCGTAATAAGTCATGCCTCGATCAAGCCGGATACGCTTGAGGTCTTGGGCGATATCGCTACACAGGGGCACTTCGGCAAAAACAAAACTCAGCTCTCGCGCTAACCGCTGATTATCGGGTGCTTTGCACATATTCAGCGTTTTGCGCAGGGCGCTGTGAATGAGCCTGTTTTCTGCCCGATTCTGGATGAACTCGTCGAATTCGGTAAAGAATCGATCACGACGCAGCAGATTCTGCGCCAAGTGAGGGGCCATCAACAGCTTGCCGCGCAGGCTGGAAAGGTTAGCCTGTCGAGTGCTGTAGTCGCTGCGTAAGCCTCGCTTTACGACATGCCGTACAGCCTCAAGAAACTGTTGAAGAAACATCTCGAGCAGCGGCATGTGCTCCATTTGAAGATCAGCGTTCAATGTCTGGATATGGCGAAACCCCCGCAGGCATTTGAGCATATCAATCAGTTTTCTGCGTGACCTGTCCGCAGACATATTGCGACCGATCTTGGGCAGAATCTCTATTTGATAACCGCAAGGAGCACGAAGTACGCCAACGTAATTGCTGAACTGAATCGCGCGCCGGCCCTGCCGACTGGTCAATTTCAACCAGACCGGAGCGCGCTCGTCAGGCGTCAGGCATTGCTCCTCCAACCAAGCGAATACCCTCGGGGGGACGGTCTTGCCCTTGAAGTAATCATCCGAGGCGACCAGCGTGTCGAACTCGAAAATCTGTATCGCTGTCATTCAGCAAACGTCGCATAAATGCCGACATAGGCTTGCGGGCTATCAAACACCGTTTTATTCAAGCGGTACTGAGGCCGCAGCGAGTATTCATCCAGATCGTGATTGGAGCCGAACAGAGCTTTGGAACCCCTGTCGGCTTTCAACTCATGGACAAATTGAAGCGCCTCGTTAGGCTGCTGGTTATCGCCCAGTACCAAGCGAATTTTCTGCCAGTCTTCAAAAAAGTATTCTTCCAGCAGCGGAATGATGCGCGTCCGAAAAATGTTGCCGAGCGCTTCGAAACGCGCCTCAGGGGCAAGGTTTTTCAAGGGCGTGAAATACGCCTGCCCGATGGTATGTTCACGGTCATACAACGCCTCGATGCGTGCGTTAAGTGCCATTAGCAAGCGATCAAGGTGGATTTCATACCCAGCTCTGACAACCTCGATTTCGGTTAACACGAGCGGATCGGGCATCAATTCAACGAATTCAAAACGTCGGCGCAACGCCGTATCAACCAGCGCCAACGAGCGATCAGCGGTGTTCATCGTGCCAATGATGTCGACATTTGAGGGGACGCTGAATGAATTGCCTGAATAGGGCAACGTCAGTGTCACCTCATACTCGCCACCCTTGCGCTTGTCGACTTCGATCAACGTGATCAATTCGCCGAAAATCTTGCTGATGTTGCCGCGATTGATCTCGTCAATCACCATTGCGTATTGCTGGTGTGGATCGACCTGGGCCTTTTCGCACAGCCGAAGAAAGGCACCCTTTTTGATCTCGTAGCGGACATCCTTTGAACCGGCTGATTCAGCGTTTTCATCAACCGTCGCCCCCTTGGAATCGACAAGCACCGGGCGCAGTCCTTCAACGAATTCTTCGTAACCGTAGGACTGATGGAAGGTGACAAACTCATAGCGCTTTGCGCCCCCGGCGGACGTGTACTTGCCACTGAGCAACGCCTGCAACATGCGGGTTTTACCAGTGCCAGGAGGGCCAAAGTAGATTTCATTGCGTGGGGCGCCAGCCCCCTCGGTCGTTTCGAGGCCAACTGGCTGCTCGCCCTCCTCTACGGAGGTCTCTTCTTCGCTGCTGTAATCATCCGGCCAGAAACCCGGACGATTGGATTGTTGAATTTGCTGGGGCCAGGCGCCCGTCTTTTGGGCGCTTACCGCTTCGACCGATGCCACCAGCTCCTCACTCAGGTCCTGGTTTTCCGATATCGTACTCAGATCGCCGAATGAGACCCACCTGACCGACACACGATTCGCTTGCACGAACAGCACCCCAACCGATGATCCCCTTATTGCATTCTTCTGCTTGGAGCCGAATACCAACTGGGCATTAGTGGACTTCGTAGACCACCAATCAAAACCCACTTCATGTATCGCAATGGCCAACCGTACAAACAACTGCGTTGTCTCAAGGCTCCATTCTGGCTGCCGCCTTCTGAAGTCCTTGCTAATTTTAAAGTGCTCCAGTACTTCAGCCACGGCGGGTGCAGTGGTCAAACCAAGTTGATCGGCCATGTCATCGTATCCAAATCCAAAGTGTGTAATAGCCGCTGCGCTCCAATCGACAATGCCCTGAAACCCCCGTTCCAGACCTTCTTCCGCAGGCAAGACCGCGACAATGGGTGAAGCCTCAAAAGGGCCACGCAACTTCTCATAACGCTCGCGCAAGGCAGCATCTGCAATTTTTGTGTCGACCAGATCGAGTTTGACAACAAAGCCTTTGGTCGCATCAATCCCTACGGTATAAGCCAGACCCAACGGAGCATCCTTGCGAGGGTAGATACGTGCCCAGTTGTAGCCTAGAAATTTTTTGTGCCACTGGCCTATGGGTCTGCGAATAACTCGGGGGGCTGTGCTATCGGGGAATACACGCTGTTGCAATGCGCTCGCCCACTGCTTGGTGATGTCATAGGCTTCGCACAATTGACGGTAGGCTTGCCGGTGAGAAGCATTGGTTTTATCGAAAGGTCTGTCATGCCAGGTGCGCATGCATTGGAATTGGTCTGGGGTGAAATAGGTTGGCGCCACTGGTGTCATTCCGTCCCTTGAAAGTAATTGCATGGTGCCATCGCAGCTAAGGCATGGATAGAGCCCTGCTTTCGTTAGAAATCCCCGCCGCATGACGCTCGCCAATGATTTTGGGGGCCTTCGGGCTCAACAGTCGCACAATGATCGATCAGCGTTGGCGCTTTCCCTCAGCCCCGAGATCAACGTGGACAACGTGTCCCATTCAAGCGTTGTGCGCTGTGTGAAGATAACCCTCACCATGCCGCAGTAAAGAGTGGTTGCGTGCCCCGCCATCGCAACGCATTCCAGCACGCGCAAGACATCCCGCTCAGTGACATTGCGCGCGATCTCGTCGAGATGCTCATGCGTGGCGTGCGCGATTTTGTAGCGGGCCAGTCGAAGGCTGGGACGATCCAGGCCACAGGTTGAGATCGTTGCCCTGCCCTCTTCGGTTAAAGCGGAAATTTCACCCAGGCGACCAAAGGAAAAGTGCTCTTCAGGTTTGAAATGCTCATCAAACGGCGACAGCAGCAAAGGCCTGCCTGCGGCCGAAGTCGGCACTACCGTGTGCTCCCCTTTCACCGGATAGAAGTTCGCCTTCCATTGCTGATTGCACACCTGACAACTGAGTAGATAGTTGTCCCAGGAATAGGCTCGCCACCAGTAACCCGGCATGATGACGTCGCCTCTATTCTTTCGTCCGATCACCGAGCCTTTCCAGGGGACTTCCCTCCCCCAGTCCTCGGGTTGGTCCTCGAGCGTGTGGATTTCTGCCTTGGGCTGAATATGCTCCACATCCCCATAATGCAGGCCCCACACCTGGCCTTCACAGTATCCACACCGACCACCTTGCGCTTCGCTGAATACGTCCTTGTAGTCAGACCACAGGCTTGAGAATTCGGGTTTTGCCCCTTGCGTAGCAGCCGAGGCGACGCGGGCTCTTATAGTTGAAGCTCTGCTATCGAAATCGGGGGCAACCGGTGGCCGTTGCAGTTTACGCATCGCTGTGCTCCTGCCGCTTTCCTGACTTGCCTTCCAGAATGTTTTGCAGGCGATGCTTGATTAACTGATTCGCCTGGGACTCCGGCATACCGACGTCGAGCACTGCAGCCGCCGCCATTGCAGCACGCTGTGCACGCGTACTGCCAAAAGTGACCATGCGCTGACGCAGCCTGGCCTCCAACTCGGCGAGGCGCTCCGCGCTAGGCCGGGCCTGCTGTAACAACTCGCTGTGCTCGGACATGAGCAACAAGGTCTCGGTATCGATCGTCGATTCAAGACCGAACCACGGACCGGTTAGCACTTCATCTGCCCGACTCCCAGGTGGGACATCAATTTGTTCAAGCAGGAAACTCTGGTCTTTGGGATGCTTGGCCATGACCCATAACTCGCCGCTTTTCAAGCCGTGCACACACAGCGGGTCATGGGTACTTGCAATGAAACGCACGCGTGGAAACAGCTGACGCAATCGCTCCACGATCTGGATTTTCCAACGGGGGTGAAGATGCAGCTCCAGCTCATCAATCATGACCACGCCTTGCGCGGACTCCATGTCAAACGAACTGTTGGTCAGATGGAACATGATGTCCATCGCCAAAGCCAGTACAGACTTGTACCCGTCACTCAATTCACGCAGCGACACCGATCTATCGTCGATTTTACTTTCCATGTGTTTGCTCTTGCGTGTGAGCAGAGCGTCAGCGTTGACGGGCAGCAATTCTTTGAGGCTGGTGGCCAACAGGTTGAACTGTGTATCACTGATTTTTTTCTTGTCACAGAGATAACGTTCGACATGCGCCAGCGGGTAAATGTGGTCGAACAGGTTGCGGACACTGATCGTGTCTGGCGAGGCAGGTGCCGCGGTGCTGTCGTCAGGAAGCAGTCGAGTGGAACCATAGGCGAGGACCGGCAAATCAGGTGCATCCCCCGTGATGTGAAAGGTCTTCTTACCCTTTTCAAGCACCATCTCTCGCTGGTTGCCATCCGAAAACAGCAAACGGACAAAACCATTGCTGATGCTCTTGCCCTTTCGAAGCCAGCTGCTTGCATCAGTTTTATCGCGCTCACTGGCCGGCATCATGGTCAAGGCTACGGCCTGGAGCAAGCTGCTCTTACCGACACCGTTTTCGCCAAGCACCATCAACCAGGGTTGCACTGCGTGTTCACTATCGCGTTGTAATGGCGGGAATGACAATTTCAGGTCACTGATCACCTTGAAATTCTGGATTTCGATTGTTTCAAGCCAGATAGCATCGGGAATTGCCTTTATTGCCTCAGGCACTTCGACTGGTGGTGCAGGTGGCGTGACGGGTGGCGTGGAAACTTCGGTGAAAAGCTCATCGAGCGCCGCTTGTCTGACGGCAAAAAAGCTCATGTTTGAAGAGAAAAAACCACGAATCCTCGTTTCGTCGTGGCTCGCCTGGGATCCTCGTGACATTAATTCCTGAGCAACAATGAGCGTTTCGACGGCAAGCTCACTACGCGTCGCGATAAGCCCACGTTGATTGAGCTGAAATATTTTGATCGTAGCCGCCCCGCGATCCGTAAGGGCTATGACTTGGCCATTGCTGAGAAACTTCAGATGGTCCTGGGGATTGTCCAGGCATGGATCTATCAATACCGGAAGTTCGCACAACAGGGACTGCCTATCGCTCATAGGGGCGGCAACCTCTCCCAAAATCGGGAACAGATTCCGTTTACTCATATTGCATCTTGGGCAGCTCAGATACAGATTTCCCCAATCACTTGCCAACCACCAGTAGTGCTCCGGGTCGATGCTGCCATCAAGCCGGGCTGCGCGTCTGAGGGGCCGAAAGTGTTCGACTTCGCTACCAGAACGTTCGCA
Source organism: Pseudomonas sp. LAMO17WK12:I5 (assembly GCF_900215165.1). Classification (NCBI taxonomy): domain Bacteria; kingdom Pseudomonadati; phylum Pseudomonadota; class Gammaproteobacteria; order Pseudomonadales; family Pseudomonadaceae; genus Pseudomonas; species Pseudomonas sp. LAMO17WK12:I5. The sequence continues at coordinate 367,547 of NZ_OBDS01000005.1, read as the reverse complement.
AAACGCACATCTTCCCTTAAACAGCTCAAAGAGCTTTTCACGCACCTGATCCAGCAACGCTCGAGGCATTCGCAAATCAATGACTTTTTGTGAGTGCGCTCCCTGCAACGATTCAAAGATCGGCCTCAACCGCTCAATTTCACGTCGATGGTAATCAAGCAAACCTGGGGGTGGAGAAACTCTATTTCGATCAACAAATATCATCGAATACCTGATCGGGAACTGGGGGACGGACAGGAAGTTGGCAGCATCTTTGTTGATGCAGTGGTTGCGTTATAGCACAGACATACGCGCACAATGGTGCCCGGAGAACACCGTGCCAGAGGCCTTTCAGGCAAAATTTCCGGCGGCTATGTCTGACCTTTGTCGATGACGCAACACACATTTGTCATCAAACCAATTGATAGCCCCCTAACGAAAGGTGCATGCTAGAGGGCTCGAATCGGTCTTATATCATTCCGAATGATAGTTACCTTTGCTTCATTCGATTCGTGCCATCACAGCCTGCCGAGCATCATCCGCCCATCTTCAATACATTGGCGGATGATTCCATGGAACAGTCACTCAAACATTTGCGCTTCCCCTTGGCCATGCTGGCCGTGCTGGTGATGAGCGCTTGCGGCAAGACTCCGGAGACTGCCGCCACCCTGCCCGCTGCCAAAGTCAGCGTGGCCAAGGTGCTGGAACAACCGGTCAACGAGTGGGACGAATTCACCGGGCGCCTCGAAGCGCCGGAAACTGTTGAAATTCGTCCTCGGGTCTCTGGCCAGATCGACGAGGTGGCGTTCACCGAAGGTGCGCTGGTCAAGAAAGGTGACCTGCTGTTCCAGATCGATCCGCGTCCTTTCCAGGCTGAGGTGCGCCGCCTCGAAGCCTTGGTAGCCCAGGCCCGCGCCAATGCCACTCGCAGTGAAAACGAAGCCGGGCGTGGCGAACGTCTGCGTGCGAGCAACGCGATTTCCGCTGAGCTGGCCGACTCGCGCACCAGCGCTGCCCAGGAAGCCCGCGCCGCCGTCGGCGCCCTGCAGGCGCAACTGGACCTGGCCAAGCTGAACCTGAGCTTCACCCGCGTCACCGCGCCCATCAGCGGTCGTGTCAGCCGTGCCGAGATCACCGCCGGTAACCTGGTGACTGCCGACACCACCCCGCTGACTAGCGTGGTCTCCACCGACAAGGTCTACGCCTACTTCGACGCCGACGAGCGTGTGTTCCTCAAATACACCCAACTCGCCCGTAACGGCCAACGTGGCGCCACCACCCCGGTGTACATGGGCCTGTCCAATGAGGACGGCAATCCGCACCTCGGTCAGATGAACTTCGTCGACAACCAGGTCAACCCGAAAACCGGCACCATCCGTGGTCGCGCGGTGTTCGACAACAGCGACGGCACCTACACCCCGGGCCTGTACGCACGGCTGAAACTGGTCGGCAGCGGCACCTACAACGCCATGCTGATCAACGACGAAGCGGTCGGTACCGACCTCGGCAAGAAGTTTGTGCTGGTGATGGATGCGGACAACAAGACCGCTTACCGCGCCGTCGAACTGGGACCGAAGATCGAAGGCCTGCGCATTGTGCGCACAGGTCTGAACAAGGACGACACGATCATCGTCAAGGGTCTGCAACGGGTGCGTCCGGGTTCGCCGGTGACGCCTGAAGTGATCCCGATGGCCAGCGAGCAGACCATTGCCGCTCTGGCTCAACAACGTCAAGCGCTGGAAGCCAGCAACCTGCCCAAAGTCGCACCCGCCAAAGGTGCACAGGGTACGGCTGTGAAGCTGGCCGCTACGACCCCACGCGGTTAAGGGACGACAACTCCGATGAATTTTTCCCAATTCTTCATTTCACGGCCGATCTTCGCAGCGGTGCTCTCGCTGTTGATCCTGATCGCCGGTGCGATCTCGCTGTTCCAGCTGCCGATCAGCGAATACCCGGAAGTCGTGCCACCGACCGTGGTGGTGCGTGCCAACTTCCCGGGCGCCAACCCCAAAGTCATCGGTGAAACCGTGGCCGCTCCGCTGGAGCAAGCCATCACCGGCGTCGAGAACATGCTGTACATGTCCTCGCAGTCCACCGCCGACGGCAAGATCACCCTGACCATCACCTTCGCTCTGGGCACCGACCTGGACAACGCGCAGGTGCAGGTGCAGAACCGGGTGACCCGGACCGAGCCGAAACTTCCCGAAGAAGTGACGCGCATCGGTATCACCGTCGACAAGGCCTCGCCCGACCTGACCATGGTTGTGCACTTGACCTCGCCGGACAAACGTTACGACATGCTCTACCTGTCCAACTACGCGATCCTCAACATCAAGGATGAGCTGGCGCGTCTGGGCGGCGTCGGTGACGTGCAGCTGTTCGGTATGGGCGACTACTCGCTGCGGGTCTGGCTCGATCCGAACAAGACTGCTTCGCGTAATCTGACCGCCACTGACGTGGTGACGGCGATTCGTGAGCAGAACCGTCAGGTCGCTGCCGGTCAACTCGGTGCGCCCCCTGCCCCGAATGCCCAGAGCTTCCAGCTGTCGGTCAACACTCAGGGCCGTCTGGTCACTGAAGAAGAGTTCGAGAACATCATCATTCGCGCAGGCGATAACGGTGAAATCACTCGTCTGAAGGACATCGCGCGCGTCGAGCTGGGTTCCAGCCAGTACGCCCTGCGTTCGCTGCTGAACAACCAGCCCGCTGTAGCGATCCCGATCTTCCAGCGTCCAGGCTCCAACGCCATCGATATCTCGAACGAAGTTCGCGGCAAGATGGAAGAGCTGAAGAAAGGCTTCCCGCAAGGCATGGACTACAGCATCGTCTATGACCCGACGATCTTCGTACGCGGCTCGATCGAGGCGGTGGTTCACACCCTCTTCGAAGCATTGATCCTCGTGGTGCTGGTGGTGATCCTGTTCCTGCAGACCTGGCGCGCCTCGATCATTCCATTGGTGGCGGTGCCGGTATCGTTGATCGGTACGTTTGCAGTCATGCACCTGTTCGGCTTCTCGCTCAACGCCCTGTCGCTGTTCGGCCTGGTACTGGCGATCGGTATCGTGGTCGACGACGCCATCGTGGTGGTGGAGAACGTCGAGCGTAATATTGAACTGGGGCTCAACCCGTTCGATGCGACCAAAAAGGCCATGGGTGAAGTGACCGGCCCGATCATCGCAACCGCGCTGGTGCTGTGTGCGGTGTTCGTTCCGGCGGCGTTCATCTCCGGCCTCACCGGGCAGTTCTACAAGCAGTTTGCGTTGACCATTGCGATCTCCACCGTGATCTCCGCGTTCAACTCGCTGACCCTGTCGCCAGCGCTGGCCGCTGTATTGCTGAAAAGTCATGACGCGCCGAAAGACCGCTTCTCCAAAGTGCTCGACAAGATCTTTGGTGGCTGGTTGTTCCGTCCGTTCAACCGCTTCTTTGAAAAAGCCAGTCACGGTTACGTCGGTACAGTGCGCCGGGTCATCCGTGGCAGCGGCATCGCCCTGCTGTTGTATGCGGGTCTGATGGTGCTGACGTTCTTCGGTTTCTCCAGCACACCGACCGGTTTCGTACCCGGCCAGGACAAGCAATACCTGGTGGCCTTCGCGCAACTGCCGGACGCCGCGAGCCTGGATCGCACCGAAGACGTGATCAAGCGCATGTCGGACCTGGCGCTGAAACAACCGGGCGTGGAAAGCGCCGTAGCGTTCCCGGGCCTGTCGATCAACGGCTTCACCAACAGCCCGAACGCCGGCATCGTGTTCGTGACCCTGAAACCGTTCGACGAACGTAAAGACCCGAGCATGTCCGCCGGTGCGATCGCCGGAGCCTTGAACGGTCAGTACGCGAACATTCAGGAAGCGTACATGGCAATCTTCCCGCCACCGCCGGTACAAGGTCTGGGCACCATTGGCGGGTTCCGCCTGCAAATCGAAGACCGGGGCAACCTGGGCTACGACGAGCTGTACAAAGAGACGATGAACATCATCACCAAGAGCCACAGCGTGCCTGAGCTTGCGGGGCTGTTCACCAGCTACACCGTGAACGTGCCGCAGGTCGATGCCGCCATCGACCGCGAAAAAGCCAAGACCCACGGCGTGGCCGTCAGCGACATCTTCGACACCCTGCAGATTTACCTGGGTTCGCTGTATGCCAACGACTTCAACCGTTTCGGACGCACCTATCAGGTCAACGTTCAGGCTGAGCAACAGTTCCGCCTCGAATCCGACCAGATCGGTCAACTGAAAGTGCGCAACAACAAGGGCGAAATGATCCCGCTGGCGACCTTCATCAAGGTCAGCGACACCTCGGGTCCGGATCGCGTGATGCACTACAACGGCTTCATCACCGCAGAAATCAACGGTGCGGCAGCCCCCGGCTACAGCTCCGGCCAGGCCGAAAAAGCCATCGAAAAACTGCTGAAAGATGAACTGCCGAACGGCATGACCTACGAGTGGACCGACCTGACCTACCAGCAGATTCTGTCCGGTAACACCGCGCTGTTCGTGTTCCCGCTCTGCGTATTGCTGGCGTTCCTGGTGCTCGCGGCGCAGTACGAAAGCTGGAGCCTGCCACTGGCGGTGATCCTGATCGTACCGATGACCCTGCTGTCGGCCATCACCGGGGTGATTGTCTCCGGCGGCGACAACAACATCTTCACCCAGATCGGCCTGATCGTACTGGTGGGCCTGGCGTGCAAGAACGCGATTCTGATCGTCGAGTTCGCCAAGGATAAACAGCTGGAAGGTCTCGATCCGCTGGCAGCGGTACTGGAAGCCTGCCGCCTGCGTCTGCGGCCGATCCTGATGACCTCCTTCGCGTTCATCATGGGTGTGGTGCCACTGGTGTTCTCCAGCGGTGCCGGTGCCGAAATGCGTCACGCCATGGGTGTGGCGGTGTTCTCCGGGATGCTCGGGGTGACCTTCTTCGGGCTGTTGCTGACGCCAGTGTTCTACGTGTTGATCCGTAATTTCGTCGAGCGTGGCGAAGCCCGCAAAGCGGCCAAGGCGCAAGCTCTTCAAAAGCCACTGGAGGCGCAATAATGAGTCTGAAAGTCTTCCTGCCGAGTCTGCTGGTGCTGGCATTGAGCGCCTGCGCCGTCGGCCCTGACTACAAGACCCCGGCGACGGAGGCGGCCAACATCACGACCGCCACCGACGGCGCTGCCGGTCAGAAGAACTTTGACCGTTCAAAATTCGAAGGCATCTGGTGGCAGCAATTCGACGACCCGACCCTCAACCAGTTGGTGACGCAATCGCTGCAAGGCAACCGTGAACTGCGCGTGGCGTTCGCCCGCTGGAAAGCCGCCCGGGCGATCCGCGACGACGTCAGCAACGATGCGATGCCGACCATCACCAGCCGTGCGAGCAGTGATCTGGCCAAGGGACAAATCCCCGGCCAGACCACCAAACGGGTCAACAGCGAACGCTACGATCTGGGCCTGGACATGGCCTGGGAACTGGACCTGTTCGGCCGGATCCAGCGCAATCTGGAAGCCAGCGACGCCGATCAGCAAGCGGCCGAAGCCGATCTGTACCAGTTGCAAGTCACCATGATTGCCGAACTGGTGGACGCCTACGGTCAACTGCGCGGTGCGCAATTGCGCGAGAAGATCGCCGTGGCCAACCTGGAAAACCAGCAGGAGTCGCGCAAGATCACCATCAGCCTGCGCGACGCCGGCGTGGGCGATCAGCTCGACGTCGAACGTGCCGATGCGCGTCTGGCCTCGGTCGAAGCCAGCGTGCCGCAATTGCAGGCGGAACAGGTTCGGCAAAAAAACCGCATCGCCACTCTGTTGGGTGAACGTCCGGACAAACTGACCGTGGATCTGAGCCCGAAAGACTTGCCGGCGATTGCCAAGGCCCTGCCGATCGGCGATCCGGGTGAACTGCTGCAACGCCGGCCGGACATCCTCAGCGCCGAACGCAAACTGGCCTCGGCCACCGCGCGAATCGGTGTGGCGAAGGCTGATCTGTTTCCACGGGTCAGCCTCAGCGGGTTCCTCGGCTGGACGGCCGGGCGTGGTTCGCAGATCGGCTCCTCGGCGGCCAACGCCTGGGCACTCGGCCCGAGCATCACCTGGGCGGCGTTCGATCTGGGCAGCGTGCGCGCGCGTCTGCGCGGCGCCGATGCCGACGCCGAAGGCGCACTCGCCACCTACGAGCAACAGGTGTTGCTGGCGCTGGAAGAATCGGAAAACGCCTTCAGCGATTACGGCAAGCGTCAGCAACGGCTGATCTCGCTGATTCGTCAGAGTGAATCGAGCCGCAAGGCTGCCGATCTGGCGGAAATCCGCTACCGCGAAGGCACCACCGACTTCCTCGTGCTGCTCGATGCTCAGCGCGAACGCCTGAATGCCGAAGACAGCCAGGCACAGGCCGAAGTTGATCTGTATCGCGGCATCGTCGCGATCTACAAGGCCTTGGGTGGTGGCTGGCAGCCGGAAACCGTCGCCAGTAAGTAATAGTTGTTAAAGAGCTCCTTTGGTTGGCCGCAACCAACCAATTTTTTTGCCCCGCGTATCATTCGGTCGCGGGGCTTTTTTTGGCCTGATGGTTTTGCGCTTCCAGAACAGTGACAGTGGCTGTCGTACCGGCCCTTAATCGATTCTTGCCGGCATAGTCACCATCAATGCCGATGCGCACCGGCACCCGCTGCGCCAGCTTCACCCAGGTGTAACTCGGATTGATATTGGCCAGCAGTCGGCCACCCGTGGCGTTTTCCCGGTCGGCGATGGCAAAGGCGATGCTCTGGACCGTGCCACCAAAGGTTTCTCCGCTCATCAACTGCACGCGCACGCGGTCCCCCTCTTCGATTCGCGGCAATTTGGTCTCTTCAAAGTAACCGCTGACGTAGAACGAATCGCTGTCGACCAGTGCCAGCAGTGCACCACCCGCAACCGCGTAATCACCCTGTCGGGTCAGCAGATTAGTGACGTAACCGCTGACCGGCGATTCGACACGAGTACGCTGCAAGTCCAGTTCCGCCTGAGTCAGTGCAGCAATCGCCAATTGCACATTGGCCTCGGCCAGCCCGAGATTGGCCTGATTGCGCAACAGATCAGCCTGAGCCACCGCCACATCGGTATTGGACTTCTCCCATTCTTCCCCGGAAATTGCAAAACCCTGCTTGAGCGTACGCCGGCGCCGCTCTTCGCTCTGGCGTTGTTTGAGCAGCGCTTCACTGGCAACGATGGATGCCTGTGATTGCCCCAGCGTCGCCTTCGCCACCTCGACCGAACGCCGCGCATGCTCGACTGCCAGGCTATAGCGCGCCGGATCGATCTCCATGAGCAATTGCCCCTTGTCGACATGCTGGTTGTCCTGCACCACGAGGCTGACGATACGCCCGGAAACATCGGCTGATAGCGTCACCACATCCGCCCTCACCCGCGCATCCCGCGTCCAAGGCGCACGGGTGTAATGCTCCCAGGCAAACCAGCCAAGCACGATGGCCAGCAACACCACCGCTAATGTCGTTGTTCGAGCGAGTAACACTTTCAAGGCATCAGGCTCCCATCAGCAAAATCAGCGAGGCACAAACGCATGCATACAAGGCGCCCTCAAACAGCGCCTCGTGCCAGACCAGTCGCAACACACCCAGACGTCGCAAACACCAGTCCAGGAGCATAAATATCGGTATCGCCAGCAATAGGGCCTGGGCAATGGGTGGCAGATAAACGCCACCCATTTCGAAATCAATGGGCAAGGGCCGGTTCTCCTTCCGAGACGTTACGTTGCAGGTATTCGCCGTGGCGTTTCAGGAAAGACACGACGATCAACAGCGCCACGCGCATGCGAAACACCGACCACAAATGTTCGTGGCTGGCGACGTGCAACTCGTCCAGCTCATCACCCAATAGCTGGAGCGAGGTCAACAACGCTTGCAATTGCACGTCCTGGCGCCCGGCCACAAAACGGCCGGTCTTGCGCAGCGCCGAAGCCAATTGCTGGCTGAACGCGTCCGTCAGCAGTGCATTGTTCTGTGCCTGCTGCCGGAGTTGATGCATTGCTACGCCCAATGCGACGCACGCCAGACTGATTTCATAGAGCTGCTGCATGGCGCGCTCGCTCACGGCCGGCAGCAAGCCAAGCATGCTGGTCAGTCGGTCGACCATACGGCTTTCGAAAGCGAATTGCTGTTCATCGGTGGCCGGTTTTTTGGTCAGTTCATAAACCTGCTCACGCGCCTCGTTATAAAAGCGGCGAATGCGCAATGCCGGACGGAACGGGAAAATCCATGCGTAGACCATCAAAGCGAGCATCGCCGCGCTGACATAGGCGCCGGCGAATTCGAACCATTGAATCGCAGTGTTCTGCCCGGTGCCGACATTCTGTGGGCCGAGCAGGAGGAAACTCGACAACCCCAGGCCCATACCAATGCCCGCGGTCGTCGGGCTCGCCAAACCGACAGCGATCACGTACAGCAGCGGTGCCAGCATCAACGCCAATGGCTCGAAATCACTGATGGTCGGCACCAGCATGAATTGATAGAACGCCGAGACCACCAGTGCCAGTCCCAACCCACGCGCGTAACTCTGCGCGGCCATCAGTGGCCGCGGGAATGTCGCCATCAGCGAACAGAGAATCCCCACCAGAATCATCCCGCCCCGCGCCCCATCCCAGGCGGTTTCGATCCAGATCAACCCGGCTACCAGTAATGCGGTAAAGGCGCGGATGGCGTTCATTGAAGCCAGTGTGAAATCAAGATGCAGCGGGCTGGCCTGACCGCGATACAGACAACTGGCTTCGCGCCCTTCCTGAATGGCATCACTCAACTCCAGAATCTGCTCCAGTTGCTGCAACAGCCGCGCCTGCTCCCAGCGTAACGCCCACGCCAGCGAGCGCAGGATAGCGCTCATGTCTTCGGTCAGTTGTTCGGCCTCATACGCCAAGGCTTCAAACTGCTGCTGCAGCGTGATGAATTGATGCCGCCGCTCGGCGGGCAGCGCTCGGCCCAACTGCGCCAACTGGTCGAGAAGTGCCAGCTCTTCTGCACGCAAGCGCTGTACGTCCAGAGGAAGATCGCCCTCCCAACGTTCGGTGAGCAATTCGCGCTGATGACGTAATGCAGTCAAACGCGAGGTCAGCAACATCAGTTGATTACCCAACAGCAGCACTAGATTGTCGGCACCGCGCAACCGTGGGGCATCGAAATACAGATGGCGGCGCAACCCTTCGAGCGCGCTGATTTCACCGAGCAACTGCATCTGACGGCGCTGAAAGTCGGCTTCACTTTCTTCTGTTCGAATCACCGCAGCGGAGTGACTGGCAGCCAGTTTGATCACCTGATCGACCTTGGCGAAGTAACCTTTGGCAACTGCTTCTGGACGCGCGGTGAGCAGGCTGACCACGCAGACGCACGCTACGGCCAGCAAGGTTTCGGTAACGCGGGTGACAGCCAGCAGAAAGGTGCCATCCTGGTCGGGAATGGCCAGCAATGCCACCACCACGGCGGTATAACCACTGAGCACAAACGCCTGAGAACTGGTATAGCGCAGCAAGGTGCCGCCCGCGGTGCAGAGCGCCAGCCACAGTGCCAGCGTTGTGATGAACGGAAGCGGCGCCTGCGGGAATATCGCCATGATCAACACCGCCACCGCAGCACCCAGCGTGGTGCCAATCACTTGACCGAAACTACGCGCCAGCGCCATGCCGGCCAACGGCTGGCTGACAATCACGACGGCCATGATCGACCACTTGGGTTGGTCGAGATCGAACAAAAACGCCAGATACAGCGTCAACAGCCCGGCGGCAATGGTGCGCAGGGCAAACAGCAGGACAGCCTGACCGGGATGGATCACGACCTGGAAATAATTGCGCAGGGCTTGCATGGGGGCTCTCATCGAAGCGACTCCTGCAAGCGTAGACTCTGCATCGAATGCCTGATGGGTAACTGAATCGACAGATGTTGTAGGGCGATTCGCATGCACGGGGTTTGACTCACGGCCCTCGCTGGTCGAAGCTTGCCGTTCTGCTATAGAACGCCAGTTCACGGAAATCTGCATGCCTCAGTCCCGCCGCTACCTGCTTATCAGCCTTGGCCTTGTGCTGCTCGTCGTCATCGCCTGGTTATCCCTGCGCTCCACCGCCCCGGTGGTGCCGGAAGCGATCAAGCGCGGCTACAGCGAAGCCCTGACGGCCGCCCGTTCCGGTCAGCCGGGAGCCGCGCGACAGTTGTATCAGCAATTGGGTCGCCCGGACCTGTCGGTCAAACGCAGTGTCTGGCTGCTGGCCGAGCTGCCCAACTATCCGAGCCCGCAAGCGCTGAAACTGGCCGATGCCCATCTGCAGAACGAAGCCCCCGAAGTACGGCTGGCAGCGATTCAAAGTGTGGTCGGACTGGTGCCCGGCGGGCAACGCAGTCTGCTGCTCGGGCCGATGCTCGACGATGAGGACCAAAACATACGGTTCGCCGCGATCAACGCCCTGCTCGGTCTGACGCCGGATGAACTGGGGCTGTATTTCGCCCCGCTGCAGCAGGCGATCGATGGCTGGGAACAAGCGCTCAAGGGACAGCCGGAAAGCGCCGCCACCTATGCGCAACTGGCACGCCTGTATCTGCACAACGCCGAACTCAAACAGGCCCAACAAGCGCTGGACAACACCCTGCGGCTGGAACCGGGCAACCTGCCGGCACTGGTGATGCAGATCGATGTCCTCGACCGCCAGGGTCAGAGCGACGCCGCCCGCCAGTTGCTCGCCAAACAGTTGCAGGCGCAACCGGATTCCGCCTACCTGCAACACGCGCTCGGACTGTGGCTGTTGCACCACGGCCAGCGCGAATTCGCCCTGCTCGGCTTGTCCAAAGCGGTGGAGCTGGAGCCGGACAACAAGGATTACCGCTACGACCTCGCCACCACCCTGCACGCTGCCGAAGAGCTGGAGGCGGCGCAAAAGCAGTTGCAGGAAGTCGTCCAGCGTCACCCAGCCGACCGCAAGGCGCGAGTGCTGCTGATCAATTACTGGAAGGAAAGCGGCCAGTTGCAGAACGTGCAGATTCTGCTCGCGCAACTGGAGCAGATGAACCCTGATGACCCGGCGTTACAGCAGGGACTCTGAGCCTTTACCCGCTGATTCAATGACATTTTGATATCGAAACATCGGAACCGTCATGACTGGCAGCGGTCAAGTAATCAGGTAGAGCACAACGGCTGATACAGCCTGCTGCCTCGATTCCCCTAGTCATGAGAGGGCATTCTTTGTCTACGTCCAACGAGTTGATCAGTGCAAAAGCCGCCACCGGCATCATTGGCCTGGATGACATCCTCGCCGGTGGTCTGTCCCGAGGGCATGTGTTTTTGCTCGAAGGTGAACCCGGTACAGGCAAAACCACCGTCGCGTTGCATTTCCTGATGGCGGGCGCCCGTGCCGGCGAACGCTGTCTGTACATCACGCTGTCGGAAACCGAGCGTGAATTGCGTCAAGGCGCGGCCTCCCACGGCTGGGAGCTGAACGAGAACATTGAAATCTTCGAGCTGACGCCACCCGAAAGCCTGCTCAACGCCGAGCATCAGCAAAGCCTGCTGTACTCCTCCGACCTTGAGCTGGGCGAAGCCACCAAGCAGATTTTCGAAGTGGTCGAGCGCTTCAAGCCCACCCGCGTGGTGCTCGACAGCCTGTCGGAGATCCGCCTGCTGGCGCAGAGTTCGCTGCGCTACCGCCGGCAGATTCTGGCGATCAAACATTACTTCGTGCGTTACGACGCCACCGTCCTGCTGCTTGACGACCTGACCACCGAGTCCCTCGACAAGACCGTGCACAGCGTCGCCCACGGGGTGATCCGCCTCGAAGAACTGACGCCAAATTACGGTGCCGAGCGCCGCCGCGTGCGCATCGTCAAGTATCGCGGCCAGAAATACCGTGGCGGTTACCACGACTTCACCATCATGGGCGACGGCGTCCATGTGTTCCCACGACTGGTCGCCGCCGAACACCGCAGCGACTACCCGCGCCTGCAATTGACCAGCGGCATCAAGGAAATGGACGCCCTGCTCGGCGGCGGCATCGAGACCGGCTCCAGCACGCTGATTCTCGGCCCGGCCGGTACCGGCAAATCGCTGATTTCGATGATCTTCGCCGCTGCTGCAGTAGCCCGGGGCGAAAAAGCGGCGCTGTTCATCTTTGATGAAGAGCTGGGCCTGCTGTTCGAGCGCATGAAAAATATCGGCATCGACCTCAAGGCCTTGCAAGCCACCGGCAACCTGCTGATCGATCAAGTGGACGCCGCCGAGCTGTCCCCCGGCGAGTTCTCGCACCGGGTGCGTCGTTGCGTAGACGAAGGCAACATCAAGACCGTGGTGATCGACAGCATCAACGGCTATCAGGCCGCGATGCCGGAAGAAAACGCGCTGGTGCTGCACATGCATGAGTTGCTGCTGTATCTGAACCGCAAAGGCGCGGCGACCTTCATGACCGTTGCCCAACATGGCCTGGTCGGCGACATGCAGGCGCCGGTCGACATCACTTACCTGGCCGACACGGTGATCCTGCTGCGCTACTTCGAAGCCATCGGCAAAGTTCGCCGAGCCATTTCCATTATCAAGAAACGCACCGGCAGCCACGAATCGACCATCCGTGAATACCGCATTTCGGGCCAGGGCATGACCATCGGCGAACCGCTGGAAGCGTTCCAGGGCGTGCTGCGTGGCGTGCCGACTTACCTCGGCGCGAGCAATCCGCTGTTGCGGGAAGAAACCTTGTGACAGCCTCCGTATCACTGCCGGAACGGGCGCTGATCCTGGCGCCCATGGGTCGGGACAGCCAAGTGGCGCTGATGATCCTCAATGAGGCCGGTTACGGCGGAGTCATCACCCCGGATCTGGGTGCACTGTGCGCAGAGCTGGAGCCTGGCGCCGGACTTTTGTTGATTGCCACCGAAGCGCTGCGCGGCCCCGAGCTGGAAAGTCTTCTGCATTTTCTCGAACAGCAACCGGCCTGGTCGGATCTGCCGATCGTCTTGTTGACCCACCACGGCGGCCCGGAACCCGGCCCCTCCTCGCGCCTGAGCAAACTGCTGGGCAACGTCACGTTCCTTGAGCGCCCGTTTCATCCGGCGACCCTGGTCAGTCTGGTCTCCACCGCCCTGCGCGGGCGACGACGACAGTACGAAGCCCGCGACCGCCTGATCGATTTGAGTGAAAGCGAACGCCGACTGCAATCGACCCTGGAAACCCTTGAGCAACAGGTCGAGGAACGCACCGCGCAACTGCGCCACAACGAAGAAGCCCTGCGCCAGTCACAGAAAATGGAAGCGGTCGGTCAGTTGACCGGCGGCATCGCTCACGACTTCAACAACATGCTCACCGGGATTATCGGCAGCCTTGAACTGCTGCGCCGGCGGCTGGCTCGCGGACGCCTTGATGACCTCGACAGCCTGATCGATCTCGGTGTTACTTCAGCCAACCGCGCGGCCGGCCTGACCCACCGTTTGCTGGCGTTTTCCCGCCGGCAATCGCTGGACTCCAAAGCCGTGCAGATGAACACACTGGTGCTGTCGATGGGCGAGCTGCTGCAGCGCAGCCTCAACGAAAGTATCCAGCTGGAGATGCGCCTCAACGACCAGTTGTGGATCGCCGAAGCGGATCCCAATCAACTGGAAAGCGCCCTGCTCAACCTGGTACTCAACGCCCGCGATGCAATGCCCGAGGGCGGCAAACTGGTGGTCGAAACCAGCAATCAGGTGCTTAAGCCGGAATTCACCGAGGCCTACCCGAATCTCGAACCCGGCGACTACGTGATGCTCAGCGTCACCGATAACGGCAGTGGCATGGCGCAGAGCGTGGTCAGCCGCGCGTTCGATCCGTTCTTCACCACCAAGCCGATCGGCCAGGGCACCGGGCTGGGTCTGTCGATGATTTACGGCTTCAGCAAGCAGTCCCGTGGTCACGTCTCGATCGACAGCGAAATCGATCAGGGCACCACGGTCAAACTGTACCTGCCGCGTTTTCGCGGTGAAGAGCTGGAGCATCCGGTGTCCGATGTTCAGCAGGCTCCGGAAGCAATGGATGGTGAAACCGTGTTGATCGTCGAGGACGACCCCGCCGTGCGCGTACTGGTCAGCGCGGTGCTCAGTGAGTTGGGTTATGCGTTTGTCGAAGCCGGCGATGCCGACGGCGCCGTGCCGATCCTCAACTCGACGCAGCGCATCGACCTGCTGATCAGTGACGTCGGCCTGCCAGGCATGAACGGCCGGCAACTGGCGGAAATCGGCCGGCAGTATCGGCCGGGGCTGAAGGTGCTGTTCATCACTGGATATGCCGAGCACGCGGCAGTGCGCGGTGGTTTCCTCGACCCGGGCATGCAGATGATCACCAAACCGTTCACTTTCGATCTGCTGACCGCCAAAGTCCGCGAGATGATCCAGAACTGATCCCCCAAAACGACTGTAGGAGCTGCCGCAGGCTGCGATCTTTTGATCTTGTTTTTTAAGATCAAAAGATCGCAGCCTGCGGCAGCTCCTACAGGGGGAGCATCAGCCGCTATGGATCAGGCCAGCAATTCCTGAATCTTTTCCTGCAATACGTCCAGATCGAACGGTTTTTCCAGGATCGGCGCCTTGCGCGTGATCGGGCTGCCGGTCTCGCGGATTTCCTGCGGGTAACCGCTGATGAAGATCACCTTCAGATCCGGGCGCAGTTTTACTGCCGGCTCCGCGATCTGCACGCCGGAGATCCCGCCCGGCAGGCGGAAGTCAGTGATCAGCATGTCCAGATGCGGCTTGCTCGCGAGGATCTCGAACGCCTGCTCGCCGTTTTCGGCCTGCAACACGCGGTACCCCTGCCCCGACAGGTAATCTGTCAGCACCATCAAGATAACCGGTTCGTCCTCGACGACGAGTACTACATCTTGTGCATCTACGCTCATGGGAAGCCTTTGTTCGGTCAATAGCTGCTGATACGACCGTGCGGTCACTCAGAGGTTGCGTCGGATATGCCGTTTTCCTGGATTGGCAGACAAACGCGAAACAGGGCGCCTTCGTTGATTTGACTCTCGACGACGATGGAACCGCCATGGGCGGCGACGATCTGCTCGGAAATGAACAGACCCAGCCCGAGACCAGCCACTACCGTCTTGGCGGAAACCCGTTCGAACTGTTGGAAAATGCGCTTCTGGTTCTCTTCGCTGATGCCGATGCCACGGTCCTGAACCTCAACCCGCGCCTCGTCGCCTTCACGGTACACGCGCACCTGAATCGGGCTGCGACCACCGTAGCGCAAGGCATTGGTCAGCAGGTTGGAGACCACCTGCTCGATGCGGAATTCGTCCCAGTAACCTTCCACCGGCTGCGGCGCGGTGAACGACACTTCGGTCTCCGCCGCCTCTATCTGCTGGGCGAAATTCTGCAGCAGGTTGCTCACCAGTTGCGTCAGGTCGAAACGATTCGGCCGGATCGACAGCTTGCCGGTGCGGATGCGCGAAACGTCGAGCATGTCTTCGATCAGCCGGATCAGACTTTTGATCTGGCGCTCGTCGCGATCGACCATCGCGTGCATCTTGTCGAGGGTGAACGCCGCGGCGTTGTCCCGCGCCAGGTGCATCTTGCGCAACTGGGTTTCGAGTATCAGGCCATTGAGCGGCGTGCGCACTTCGTGAGCGACGATTGACATGAAGTCATCGCGCATACGCACGGCCTGCTCCAGCTCCAGTTGCGTACTTTGCAGTTGTTGCAGCAGCGCTTCCTGCTCGCGACGCGCCTGCTCCAGGGCTTCGACCTGTTGCTTCATGGCCTTGCTCTGGCGGTACAGGTCGACGAATACGTTGACCTTGCTCTTCACCGCGTGGATATCCAGCGGCTTGTGCAGGAAGTCCACCGCCCCGCTCTCGTAGCCCTTGAACGCGTAGTTCAGTTCACGGCCGGCGGCGCTGACGAAAATGATCGGAATGTTCTTGGTTTTCTCGGTGCCGCGCATCAACTCGGCGAGCTCGAAGCCGTTCATCCCCGGCATCTGCACGTCGAGGATGGCCATGGCGAACTCGTGTTGCAGCAGCAGCGAAAGTGCCTCGTCCGCCGACAGCGCCTTGTACACCGTGCGATCCTCGCGCTTGATCAGCGCTTCGAGGGCCAGCAGGTTCTCCGGCAGATCGTCGACGATCAGCAATTTGGCCTGGATATTACTCAGCATGCGATTCGTTCCAGCTCGACAAGCAGACGGCCGATGCCGTGAATGGGTAGGACATGGTCAGGCTGCTGAATTTTCAGCGCAGCCAGAGGCATGGTGGCGACCTGTGCGTCCTGCGGGTCTTGAACGATGGTCAGTCCGCCGCGCTGCTTGACTTGCGCCAGGCCGCGAGCGCCATCGTGATTGGCGCCGGTCAGCAACACGGCAGCCAGGGTTTCGCCGTAAACATCAGCGGCGGACTCAAACAAGTAGTCGATGGCAGGTCGGGAATGGTGTACGCGGTCCTCAAGACTCAGCGACAGACTGCGATCCTGTTCCACCGACAGGTGATACCCGGGCGTGGCGAAATAAACCGTGCCGGGCATGATGTCTTGCTTGTCGGTCGCCTCTGCCACCGGCAGCATCAGGCGCCGGGAGAACACTTCGGCCAACTGACTGCGCCGCTCCTCCGGCAGGTGCAGCACCACAATGATCGGCAACACGTAGCCCTGGCGCAACGGCGCGAGCAGAGTCAGCAGGGCCTCAACCCCACCGGCTGAAGCACCGACCACGATGGCCTCGACACGAGGCAAATCCACGGCATCGTTCATAATTTGCGGTAGATCCGTTCTTGTTTGACCAACGGTTCGAACTGATTCGAGTAACCGGAAAAATCCAGCGTTTCCTTGCTGCCCAGCACCAGAAAGCCACGGTGGCACAGCGATTCGTGAAACAGACCGAAGGCACGGTCCTGAAGTTTCTTGTTGAAGTAAATCAGTACGTTGCGGCAGGAAATCAATTGCGTTTCGGAGAACACGCTGTCCGTCGCCAGGCTGTGATCGGCGAAGGTCACGTTTTCACACAGGCTCTTGTCGAAGATCGCGTAGCCATAGGCTGCGGTGTAGTAATCGGCAAAGGAACGCTGACCGCCGGCCTGCTGGTAATTGGCGGTATAGGCGCGCACGTTCTCCATCGAGAAAATGCCCTGCTTGGCCTTGTCCAGCGAGCGCGGGTTGATGTCGGTGGCGTAGATGATCGTACGATCGAGCAAGCCTTCTTCGCGCAGCAGAATCGCCATCGAATAAACCTCCTCGCCAGTGCTGCACCCGGCGATCCAGATCTTCAGCGACGGATAAGTGCGCAGCAGCGGCACCACTTCCTTGCGGATCGCCAGAAAGTGCGACGGATCGCGGAACATCTCGCTGACCGGGATCGTCAGCAACTGCAGCAACTGCATGAACGCCGTGGGATCGTGCAGGACTTTCTCCTGCAACGCCGAGATCGTTGCGCATTCGAACTGACTCAAGGCGTGCTGCACCCGGCGCTTGATCGAAGCGCCCGAGTAATCACGAAAATCGTAGCTGTACTTGAGGTAGATCGCCTCAATCAACAGGCGTAATTCGATTTCGCTGTTGCGCTCCGCGGAGTGACTGCTATCCACTAAATGCGTTCCATCTTCGGTAACCACACGCGAATCAACGAGAACAGGCGATCCAGATCGATCGGCTTGGCCAGATAATCGTTGGCGCCCGCCTGCAGGCAGCGCTCCTGATCGTCTTTCATGGCCTTGGCCGTCACTGCGATGATCGGCAGTTTGCGCCAGCGCGGATCCTTGCGGATTTCAATGGTGGCTTCAAAACCATCCATCTCCGGCATCATCACGTCCATCAGCACCAGGTCGATGTCCTCGATTTCATTCAACTTATCAATCGCTTCGCGACCGTTACGGCCGATCACCACGACTGCGCCCTTGTGCTCCAACGCACTGGTCAGGGCGAAGATGTTGCGCACATCGTCGTCCACCAGCAGCACCTTGCGGCCTTCGAAGACCTTGTCGCGGCTGCGGGCGGTCTTGAGCATCTTCTGCCGTTCATGGGACAACTGCGATTCGACTTTGTGCAGAAAGAGTGTCACCTCATCCAGCAGGCGTTCCGGCGAGCGCGCGCCCTTGATGATGATCGAGCGCGAATACTTGCGCAGCTCGGCCTCTTCATCGCGGGTCAGGTTGCGTCCGGTGTAGACGATCACCGGCGGGAACGAGCAGATGTCCTCGGTCGACATGCGCTTGAGCAGATCGTTGCCGAGCATGTCCGGCAATTTCAGGTCGATCACCATGCAGTCGTAAATCGTCGTGCGCAGTTTCTCCAGCGCGTCTTGCGCCAGACCGACGGCGGTGATCTCGATGTCCTCGTCGCCGATCAGGCGGGCAATGCTTTCGCGTTGCAGATCGTCATCTTCGACCAGCAGCACGCGCTTGACCTTCTGAGTCAGCTTGGCTTCGAGACGGGCGAACACGTCTTTGAGCTCTTCGCGGGTGGTCGGCTTGACTGCATAACCGATCGCGCCCATGTGCATCGCCGCTTCAACGCGGTCTTCGACCGAGATCACATGCACCGGGATGTGCCGGGTTTCGGCGTGTTCTTTCAGGCGTTGCAGCACGGTCAGACCGGAGTGATCCGGCAGACGCATGTCGAGCAGGATCGCGTCCGGCACGAACTCGCGGGCCAGGTCATAACCTTCATCCGCTCCGTGCGCCACCAGACACTGATAACCCAGTTCGTGGGCCAGGTCGTAAAGGATGTGGGCGAAATTCGGCTCGTCTTCCACCACCAGAATGCAGCGCGTGGCGAATGGCGCCTTGCCACGGTCGTCGGCAAAGCGCGGGATGTGCACCGGCGCCAGCGGCGACACCGCGATCGATGGCGGCTGCACCACCGGGGCCGGGGCCGATACCGGCGGCGTGAAGGTCAGCGGGATCGCAGGGCTGTCACCCGGCTCGCTGTATTGCTGCGGCAGCACCAGGGTAAACACACTGCCCTGCCCCGGCGCGCTGCTGACACTGATCGAGCCGCCGAGCAAGGCTGCCAGATCACGCGAGATCGACAGGCCCAGACCGGTGCCACCGTATTTGCGGTTGGTGGTGCCGTCAGCCTGACGGAACGCTTCGAAGATGCTTTCCTGCTGATCTGCGGCGATACCGATCCCCGAATCGCGCACGATGAATGCAATGCGCTCGTTCGGCTGGCCGGCGATGGTCAGGCTGACCGCGCCGTGTTCAGTGAACTTCACGGCGTTGGACAGCAGGTTCTTGATCACCTGCTCCAGACGCTGGCGATCGGTGTACAGCATGATTGGCGCATCCGGCTGCAACTCGACGCTGAACGTCAGTTGCTTGTCCGCCGCCAGCGGTTCGAACACGCTGCGCAGGCCGTCGGCCAGACGCGCGACACTGGTGTTTTCCGGGATCACTTCCAGCTTGCCGGCCTCGACCTTGGAAATGTCGAGAATGTCGTTGATCAGGTTCAGCAGATCGTTGCCCGCCGAATAGATCGACTCGGCGAACTTGACCTGTTCGGCCGTCAGATTGTCCTGCGGGTTCTCGGCCAGCAACTTGGCGAGGATCAGCGAACTGTTCAGCGGCGTGCGCAGTTCGTGGGACATGTTGGCGAGGAATTCGGACTTGTACTTGCTCGAACGCTGCAGTTCTTCGGCGCGTTCTTCGAGCTGCACCTGAGCCTGATTGAGTTCGGTGTTCTTCTGGTCCATGGCGTCGCGCTGCTCGGCCAGGGTTTGCGCCTGTTCGGCCAACTGCTCGTTGGTCTGCTCCAGCTCGACTTGCTGGGTTTCCAGATGCGCCTGGGACTCCTTGAGAATCCGCGACTGTTCTTCCAACTCCTCGTTGGCGGTTTTCAGCTCTTCCTGCTGCACCTGCAACTCTTCGTTGAGCTGCTGGGTTTCGGCCAGCACTTCCTGCAGACGCTGGCGATAACGTGCCGCTTCGATCGAGGTGCCGATGTTGCCGGCAATCAGTTCCAGCAAATCGATATCGCGGTCGGTGAGCGGGCGCAGGAAGCCCAGTTCGATCACCCCGTTGACCCGGTCATCATCACTGGTCGGCACCACCAGCACACTGTGCGGCAGGCCCGCGCCCAGGCCGGAGCTGACTTTGAAGTAGTCGGCCGGAACCGAATCCAGGCGAATCAGTTGCCCCTGCTGGGCAACCTGGCCGACGATGCCTTCGCCGCTGTAGATCTGCTGATCTTTTTCTTCCTGTTCGCGGGAGAACCCATAGGACGCCACGCGTTTGAGGCCGCCGTGTTCTTCGCGTACGTACAGCGCTGCCACCGCAGTGCCCAGATATTGTGCGCAGAACTGCAGGATGTTGCGCCCCAGCAGGTTAAGCGTCAGTTGCCCCAGCACCTGTTCCGCCAGTTCGGTCTGGCCGCTACGCATCCACGCCTGGCGCTCCAGACGCTCGGCGCTGGCTTGCTGCGCCGCAAGGTTGGCGCTGTAGCTGTCCGAAAGGCTGACCAGATCGCGGCGACCGACATACGCGAGCAAACCGCTGATCGCGGCGATGAACAGCAGGTACAGAGTGATGCTCCAGATCGTGGTACGGCGCACCTCTTCGTTGCGCGTGGTGCGCAACTGCTGCTCCATGTCGATCACGTCTTCGAACTGCTTGCGGATCTCATCGGTCAGGCGCTTGCCGCGCCCGGCCTTGACCGCGCCCCGGTAGTCGCCGCTGGAGCGCTGCAGGTCAATCATCGATTGCGCGTAATTGCTCCATTCGGTCTGCAATGCCTGCAAACGACGCAGACGATCGGTCTGCACCGGGTTGTCGGCGGTCAGTTCGAGCAAGGTATTGAGCGCCACGTTGATCCGCGGCTTGGCGGTCTCGTACGGGTCGAGGAAGTGCTCGTCGCCACTGAGCAGGAAGCCGCGCATGCCGGTTTCCAGATCAACGGTGAGTTTCACCGCTTCGTTGGCGTTATTGATCACCCGGTCGGTGTGTTCCACCCACTGGATCACCGAGAGCAAATAGGTGATCAGCGAAATGAAAAACACTGCACTGATCGCGCCGACGCCCAAAGGCAGACTGATGTTGCGCGTCAGGAGTTTACGGAACCGTGTTTCGTCAACTGTAGACCGAGTGGACATGGGGCAGCCTTGTCGAACTGTCGAAACCCGGGAGTTTGCCCCAAAACGGTACTATGGATCCATTTTTCTCACCGCCATGATGGCAATTTCCTACATTTGCTGCACTTCCCGATCAGGCAACGGGTATCCTTGCCGCCCCGATTTGCAGCTAATCTTTTTCGTATCCGCTCGGGAACTTGTGGCCATGCGCCACTTACTCATGCAAGAGCCCGGCATTTTCGACCGGTCGCCGTTCCGATTTCATTTCTTGAGAGCTATCCCTATGTCCACCCCAGCGCCCACCATCCTTGTAGTAGAAGACGACGACATCGTACGCATGCTCATCGTCGATGTGCTGGAGGAGCTGGATTTCAAGGTGTTGGAGGCGGCAGACGGCGAATCTGCGCTGAACACTCTCGGGGATCAGAGCAAGCATATCGACTTGATGATGACTGACTACGGCCTGCCGGGCATGACAGGCAGTGAACTGGCCGGCAAGGCACGTGAACTGCGCTCCACCCTGCCCGTTCTGTTCGCCAGCGGTTACGCCGAAAACATCGACGTTCCCGCCGGCATGCACGTGATCGGCAAACCCTTCTCGATCGATCAACTGCGTGACAAGGTCAAGGGCATTCTGACCGAGTGATTGGCTTTGATCCGGCAGCGGCTGCAGATGTGCTCTAATTGCGCGCCATTTTCAGCCGCCTGCCTGCAAGGATTACCCGTCAATGACTGCATCACCCGCCACCAAAGTTCTGGTCATCGGTTACGTCTGGCCCGAACCGCGCTCTTCGGCAGCCAGCGGGCATGTGATGCAGATCCTCGAGACGTTTTTGCAGCAAGGCTGGGACATCACCTTCAGCAGCCCGGCCGGCCCGGGCGAGCACAAGGCTGACCTGACCGCGCTGGGCATCCGCGAAGTGCCGATCGAACTCAACAACAGCAGCTTCGATAGTTTCATCAGTGAACTGGCCCCGGATATCGTGCTGTTCGACCAGTTCATGATGGAAGAGCAGTTCGGCTGGCGCGTCGAAAAGCAATGCCCGGACGCCTTGCGCGTACTGGAGACATCCGACCTGCAGAGCCTGCGCCACGCCCGTCACCAACGGCTCAAGGAACGCTTGAAGGACGACCCGGACAATCAGGACTTCAGTGCCCTGTTCGCGCCGGCGCTGCGTGAAGAGTTCGAGTTGATGGCCGACACTGACCTGGCCAAACGGGAAATCGCCGCGTTGTATCGCTGCGATCTGAATCTGATGATTTCCGAAGTTGAAATTCAGTTGCTGGTCGAACAGTTCCAAGTCCCTGGCGACCTGCTGCACTGGTGCCCGCTGATGCTCGAACCGCCGCGCGATTCGTTCGTCCCCTTTGAAGAGCGGGCGCACTTTCTGAGTATTGGCAACTTCCGTCACGCGCCCAACTGGGACGCCGTGCTGTGGATGAAGACCGCCATCTGGCCGCTGATCCGCCAGCAATTGCCCGGCGCCCAACTGCATATCTACGGTGCCTATACGCCGCCCAAGGCCACAGCCCTGCACAACGCGGCGCAGGGGTTTCATGTGATGAACTGGGCAGAAGATGCGCTGCAAGTGATGTCGCAAGCCCGGGTTTGCCTGGCGCCTTTGCGTTTCGGCGCTGGGATCAAGGGCAAGATCGTCGATGCAATGCTCTGCGGCACGCCCAACGTCACGACGCCCATCGGCGCCGAAGGCATGGGCGGCGCATTGCCCTGGCCCGGTGCGATGGCTCAGTCGGCCCAGGCCCTGGCCGACGCCGCTGTAGCGCTGCACGAAGACAGATTGCGCTGGGCTGACGCACAGCAGGCCGGCGTCGCGTTGTTGAATGCGCGCTATCGGCAGACTGATCACGGCCCGGCGCTGATCGCTCGCCTGCAATATTGCCGCGACAACTTGTCAGCATTACGTCGCGCCAACTTTACTGGCAGCATGTTGCGTCACCACTTGCATAAAAGCACCCAATACATGGCGCAGTGGATCGAAGCAAAGAACCATAAAAGTTGATAATTAAAGTGCAAAACCACATTGCCAATACTTTGCAAAGAGTGCTGGCTTGTACTTTTTCCGTTTGCACCAAAGAATAACTTCCGAACTGACCAAACAAGTTTACTGGTCGGAAATTAAACTTTATCTGCAACGGAATGCACCATGAGTAATTACCCTTTCAAAAACTGGATGGCGGCTACACCGGATATGGACCGACTGACCCTTGGCGAAGTGGTCTGGCCCGGCGCGCATAACTCCGGGCTGGATTTTGATTTTCCGTACCCGGCTTACCTCCAACCCGCCCAGAACTGGTTTGTCTGTCAGGACGGTCCGTTCATTCAGCAACTTAATGAAGGCGTGCGTGCCTTCGATTTGCGTCTGCACGCCGATGAACACTGGCTGGGCATCAGGAAGTTTCATACCTTTCATGGCGTGAAACTGCTCCAGGGACGCTCCTTGAGCGAGCTGGTAAAAAGTCTAAACTTTTTCCTCAATGAAAATCCGAACGAGTTCATCGTATTGGACTTACATGAACTCAAGGGCACCAACGATCAGCCATTCGATTACAAGGGTTTCCATGAAGTCATCACAACGGAACTGGCTTCGCGGCTTATTCCCCGAAACAACAGTCATCTGACCCTTGAACAACTTAAAAGGGCCAGTTCGCTACAACGCGTGGTGTTGGCAAGCGAATCGCACCCGGATTTCAATTCGCCCCTGTACTGGCCGAAAATCCGCCATGAATGGAGCGGGTCGGACATCACCTCGCCAGAGCAACTCAAGCAACACATCACCCGAACCCTCGCCAACCCGCCGGTACCCGGCAGCCTCTGGTCATTGTCGGCCACCAGCTACGGCGAACTGGCCGGCGTCAAGCGGATCACCGACGAACTCGATCAATGGTTTGGCCCAGACTCGGGATGGGCGCCGAAGTGCAGCATTATCAATGCCGACTTCATCGGTGGCACTCCACTGATCAGCCATTGCCAGCAGGTCAACCAGTCCAAAGGTCTACGCAAGGCCCGGGGCTGAGGCGCTGGAACTGTCCGTGACGCGCGTGCATGATGGGCGCCTGAACACCACAACAAGACGCATCGGACATGACTCGGGCAACCAGAATCACTGATCCCTCCTACGAACTGATGGACGACCATAACGGGTTGTCCATCATCTACCGTCAGCATGGTTTTCCGTGCCCGTTAGTGCGCTGGCATTTTCACAAGGAATACGAACTGCACCTGATCGTCGCCAGTTCCGGCAAGGTCTTCATCGGTGACTACATCGGCAACTTTTATCCGCAAACACTGTTCCTCACCGGGCCCAATCTGCCGCACAACTGGATCAGCCAGGTGGCCGACGACGAGGTGGTGGAAAAGCGCGACATGCTGGTGAACTTCACCGATGAGTTGTTCGACAGCGGGCACCAGGTGTTCGCCGAACTCAAGACTTTGGCGCCGCTACTGGAGCGTGCGCAATATGGCATCGAATTTCGCGACAAGGATACGATCCGTCAGGCCATGACGTTGATGCAGCGAATTGCCGACACGCGCGGCGTTACCCGTCTCGGACACTTTTTCATTTTGATGGAGCTGCTGGCGGCGACTGACGATTATCAATTGCTGTCCGGCGCCACTAACACGCAACTGGCCGACGAGCACAACATCGACCGCACCAACCGAGCGGTCGACTTCATCTTCGACCATTACGCCCGCGAATTGACTCTTGAAGAAGTCGCCGATCATCTGGGGATGAAGCCGACCTATTTCAGCCGCGTGTTCAAACAGGCCACCGGGCGCAACTTCATCGAATTCGTCAATCGCCTGCGCATCAGCAAATCCTGCGAACTGCTGGCCGATGGCGACAAACCGGTGACCGAGGTGTGTTTCGAGTCGGGGTTCAATAACATTTCCAATTTCAATCGACGCTTCCAGCAACTCAAGGGCATGACGCCGTCGCACTATCGACGCCTCGCTGTACAGCGTCTGACCGAACAAAACCTCGGCTGATATTACCGCCCCTTGTAGGAGTGAGCCTGCTCGCGAAAGCGGTGTATCAGTCAACTGATCGGCAAACTGACACCGCGCTTTCGCGAGCAAGCCCGCTCCCACAAAAAGCATCTTATGCGATGAAACCTGTACTGATTCAATAGCCCCTCCCCACTGAAAAGCCCTTCCCTGCGTCTACCGCAACAAACACCAGTGCAAAAAAGTATTGATTTAAGTGCGACGGATGATTTGTCAGTCCGTCGATTGAGGGCTGTAATCAGCGCACATTCTTCCTGCACCGGAAGACACAAAAACAATAACTGTCCTTCTGCCCCCCAACGGACGCAGAAAAGGAGTGCACGATGCAACCCACTGCAAAAGCTCTGCTAGTCCTCACCTGCATGACCCTCAGCAGCGTCAGCCTTGGCGCCCAGACCCTGACCATCGCCACCGTCAACAACAGCGACATGATCCGCATGCAAAAGCTCTCGAAAACTTTCGAGTCCGAGCATCCGGAGATCAAGCTCAACTGGGTGGTGCTGGAAGAAAACGTCCTGCGTCAGCGCCTGACTACCGACATTGCCACTCAGGGTGGCCAGTTCGATGTGTTGACCATCGGCATGTACGAAGCGGCACTCTGGGGCGCCAAGGGTTGGCTCGAACCGATGAAGGATCTGCCGGCTTCTTACGCCCTCGACGATGTGTTCCCGTCGGTGCGTGAAGGCCTGTCAGTCAAGGGTTCGCTGTATGCCCTGCCGTTCTACGCCGAAAGCTCGATCACCTATTACCGCACCGACCTGTTCAAGGACGCCGGCCTGAGCATGCCCGAGCGCCCGACCTGGGAACAGATCGCCGGTTTCGCAGAAAAACTCACTAATAAAGACAAAGAACAGTACGGCATCTGCCTGCGTGGCAAGGCCGGCTGGGGCGAAAATATGGCGTTGATCACCACCGTCGCCAACGCTTACGGCGCACGCTGGTTCGATGAGCAGTGGAAACCTGAGTTCAGCGGGCCGGAATGGAAAAACGCGCTGAATTTCTACGTCGACACCATGAAGAAATCCGGCCCGCCGGGCGCGTCCAGCAACGGTTTCAACGAAAACCTCGCGCTGTTCAACAGCGGCAAATGCGCGATCTGGGTGGACGCTTCCGTCGCCGGCTCGTTCGTCACCGACAAGACTCAGAGCAAGGTCGCCGATCACGTCGGCTTCACCTTCGCCCCGCATCAGGTCACCGATAAAGGTTCGGCGTGGCTGTATTCGTGGGCATTGGCGATTCCGACCAGTTCCAAGGCCAAGGACGCCGCCAAAGCGTTCAGCGCCTGGGCCACCTCCAAGGAATACGGCGAGCTGGTGGCCAAGACCGACGGCATCGCCAACGTACCACCGGGCACCCGCGCCTCGACCTACAGCGATGCTTACATGAGCGCGGCGCCGTTCGCCAAGGTCACGCTGGAATCGCTCAAGGCCGCAGACCCGAGCAAACCGACGCTGAAACCGGTGCCCTACATCGGCATTCAGCTGGTGACCATTCCTGAGTTCCAGGGCGTGGGCACCCAGGTCGGCAAGCTGTTCTCGGCAGCGCTGATCGGCCAGACCACGGTGGATCAGGCCCTGACCGCCGCGCAGCAGACCACCGAACGCGAGATGAAGCGCGCCGGTTATCCCAAGTAACCACACTGCTCGCTCCTGCCTTTTGTAGGAGTGAGCCTGCTCGCGATGGCGGTTTTCCATCAAACCCCATTGGTGGCTGACACACCGCTATCGCGAGCAGGCTCACTCCTACATTAGATCTCCATAGGTCTGTATGACTCGGTTGTGATCACCATGAATACTTCAACTGCCAAAGCCCACATCGATCTGACCCGGCCGCAGCGCAAAAGCCGCGTGACCAATCCCGGCTGGTTTCTGGTCAGCCCTTCGGTGGCCCTGTTGCTGCTGTGGATGATCGTGCCGTTGGGCATGACCATTTACTTCTCGATGATTCGCTACAACCTGCTCGATCCGGGCGTCAACGAATTCGTCGGGCTGGAGAACTTCACTTACTTTCTGACCGACTCCGGGTTCCTGCCCGGCGCCACCAACACCCTGTTGCTGGTGGGCAGCGTGCTGTTGATCAGCGTGGTGTTCGGTGTGCTGATCAGCGCGTTGCTCGAGGCCAGCGAATTTCTCGGCCGCGGCATCGTGCGGGTGATGCTGATCTCGCCGTTCTTCATCATGCCCACCGTCGGTGCGCTGATCTGGAAGAACCTGATTTTCCATCCAGTGTCGGGGATTCTCGCCTACGTCTGGCGGCTGTTCGGTGCCGAGCCGGTGGACTGGCTGGCGCACTATCCGCTGCTGTCGATCATCATCATTGTTTCGTGGCAATGGCTGCCCTTCGCGATCCTGATCCTGATGACCGCCATGCAGTCCCTCGACCAGGAACAGAAAGAAGCAGCGCGCCTCGATGGTGCCGGTCCGGTGGCGATCTTCTGGCACCTGACCCTGCCACACCTGGCGCGGCCGATTGCGGTGGTGGTGATGATCGAAACGATCTTCCTGCTGTCGGTGTTCGCCGAGATTTTCACCACCACCAACGGCGGCCCCGGCTACGCCTCGACCAACCTCGCCTACCTGATCTACAACCAGGCGCTGGTGCAGTTCGACGTCGGCATGGCCTCGGCGGGCGGCTTGATTGCCGTGGTCATCGCCAACATCGCCGCGATCATTCTGGTGCGGATGATCGGCAAAAACCTGACTGACAAAGCCTGAGGCCCGCCATGACTCTTCAACAATCCCGCCGGCTGCAAAGCCTGCTGCTCGGCACCCTGGCCTGGGCCATCGCGATCGTGATTTTCTTCCCGATCTTCTGGATGGTGATGACCAGTTTCAAGACTGAAATCGACGCCTTCGCCACGCCGCCGCAGTTCATCTTCACGCCAACGCTGGAGAACTACCTGCACATCAACGAGCGCAGCGACTACTTCAGTTTTGCCTGGAACTCGGTGGTGATTTCCTTCAGTGCCACGGCGCTGTGCCTGCTGATCGCGGTGCCCGCCGCCTACTCGATGGCGTTCTACGAAACCCAGCGCACCAAGGGCACGCTGCTGTGGATGCTCTCGACCAAGATGCTGCCGCCGGTGGGCGTGCTGATGCCGATCTACCTGCTGGCCAAGAGTTTCGGCCTGCTCGACACGCGCATCGCGTTGATCGTGATCTACACCCTGATCAACCTGCCGATCGTGGTCTGGATGATTTACACCTACTTCAAGGACATCCCCAAAGACATCCTCGAAGCCGCCCGCCTCGACGGCGCCACCCTGTGGCAGGAAATGGTCCGCGTGCTGCTGCCGATCGCCAAGGGTGGCCTCGCCTCGACCGTGTTGCTGTCGCTGATCCTGTGCTGGAACGAAGCGTTCTGGTCGCTGAACCTGACCTCGTCGAAAGCCGCACCACTGACGGCGCTGATCGCCTCGTACTCAAGTCCCGAAGGCCTGTTCTGGGCCAAGTTGTCAGCGGTCTCGACCTTGGCCTGCGCGCCGATCCTGATCTTCGGCTGGATCAGCCAGAAACAACTGGTGCGCGGCCTGTCATTCGGTGCCGTGAAATGAATATTCCAGAACCAACACCTTCCCCTGTGGGAGCGGGCTTGCTCGCGAAAGCGGTGGGTCATCCAACAATGATGGTGACTGACACGGCCCCTTCGCGAGCAAGCCCGCTCCCACCAAAAGCATGCCCGGCGCCATTGAATTAACTTAAGTGGAGGCCCATCAAAATGGCCAACCTGAAAATCAAGAATCTGCAAAAAGGCTTCGAAGGTTTCTCCATCATCAAGGGCATCGACCTTGAGGTGAATGACAAGGAGTTCGTGGTCTTCGTCGGCCCGTCCGGTTGCGGCAAATCCACCCTGCTCCGACTGATCGCCGGCCTGGAAGAAGTCAGCGGCGGCACCATCGAACTCGATGGCCGCGACATCACCGAAGTCAGCCCGGCCAAGCGCGATCTGGCGATGGTGTTTCAGACCTACGCGCTGTACCCGCACATGACCGTGAAGAAAAACATGTCGTTCGCCCTCGATCTGGCCGGTGTACCGAAAGCCGAAGTCGAGAAAAAGGTCGGTGAAGCGGCGCGCATTCTCGAACTCGGTCCGATGCTCGAGCGCAAGCCGAAACAGCTGTCCGGCGGCCAACGGCAACGGGTCGCCATCGGCCGCGCCATCGTGCGCAATCCGAAAATTTTCCTGTTCGACGAACCGCTGTCCAACCTCGACGCCGCGCTGCGCGTACAGATGCGTCTGGAGCTGCTGCGTCTGCACAAGGACCTGCAAGCCACGATGATCTACGTGACCCACGATCAGGTCGAAGCCATGACCATGGCCGACAAAGTGGTGGTGCTCAACGGCGGCAAAATCGAGCAGGTCGGCTCGCCGCTGGACCTCTATCACAACCCGGCCAACCTGTTCGTCGCCGGTTTTCTCGGCACGCCGAAAATGGGTTTCCTCAAAGGCAAGATCGCCCGCGTCGACGGCCAGAGCTGCGAAGTCTCGCTGGACGCCGGCACGCGCATCACCCTGCCGTTCAACGCCGCCAACCTGAGCGTCGGCAGCGCCGTGACCCTGGGCATTCGCCCGGAACATCTGGAGCTGGCACAACCGGGCGACTGCACCCTGCAAGTCACCGCCGACGTCAGCGAACGCCTGGGCAGCGACACCTTCTGCCACGTCACCACCAACGCGGGCGAAGCCCTGACCATGCGCGTGCGCGGCGACTTGGCGAGCCGCTACGGCGAGCAACTGAACCTGCACCTGGACGCCAGCCATTGCCACCTGTTCGACGCCGATGGCGTGGCGCTGACCCGCCCGCTTCGCGCCGCGGCCTGAATTTCGAGACCTGCCCGATGAAACTGAATGAACAAAACCTGCATCGCCTCGCCCCCGAGGTGCAACTGCCGGCCTACAACCTCAGCGACACCCGTCAGGGCATCGCGCACATTGGCGTCGGCGGCTTCCACCGCGCCCATCAGGCGTATTACACCGATGCGCTGATGAACACCGGCGAAGCCCTCGACTGGGCGATTTGCGGCGTCGGCCTGCGCGCGGAAGACCGCCGCGCCCGTGACGACCTCAAGGAGCAGGATTACCTGTTTACCCTGTTTGAACTCGGTGATAACGACGACACCGAAGTGCGGGTGATCGGTGCGATCCGCGACATGCTCCTGGCCGAGGATGGCGCGCAGGCGCTGATCGACAAACTTGCCGATCCGCAGATCCGCATTGTCTCGCTGACCATCACCGAAGGCGGCTACTGCATCGACGACAGCAACGGCGAATTCATGGCGCACCTGCCGCAGATTCAACACGATCTGGCACACCCGCAAACGCCGAAAACCGTGTTCGGTTTCCTCTGCTCGGCGCTGGAAAAACGCCGTGGCGCGGGCACGCCAGCGTTCACGATCATGTCCTGCGATAACCTGCCGCATAACGGCGAAGTGACCCGCAAGGCACTGCTGGCCTTCGCCACCCTGCGTGACCCGGGGCTGCGCGACTGGATCGAGCAGAACGTCAGTTTCCCCAACGCCATGGTCGACCGCATTACGCCGATGACCAGCACCGCGCATCGTCTGCAACTGGCCGACAAACACGCGGTCGACGATGCCTGGCCGGTGGTCTGCGAGCCGTTTGTACAATGGGTGCTGGAAGATAAATTCGTCAACGGTCGCCCGGCCTGGGAACAGGTCGGCGTGCAGTTCACCGATGACGTTTCGCCCTACGAAGAAATGAAGATCAAACTGCTCAACGGCAGCCATCTGGCGCTGACGTATCTGGGCTTTTTGAAGGGCTATCGTTTCGTCCACGAAACCATGAACGACCCGCTGTTCGTACGCTACATGCGCGCCTACATGGACCTCGACGTCACCCCGCAACTGGCGCCGGTGCCGGGCATCGACCTGACCGACTACAAGAACACGCTGGTGGCGCGCTTTTCCAATCAGGCGATTGCCGATCAGCTGGAACGGGTGTGCTCGGATGGCTCGTCGAAGTTTCCCAAGTTCACCATTCCGACGATCAATCGCTTGATTGCCGATGGTAAGGAAACCAAGCGCGCAGCGTTGGTGGTGGCGGCCTGGGCGTTGTATTTGAAGGGCGTGGATGAAAATGGCGACACTTATTCGATTCCCGATCCACGGGCGGAATTCTGTCAGGGACTGGTGGCGGATGATGCGCTGATCACTCAGCGGTTGTTGGCGGTTGAGGAGATCTTCGGCACGGCGATTCCGCGTTCGGCGGCATTTGTGGCGGCGTTCGAGTGGTGCTGCAACAGCTTGCGCGAGGTGGGCGTGACGCGCACTTTGGAGCGGGTGCTGGCTGAGTGATGCGGTGACTCTACTGACGCCTTCGCGAGCAAGCCCGCTCCCACATTTTGAAACGCGTTCCCCTGTGGGAGCGGGCTTGCTCGCGAATAGCAGCCTCACCCTGGCAAACCTGACACCCTGAGGACCTCACTGTGACCACCCGACAACTCTTCCTCGGCATCGACTGCGGCACCCAGGGCACCAAAGCGATCATCCTCGATGCCGCCAGCGGTCAGGTGCTCGGCGAAGGCGCCGCCACGCACACGATGATCAGCGGCGCCAATGGCCGGCGCGAGCAGGACACCCAACAGTGGCTCGACGCCTTCGCCCTCGCCACCCGCCGCGCCTTGCTCGCGGCCGATGTCGACGGTCAGGCGATCCTCGGCATCGGCGTATCCGGCCAGCAACACGGTCTGGTGCTGCTCGACGATCAGGGCCAGGTGCTGCGCCCGGCCAAGCTGTGGTGCGACACCGAAACCACTGACGAAAACGACCGTCTGCTCAAACACCTCGGCGGCGAAAAAGGCTCGCTGGAACGCCTCGGCGTGGTCATCGCGCCGGGCTACACCGTGTCGAAACTGCTGTGGACCAAGGAACAGCACCCGGAGGTGTTCTCGCGTATCGCGCGCATCCTTCTGCCCCACGACTACCTGAACTTCTGGCTCACCGGCCGCGCCTGCAGTGAATACGGCGACGCCTCCGGCACCGGCTATTTCAACGTGCGCAGCCGTCAGTGGGACTTGCAACTACTGCGCGACATCGACGCCACGGGTCGCCTGCAAGCGGCATTACCGGAGCTGATCGACGCCCATCAAGCGGTCGGCACCCTGCTGCCGACGATTGCCGAACAACTCGGCCTCAACCCGAATGCGCTGGTCGCCAGCGGCGGTGGCGACAACATGATGGGCGCCATCGGCACCGGCAACATTCAGCCGGGAGCGATCACCATGAGCCTCGGCTCCTCCGGCACGGTGTACGCCTACGCCGAGGCGCCAAAAGTCAGCGCGGACGCTTCGGTTGCGACGTTCTGCTCGTCCAGTGGCGGCTGGCTGCCGCTGATCTGCACCATGAACCTGACCAACGCCACCGGTGCCATCCGCGAGCTGTTCGACCTCGATCTGCAGCAGTTCAATCAGCTCGTGGCCGAGGCGCCGATCGGGGCCGAAGGCGTGAGCATGCTGCCATTCCTCAACGGCGAGCGCGTCCCCGCCCTGCCCCATGCCACCGGCAGCCTGCACGGCCTGACCCTGAGCAACCTGACCCAGGCCAACCTGTGTCGCGCCGTGGTCGAAGGCACCACCTTCGGTTTGCGTTATGGACTGGATCTGTTGCGCCACAATGGTTTACAAAGCCGCAGCATTTGCCTGATCGGCGGCGGCTCGAAAAGTGCGGTGTGGCGGCAGATCGTCGCCGACATCATGAACACCCCGGTGATCTGCACCGAACACAGCGAAGCCGCAGCCCTTGGCGCGGCGATTCAGGCGGCGTGGTGCAAGTCATGGTCGAACGGCCACGAAGACACTTTGGCCGATCTGTGCCAGCGCTGCGTGAAGCTCGATCTGCACAGTGAAACCCTGCCGGTCACCGCCAATGTTGCGGCGTTCCAGCAGGCCTATGAACGCTATCAACAGCATGTCGCAACCCTATAAAGAGCAAACAATTATGTATTTGGTGTGTGGCGAAGCCCTGTTCGATTTCTTCAGCGAAGACGATGCCAGCGGTCTGGCGTCGAAGGTCAATTTCAAGGCGATTGCCGGCGGCTCGCCGTTCAACGTCGCGGTCGGCTTGCGCCGTTTGGGCGTGGATTCGGCGCTGTTTGCCGGGCTGTCTACCGACTATCTCGGCCGGCGTTTGCAGCAAGTGCTGCAGGATGAAGGCGTGCGTGCGGACTACCTGATCGACTTCGCCGCGCCAACCACGCTGGCGATGGTCGCGGTCGGCGCCAATGGCTCGCCGCATTATAGTTTTCGCGGCGAGGGCTGCGCTGATCGCCAATTAAGCCTCACCCACCTGCCCCAGCTCGGCCCTGAAGTGCGTGGTCTGCACATCGGCTCGTTCTCGCTGGTGGTGCAACCGATCGCCGACACCCTGCTGACCCTGGTGCAGCGCGAAAGCGGCAAGCGCCTGATCACCCTCGACCCCAACGTGCGCCTCAACCCGGAACCGAACATCGACCTGTGGCGCGAGCGCGTGGCGACCCTGGTGCAACTGGCCGACATGATCAAGGTCAGCGACGAAGACCTCAGCCTGTTGTATCCCGAGCAGGACCCAAAACGCGTGATCGAAGGCTGGCTGCAGCATCGCTGCCAGTTGGTGTTCCTCACCCGTGGCGGCGAAGGCGCCACCGTATTCAGCCGCGCCCACGGTTCGTGGTCGGTGCCAGCGTGCTCGGTGAAGATCGCCGATACCGTTGGCGCCGGCGATACCTTTCAAGCGGCGCTGATTACCTGGTTGACCGAGCAGGAACTGGATTCGGTCGAAGGGGTTCAACAACTCAGCCGCGAGCAGATCGACGCGATGCTCAGGTTTGCCGTACAGGCGGCCGCCCTTACGTGCAGCAAGACCGGTCCGGATTTGCCCTATCGTCACCAGTTGAGCTGAGCGCGTAGACTGTCGGCCTTTTTGCGCGCATGGGGATGACGGTTTGATGTCGGGGCGGATGGCGGGACTTTTGATACTGGCGGGATTACTCAGCGGCTGCGGCACCTCGCCGCCGCGTTCGCCGGAAGACATTTGCGAGATCTTCCGCGAGAAAAGCGACTGGTACGATGCGGCGCAAGTCACGCAAAAGCGCTGGGGCGTACCGATCCAGGTGCCCTTCGCGATCATGTATCAGGAGTCCGGCTATCGCTACGATGCCAAGACCCCGCGCAAATACCTGTTGTGGGTAATCCCGTGGGGCCGGGTGTCGACAGCCGCCGGCTATGCCCAGGCCAAGGATGAAGTCTGGTCCGACTACCAGAAAAGCACCGGCCGACACGGCGCCGACCGCGAAGACTTCGACGACGCCATCGACTTCGTCGGCTGGTACATGGACAAGACCACTTCGATCAACGGCGTGTACAAGTACGACGCCTATAACCAGTACCTGAACTACCACGAAGGCTGGGGCGGTTTTCGCAACAAGACCTACGCCAGCAAGGCCTGGCTGATGCCGACTGCGCGCAAGGTGCAGGCGCGCTCCGACGTGTATGCGCGGCAGTATGCCGGGTGCAAAGAGGATCTGAATCGCGGCTTCTGGAGCCGGTTCTGGCATTGGTTGTAGGGATGACTATCAGGCCCAATCGCGAGCAGGCTCACTCCTACAAGGGATCGATGGCGAACACGCTATCGCCGTCTGCCTAAATCCCTTTGTAGGAGTGAGCCTGCTCGCGATAGCGGTCATCCAGGCGCCATAGTTCTCAGGGTTACAACACCGAAAAGTTGTAACTCACAATCAACCGGGTCTCATCCACATCCCGGGCAAACTTTTCATAGTTGGTGCGGTAAGTCGCATTGCGCAGGCGCAGGCTGACATCCTTGAACGTGCCCGTCTGGATCACGTACTTCAGCTCGCTGTCGCGTTCCCACTCTTTGCCTTCCTGATCGCTGCCCGGGACTTTGATGTGATCACCGTTGACATAGCGGGTCAGGAAGCTCAGGCCGTTGATGCCGATGGCCTTGAAGTCATAGTCGTAACGCAGCTGCCAGGAGCGCTCCTGCGCCGCGGCGAAGTCGTTGACCTGCACGTAGTTGACCAGATACGGATTGCTGCCATCGAGGTACGGCATCGAGTTGTCGCCGTTCATACGCTGCCAGCCGGCACTGAAGGTGTGGCCGCTGATGCCATACGAGAGCATGCCGCTCAAGGCGCGGTTGTCGATGGAGCCGGCCTTGGCATCACCGCTGTCGGCGCTTTTCAGCAAACGCAGATCGGCCTTCAGCACACCGTCACCCAGCGGCTGGTTAGCCAACAGACCCACAAAGTGCTGGCGATAGATGTCTTCCAGTTCTGCGTAGTGATACTGCGCGGTCAGGCGATCGTTGATCTTGTAATCGATGCCGTACATGTCGAAATGATCGGCGGTGGTGTTGCAGGCGTAGCGCTTGTTCTTACAGTGCACGCGGATGTCTTGCGAGTCGGTGGAATCGCGCGCGGTGTACTTGTCCAGACGCGCGGCCATGAAGGTCAGATCCTTCACTTCCCTGGAGGTCAGCATGGCGCCGTTGAACATGGTCGGCAGCAAGCGGCCGTCGTTGTACTTGAGCAACGGCAGATCCGGCAGCAGCGCGCCGTACTTCAATACCGTGTCCGAAACCTTGACCTTGGCGGTCAGGCCCATTTTCGAGTACTGGCCCTTCGAGCCGCGCGGGTTGTCGCCGCTGGATGGCAACAAGCCGCTGTTGCTGCGATCAGGGCTGGAGTCGAGCTGAAAACCGAGCATGCCCAGCGCATCGATACCGAAGCCGATCGTGCCCTCGGTGTAACCCGATTGCAGATTGAGAATAAAGCCTTGCGCCGACTCTTCACGCTTGGAAGCGCCCTGGTCGCTTGAGGTGTGCCCATCACGGAAATCGCGGTTGAAATACACCGTGCGCGATTCGATTTTCGCCGTGGTGTCTTCGAGAAAACCGCTGGCCTGAACCTGCGCGGCAAAACCGGCGCACAGCACAGCGGCTCCGAAGCCAAACGACTGGCGCGGGGTGATGAGAGGGAATGGGGGACGCATGAAAAACTCCAACAGTACAGCGTTTGCGCCAGGGCGCAGTCAGCCAGAAAAATAGCTTCCGTCCCGGGTCAAAAACAGCCGGGAAGAAGTGGACACGCAGGGGTGAGTCGCAATGATGGCAGATGGCTTTTACGGATTGAAGGCGACTTTAGTCTGAAACTGACTGGCGATTCTTCGGCCCGCGATGGGCTCAAACCAGGTGCCGGCCAGTGGCTCACGACTGCGAAGCCCCCGGTTTCATTGGGTGACAACGCCGGCATAGGGGTTTTCCCTATACCCTGCGGGTCCCTTCCCTACGGCATTTGCGCCTTGAACGAGGCGGTCTAATCCTCCATCATCCGTCACCTGCTTATTCAATGGACGGAATTCAAGGCATGCTGGACGCCAACGCTACCCACATTACCCTTACCCTCGAAGGCGCCTCCGCCGACCTGCAAGTGCTCAGCTTCACCGGTCGCGAAGCCCTCAACGAGCCTTTCCGTTTCGACCTCGAACTGGTCAGCGCCCGCCCCGACCTCAAACTCGAAGAGCTGCTGCACAAGCCCGGCGTCCTGACCTTCGGTGCCACCGGCGAAGGCAAGATTCATGGCCTGGTGTATCGCATCGAACAAGGCGATTCCGGCAAAACCCTGACCCGTTACAGCATCAGCCTGGTGCCGCAGCTGGCCTATCTGCGGCACAACCATGACCAGCAGATTTTCCAGAACCTCACGGTGCCGAAGATCATCGCCCAGGTGCTGGAAGATCGCGGCATTCTGGCCGACGCCTACAGCTTCCAGCTCAACGCTGAGTACCCGCAGCGCGATTACTGCGTGCAGTACGACGAGTCCGACCTGCATTTCATCCAGCGCCTGTGCGAAGAGGAAGGCATTCACTTCCACTTCCAGCACAGCAGCAGCGGGCACAAACTGGTGTTCGGCGACGATCAGACGGTGTTCCGCAAACTCAAGGCCGTGAGCTACCAGCAAGACTCCGGCATGAGCGCCGATAAACCGGTGATCAAGCGCTTCAACCTGCGCCTGGAAACCCGCACCACGCGCGTCAGCCGCCGCGACTACGACTTCGAAAAACCGAAGATCCTGCCCGAAGGCGCGGTCAAATCCGAGTTCGCCCCGGATCTTGAGGACTACGATTACCCCGGTCGTTTCACCACCCGCGAGCGCGGCAAATTCCTCTCGACCCGCGCCCTCGAACGTCATCGCAGCGACTACAAACTCGCCGAAGGCAAAGGTGACGAACCGACCCTGACCAGCGGCCACTTCCTGACCTTGGCCGAACACCCGCGCGCTGAATGGAACGACTTGTGGCTGCTGCTGGAAGTCTTCCACGAAGGCAAACAACCGCAAGTGCTCGGTGAAAACGTCACCAGCGACGTCACCGACAACAAAAGCGATTTCCACCAGGGCTACCGCAACAGCTTCCTCGCCACCCCGTGGGATGCGCACTACCGCCCTGCCCTCGAACACCCGAAACCCAAAGTCCTCGGCAGCCAGACCGCCATCGTCACCGGCCCGGCCGGCGAAGAGATCCACTGCGACCAGTACGGCCGCATCAAAGTCCAGTTCCACTGGGACCGCGACGGCCAGTCCGACGACAAAACCACCTGCTGGCTGCGCGTC
This sequence comes from Pseudomonas sp. LAMO17WK12:I5, assembly GCF_900215165.1. Lineage (NCBI taxonomy): Bacteria > Pseudomonadati > Pseudomonadota > Gammaproteobacteria > Pseudomonadales > Pseudomonadaceae > Pseudomonas > Pseudomonas sp. LAMO17WK12:I5. Next base: position 329,913 of record NZ_OBDS01000005.1, on the reverse strand, counting down.
GCCAGCGGCTGGGCCGGCGCCGCCTACGGCGGCATCGCCATCCCGCGCATCGGCATGGAAGTCCTCGTCACCTTCCTCGAAGGCGACCCCGACCAGCCACTCGTCACCGGCTGCCTGTACCACAAGGAAAACGTCGTCCCCTACGACCTGCCGGCAAACAAGACCCGCAGCACCTTCAAAACCCTCAGCTCCCCGGGCGGCAAGGGCTACAACGAGTTTCGGATTGAAGACAAAAAGGGTGTGGAGCAGATCTACATCCATGCGCAGCGGGATTGGGACGAGAACATCGAGCACGACCAGAAGATCCGCGTGGGCAATGAGCGGCATGACACGGTTGAGGCCAACACCTACAGCGAATTCAAAGTCGAAGAGCACCGCATCACCCATTTGAATCGTGTCAGTGAAATGCGCGCAGATGATCACCTGACCGTCGCAGTCACCCAGCACCTCAAAGTAGGCACAGCGCAATTCGTCGAAGCCGGCAGCGAAATCCATTACTACGCCGGCCAGAAAGTCGTCGTCGAAGGCGCAATGGAACTGACCGCCAAAGCCGGCGGCAGCTTCGTCAAGGTCGACGCCGGTGGCGTGACCATCAGCGGTGCCGAGGTGAAGGTCAATACCGGCGGTGCACCGGGTGTAGGTACGCCGGCCGCGCCGTTGCTGCCAGGGCCGATGAAGGTGGCGGATGCGGATAAGGCGGGCAAAGTGCTCATCCCGCTGCCCAAACGCCTCAACGAGTCCGGTATCACGCCGTTGTGCGGCAAACAAAGCAACGGCGCTTGCAGCCGTAAGGATTGCACATGCATGTAAAAGCGCTGAGCGCCCTCCTCGAAGCGCCACGCCACCCCTTCGAGGGTTTGCCAACAGAAAGCTCCGACCTGAGCCTGTGTTTCATCATTGATCGCGTCCGTCAGCCAGAAGCCATGAGCCGCCTCTACCGTGTCGGCGAACCCGTCGACACCCAAGGCCTGTTCCTCAACACCGACTTCGCCGAAATCGCCGCAGACGGCCCTCTCTGGCTGGTCGCCCCGTGGGGCAGTCGCCTCGCTGCAGAAGCGGCAGGTCTCTGCGAAGAGAACTTTGCCGGCATCGCCCTCACCACAGCAGATCCAGTCAAAGCACTTGCACACGCCCGCTGGCTCCTGCGTGCCAACGATGGCTCCGGCGGTCAAAGTCTGTTGAGTTATCACAAGCCAAGTCTGTGGGCCGCGCTGGCCTACACCGCCGGTGAAAGTTCGCATCAGCTCTTCGGCCCTTGGCAACACGTATACAGCCCGGCGCCGGTCCACTTCGGGCGCAATCGCGGTCGCTGGCTCAGTTGGCGAGCCCTTTCGGAACTTGAATGGCTGGACGACGTCTCAGCGTTCAACCTGCCACCAGCAGCGCCAAAGGTTCAGGCGCATCTGGGATGGGTTTACTGGGCAGACGAGCAATACTCTGCCTACGGTGAACCTACCGACGAACAACTGCCCAACCTCGTGGAAAACCTCAATGTGCTGGTTGCCCACAACATTTACGAAGGGCGTCATTTACTGAAACTGGGCCAAATCACCAACGGCCCGCTGCTCGAAACGCAGCCACAGGCAATGGCCATCCTGCAATCCAGGGAAGAGTCGTTCATCAAAGTGCAGCAGTTGCAGAAACTCGCTAACAGCGCTGCTTGATGAGCCCGTCCGTAAAGAATGAATGGAAGCGAAATGGAAACTGAAATTTCAGAAGCACCCAAGGTAGATCTCAACGGACCAAGTGCGAACGTATCGACTTCAGCGGTACCGGTAGAAAGCAAGCCAGCTTTGGAGCTTGATCCCCAGCCTGAAGCGCCTGACAGTTGCTCTAACGCGTTCGACAACGTGAAGACGCCTTGCTCGACGGAATATGGCGAAGTGATCTACGCCACCAAGGAAAAAATGTTCTACCTGTTGCCTAAACGAGCGGCCAGCTCGATCAAAGAGGCGATGAATGAACTCGAGCAACACATCAGCGCCAGCAAGTCTCCGGAAGAACGACTCAAAGGTATGAACACCGCAGGGCTTCTAGAGTACTTTCTGGAGCCCAAACTGAGTAATTTCCTGCAAGGCGAGCAAAAAAGCCGAATGCTCGAAATCGAGGCTCAGGAACCCGATATCGCGCAGCCCACCATGGCTATGCGATTGAAGGCTGTCAGCCGAGAGGCCCGAAACTCCGCTGCTTTGGACAAACTGCCAGACCAAAGCGAATACGCTCGCAATCGGGAGCTTGCCAATCAACAGCAAGCGAGCCTGCTTGAAGCCAACTCTGACGGCCAGAAACTGCAGCGCCTCTACAACAAATGGAAGAAGCTGAAAGCGATTGCAGTTGCACAGGCAAAAATTGCTGGCTACACCTACGAAAGCGGCAACCTGTTTTCCCCAGGGGCGATCGAAGCAAGAAATCGCGTGCAGACTTACTTGAAAGCCCGCGCTGCGCTCACGAAGAGTGGCAAGTTGACGACTCTGAAGGAGGCAGACTTTCAGAAAAACAAAAAGGCTTATCTGGACGCCACAAACTGCGTAATCGATGGCAAAGCCCGGATGTGTGGTTATTTAAAGGAAGTTGCTAACGAGCGCAAAAAAGTCGAAAAAGACTTCGCTGCTTATATCGATGCGATTTTGAAAGTTGCCGACTACGGATTGGCCCTACCGGAGTTTGCGCTCATTCCTGAGACGGGTGACATCAGCGCAGGTGTCGAGAAGTTCAAAGCATATCTCGAGATGGAGCAGCAACAGATCAAGCTCACCGAGCAGATCCGCACGAAATATAAAGCCTGGATTGACGCCAGCGGCCAAAACGTCGCGCCCCCCACAGGAATCGTGGAAGCGGAGCAAGCAGAGTGGCAGCGCATCCAACAAGATCGCCTTAAACTCCGCGAAGACGCTGAAGCAGCGGTTGCTGCAGCCCTGCCATTACGACACCTCCTGTGGGAACCCGAGCAGTTTCAACCAAAACCGGAAGAGCGCTTGGTCAAAGCAGAATTTCCTTTGCGCGAAGTTGCACTTTTCAATAGTCCCAACAGTCCCGTTAAACACCTGAGTCTGCTCAATCTGGAGGGCATCACAAAGGTACTGAAAAAGGACGCGAGTGAAATCGGCGCCAAAGCAAGCAAGGATTTGAAGAAACTTCCGGGAAACAGCAACGGAAAAGCAACATCGGACACTGACGACAATCCTTTCCATGAGTGGCTGCGAGCGGAAGGTGCACTAGCCATCAAAGATCAGCAGAGTGACTGGTTTGATGAGAAAGGCTGGTTTGATGTAGAGCTGTTCCATTCTTACCTGAAGTCGAAAAACTACAAGGTCGAAACCTTTGAGGATGCAGGAGCCCGCAAGGACTGGGGACTTCGTCTTCGTCAGTTGCTCTTCAAAGAAGAAGTCAGAAGCTCGTTGCGCCTGTTCGACAATAGCCCCCAAGCGCAACTCGTGCGTTGCCTCACACCGCCGCAGTCATCAATCCACACTGGCGCTAAGATAAACGGCCCGACATTCAGTGTCGCGGATAACTTCAAAGCTTCCGCCAAGGCTGAAGCAAGCCTGGGCATTGACCTCGCACGTGGCGAAGTCGAACTGATGAAAATGGATCTTCCGGGCAGAGATCAGGCCAAAGACATCCTGATTCCTTACCTCGACTACGACAAAAATCGCAAAAACCTGAATCTCGGTCGGTTCTCCATCCACCTGGGCGCCAGAGCCTGGGGATACACAGGTGCCACTCTCCTCCTTTCCTCCAGCGTGCAGTTGGGACGTGCAAACGTACAAGGCGGCCTAAATCTTCCGGAAATCACCGACGCAAAACGTCCTGAAACGACAAATTCAACCGCTGGAACCGTGAGAAGCGAACCGGTGCTGGAAGGCAATGCCGCCAAAGTTCGAGTAGAGGACGGCGCCAAAGCTCAATTCAACCTTTTTGCTGGAGTGCAGGCAGGGATCCTACTGACCGGCGCTCTGAACTGGGCACCACCAAAAGACATAGCAGCCTTGCGCACCGCGCCAACGCCCGGAATGGGTAACAGCGTCAACAGCACCAAAGCCAGTCAATGGTCCAGTCTTGCCAGACTTACTGCTGGTTTTACTGCCGCATACGGGCTTGGCACGAATGCAGACATTGGCATTTCCTTGCACGAAGGCCGCTTCATTATGCGGTTCAAGGCATCTGTCATTGTCGGAGCGGGAGCCGGCGGCGAGTTCCAGTTCGAAGTCGGTTATGACGGGGTTACTGACCTGATTAACCTCCTACGCCGCGAGATTCACAAGAACCAGGATAAATCGCTGATTTTTGTTACGGATGAAGCATCGGATTATATCGACAAGCTCAATTTCCTTGGCGCTGCCGGTATGGAAGTGGCGATGTCTTATATGCAGGGCGTTGATATGGTGATGTCTTTGTATGAGGCGTTAACAGGAGGTGGTCGAGGCGGTACTGTCGCTCATACAATCATGACATATCGAAACCAAGCAGAGCTTGAAGAATGGTTCATAGCAGCTACGCCAGGAGCGTTGGGTCCGATGCTAATGACACTTACCAGTGCAGCGGAAGCGTTCAAAATCCCACTAAAACTTTCCGACAGCAGCCTCGCTACTGAGTATAGTCATGACCAAGCTCACCTTCTTCAGCAAAAAGCAATTGAGCGCACTCTTGGTTGGATAATAAAGCGCGCCGAAAAAGACGGAACTATTTTAAAAGCACAAAGCCAATTTGAAGAAGCCTGCATGTGCATGAACAGGTTTGGGACAAAAGAGAAGAACCAAAACCAGAAATATTGCGAGAACCGCCTGCACATGGATAATTTCATGTCGGAAGCAGTTATGCGACTTCAAGATCGAACAAGTGACGACACCAGAGCTAGATACAAAGCGCATGTTAAAACTCTTGGCGAGCGACTAGACGGCTATTGCGCTCGGATTACACACTATGGAAGAACATATTTGCCAAGTGGAAAAGCAACCTATACCGGACCGGACGACAGTGTAAAATGATTAAAAACATGCAATACAAATCAATATCCCAAATCTTTTTTGTGCTCCTGGTGTTCGTATCTAATTCCGCTATGGCACTCACAAGCGCTCAGGCAACTGCTAAAGAAAAAGGAATTACGCTTTTTAATCAATATAAACCTGCTGAAACGGAACTTCGGATTGCTGCAGAAGCAGGTGACGCTGAATCACAATTCTACTTGGCTGAAGAGCTCCGACAAAGAAGCCAATACATTACGACTGAGGCAAAAAAATGGTTAGAGGCGGCAAGTGCACAAGGTGATCTTTACGCCATGCTTAGGCTCGCCCGCTCGGACGATGATCTCTGTACGACAATGAAAAACTGCCCTCCCGGGCAAAAAACTTCGGCAGAGTGGATGGATAAAGTAAAAGAGTTAGCAACATCTAGAGCTGAAAAGGGTGACGCTGAGTCCGCTTATATCATGTATTTGGCGACTGGCCAGTTGGACTGGTTAAAAAAATCCGCAGAGTCTGGTTTTGCTCAAGGTCAATGGCTGCTTGCCATTCGATATAAGGAAGGTAATGGATCCTTTTTGTTGCCTTGGAAACGATCGGAAGCTGTGGAGAGTTGGGCAAAGGCATCTGCTATGGGAGGTAATCCCAAGGGAATGATGGAGTACGCTGCCATTCTTTTCGAGAAGGGTGACGTGGAGAGTTTTCGATATTGGAATGAACAAGCCGCTTCAGTTGGCTTCGCTACTACAGTATATGGATATGGGTCAGACCTTGCCCATGAGCCCGATACTTATGGCTTCCCTTATGACATCATCAAAGGCTATGCCTTAATTTATTTATTGAAAGAGCTTGATGGCGGAGGCGGCATGGATGCGAACGTCAATGATAAGCTTCCTAAAATCGCTGCAAAAATGACGCAAAATCAAATAGCAGAAGCAAAAATATTTGCACAACAGTGGAAAGCTACTCACCCGCCGCTCTCCTTTTTCCCCGACAAACTTGGACGCTAATTCAAAGCACTTCCACGACCAGATTAGGGCTAGATACAAAAAAACATGTTGAGGAGCTTGGCGCGAGACTAGACGAATTTTTTCAACGATTTACGCACTATGGCCGGACATACCTTTCTGGCGGAAGAGCGACATATTACGGCCCAAAGAATAAATGACTAAAACACAATCATGACAACACAAGTCCAAATCCGGCACCGTTGCCAGCACCAAAAGCACAGACCAAGTGCTGACCGGGCGTGCCGCCAATGTCCAAATCGAAAGCGACTTTCAATGTTTTCGGAGGCTTGCAAGCCGCCATCGAACTCACCGGCGCACTGAACTGGGCACCACCTAAAGAGCTGGTCGCACTGCGCACCGCACCAACGATGGGTATCGGCAGCGATAAAGACGCGAAAAAAAGCGAATCCATGGTTGACGCTTGCCAAGCTGAGTGGGTCTGTGGGGGTTGCGCTGGGCGCAGGATTCCAGGGAACGGCGCAGATTTCTGTGGATAAGGGCCGCTTTATTCTCAATCTGAAGGCTGCGGTAGTGCTGGGCCCTGGTGCTAACGGCAGCTTTAAGTTTGAGATTGGTTATGAGGCGGTGGTTGATATCATCAACTTGTACCGTAAGGAACTTCACAAGACTAAAGGTCGTAAGGTCGAGTGGATGGATCCTGAAGCGAGTGAATATGCGTCAGCGCTTAATGCATTGGGTGCTGCCGGGTTGAACGTGGCGATGGCGTACATGATGCGTTGGGATGTTGTGATGTTGTGATGTTGTGATGTTGTGATGTTGTGATGAGCCTATATGAGGCGCTGACTCGTAGTGGCAAGGGTGGCCCAATTGCGGATGCGATTGTTGAGTACGGCAACCAGAGCGAGCTAGAGGACTGGTGTATTAATGCAATCCCTAGCGCATTGGGCCCGCTACTTAGAACATTAAGTAGCCCGCCTGAGGCGTTCTCTGTAAATAGCGAAGGTTCAAAACGGACATATCCACAATCGGAAGCTCATGCACTTCAACAGAAAGCAATCGAGCGGATTTTAGGTTGGATTGTTAAAAACGCACAGAAGAACAACACTATTGACAAAGCACAAAGCCAGTTTGAGATGGCGTGTATGTCGATGAATGAATTCGGCGTAAGAGCTGCTAACTCAGAGCAAGATTACTGCAAGAATCGATTTGCGCTAGATAGCTTCATGGCAGAAGGCGTTCAAAACTTACTAGACAAACAAAGCAACAGTGCCAGAGAGCGTTACAAAAATCACGTAAGGCTGCTTGGCGCAAATCTTTCAGAGTATTGCCAGAAAAATTTCGTTCCTCGTCCAAACTACTCTAGTAGTGGAGCGTCACCATTTTTAAGAAATTTCTAATGAGCACAGAAAATATGAGTATTTATAAGGCGCTTCGCTCGCTAATCATCTGGTCTGTTATTTTCTCTCAGAGCGTAAGTACTGCAGCATTTGCTTCCACGCCAGACAGTCAGAATAACCGCAACAAAATTAGCGGAATCATCTTATACAACCAATTAAAAATCGACGCTGCCATTCCACAATTAGAAAAAGACGCAGAGGCCGGCGATATAGATTCCCAATATTACTTAGGAGAGGCTCTTCGAAAGCGGAATCGCTACATGACGAGAGAAGCACAGCAATGGTATGGAAAAGCTGCGAATAATGGATCTATATTTGCGATGATTCAATTAGGTCGCCAAAACAATGATCTTTGCAAAAAAATGAACAACTGCCCCCCTAGCGAAAAATCAAGCGCCGAATGGTTGAGCCAGGCAAAAGATCAAGCTATGAAGGGAGCAAGCAAAGGCGATCCTGAGTCTTTGTATTTGATGTATGAAATAACTTTCGATCGTACCTGGTTAGAAAAATCGGCTAGCTCAGGCTACGCGCTCGCACAGTATTGGATGGCCGTCGGTGATCGGCAAGGTGAGGGATTTTTCCTTCTTCCCGGGAAGCGGGAAGCATCAGTAAGCCGGTGGTTGAAAGCGGCTTCTGAGGGAGGGAATCCAAAAGCAATGATGGATTACATTGAGATCCTTTATAAAAACAACGATCTCGAGGGCGTCCGTCATTGGCTTCAAGTAGCGGCTGAAACAGGGGATCAAAAAGCAATCAGCAGCTATGGCTCTTACCTTGCTCATGCGCCTGATCAGGTTGGTTACCCTTTGGATTTGGTTAAGGGCTATGCACTGATTAGCCTACTCAAAGAGCTGGATGGGGGTGGTGCCATTCAGGATTTCGTTCAGGATACTCTTGAAGAGATTGGGGCAAAGATGACTTCCGAACAGATTGAAAGCTCAAAAGCAGTCGCTAAAAAATGGAAAGACAGTCACCCGCCCCTCTCCTTTTTCCCCGAAAAACTGGGACGTTAAAAACAATTATTTCTGCGAAAGAAATGCCGTAAATAACGGAAAGAGTGAGTTGTATGAACTCTACTTCAACCTCACTCATTCCCTTCTTGCTACAACATCAAACCGGCGCCTTCCAATCCAGCATCTGCTGCTGTGCCACCTGCAGCAAATCATTGCCATCCTGAGCCAGCAGATACAGCGCATGGGTAATGTGTGGAATGTCCTGAACATCGCCATGCCGGAAGCACATGCAGTGCAGGGTTTCGAGCAAGTCGCTGCAGGCGCGGATGCGCTGGACGGCGGACTCGAGGATGTCTTGGGGGTTGGCTAGGGTGTCGATGACCATTGGCGCGCTGTCGGTGACGCCGCTGTTGAGCGGGTGATAGCGGCTTGGGAGCGGATTTGGTGTAAGCATATTGATTACTCGATTGTTTCGAAAGTAACCCGCCAGCACCGTGACCAAACGATGGGAGGCGGACCGTGTACAGGCTTGGTCAACCGAGAACAATCAACTCAGCTCGCCCGAAGGCGTCCTGCACACGGCCACCACAGCAATGCACTACACGGTCAAAGAACTCCGCGGTGCAAATGATGGCACATATGCAATCGATTATTCTCAGGTGACCAAACCCGAATCGCTGATTTTGCAGCGACGCCAAACCATAACCGCCCCGCTCCCGCCGCCGGAAGCAGACAAAGCATCCATCCTTGTAGGAATCGGCACCGCATCCCCGAGAAATCATCCCTCTGCCAGACAGCCGGCGTTCAGCCAGGTTAACCATCGCTTAACGCCGCAGTCCAAGACTGTACTGTACCGCACACCTCAGCCCCTGGCTGGCGCCGAGTGCGGCAGGTTCGGCCGTAAGGCGCCGAATGCTTATTCCGTCGCACGGGAGTCCGATTCATGAACATTCGCACGCTATTGCTCACCTCCGCCCTCGCCTGCAGCGCATTCGCCGGGCTGGCTCAGGCCAATGACACCAACGCTGCTACCCAGCCCGTTCCTTACCAGTACGGCATGCCGTTGCATGTGAACAAAGTGATCTCGCTGACCGAGCCACAAACTCAGCAGTGCAAGGTCATCACCGCTGACATGAAGTACATCGACAATGCGGGCAAGCCAGCGGAAATCACCTATCGGAAAATGTCTGACGCCTGCAACTTCCAGAACTGACAGAAGGCTCTGATTTGCGGCTTTGCGGTAGGCGGTGAAGGCTTCGCGGGTTATGCTCGGGGTCACTTCTCACTGCCGCAGGGACTCGCCATGCAGTTGTCGTTTCGCACGTTGTCGATCATCACATCTTTGTTGTGTTTAGTGCTGGCGCTGGCCTGGGGCTTTTTCCCGCAGCTGTTGCTGGCGATCTGGAGCATTGAGTATTCGAGCGCTGCCGGTTTTGTTGCACGGCGCAGTGCGGTGCTGTTTGCGGCGTTGGGGGTGATGTTTTATCTGGTGCGCAGCGCGCCGCCGTCGCTGGGTCGCAATGCCCTGAGCAACGGGTTTATCGTCGGTTGTTTTGGTCTGGCGGTACTGGGTTTTGGCGAATGGCTGAACGGCCACACCGGCCCCGGGATTCTGCTCGCGGTGCTGGTCGAGTTCGCGCTGGGCCTTGGCTTTGTGCAGGCCCGGCGCGTGACGGTCGAACTGGGTGAAACGGTGAGTTAAAGCGCTCTGGAGCGAGGACTGTAATGCTGTGGCGTGGTTTGTTGCGCCAGATCCGAACGCAGGCCGGCAATCAGTTCGTTGATCTCGCGACAGCCATTGAGATGGCTGGCGTCGATACCGCTGACGTGCAGATCAACCTGGTCAGTCTGGTGGTCGCCGAAGACCTTGACGGTCATCGACAGGTCTGGCGACAGCGTGCACTGGCAGCGTTTAGGCAAAAAACTGCTTTCAATGATATTGCGTAGTTCCAAGGCAGACAGAAACATGATGAACCTCTCCTTATTGATGAAACTGCCAATCAACTCTTCACGTTGACCGCTTTTGCTGCCCCTGCACGGGTGTGTCCCCGCTGATTCCCTGGTGCGGCAAACGGTTGTACTGCGAAATGCCCATTGGAGTGTAGGCGCCCGAAGCCGGTGCGCTGCACCAAAGCGACGCATAAAACGTGCCTTTCATCGGGTCATTTTGACCCTCATGAAATCAAGCACTTGGCGCGGTGGCCAGCAGTTGGCCAGTTGCAAAATGCAAGATCGACCCTCCTGAGCACTGCAATTTGCAAGTCGACACCGGTTTGCATTCATCGCTGATGACAGTGAGAATGCCCGACATCCACCCTACACCCGCCAGGAGGCTTTCATGGGTTCTTTACGCGCTCGCGCGACAATCGGTCTGCTCGTTGCCGGCCTGTCTACCCTCGCCCACGCGGCCAAACTCGAAGACGTCGCGCCGTATCCCAAGGCGGAAAACGGCTTCACCCGCCAAGTCATCTACCTGCCCAAACAGGATCAGGAGGAGAATTTCCAGGTTGAAGTGCTCGCCGGCAAAACCCTGGAAGTCGACTGCAATCGCCAGCGCCTGGGCGGCGCTCTGGACGAGAAAAACCTCGAAGGCTGGGGCTATCCGTTCTACCGCCTGGAAAAAGTCATCGGCCCGATGAGCACGCTGATGGCCTGCCCACCCGGCACCGCGAAGAAACGCGCCTTTGTCCCGGTTGTTGGTGACGGCTTCATGCTGCGCTACAACAGCAAGCTGCCACTGGTGATCTACGCCCCGAAAGATGTCGAGGTGCGCTATCGCATCTGGTCGGCTTCGGACAAGGTCGGCACTGCCATTGCGGAATGACCTGAACAGGGAGCGCCAAACGTGATTACCTGCCATGTGCGATACGTGATCGATCCGTACCAACTGACCGAATTCGAGGCCTACGCCAAGGCTTGGCTGGGCATCGTCGAGCGTTTGGGCGGCACGCATCACGGCTATTTCCTGCCCTCCGAGGGCGCGAGCAACATCGCTTATTGCCTGTTCAGCTTTCCTTCGCTGGCCGATTACGAAAGCTACCGGCACATCGCGCTGACCGACCCGGAAAGCACGGCGCTGGTGGAATCACTGGTGCAGAAGAAATTCATCGTCAGCTACGAGCGCAGTTTCCTGCGCCCACTGCTGCCCTGAGTGTTATCACGCCGGCACGCCGCACACCGCGGCGCGCTCGGCGACGTGGCGCAGGCTGTCGAAGTTGATGTTGGCGCCGGAGTCGATCGCGACGAAGGTCTGCTCGCGAACACCGCTACGCGCCACGTATTGCTTGATGCCGGCCACCGCCAATGCCCCGGAAGGCTCGGTGATCGAGCGGGTATCGTCGTAGATATTCTTGATCGCCGCGCACAACTCGTCATTGCTGACGGTGACCACCTCGTCCACGCAGAACCGGCACACCTCAAAACCATAAGCGCCGATCTGCGCCACCGCCACGCCATCGGCGAACGTTCCGACACTGGGCAACACAACGCGCGCATCCGCTTGCAGCGCCGCCTTCAGGCAGGCCGAATGCTCCGATTCGACACCGATGATCCGTACCTCCGGTCGCAGGTATTTGACGTACGCCGCGATGCCGGCGATCAGCCCGCCCCCACCGACCGGAACGAAGATCGCATCCAGCGGCCCCTGATGCTGACGGAGGATTTCCATGGCCACCGTGCCTTGGCCGGCGATCACGTCCGGGTCGTCGAATGGAGAGACAAAGGTGCGCCCGGTCTGCTCGGCGAGTTGCAGCGCATGGGCCAGGGCAAACGGAAAACTCTCGCCGTTCAGCAGCGCCTCGGCGCCCCGACTTCGCACCCCAAGCACCTTGAGTTCGGGCGTGGTCGAGGGCATGACGATGGTCGCCGCGATCCCCAGCTCCCGCGCTGCCAGCGCCACGCCTTGGGCATGGTTGCCCGCCGAGGCGGTGATCACCCCGCGTGCTTTCTGCGCATCGCTCAATTGCACCAGCTTGTTGTAGGCGCCACGGATCTTGAAGGAGAACGTCGGTTGCAGGTCTTCGCGCTTGAGCAGGATCAGGTTGCCCAGCGCCTCGGACAGCGCCGGCGCCGCTTGCAACGGCGTGCGCACAGCAATGTCGTAGACCGGCGCGGCGAGGATCCTTTTCACGTACTGCTCAAGCAGGGCTTGCTGGTCGGGGCTGTATTTCATCGTCATCTCCGGGCGCTCTGTGTAGGAGCTGCCGGAGGCTGCGATCTTTTGACTTTGTTTTTCTCAAATCCAAAGCAAGATCAAAAGATCGCAGCCTTCGGCAGCTCCTACAGGGAGCCATCGTTGTTAAAACCCCGGAGACAGAAAATGAAAACCCGCCTCTAGGGCGGGTTGGGTGCTGCAGTCGTGAGCTAGCCCGCCAAATGAGGAATGGCGGTAATAATGCTTGGCTGGCAGCGCAATACGGTGGAGGTCATGGGCCTGAAATTAGCCCGGCGGCGGCCGGCGAGTCAATGGTTTATTTGCGGACGCCAAGGTAGGCTGGCGATTCTGCTCATCACCCCAAGGAAGGAATGCATGATGTCTGTCGCCCTGCCCCTCACTGCGTTGATTGCGTTTACTGGCTACACCGTATCGGTGATGCTCCAGGCCGAACAGTCGTTGATCGACTTCGGCCTCAGCCTGATGTCGCGTCCGGACACGGCGCAGGTGGTGATTGATCTGTATCTGCTGGCGACGCTGGCCGGGGTATGGATGGTCAAGGACGCGCGAGCGCGAGGAATGTCGATCTGGTCGGTGGTGCCGTATCTGTTGCTGACGGCGGTGTTTGTGTCGATTGGGCCGTTGTTGTATCTGGTGGTGCGTGGGGTTCGGGAGCGCCGGAAAGTGATTGTGCCAGATCCAGCGGGCTGATCCTGAGCCTCCGGTGCTGCTGAAATAGCTTTCGCGAGCAAGCCCGCTCCCACAAGGGATTTGTATCAGGCACAGATCCCGTGCCAACCCGCAATCCACTGTGGGAGCGAGCTTGCTCGCGAAGGCGTCGGCCAAGTCACAACAGATCACTTGGCCAACCGCCGCAACCCCAACAACATCCCCCCCGCCCCGAGCAACATCACCAGCAGAAACACCGGGTAGGAAATCCACCACGGCGTGCCTGCCGTCATCATGCTGAATTCCGACATCCCGCCGATGCTCGCAATCAGGTTCAACGGCAGAAACACCACGTTGATCAACGTCAACTTGCGCAGCAGGTTGTTCATGCTGTTGTTCATCAAGTTGCCGCGCGCATCGATCAGCCCCGAGAACACCGTGGAGTAGATCTCCGCCTGCTTGTAGCACTGGTTGTTTTCGATGATCAGGTCGTCGATCAGCCCGATCGCTTCACTGCCGAAATGCTGTTTTTCCGCGTGATTGCGCAGCCGCGTCAGCACCGCGCCGTTGCTGTGCAGGGCGTTGATGTAATAGATCAGGCTTTCGCTGAGGTTGAACATCTGCACCAGGTGTTGGTTCTGCATCGAGGCGTTGAATTTCTGTTGAAGCTCGCGGGCCACCAGTTTGATCACCTTCAGATGGCCGAGGTAGTGATGGATGTTGTTGAACAGCAAATCGAGCAGCACATCCAGCGGTGCATTGAGCGGTTGGCGCGTGCCGATGCCGTGCAGCGGCGTGTCGTCGGTGGCGATCACCAGCAATTGCCCGGGAGCAAACAGCAGGCCACAGGACGACACTTCAAACGCCAGACTGCCACCACCGGAATAGTTTTCCGGACGTTTCCAGATCAGGAACAAATGATCCGGGTGAAACTCGATTCGCGAGACTTCGTCCGGGTCCAGCGCCGAGGCCAGCGCGTGTTCGTCGACCTTGTAGTGGCTGTGCAGCAAATCGCGCTCGGCAGCATCGGGATTGCTGAACAGCATCACCTCGGCGTCCAGCCGCTCGACCCGCTGAAGCGCGCCATGACTCAATGCGAAACTGCTGATCATCGGCGCGTCACCAGGCCTGGCCGCGACGTTTGAGCTCCAGCCGTCGCACGAACTCTTCCAGCACCAGTGAATACAGATCGTCCTGCAAGTAGGCGTCTTCGATACCGGCATCGAGGTTGGGGTTGTCGTTGACCTCGATTACTACCACTTTGTCGCCGGCCTGTTTCAGGTCCACGCCGTAGAGGCCATCGCCGATCAGGTTGGCGGTCTTGACCGCCAGTTCCACCACCGCTCGCGGCGCCTCATGGACCGCCAGGGTGCGGCACTCGCCGTTGATGTCCTGGCCCTTGGCTTTGTGGTTGTAGATTTGCCAGTGACCCTTGGACATGAAGTACTGGCAGGCGAAGATCGGTTTGCGGTTGAGCACGCCGATGCGCCAGTCGTACTCGGTATAGAAAAACTCCTGAGCCAGCAGCAACACCGAGTGTTCGAACAGTTCAGCGGTGGCTTCAAGCAGCGCCTGCTGGCTTTCAACCTTGATCACTCCGCGAGAAAAACAGCCGTCGGGGATCTTCAGCACCAGCGGAAAACCGAGGCGTTCGCCGACCCGCTCGAAGTCTTCCGGTCGTTCCTTGTAGAGAATTTCGGTGGCGGGCATGCCCAGTTGGTGGCTGTTGAGCAGGTCGGTCAGATACACCTTGTTGGTGCAGCGCAGGATCGACGTCGGATCATCCATGACCACCAGCCCTTCGCTTTCGGCTTTTTTTGCAAAGCGATAGGTGTGGTTGTCGACGCTGGTGGTCTCGCGGATCAGCAAGCCGTCGTACTCGGCGATCCGCGCATAATCCCTGCGCTCGATCAGTTCGACGTCGATGCCCATGCGTTTGCCGACCCGCACGAAGTTTTCCAGCGCCTTGGCGTTGGATGGCGGCAAGGCTTCCTGCGGATCGTGCAGGATCGCCAGGTCGTAACGCGCCACTTGCGGCGAGCGTGGCGCCCGCCAGACTTTACGGCTGAAGCCGTCCAGCGCATTGGCGAACTGATCTTCCTGGTCATCACGCAACTTGTGCAGAGCGCCGGACTTTATGCCTTCGATGTGCCAACCGTTAGTTCGACGAAACTCAACTAACAGGATCGGACAAGGAAACACTTCGAATAACTGTCGAGCCAGATCCTGCAGCGGCTCGATATGCGTCTTGCCGAAGTAAAGTGTCAGGGTAAAACCTTCGGTATCGCTGTAAAGGTGATGACTGAGGGCTTTTTCCAGGGTTTTATCGAGATCGTCCAGCGCCAGACCGTAAAGCGATTTTTTCGTCAGTTCGCTGATGGTGCGCACCGATGGAATCACCTTGTGGCCGCGGGCTTCAGCCAGCAGCGAGCAGTAGTAACCGTGCCCGAGGTATTTGTAGCTGCGGCACAGGTTGATCACCTGCACGCGCTTGCCCGGCTCGCTGTCACGGGTTTGCTCGAGGTATTCCTGAGCTGTGACGATGTCCTCGCTGGGAAAGTACGAGGCCCAGTCTTCCTTGCGTTCGACGATAATCAACACTTGACTGGAAGTTCTGATGGCTGGATTTAAAAAAGTTGCCGCCGGCAAACTTTGCTCGGATACTTCGCGCCAATGACCCTGTACCGCTGACATAGAGATTGATCCGTTGGAGAACAAGACCATTTCTATTAAGCACGAAGTTTTTCGAAAGTCCCGTTTCGTTACGCAACTTTTACGGTGGTCATATGAATGCTGTTTTTCGTTTGGCGGTAGTTGAAGATCTGCCAGCGCTGCTGGCCCTGGAAATGCAATGTTTCACCACCGACCGGCTCACCAGCCGCAGCTTTCAATGGATGATCACCCGCGCCCATGCGCAGCTAATGGTCGCCGAGATCGACGGTCGATTGCTCGGCTACGCACTGGTGCTGTTTCATCGCGGCACCTCGCTGGCGCGCCTGTACTCGATCGCCATTGCCGGGGAAGCTCGCGGCAGCGGATTGGGCAAACAGTTGCTGCAACGTATCGAGGCCTGCGCCGTCGAGCATGACTGCGCATACCTGCGCCTGGAAGTGCGTATCGACAACCCCACCGCCATCGCGCTTTACGAGCGCAACGGCTACCGACGCTTTGCGTTGATTCACGATTACTACGAAGACCACGCCGATGCGTTGCGTCTGGAAAAGCGCATTGTTCAGCACCGTGACTCGCGCAACATCAAGGTGCCCTATTACCCGCAAACCACTGAATTTACCTGTGGCCCGGCTTGCCTGCTGATGGCCATGGGCGCGCTGCAACCTGAGCGCTTGCTGGAGCGGCGTGAGGAATTGCAGATCTGGCGTGAAGCGACCACGGTGTTCATGACCTCCGGCCATGGTGGCTGCAGCCCCCAGGGCTTGGCACTGGCGGCCTGGCGACGGGGTTTTAAGGTGCGTTTGCAGCTGAGTATGGCCGGACCATTGTTCCTCGATGGCGTGCGCGATGAGCATAAAAAAGACGTCATGCGCCTGGTGCACGAGGAGTTCACTGCGCAAATGCACGAAACCGACATCGATCGGCAGATTGGCACCCACCTGGATTTGCCGAAGTTGTTACAGGCTGGCGGACAGCCTCTGGTGCTGATCAGCAGCTATCGCCTGACCCGTTCCAAGTCACCGCACTGGGTGGTGGTCACCGATTGCGATGAAGACTTTGTGTATCTGCACGATCCGGATGTCGATCACAGCCAGCATCGTCAGCCGATGGACTGCCAGCATGTGCCGGTCAGCCATGGCGAGTTTGAGAAGATGAGCCGGTTTGGGCGTGGGAAATTGCGCGCGGCGGTGGTTTTGTATGCCCGGAATGAAATCTCTGGCTGACCCGTTGTAGTGAGGGGATTTAGCGAAACGTCGCACCGCCCCGATGGCGCGAAGCGGGCCCTCCTGAATTTTTAAGGGCCTGCTGCACAGGCCATCGGGGATAAATCCCCTCACTACAGTTGAAACTCAGTGTCTGAAGTGAAGTTATTTCAGACCGATTTTGTACAACGAACCATCCTGCTCATCCGTCAGCACATACAGATACCCGTCCGGCCCCTGCCGTACATCGCGAATTCGTTGTTTCAAGTCGCCCAGCAAACGCTCCTCGTGCACCACCTTGTCCCCGTCAAACTGCAAACGAATGAGCTCCTGACTAACCAGCGCGCCGATAAACAGGTTCTGCTGCCAAGGCTTGAAGCGGTCAGCGTCATAGAACGCCATTCCGCTGACACCGGGTGATTTTTCCCAGACATGGTGTGGGTCAACCGCGCCCTCGACGCTCTTGCCCTTGGCTTCCGGGATCGGTTGCAGCGAGTAGTTGATGCCGTGGGTCGCCAGCGGCCAACCGTAGTTCTTGCCGCGCTCAATGATGTTCACCTCATCGCCGCCACGGGGGCCGTGTTCGTTTTCCCAGATAGTTCCATTCCACGGATTGAGCGCCGCGCCCTGCGGATTGCGCTGGCCGTACGACCAGATTTCCGGACGCACGCCGGACTGGCCCACGAACGGGTTGTCATCCGGCACCTTGCCGTCGGGGAAGATCCGCACGACCTTGCCCTGCAGCTTGTCGAGATCCTGCGCGGTCGGTCGGTCGTTGTTTTCGCCCAGGGTGATGAACAGATAACCGTCGCGGTCGAACACCAGTCGTGAGCCGAAGTGGTTGCCGGTCGAGAGTTTCGGCTCCTGACGGAAGATCACCTTGAAATCGCTGATCGTCTTCAGGTCATCCGACAGCCGCCCACGCCCCACCGCCGTACCGGCCTTGTCCCCGGCACCACCGCCCTCGGCGTAGGACAGATAGACCAGACGATCCTGTTTGAAGTCCGGCGACAGCACCACGTCGAGCAAACCGCCCTGGCCCTTGGCCCAGACCTTCGGCACGCCACTGATGGGCTCGGAACGCTTGCCGTCGGCTGTAATCAGCCGCAGGGCTCCCGGGCGCTCGGTCACCAGCATGCCCTGACGATCCGGCAGAAACGCCAGCGCCCAAGGGTGCTGGAGGCCTTGAGTAATCGTGGTGACTTCAAGGGTGCCCTGCTCGCTTTGCAGCTCTTGGGGGGCAGCGGCGAAAGCTGGAGCGCTGATCAGCGCGCCGGCGCACAGCGTGGCTAGAAGGGTTTTACGCAACATGCACGATTCCTTTTGTTCATTTCAAAGGCTGACAGGGACGCAGTCCCGCCGTTCAACGGTTGCTGTCTCCATCGCGTGGCGGTGGGTTGGGGATGAATTTGGGCGGCGTACTCGGCACCGAGCGTTGCTGCTGACCATTGCCAATCCCGCCGTTACCAACGGTGGGCGTACTGGGCGCCGGCACGGTATTCGGCCCGCGAATCGCCGGCGCGCTGGGCTGCGTGCCCTGCATGCTGTTGGGATTGGCCCGGCGGATCGGGCTGTTGTAGGGATTGTTGTTGGTGCCGGTGGGACTTTGCGCCAGCAACAGCGGCGCGGACGGTGCCGCGACGTCGGCATGCGCCAGACCGGCCCCAAGGAGCAGAACGATAATGCCTGGCAGTATTCGGTTCATGGGGTGGCCTCGCGGTGCACAGGTGATAGAGCCTTCGAGTCCACGCTACGCCCCGGGTTCGGATTTGTTAACCCGTCGCCCTTAAACAAGATGTAACACGGCTTGACCGGCAACGCCGCGCGCCACGCAAATGCCGGAAACTTTCGCACTGCGCCACAGGTCACCTGATCATCACTTGGAGAACTCACCATGGCTCGGGCAATCTGGAAAGGCGCGATCAGTTTCGGACTGGTACACATCCCTGTCGCGCTGGTGTCGGCAACCTCTTCGCACGGCGTGGACTTTGACTGGCTCGACAGCCGCAGCATGGATCCGGTGGGCTACAAACGGGTGAACAAGGTCACCGGCAAGGAAGTCACCAAGGAGCACATCGTCAAAGGTGTGGCCTATGAAAAAGGTCGCTACGTGGTGCTCAGCGAGGAAGAGATCCGCTCGGCGCACCCGGTGTCGACGCAGACCATCGACATTTTCTCCTTCGTCGATGCCGAGCAGATCCCGCTGCAGAACATCGACACACCCTACTATCTCGCACCTGACAAGCGCGGCGGCAAGGTCTACGCCCTGCTGCGCGAAACATTGAGCAAAACCAACAAGGTCGCCCTCGCCCGCGTCGTCCTGCACACTCGGCAATATCTGGCAGCACTGATGCCGCTAGAATCGGCGCTGGTGCTGGTCAAACTGCGCTGGCCGCAAGAGGTGCGCGGCCTCGACGAACTGGAACTGGGCAGCGAGGTGACCAAGCCGCAACTGGCCAAGGGCGAGCTGGACATGGCTAAACGTCTTGTGCAGGACATGAGCGGCGACTGGAGCCCGGAGGACTACAAGGACGAGTTTGAAGACAAGATCATGGCCCTGGTCGAGAAAAAGGCCCACGAAGGCAAGATCGAGGATGTCGAGACCGTGGGTGGCGAGGAGGAGCGCAAGTCTGCGGATGTTATCGACTTGACCGAGTTGCTTAAACGCAGCCTGGGCGGTAAAGCGCCGGCCAAAGCGAAGGCAAAAGAAAAGCCTGCCAGTAAGGCAGCCCCGGCGAGAAAGACCAAAAAGGCCTCGGGGGAGTAAATCAGATGCGGTTCCTGTCAGGAAGCTGACAGGTTGGCTTTGAGAGACTCATCGCTCCCACAGTTGAAATGCGTTCTTTCCTGAACTCACATTCCACTGTAGGAGCCAGCCTGCTGGCGATGGCATAAACAGGCGCGATACACCGGTCAGATCAAAATGAAGATCGCCAGCAAACCGCCAAAAATCGCCCACTTTTCCATGTAATAGCGCGCGCGATTACGTTTTTTCAGCTCTTTACCACGCAGGCGAACCTTGTAGATTTTGGTAAACAGGCGGTTGATCCCACCAGTGCGGTCACCCGCGTCGTTCGGCGCACCGGCCGCGGACATCACGGTACGGCTGAACCAGCTGTTGAACGCTGCCGCCCAGCGATATTTCATCGGGCGCTCGATGTCGCAGAACAGGATGATGCGGTTTTTGTCGGTGGTGTTTTCGGCGTAGTGGATGTAAGTCTCATCAAACATCACCGCTTCACCGTCGCGCCAGTGGTAGCTCTCACCGTCGACATTGATGTAGCAACCGGCGTCGTTCGGCGTGTCGAGCCCCAGGTGGTAGCGGTACGAACCGGCATACGGGTCACGGTGGCGAACCAGTTTCGAACCCGGTGGCAGCTCGGCGAACATCGCGGCCTTGATCGAACCGATGCTCTGCACCAGCTCAGTGGTGCGCGGGCACAGCTTCATCGCCGACGGATGGCTCTCGCCGTACCATTTCAAGTAGAAGCGCTTCCATCCACTTTTGAAGAACGAATTGAAACCGACGTCATCGTACTGATTCGAGCGCTTGATCTCACCGGCGCGCAGCAAATCCTGCCCTTCCTGGCGAATTTCTTCCCAATGCGCCTGCAACGGGCTCAGGTCCGGAAACTCGGACGGATCGAGATACGGTTTGTTCGGCTTCTTCGAAAACAGGTAAAGGAAGCAGTTGATCGGGGCCAGAAACGTCGAGTGATCGCTCAATTGACGGCCCAGTTTGTGACGCACACGGCCACGAAGGTGAACGTATGCAATCGAAATGACATAAATAGCGGCAATGATGAGTTTCACGGAAATCGTCACACGTCAAAAGTGAACAAACTGCGCGCCTGCCGGCCGGAGGCCCAGGGTCTATGCAGTGGCATGAATACAGATACTATCCCGGTGGCACTTCCTTGAGCCCATGCCGTTAGCGGCTATTGGGTAATCGGATGGCATTTTAGCCATACTTTGTAACCAATGGTGAACCTGATCTGTTAAAAACTGTCCGCAGAATCTGCCAAACGGCAGGCGCGACAATACGCTCGTGCAGGTGCAGGAGTGCTGACGCAGAACAAAAACAAAGGTTGGAATACGCTTCGACCGAGGTCGCTATGCCGTGCCCACGGACGATATTGTGGTCGAGTCCGATAGGTTGACCATGGACGCCATGCTGCCTAAGGGCCCCGCCGTCATGATCCGTTACCTGACCTTCGGCGCGGCCTTTGCTGGAGATGCTGCCTTAGAACCGGCAACCGATTAATCGAAAGCGCCATTCAGCACTTCGTAAATAAGCCCGCTCGCAATCGCCACCAGGATCAAATCGGTGCCCGCCTGCTGCCACTCATATCCGTCGTAATGAGGCAGGCGCCCCGCCAGTCGCCCATCCAGTTTTTTGGCGATACCCGGCGGCAACGGCTTGCCGCGCGCCAGATTCTTCTGAATGCCGGGAGGCAGTGCCGGACCGGGGCTCCAGTAGTCTCTGTAGCCGTGGAGCACACCCAGCACACCGTTTCGATCGATCACCGGTGCATAATCCCGGTTGCCCGAGTTGGATCCTTTGTTTTTGCCACCCTGATTGCCGTGACCCTGACTGTTCTGGGAGCCGCCCTTGCCGTTCCCTTTGCCATTACCATTACCATTTCCCGGATCGGCCAGTGCGGTTACTGAACTCACCGCCAAAGCCAGGCAAGTAACAGACGCAACAAGTAATCGTGTTTTAAACATGACCGTCCTCTCATGAGAAATTCCTGTTTGAAATGTAGACGATGTTGCTGGTTTGGGTTGCTCCCTGGATTGCTCCAAGCGCGGGACAAGCCAGCAGTCCGGGCCGACCTCAGCCTTGCGCGGCAAGGAACACCGTTACGCAACAGCCTTCAGGTTCATTAGCGTCTGCCATACAACTGCCGCATGACTTATGCGACAATGCGCGCAATGTCTGGCATGAATCCCGCCTTTATTGCCCAACAGCCTGGACACCGCGTCCAGATGCTGCTCTCGCCCCACGCCTGCCGGCTTACCGCCAGCACTGATCGGGTCGGGAAGAAAAGCTCCAAAATGCCCCAGAAATGGCCCAAGCGCCAAATGTGCGGCTCGCAACCCATTGATAGGTAAAGCAATTGATCTCCACAGCTAACATCACGATGCAGTTCGGCGCCAAGCCGCTCTTCGAAAACGTTTCGGTCAAATTCGGCGCGGGCAACCGCTACGGCCTGATCGGCGCCAACGGTTGCGGCAAGTCGACCTTCATGAAAATCCTCGGCGGCGACCTCGATCCGTCCGGCGGTCAGGTCATGCTCGAGCCGAACGTGCGTCTGGGTAAATTGCGCCAGGACCAGTTCGCCTACGAAGAATTCACCGTGATCGATACTGTGATCATGGGTCACGAAGAGCTGTGGAAGGTCAAGGCCGAGCGCGATCGCATCTACTCGCTGGCGGAAATGAGCGAAGAAGACGGCATGGCTGTGGCCGAGCTGGAAACCGAGTTCGCCGAGATGGACGGCTACACCGCCGAATCCCGCGCTGGTGAACTGCTGCTGGGTCTGGGTATTCCGCTGGAACAGCATTTCGGCCCGATGAGCGAAGTCTCGCCAGGCTGGAAACTGCGCGTATTGCTGGCGCAGGCGCTGTTCTCGGATCCGGAAGTGCTGTTGCTCGACGAACCGACCAACCACCTGGACATCAACACCATTCGCTGGCTGGAAAACGTTCTGACCCAGCGTAACAGCCTGATGATCATCATCTCTCACGACCGTCACTTTCTGAACAGCGTGTGCACGCACATGGCTGACCTGGATTACGGCGAGCTGCGCCTGTTCCCGGGCAACTACGACGAGTACATGACCGTGGCGACCCAGTCCCGCGAGCAACTGCTGTCGGACAACGCCAAGAAGAAAGCGCAGATTTCCGAGCTGCAATCGTTCGTCAGCCGCTTCTCGGCCAACGCCTCGAAAGCCAAACAGGCCACTTCCCGCGCCAAGGCGATCGACAAGATCCAGCTGGCCGAGGTCAAGCCGTCCAGCCGCGTCAGCCCGTTCATCCGCTTCGAGCAGAACAAAAAGCTGCACCGTCAGGCGGTCATGGTCGAAAAAATGGCCAAAGGCTTCGACGGCAAGCCACTGTTCAAAGACTTCAGCTTCCAGGTTGAAGCCGGCGAGCGCGTAGCGATCATCGGCCCGAACGGTATCGGCAAAACCACCCTGCTGCGTACCCTGGTCAACGAACTGACCCCGGATGCCGGTAGCGTCAAGTGGACCGACGCCGCGGAACTGGGCTACTACGCTCAGGACCATGCGCACGACTTCGAAGACGACGTGACGCTGTTCGACTGGATGGGTCAGTGGACTCAGGGCGAGCAGATGATTCGCGGCACTCTGGGCCGCATGCTGTTCTCCAACGACGAGATCCTCAAGTCGGTCAAAGTGATTTCCGGTGGTGAGCAAGGTCGCATGCTGTTCGGCAAGCTGATCCTGCAAAAGCCGAACGTGCTGATCATGGACGAACCGACCAACCACTTGGACATGGAATCGATCGAGGCGCTGAACCTGGCGCTGGAAAACTACCCGGGCACGCTGATCTTTGTCAGCCACGACCGTGAGTTCGTATCGTCCCTGGCGACGCGCATCATCGAGCTGAGCGCCAACGGCGTGACTGACTTCAGCGGCACTTACGATGACTACCTGCGTAGTCAGGGTGTGGTGTTCTAAATCGCTGCAGGTTTGAAGAATAGCCCTGTCCTTGTGACAGGGCTTTTTGCATTTCAGGGGCGAAACTATGTTGGTGCGACTGCCTTCGCGAGCAAGCCCGCTCCCACATTTTGGAAAGCAGTCCCCTGTGGGAGCGAGCCTGCTCGCGAAGAGGCCCTCGAAAACACCACCGCCTCCAGGAAAAATAGTTAGCCTGCTTCCTTTTATTCCAGCGCCCAGCGATGATGCCCACTCTCCCACCGCCGCCCGCGAACGAGTCCACATGTCTGCGCAGCAACCGCCTCCGCAAAGCTCCCTGGCGATCACCCTGCAGATCGTCTCCATCGTGTTCTACACCTTTGTCGCCTTCCTGTGCATCGGCCTGCCGATCGCGGTGCTGCCCGGTTATGTGCATGAGCAGCTGGGTTTCAGCGCCATTATTGCGGGGCTGGTCATCGGCTCGCAGTATCTGGCCACCCTGCTCAGTCGGCCGATGGCCGGACGCATGTCGGATACGCTGGGTACCAAACGGGCGATTGTTTTTGGCTTGTCGGGGATTGTGCTCAGCGGGCTGCTGACGCTGATCTCAACGCTGTTGCAGGACTTCCCGATGCCGAGCCTGATCATTCTGATCATCGGTCGACTGCTGCTCGGCGTCGCACAGGGCCTGATCGGCGTCGGTACCATCAGTTGGTGCATGGGCCAGGTCGGTGTCGAACACACGGCGAGGTCGATCGGCTGGAACGGTATTGCCTCCTATGGCGCAATAGCGATTGGCGCACCGCTGGGCGTGGTGATGGTCGCCGACTACGGCTTTGCCAGCCTGGGTATCGCCTTGTCGATATTGGCCGCGGGCGCCCTGGTGTTGATCCGCAATAAGCCTTCGGTGCCGGTGGTGCGCGGTGAACGGCTGCCTTTTTGGGCGGTGTTCGGGCGGATTGCACCGTATGGGACCAGTTTGACTCTGGCGTCGATCGGTTACGGCACGCTGACCACCTTCATCACCCTTTATTACCTCAACCGTGGCTGGAGCGGCGCGGCGTATTGCCTGACGGTGTTCGGCGTGTGTTTCATCCTGTCGCGGCTGCTGTTCATTTCGGCGATCAGCCGCTTTGGCGGTTTCAATTCGGCGATTGCCTGCATGAGCATCGAGACCGTCGGCCTGGTGTTGTTGTGGCTCGCGCCCTCTACCGCGTTCGCCCTGATTGGCGCGGGACTGGCCGGGTTTGGCTTGTCGCTGGTGTATCCGGCGCTGGGGGTCGAGGCGATCAAGCAGGTGCCCAGCTCCAGCCGTGGCTCGGGGTTGGGGGCTTATGCGGTGTTCTTTGATCTGGCGCTGGCGATTGCCGGGCCGTTGATGGGTGCGGTGGCGTTGAATCTGGGGTATGCGTGGATTTTCTTCATTGCGGCGCTGTTGTCGGTGATCGGGCTGGGGTTGACCTTGCTACTCAAGCGCCACTCGACATCCTGAAATTTCGTACAAATCACTGTGGGAGCGGGCTTGCTCGCGAAGGCGGTGGGTCAGTCAAAATATAGAGTGACTGATCTATCGCATTCGCGAGCAAGCCCGCTCCCACAGGGGGAATTGAGTCGTTTATTGATCCGCGGTCTGCATCCCCGCCCGGCTCGGCTTGCCCAGCGTGCGCGAGAAGAACTGCCCGGCCTCGGAGATCAGGTTGCGGTGAATGTCTTCGCGATCCACGCCGTCGGCGTCGGTGCACAACGCCGGCATGGCGCGGATCTGCTCTTCGTTGCACGGCGCCATGAATACGAAGTGCCCTGCCCCGGCCAATAACTTGAAGTCCGGCGCGGTCGGCAGTTTGCGCGCCAGAGCCGCGGCGTTTTTGTCGAAGGCCACCAGTTTGTCGCCATCGCCGCTGTACAGCAGCACCGGCACATGCACATCCGCCAGGGTGCTACGGCCGAATTTCAGGCTCAGCGGCGCCATCAGCAGCAAGGCATGCACGCGCGAATCGGCCACTGGCTGCAAATCGTCGCGGTCGACGATCAGTTCACCCTGGGTGTTGCAGGCATCATGGTCGTCAGGGCGTTCCTGGCAGTAGCGGCGCAGACGATCCAGATCCGGCTGCGCGCCGGAGAGAATCAACGCGGTTTCGCCACCGGCCGAATAACCAATGACCCCGACCTGATCAGCGTTGACGAACGGCGAGAGCATCGGGTCGCCGAGGGTCGCGGTGATCGCTTCGGAAATCTGGATCGGCCGCCCATACAGATTGCTCAGGGTGCCGAGGCGGCTGTGGTCTTTGGAGTTGTCGCCGGGATGAATCACCGCGACCACCACAAAGCCCTTGCGTGCCAGCGAGGTGGCGAGGTCATGCAGCGCCAGCGGCGTTCCGGTGTTGCCGTGAGACAGCATCAGCATCGGAAAACGACCGATGGCCACCTTGGTGTCAGCGCCGGCCTCGACGGTGTAACCCTCAAGCAGGCTGCTATGTTCACGGTCGCTGGAAGGATAGAAGGCGATGGCGCGCATCGGTTGCAGATCCAGCGGATCGAGGAATGTCATTTCGTGGTAACCGACACTCCAGACAGGGTGTCGCCCGGGCGCGGCATGCACTGAACCGAGGCTGCCGAGCAGGCAAATCAGTAACGTTGCACAAAGACGCATCATGGGATGGCCCACCCTGTGTTACTCAATCGAAAGATCCTTTGTGTTCCGACACGCCCCAAACCCTGAGGTTCGGAGATCCGGCGCAACGGTGCACTCAGACGTTGATCGTTTGACTGCATAACCCGGGCCAGATTATGCAACAGTCAGAAACAAAAAACTCCGCATCTGGCCCTTGCAGAACCAGAATACAGAGTTTTTTGAGGGGCTACCTGAACGGCAGCTGGTCTTTACGCAATGCTTACGCGGCGGCGAACAACTGCTCGCTGATCTTCGCCTGAGCAGCGCTCATCGCGTTGTTGCGCACTTCATCACCGTAGGCCAGACCTTCGGCACGGACGATTTCGATGTCAGTGATGCCGAGGAAGCCCAGTACCAGCTTCAGATATTCCTCGTGAGCGATGCCGCTCGCCTGACCGGCATGGATGCCGCCGGAGGTGGAGACGATCACCACTTTCTTGCCACCGCACAGGCCTTCAGGGCCGGCTTCGGTGTAACGGAAAGTCTGGCCGGCAACGGCGACGCGGTCGATCCAGGCCTTGAGCTGGGTCGGCACGGTGAAGTTGTACATCGGCGCGGCAATGACGATGGCGTCGGCAGCGATGAATTCAGCCAGGGTCGAGGCGCTCAGTTCGGCTTCGTGCTGTTGTGCGGCGTCGCGCAGCTCAGCAGTGGTACCGGCAGCCACCAGGGTGGTCGACGAGAAGTGACTGATGGCGTCGGCGGCCAGGTCACGGTAGGTGACCACGGCGGTTGGCTCGGCGGCTTGCCAGGCTTTGACGACTTGGCTGCTCAACTGACGGGAAGCGGAGTTGTCGCCCAGAATGCTCGAATCGATGTGCAGCAGTTTCATGTGGAATCTCCTGTAAAGAATCGCCGGCGGCGACGGAATGGAGACAATCCTACGGAAGAAACCAATAGCTGATTAGCCGCCGACAATGCGATAGTTCGTCCCACTGATAGAACGGTGGACTTTTCATGCAGGATCTCAATGATCTCTACTATTTCGCCAAGGTGGTCGAGGCCGGTGGCTTCGCCGCAGCCGGGCGTTTGCTGGGCATTCCCAAGTCCCGCCTGTCACGACGCATTGCCGAACTCGAAGAACGCCTTGGCGCCCGCCTGCTGCAACGCACCACGCGCCAGTTGAACCTGACCGCGGTTGGCGAGCGCTACTTGCGTCACTGTCAGGCAATGCTGCTGGAAGCAGAGATGGCTGACGAAGCGGTCGCCAGCATGTCCAGCGAGCCACGTGGCCGCCTGCGCGTATCCTGTCCTACCGGTCTGGCGCGGGAAATGTTGCCGTGGGTGATCAGCGAATTCCTCGGCAAATTCCCTCAGGTGCAACTGGAGGTCGTGCTGCTCAATCGCCGGGTGGATCTGGTCGCCGAAGGCTTCGACGTGGCCCTGCGTGTACGCGAGTTGGGCGATGAAGATCCCTTGCTGGTCACCCGGCGTCTGCGCCAGGCACAAATGGTCGTGGTGGCCAGCCCGGCTTTTGTCGAGGGCAAAACCATCACTCATCCGCAGGACTTGAAGAACCTGCCGGTGCTCGGCGCGCTGGAGGCCGATCGCATGGTGCATGTGCGCTTGCTGGACGAGCAAGGCAACAGCGTCGAACTGAACATGGAAGCGCGGCTGGGCATCGATGATTTCATCGTGCGCAAGGCCTGTGTGCTGGCCGGCCAGGGTTTCACTCTGCTGCCGATGATGTATTGCGAAGCCGACCTTGAGAGCGGCGCGCTGGTGCAATTGCTGCCCGAGTGGTCGTTGCCCGGCGGCTGGTTGCAGGCGGTGTATCCGCATCGACGCGGGGTGATGCCGGCGGTGCGGGCATGGATCGATCATCTGGTCGAATCGTTCAATGCGTGCGGGGAGCGGTTGTTATGAAACAGGGAAAGATGAACGAAGCGGATGTCGCCGCCTTCTGCCTGGCCTTGCCGGGCGCGCGGGAGGATTACAAATGGGGCGGCGTGCGGGTGTTCTCGATTGCCGGCAACAAGATGTTTGCCCTGCAAGGGCTGCGCGGGGACTCACTGGCGTTCAAGGTCGACAAGGATCTGTTTCTCGGCCATTGCGACCGTCCTGGTATTCACCCGGCACCTTATCTGGCGCGGGCGCAGTGGATCATCATCCACCCGCCCTACCCGCTGGGTGCCGAGGAGCTGCAGGGATTACTGACGCGTTCGCATCAATTGGTGGTAGGCAAATTGCCCAAAAAAACCCAAATCGGATTGTTGCTCTAGCTTTTTGATTTTGATTTTGGTGGGAGCGGGCTTGCTCGCGAAAGCGGTGTGTCAGACAACATATTCGTCCATTGGCACACCGCTTTCGCGAGCAAGCCCGCTCCCACATGGGTCATGTGTGAAGCTTAAATATGTGACAGCAGGTTCGAACCGAGAAACAACTGGTCGATCCAGAACACCTGATGCAGCGCCACAATCACCCAGAACAGAATCTGAAACGACACCTTGCGCGTCTTGTGCCGGAATACCTGTTGGGCGATCAGCGCGCCGGGCCAGCCGCCGGCCAGTTCCAGCGCATGCAGGATGTTCTCCGGTGTGCGCCACGCATCGGCGCGGGCCTTGCGCTTGTCTGCCCAGTACATGAAAAACGCCAGCACGCTGACCACGCCATAAGCGGTCAACGGCACCAGCGAGATGCCGCGCAGCCACATCGACAGCGAGCCGAACAGCGGCAGCGCGCACACGATCAGCAGCACCGCCAGTTTCAGTTTCAGATGCTGAATGCCGCCACCGGACGGTCGTCCATCCGGGCGGCGCGCGCGGGAATCACTCATGGTTTCGCCGCCGACCAATCCACCCAGCCGAACTGCCAGGTCGCCAGAATCACCAGACCGAAAACAATCCGGTACCAGGCGAATGCCGCGTAACTGTGGCTGGCGATGAACTTGAGCAGACCGCGCACGGCGATCATGGCGAAGATGAACGCGGTGATGAAGCCGATGGCGAACACCGGAAAGTCTGCCGGCACAAACAGATGGCGATACTTGTAACCGGAGTACACCGCCGCACCGACCATGGTCGGCATCGCCAGGAAGAACGAGAATTCGGTCGCGGTCTTGCGCGACAGGCCGAACAGCAGGCCGCCGATGATCGTCGAGCCGGAACGCGAGGTACCGGGGATCATCGCCAGACACTGCGCGAAACCGACTTTCAGCGCGTCCTTCCAGGTGATCTCGTCCACGGTTTCGGCGTGCACTTCATGTTGCCGACGCTCGGCCCACAGCATGATCACACCACCCACCACCAGCGCGGTCGCGACGGTGATCGGATTGAACAGGTATTGGTGAATCAGGTCGGCAAAAATCACCCCCAGCACCACCGCCGGCAGAAACGCGATCAGCAGGTTGGCGGTAAAACGCCGCGCACTCGGCTGGGTCGGCAAGCCGATCACCACGTCGAGAATCTTGCGACGAAACTCCCAGACCACCGCGAGGATCGCGCCGAGCTGAATAATGATGTTGAACGCCATGGCCCGTTCGCCACCGAAGTCGAGCAAGTCGGCAACAATGATCTGGTGTCCGGTACTGGAAATGGGCAAAAACTCCGTCAGCCCCTCTACAACTCCAAGAATCAGTGCCTGCAAGGCGGTCCAAAGATCCATCAGTCCCCCAAAGAGCGATGCACAACGGCATGCCCCGATAGTATTTTTTTACGTTCACTGCGATCAGCGTAGCTGTTTGTAGCTGTACCGATTCCGCGCACACAGCATCCACACGAAACGGTCAAAATTCCGTGAAATATCAATTTGGATTCAGGTTTTCACGCGCGGGGCCGAAATCCTAACAGACAAGCCTTAATAGTGCTGCGGCGTTATTCGACTTGGGTCGCGTATGCCTGACCACCCAAACGTGGTTGGATGCTGGCGTTGATTTATTACAAGAAAAAGAAATCGGAGTGACAGCGTTATGAACAGCTTGCGCAGTGTGTCGATCAGCCGACGCTTGTGGCTCATTTTGATTGTGGCCGTGGTCATGTTGTTGACCTTGGGCGTGTTGATGCTCAAGCAGATCCACGATGACCTGTACCACGCCAAGGCGCAGAAAACCCAGCATGTGGTGCAGACCGCCAGCGGCCTGCTGACCTATTACCACGACCTGGAAACCGCCGGCACCCTGACCCGCGACGCCGCGCAGAAACAGGCGTTGACCGCCATTCGTGGCCTACGCTACGACCAGAGCGATTACTTTTGGATCAACGACCTCACCCCCGTGATGGTCATGCACCCGACCAACCCCAAACTCGAAGGCCAGAACCTCTCGGCGATCCGCGACCCAGACGGTTTCGCGGTGTTCAACGAGATGGTCGCGATCGCCAAAAGCAAAGGCGCGGGCATGGTCGATTACCGCTGGCCCAAGCCCGGTGAAAGCGAACCGGTGGCGAAAACCTCCTATGTAAAATTGTTCGAGCCGTGGGGCTGGGTGCTCGGTTCGGGCGTTTACGTCGATGATGTGCAGAGCGAGTTCCGGGGGCAGTTAATCAAGGCTTCGGTGATTGGTTTGGTGATCGCCGTGATCATGGCCTTGCTGGTGATTTTGATTGCCCGCAGCATCGTCCGTCCGTTGCAGGAAACCGTGAACGCCATGGCCAACATCGCCAGCGGCGAGAGCGACCTGACCCGCAGCCTCGACACCCACGGTCAGGACGAAGTCACGCAACTGGCGCATCACTTCAACGCCTTCACCGCCAAGTTGCGCCGGGTCATCGGTGACCTGCAGGTTTCGGCCAGTGCGCTGGGTCAGTCGTCCAGTGAACTGGGCAACGATGCGACTCAGGCCCAGCAGCGCAGCCAACAGCAATCGCAGCAGATGGAACTGGTGGCGACCGCGATCAACGAAGTGACCTACGGCGTGCAGGATGTGGCGAAGAACGCCGAACATGCTGCCGCTGAAATGCGCGATGCCGAAGCTCAGGCGCAGCAGGGCCAGATCAACATCGACGGCAGTCTGCAACAGATCGACAAGTTGTCCGGAACCATTGACCAAGCGGTCGAAGTGATTCGCACCCTGGCAGCCGAAAGTACGCAGATCGGCAGTGTGCTGGAGGTGATCCGCTCGATTGCCGAGCAAACCAACCTGCTGGCGCTCAACGCGGCCATCGAAGCGGCCCGCGCCGGGGAACAGGGCCGGGGCTTTGCGGTGGTGGCCGATGAAGTGCGGTTGCTGGCGCAGCGCACGCAAAAGTCGACCGCGGAAATTCAAAGCATGATCGAACGCCTGCAGAATCATTCCGAAGCAGCGGTGAAAGTCATTGGCGACAGCAGCAAGGCCTCGCAACTGACCATCGAACAGGCTGGCCTTGCCGGCGCCAGTCTCAACGCCATCGGCCAGGCACTGCGCAACCTCAACGGCCTGAACGCGTCGATTGCCAGCGCCACGTTGCAACAGGCGCATGTGGTCGAGGACATCAACCAGAACGTCACAAAGGCCGCCGGCCTGTCTCACAGCACAGCGCTGGCGGCGGAGCAGTCAAGTGCGGCGAGCGTGAAATTGGGGCAATTGAGTGAACAGCTGAACCAGCTTCTGCGCCAGTTCCGCGTCTGACCCCTCACCCTTGTGGGAGCGAGCCTGCTCGCGAAGGCTTAATGTCAGTCAACATCTGCGTTGCTGACATACCACTTTCGCGAGCAGGCTCGCTCCCACAGGGTTATTCGTCATTCAAGGATTTTGGGTACAATTGCGCCCCTTCTTGCACTCCCCCAAGGAACCCCCATGTCCGGGCTTGAACTGTTTGCCGCCGCCCTCGGTGTGATCGCCGTCTGGCTGACGGTCAAACAGAATCCGTGGTGCTGGCCGATCGGCCTGGTCATGGTGTTGCTGTACAGCTGGATTTTCTATGACGTGAAGCTGTACTCGGACATGTTGCTGCAAGTGATTTACGCCGCGCTGCAAGTCTACGGCTGGTGGCAATGGACCCGCGCCGGGACGATGCAAGACGGCCGTGAAGTCACGCGTCTGGATCGGCGCTCGATCCTGCTCGGTCTGAGCGTAGGCGCCCTCGGCAGTCTGCTGCTGGGTGCGGCCATGGCGCACTGGACCGACGCGGCGCAGCCGTGGCTCGATGCCGCGCTGACGGCGTTCAGCCTGGTTGCGCAATTGTGGATGGCGCAAAAACGTCTGCAATGCTGGGCGCTGTGGTTCGTGCTGGATGTGATTTTCGTCGGTCTGTTCCTGTACAAGGGTCTGTACCTCACCGCCGCGCTGTATGCCCTGTTCACCCTGATTGCTGTGCAGGGCTGGCGCGAATGGCGCGCCGATCCGGCGTTGCAGCGATGAAGGTGGTTGTCCTCACCGGCCCGGAATCCACCGGCAAGAGCTGGCTGGCCGCTGGCCTTCAGGCGCGCTTCGGCGGCCTGAGGGTGGACGAATACGTGCGCTGGTTCATCGAGCAGAATCCACGCGATACCTGCCTCAACGACATCCCCAACATCGCCCGTGGGCAGCTGCAATGGGAAGATCAGGCGCGGGCGCAGCAACCGCCATTGCTGATTCTCGATACCCATTTGCTGAGCAACATCCTCTGGAGCCAGACCCTGTTTGGCGACTGCCCGGCATGGCTGGAACCCGAGCTGCTGGCCCGGCATTACGACCTGCATCTGCTGTTGTCGCCGGAGCAGATCGACTGGACCGACGACGGCCAACGCTGCCAGCCGCAACTCAGCGAACGCATGGCGTTCTTTCAGGCCACGCGCGACTGGCTGGAACAACAACGGCAACCGCTGCAGATCATTCAGGGCGATTGGGATGAGCGGCGGTCTCAGGCTTTCGAAGCCGTGGCGCGTTTGATGGCTGATTGACCTGGCAAACAGCTCCTTTCGGAGCCCAAGTGTCCATTCCTGAAACACCCGACTCCGCGCAAAGCAGCCGTTTAAATGGCCTTCATCATTCTGAAAGGGCATCTGTTACGCCAGTGAAACAGTCCCGGGCAAACCCTTGTTCCAGAGCTTTGCACCGCCCCTGCCCCCGCCGCTGTCGACATGACTGTTTCAGCGCTGAAACAGGTTATGTATCAACGTTGCGTGCCTCAGCGCCAACCCGTTGAAAACAATAGACAACTCAAAAGCGGCACAGCTTTCGCTCTCTCCTTCCCAACGCTGACAAGAGCCAGCCCACTGAAGAAGGAATTGCCGCCGTGGGGAATATCAATAAAGGCCTGACCTGCCTTCTGCTGATTGGATCAGCCGCCAGCACATTCATCAGTTTCAACGTTCAGGCCGAAGGCAATGGCGTGATCGTTCTCAACCGCGACGTTCAGCCCATTCCTATCGGGCGCAGCGGTGGCAAAGACCCCTACCCAACCACGGTCAATGCCAACCCTTCGGCTCGCATCAATCAGGCGATGACCAGCACCGAGCTCAATGACGGTGAATTTGCCAGTGTAGCCAGTGGCGCTTCGATTCGCGGCAATATCACCACGCCCACCGCCAACATGCCTGGCATGAACACCCTGACCAATCCCAACGGCCTGCCCGGCATGGGCGGCGGTCACGGCGGTGGCGCGGGCGGCTCGATCTCCAACACCGTCAACCGTGCGATGAGTTCAGGTCTTGCTCCGCTGACCCGCATGGCCGGAGGGCAATGAGATGAATCGTTCTCTTCTTTTACTTGCCCTTTTCGGCTGCGTCCAGGCGCTGGCCGCCCCCGACTCGGTCAATAACGCGAACATTCAGGACACCGGCGTCCAGTACCGCGGCAACTACAACGTCAACCAGGCTGCTGGCGACCAGATGCAACAAACCAATACCAAAGCCATCGCCATTGGTACCTCGGCCAGTGCTACCACCAACGTCCGGCAGCACATCGATACACCGGCCAACCCTTCAACGAACGCCAGCGCCACCATTGGCGGCAACTCTTTCAGTAATGGCAACGGAATCCTGGGCGTGAACCAGGGCGCCGGGGCCAACAACCAGATGGCCAACGTGACGCGCGTCAGCATCAGTGCTGCCCCGCAAAGCGTTGACGACAGCGCCCTGTCGCAACAGAACGTGGCGCTTTTACCGAGCTCAGGAGCAACTGGCACCTCACCCGGCAGTCGCCAGGTCACGACAAGTGATCAGGCCTTCACCGGCAGCCGAGGGGTGATTCAGGTGAACCAGAGTGCCGGGGTGGGGAACCGTATGGCTAACACCCTGAGCATCCGGGTCGCTGACTGACCCAAACAACAAAAGCAGTGCAATTAGAAAGTACCAACACTTAACCAACTAATAAGCACGATGGAGAAACACCATGAAACCTACAATGGCTCTCAAACCACTGGTTTTCGCACTTGCAGCAGTAATGGCAATGGCGGCTCAGGCAGGCGGCAATGATCATGGTAACGGGCACGGCAATGGCCATGGCAACCATGAACCCAAAGGCCCTACCCTGGAACAACTTCTGCAAATCGGAGCCGGCGCCGGGGCTGCCGTACTCGACACGCAGAACAGCGATGGCAACCTGGTGGGTAACCAAGGCACCAAAAACGATGCCAACGTCAATAACTCGGCTAATGGCACCAACGGCAACGTCGGCATGAACAACACCGCCGGCGATGGCAACCAGCAAGACAACGCTGCTGCACTGGCGACTGCCGACGAAAGCTTTATCTTCGGCAGCGCGGTATCTGTCTCCAGCGCCACTCAGGTCAACAACAACAACGCGGTTGCCAACTACTCGACAACCAACAACGCCAACCTCAACAACGTGGGTAACGGCGGTTCCGGCAACATTGGCGTGAACAACAGTGCCGGCAACTTCAACCAACAGAAAAACAACCTGGCTATTGCTGTATCGGGTGGTCGTGTAGCTAACGCTGCTGCTGCTGCGAACCAAAGCTCCACTGGCCTGACTGTGTCCAATAACGGCACTCAAACCTACAAAAAAGATACCCTCACCGGCACCGTGGCCGCCGTCGGCGCGTTCGCTGCCGTTGGCAAGGCTACCATCGAAGGTGATAAAGGCCACGGCGGTGGCGGCTATGGCGACAACGATCGCGGCCATGGCGGTAACGGCGGCAGCAAAGATCAGAAAGCCACCTTCGAAGCTGTCGGTGTCTTCGGCCTGGCTGGCGTCACCACTCAACAAGTGCTGACCCCTGATGGCTGGAAAAACCCTGTGACCAACAACGCGAACATCTCGAACGTTGGTAACAACTTCTCCGGTAACGCTGGTTACAACAACGCCGCCGGTGTTGGCAACCAACAAAGCAACTCGCTGTCCATCGCTGCAGGTTGCAAAGCCTGCATGTAATCGCGATCGAAACGAAAGCCCCGGAAACGGGGCTTTTCCTCAGTCCGCAAAGGCGTATCGATCATGCGTAAGACTGCCTTTATCGCCCTGCTTTGCCTGTCCGGCCTGACCCAGGCTGCCCAGATGCCCGTCGCTGCCCTGCCCGGCGGCGTACTCGTCTACAAGAACGTGCAAAGCATTCGTGAACGCAAGTTTGCCGACATCGTCGAACAAAAAACCGATTTCAGCTGCGGCGCCGCCGCACTGGCCACGGTACTGCGCCAAGCTTATTGGCTCGACGTCGATGAAGAGCACATCATCAAAGGCATGCTGGTCAACGCTGACCAGGACCTTGTGCGTACTCAAGGTTTCTCCATGCTGGACATGAAACGCTACATAGAAAGCATCGGCATGCGCGCCAGGGGCTACAAGATTCCACCGGATAAACTCGACGACGTAACCATCCCGGTGGTGGTACTGATGGAAATTCGCGGCTACAAGCATTTCGTGGTGCTGCAGCGTTCGGACAAGGATTGGGTTTATATCGGAGATCCCGTCTTAGGCCATAAACGCTACGCCCATGATGACTTTGTCAAAGGTTGGAACGGCATCGTCTTCGCCATCGTCGGCCCCGGTTATGACAAAACCAATGCATTGCGCATGCCGCCGACCCCGCTGACCGCGAAGAACAAGCTGGATAACTTCAACCCTGTCAGAGATG
Organism: Pseudomonas sp. LAMO17WK12:I5; assembly: GCF_900215165.1. Lineage (NCBI taxonomy): Bacteria > Pseudomonadati > Pseudomonadota > Gammaproteobacteria > Pseudomonadales > Pseudomonadaceae > Pseudomonas > Pseudomonas sp. LAMO17WK12:I5. The sequence continues at coordinate 293,669 of NZ_OBDS01000005.1, read as the reverse complement.
CCGAATTGATGGACTTCGGGTTCATACAGAGCGACTTCTTTTAATCGCCGATTATAAAGAATGGGGCTGGATGTCCCGGGAGCAGCAGATGAAAACCTCATACTGGCTGGCCGCCGCCTGCCTGGCAGCGAGCGCGTCAGGCTATGCCAATGCAGGATTCAAACCCATCGAAGTTCAGGATCAGGAGCTGTCCCAGCTTCGTGGTCGTTACGTCATGCCGGGGCGGATCATCAGCTTCGGCATTGTCATGAGCAGTACCTGGCGCAACGCCAGCGGTGATCTGATCGGCGCTGCGACGTCGATGCAAATCCAGGCCGCCACGATCAAACCGGAATTCTATGTCTCGACCATCAAGGAACAGGGCAACGGCAGCACCCCGACTCCGGGCACTGGCAATGTCATTGGTGGCGCGGCACTCAACAGCAGCCAGGGCGTGACCCAAAGCGTACGCGCCGCCGGCGACGGCAACACCGCCAGCAACAACGTGGCCATCAACGTAAAAGAAGCCAATACCCCTCCTCCGCTGGCACCCGCACAAGGCCAGGCGCTGATGGCCGGGCAGACTATCGGGGCCAGCAATGCCGCCGGCAGTGTCGCCGTTTCGGCCACCAACAGTGGCGTGCAAATGGCCATTCAGGCCTCGGGCAATCAAGGCACCGCCCTGCAACAAGTGGCCCAGGGTGGCCTGCTGCAGAACACCCGCCTGCTGGGCAGCGCCAACGTGGTCAACAACATGACCCAACTCAATGTTGTGCTTAACAATAACGGCATCAGCCCCGGCGCACTGGACTGCAACCTGACTCAACTCAGGGCACTACGCAATATCGGATATTGAACTACGCTGAGTCTCGATCATTGGGCTTAAAGGGACGGCTTATTCATGTATCGATCAGTATCACTGCGTGCCGCTGTATGTCTGAGTACTCTTCTACCTGCGGCGATGCTGCAAGCAGCACCCGACGCAGATGTGGAGACCCTGAAACAGGAACTTCTGGAGCTGAAGCAACGATACGAAGTACAACAAAAGGCCCTGGCGGTGCTCGAACAACGGGTCCGTCAGGTCGAGGACCAACCGGCAGCCCCGCAACCCAAACGCCTGGCCAAGTCGCCGTCTGACATGAAAGGCAATCCAAAAGTCGCTACCAGTACCGGAGCGCCTGGTACCGGTGCCGCAGCAGCGTCGGGGGGCGCGGCCGGGGGCAGTGGCGCTTCTTACGGCCAGTCGCTGGCCGATGATTCGCAACCGGCACAGAGCGTGTCCAACCTCTACGACGAGGCCAGCGGCTTCTTCGGCGGCGGTAAATTCAGCTTTGAAACCGGTGTGACCTACTCGCGTTACGACACCCGGCAACTGATCCTCAACGGCTTCCTCGCGCTGGACTCGATCTTTCTGGGCAACATCAACCTCGACCGGATCAAGGCCGACACCTGGACGCTGGACCTGACCGGGCGCTACAACTTCGACAACCGTTGGCAGTTCGACGTGAACGTGCCGGTGGTTTACCGCGAATCGACCTACCAGTCCGGCGGCGGCAACGGTGGTGCATCAAACGTCACGACGGAACAGGATGTTTCGCGCGACCCGACCCTCGGCGACGTCAACTTCGGTATTGCCTACAAGTTCCTCGACGAGTCGGTCAACACCCCGGACGCCGTGGTCACCCTGCGGGTCAAGGCGCCAACCGGCAAGGATCCGTTCGGCATCAAACTGCGCCAGACCGACGCCAACTCCAACCTGTTCGTGCCTGACACGCTGCCAACCGGTAACGGTGTCTGGTCGATCACACCCGGGGTTTCGCTGGTCAAGACGTTCGACCCGGCGGTGCTGTTCGGCAGCCTCTCCTACACCCACAACCTGGAGGAGTCGTTCGACGACATCAGTTCGACCGTCAACCAGAAAAACCCGGGCAAGGTAAAGATTGGCGACAGCTTCCAGATCGGCGCCGGTATTGCGTTCGCTCTGAACGAAAAGATGAGTATGTCGTTCTCGGTGTCTGACCTGGTGCAGCGCAAGAGCAAGCTGAAACAGGATGGCGGTGATTGGCAATCGGTGGTGTCCAGTGACGCCAACGCCGGTTACTTCAACGTCGGCATGACCATTGCCGCCACGGATAACCTGACCATCGTGCCCAACCTGTCGATCGGCATGACCGACGATGCCCCGGACTTCTCCTTCAGCCTGAAATTCCCGTACTACTTCTAAAGCACAAGATCGCAGCCTGCGGCAGCTCCTACAGAGGTAATCCCTGTAGAAGCTGCCGCAGGCTGCGATCTTTTCAGCTTTGGTCTCTAGCGAATCTGATGCTTGTGCAGCAGGCGATAAAACGTCGGCCGCGACACGCCCAGCACCTTCGCCGCCACACTGAGGTTGTCGCTGTGGCGGTTCAATACATCGCACAGCGCCTGGCGTTCAGCGCGCGTCTTGTAGTCTTCCAGCGTACCCATCGGCGTCGAAATCGTGTGCTGGCTGAGCAATCCCAGATCCCGGGCTTCGATCTGTCGGCCTTCCGCCAGAACCAAACCCCGTCGCACGCGGTTGGCCAGTTCTCGAACGTTGCCTGGCCAGTCGTGCTTGCCCATGGCGATCAACGCATCCTCACTGAAGCTGCGCGGGCGGCGGCCGGTTTCGTGGCTGTAAAAATGCGAGAAATGGTTGGCCAGCATCGACAGATCACCGTGGCGCTCGCGCAATGGCGCAGTTATCACTTGCAGCACATTGAGGCGGTAATACAGGTCTTCGCGAAAACGCTTTTTCTCGATCGCCGCCTCGAGGTCGACGTGGGTGGCCGCCAGCACGCGAACATCCACCGGGATCGGCTGGCTGCCACCGACGCGTTCGATGTGTTTCTCCTGCAGAAAACGCAGCAGATTGGCCTGCAATTCCAGCGGCAGATCGCCGATTTCATCGAGAAACAGCGTGCCGCCATTGGCGGCCTCAATGCGCCCGACCTTGCGCTGATGCGCACCGGTGAAAGCGCCTTTTTCGTGACCGAACAGTTCGGATTGAATCAAGTGTTCGGGAATCGCCCCGCAATTGATCGCCACAAACGGCTTGCTGTGGCGCTGGGACTGGCGGTGCAGCGTGCGCGCCACCAGTTCTTTACCGGTGCCGCTTTCACCGCGGATCAGTACCGGGGATTCGGTCGGCGCCAGTTTGCTCAATAATTTGCGCAGTTCGCGGATCGGCTTGCTGTCGCCGAGCAGCTCATGTTCCGGCTGGTCGACGTGAATCGTGCCTTGCCCGCGCAAACGCGCCATGCCGAACGCGCGGCCCAGGGTCACCTGAACCCGTGAGACATCGAACGGCAAGGTGTGGAAATCGAAAAACCATTCGCAGACGAAGTCACCGACGTTCTGCAACCGCAGGACTTCCTGGTTCAACACCGCGATCCACTCGGTGCCGCTACGGCTGATCAGTTCCTTGACCGCTTCGGGACGTTCAAGGTGAAAAGGTTGCAGTCGCAGCAGCCCGACATCGCATGTCCGATCGGCGGCATTTTCCAGGCTACAACTGTCGACATCCCATCCCACCGAGCGCAAACCAGGTAATAACCGGTGACAGTCGTCGCACGGGTCGACCACCAATAAACGTCGTAACGCAGGCGCTTCGATCATGACTGTTCCTTGGCGCCAAATTTAAGGAAATTATTGTAAAAACAGTCATTTGGCAGACCCGACTGTAACATTAGCAAGAAATTGACAGGGCCTTGTATCGATTGCTTATAGGTGTACAAGCTAACGAGTTATAAGAAGCAAGTTTATTAGTCAGCTATCGAGTTGCTATCTTTCACCAGGCTTTCAAAAACGTTCGGAATGTTGAGCCTGAGCAATTAAGTTGAAATTTCTCTGTTTCGTGTGTGACCTGCCACGGGGTTGCGTGCATCAGTACAAGTAACCAGCCGAACGGTAAGCCCAACCGACGGCACATCACTTGATTGGGCACGACAGAGAGAAGACCCCAATGACCGCCCCGCTCCGTATCAACGAAGCTCTTTTGATTGCCAACCACGCGTTCAAACCCTTTCAGTGCGTGGCCTGGGCCCCACAAGACGGCAATGGCGAACTGAACCTGACCGTCATCGACCGTACCAACTCGCACATCGGTCGCCAGCAGATTCCAAGCAGCGCCTACTCCGATCCGGCGCAACTGGAACTGCTGTTGCAACAGGCCCGCGCCGAATTGAGCAAAGAAGGTTACCTGCTGCAATCGTGGTCGATGCCACATTGATCAGAGGCTAATGCGGATGACTTTCACGTCATCCGCTCTGTTCTTTGTTAGTTATCCGCTGCTGTTTATCTTCAATGCTTCTGTACAACTTTCTTCAAGCTGCCAGGCGCCACTGCTTGGCAGGCTTTCGTTTGGTTCAAAAAGACACTGTTATGGCACAGTGCGACCCTCCACCTGTTAGTTCTGTCAGTTGAACTTGCGTGTATTCAGGGATTGAATGTTCCGCTCATGCAGTTACCGCCCATTCGGGCCTGGTCAACTTGCAAGGAGAGGCATGCATGTCACCCGAGAACGCCTTTGCGCGCCCGGCACTACTCAACAGTTCCGGGCAACTCGACAAACAATTTGCCAGCACTGGCGTTGCCCAGGTGTATTTCGCCGGCAGTGTTTCCAGCATGACCCAGGGTATTGCGCTGGATCGACAGGGGCGCGTGCTGGTCGCCGCCAAAGTCGGCACTGCGCAAGGCAGTCGGTTTGGTCTGGCACGCCTCTTCGCAGACGGTTCGGCCGACCTCGCTTTCGGCCAGCAAGGCAGCGTGATTGGCGAGTTCGAATGCGGTTTTGAGGCCACCGGTGGCAAGGTTCAGGTGTTGCCCGACGGACGAATCCTGCTGGCCGGGCTGCATTATCAAAACACCCATCGCACCCTGCCTGCGCTGGCCCTGTTCAGCGCTGACGGAACCCCCGACCCGGACTTTGGTAAAAATGGCTGCAAAGTGGTGCGCCTGCCCGGCGACCTGTCCGTCGGCTCCCGCGATTGCTGGCTGCCACCCGGCGTACCGGGGGCTGAAGCCTGTGACATCGCCGTGCAGGATGACGGGCATATTCTGCTGATCGCCAATCACCACTTCGAACTCGCCGACCATGCCGGAATGCTGATCCGCCTGACGCCAGACGGGACGCTCGATGCAAGCTTCAATGGGCGCGGTTTCGTGATGATTCGACATTTGCTGCTCAACACGTGGCTCAGCAGCCTCGTATTGCAGAAGGACGGGCGGATCCTTGTCGCCGGCTCAATTGATTTTCCCCAAGAGGGGCTGGTGGCGCGCTACCTGCCTGACGGGCGTCTTGATGAGCGCTTCGCGGTGGATGGCTTCCTGGCTTTCAAAGCCAACGGCAAAAGCGCGATGGTCTCTCAGGTCATCGAGTCAAAGGACCATCTGCACTGTTTTGGCAGCAGTCGCGATCCGATCCGCTGCCTGGCGCTGAGCCTGCACCCTAATGGCCGCCCGGACTGGCGCAACGACACTGGGCACCCGCATCTGCTGGAAATCGGCCCCAGTGGTTGTCAGTGGAGCGCCGCGCAACGCATGGCGGATGGTCGGATCATGGCGGTGGGTGCAACGATCGGCGGCGTCGAGGCCGACTTCATCGTTGCTCGCTATAAAGCTGATGGTCATCTCGACCGAAGCTTCGGCAACGGCCACGGCTGGTTGCGCACACGCCTGGGCCGCAGCCTGGATACCGCCAATTCTCTCGCGATCCAGCCAGACCGGAAAATTCTTGTCGGCGGCTACTCGCTCGACGGCAACTACCGCGCCATGGTCGCGCGCTATCTGAATCAATAACTCTCCAGACTTGAACTTGCCAGGCACTTGCGGCAACTTGCGCGCTTCTTAATACAAGGAGCAACCGATGTCCGGCTCACTGGCCCAGGCGTTCGCGCATAATTTTCTCGGGCACTCGCCCCGCTGGTACAAGGCGTGCATCGTAGGGTTCCTGATCCTCAACGCCGTGGTGCTGTTCACTGTCGGCCCGGTCGCCGCCGGCTGGCTGCTGGTGATCGAATTCATTTTCACCCTGGCCATGGCGCTCAAGTGCTATCCGCTGATGCCCGGTGGCTTGTTGCTGATCGAAGCCCTGCTGCTGAAGATGACCTCACCACAGGCCCTGTACGATGAACTGGTGCACAACTTCCCGGTGATCCTGCTGCTGATGTTCATGGTCGCGGGCATCTACTTCATGAAGGATCTGCTGCTGTTTCTGTTCTCACGGTTGCTGCTGGGCGTGCGCTCCAAGGCGCTGCTGGCGCTGATGTTCTGCTTTCTCTCAGCTTTTTTGTCGGCGTTTCTCGATGCCTTGACCGTAACCGCGGTGATCATCAGCGCGGCGGTCGGCTTCTATTCGGTCTACCACCGCGTGGCCTCGGGCAATGATCCGCGTCAGGACAGCGAATTCAGCGACGACCGCCATCTGCCGGCCCTGCACCATGAAGACCTGGAGCAATTCCGCGCATTCCTGCGCAGCCTGCTGATGCACGGCGCGGTCGGCACCGCACTCGGTGGGGTCTGCACCCTGGTGGGTGAGCCGCAGAACCTGCTGATCGGTCATGAAATGGGCTGGCACTTCGCAGAGTTTTTCCAGAAAGTCGCGCCGGTTTCGTTGCCGGTGCTGGCGGCGGGTCTGGTGACCTGCGTGCTGCTGGAAAAACTGCGCTGGTTTGGCTACGGCACCCTGCTGCCGGACAACGTCCGCGCCGTGCTGGCCAATTACGCCGCCGAAGACAACGCCGAACGCACCCCGCGTCAGCGTGCCGCCCTGCTGGTGCAAGGCGCTGCCGCATTGATCCTGATTGGCTGCCTGGCGTTTCACGTCGCGGAGGTCGGGCTGATCGGCCTGATGGTGATCGTGCTGATCACCGCGTTCACCGGCATCACCGACGAGCATCGTCTGGGCAGCGCGTTCAAGGACGCCATGCCGTTCACCGCATTGCTGGTGGTGTTCTTTGCCGTGGTCGCGGTGATTCACGATCAGCAACTGTTCGCGCCGTTGATCCAGTGGGTGCTGGCGCTGCCGGCGGAACAACAGCCGGGCATGCTGTTCATCGCCAACGGCCTGCTCTCGGCGATCAGCGATAACGTGTTCGTCGCCACGATCTACATCACCGAAGTGAAACAGGCTTTCCTGTCCGGGCACATGAGCCGCGAGCATTTCGAGACCCTGGCGATCGCGATCAACACCGGTACCAATCTGCCAAGCGTGGCGACACCTAATGGCCAAGCGGCGTTCCTGTTCCTGCTGACCTCGGCGATTGCACCGCTGGTGCGCCTGTCGTACGGGCGGATGGTGTGGATGGCGCTGCCGTACACCGTAGTGATGGGCCTGCTGGGCTGGTACGCCGTCAGCTACTGGCTGTAATTACGCCGAATAAACTGTAGGAGTGAGCCTGCTCGCGATAGCGGTGTGTCAGCCCAAGAAATGGTGACTGATACATTGCAATCGCGAACAGGCTCACTCCTACATTTGTTTTTGGGGTGAGTTCAGCGACCGAGGATGTACTTCTCGATCGCCTGCGCCACGCCGTCGTCGGTGTTTGGCGCGGTGACCACGTCAGCCTGGCGCTTCACCGCCTCTTCCGCCTGCCCCATGGCAATCGACAATCCCGCGCAATGGAACATCGCCGGGTCGTTGCCGCCATCGCCAATCGCGGCGGTCTGCGCCAGCGGGATATCGAGGTGCGCGGCAATGGTTGCCAGTGCGGTGCCCTTGTTGGCCTCCAGCGCCGTCACGTCCAGGTACACCGGTTGCGAACGCGAAACCTGAGCCATGCCGCTGACCTTGGCTAACAGGCGCGCCTCAAGCTCGATCAGCAGATCGGTGTTGTTACTGGTGGCGACGATCTTGTCGATGCGCTCCAGGTACGGCTCGAAACTCTCGACCACCACCGGCGGATAACCGAGGCCGTGCTGCTCGCGCGGCACCATCGGCCCGTGCGGATCCTTGAGCAACCAGTCGCCACCGCTGAACACCCAGATCTCCACATCCGGTTGGTCAGCGAACAACGCCAGAGCAATCAGCGCGGTCGGCACCGGCAGGTAATGCGCCACCAACAGACTGCCATCCGGATTGACGATGGTGCCGCCATTGAAGGCGGCGGTCGGCAGATCGACACCCAAGGCTTCGATCTGCTGCAACATGGCTTTGGGTGGGCGCCCGGTGGCCAGGCTGAACAACACGCCGGCCTCGCGCAGCGAACGAACGGCGTCGATGGTGCGCTGGCTCAGGCTGTGATCGGGCAGCAACAGCGTGCCGTCCATGTCACTCAGTAAAAAGCGGATCGACTCACTCATCCCAGACCATGCCAGACGCGACCGTCGCGAGTCAGCAGATCATTGGCGGCTTGCGGGCCGTCTTCCCCGGCAGCGTAAGTCTGCACGCTCGCATCCTGTTGCCAGGCATCGAGGAAGGGCTGCACCGCGCGCCAGCCGTTCTCGATATTATCGGCGCGCTGGAACAGCGTCTGGTCGCCGGTCAGGCAGTCGTAGATCAGCGTTTCGTAGCCAGTGGACGGCTGCATTTCGAAGAAATCCTTGTAGGCAAAACCCAGCTCGATGTTGGCCATGTTCAACGCCGGCCCCGGCCGTTTGGCCAGCAGGTCGAACCACATGCCTTCGTTAGGCTGGATCTGAATACGCAGATAGGTCGGCTGCAACTCGTCGACCTCGGTATCCCGGAACTGCGCATAGGGCGCCGGTTTGAAGCAGATGACGATTTCGGTGTCGCGCACGCTCATGCGCTTGCCGGTACGCAGGTAGAACGGCACGCCGACCCAGCGCCAGTTGTCGATCATGACTTTCAGCGCGACGTAGGTTTCGGTGTTGCTGTCAGGCGCCACGTTGGCTTCCTGGCGATAGCCATTCAACGCTTTGCCATCGACCTCGCCGGCGCGGTACTGACCGCGTACCGAGTTGGCTCGCGCCTCCTCAACGCTCCATGGACGGATCGCGCCGACCACTTTGGCCTTCTCGCCGCGCACGGCGTCAGCGCCGAACGCGGCCGGCGGTTCCATGGCGACCATCGCCAGCAACTGGAACAGGTGATTGGGCACCATGTCACGCAGCGCACCGGTGTGCTCGTAAAAACTGCCACGGGTTTCGACGCCGACGGTTTCCGCCGCGGTGATTTGCACGTGGTCGATGTAATGGTTGTTCCAGAAGGCCTCGAACAGGCTGTTGGAGAACCGGCTGACCAGAATGTTCTGCACGGTTTCCTTGCCCAGGTAATGGTCGATCCGATAGATCTGTTTCTCCGACATGACCTTGAGCAGACAGGCGTTCAACGCTTCGGCGGTTTGCAGATCGGAGCCGAACGGCTTTTCGATCACCACCCTTCTGAACGCTTCCGGGGTTTCCTCCAGCAGTTTGGCCGAGCCGAGTCGGCGTACCACTTCACTGAAAAAACGTGGCGCGGTGGCCAGGTAGAACACCGCATTGCCAGTGCCGCTGTCGGCAATTTTTGCCGCCAGCGCGGAATAAGTGCTGTCGTCCAGGAAGTCGCCCTGGACGTAGCTGATGCCTTTGGCGAGCTTGGCCCACAAGGCCGGATCAAGCATCTGATCGCCCTTGCCAACTTTCGCCGCCACTTCGTTACGGATGAAGTCTTCGAGTTTTTGCGCGAAGGCTTCATCGGTAATGGCGTTGTGATCAACGCCGACGATCCGCAGATTTTCGTCAAGCAAGCCGTCGCGACTGAGGTTGTACAGCGCCGGCATCAGCAAGCGCTTGACCAGGTCGCCGTGGGCACCGAACAGAAACAGCGTGGTCGGTGGTGCGGGTTCTGCCTTGGATTTTCTGCGGATCGTATGGGTCATTTCTTCGGTGTCTCCACGTGGCCGCCGAAGCCGAAGCGCTGGGCCGAGAGAATCTTGTCGCCAAAAGTGCCCTGACCGCGCGAGCGGTAGCGCGAGAACAGCGAGTTGGACAGCACCGGAACCGGCACCGCCTGCTCCATGGCCGCTTCGATGGTCCATTGACCTTCGCCGCTGTCAGCCACCGAACCGGAGAAGCCGTCGAGTTTCGGATCGCTGGCCAGTGCGTCGGCGGTCAGGTCGAGCAGCCAGGACGAGACCACGCTGCCACGACGCCAGACTTCGGCGATGTCGGCCACGTTCAGGTCGAAACGCTGATCTTCCGGCAGACGCTCGCTGGACTTGGTCTTGAGGATGTCGAAGCCTTCGGCGAACGCGGCCATCATGCCGTACTCGATGCCGTTGTGAATCATCTTCACGAAGTGCCCGGCACCGGCAGGACCGGCGTGAATGTAGCCGTGCTCGGCGCGGTGATCCTCGGATTTGCGATCCTTGGTGCGCGGAATGTTGCCCATACCCGGCGCCAGCGCTGCGAACAGTGGGTCCAGACGGTTCACGGTCTCGGCGTCGCCGCCGATCATCATGCAGTAGCCGCGCTCCAGGCCCCAGACGCCGCCGGAGGTACCGACGTCGATGTAGTGCAGGCCCTTCTCGGCCAGGGTTTTCGCCCGGCGAATGTCATCCTTATAGTTGGTGTTGCCGCCGTCGATGATGGTGTCACCGGCTTCCAGCAAGTCGCTCAGAGTGTTGATGGTGTCTTCGGTCGGCGCGCCGGCCGGCAGCATGACCCATACGGCACGTGGCTTGGCCAGGCCTGCCACCAGAGCGGGCAGGTCGGCAACGCCGGTGGAGCCCTCGGCGACCAGGTTATCGATGAAAGCGGTATTGCGGTCGTAAACAACGGTGGTGTGACCGTTGAGCATCAGACGTCGCGCAATATTGCCGCCCATGCGGCCCAGTCCAATAATCCCGAGTTGCATGTGCTGATGCTCCTTACTACAAATAAATGTGTGTCATTGGTTATAGCCCAACGCGACTGATGGAGGTTAGTCCAGAGCGTTGCGATGAAGTTTCCGGGCATTGTGCCCGATCCAGACTGATAACGCCCCGAATCCTGCCGAAGACACACCGACCATGAAAAATAAAAAAGTTCCATTCGCGGGCAAAAGAAATCAAAATTGGCGCCGATAGCAAGTCAGTAGCCCCGACGCGGGGACGATTTGCAGTTGAGACACGCCATTTGCGAGGTGAGCAATGGGCACAGTACACACAGCAATGCCGCCACAAACCCTGTACGTCACGATCCGTCGCGATGAATTGCGTCAGTTGAAAGACGAGCGCGACCAGTTGAAGCAGGAGCTGGCGCAGCTGCGCTCGCTGACCCAGGGCGCTCAGCCCAAACCTCTGCCGGTGGTCCAGCGCCATCCGCACGCCTGACCTGCCCCGCCAGCTTCGGGAGCGGCGCCTGTCGTTCCCGACATGATGCTCCCCTCCCCCTGATCGGCAACTAACGAAGTTTTCACACTGCCTTGGTGATACTCCGGCCCATTCTGGCCGTGCGTTTGCGCGCGGCTTCCGTTCGTCGGTTTGATGTAGCGCTCCGACGGTGGTTAGTGACGATGAGCTGGAGTGCTGAATGGCATTGTTCAAACGCAGCAAAACGACTGCGACAGGTTTCGACTGGGCCGGGGTTCTCTGGCTGTTCGCTTTCTTCTGGTATTTCTCGGGCATCACCCAACTATTGATTCAGCTGACCGGCACCTCCGGCTTCAGCGGTTTCCGTCAGGCCTTCGTGATGAGCGCGCTGTGGCTCGCCCCGATGCTGGCGTTTCCCAAACGCACCAAACTGCTGGCCGCGCTGATCGGTATCGTCCTGTGGGCCTGCTCGATGGCCAGCCTGGGTTATTTCTTCATTTATCAGCAGGAGTTCTCGCAAAGCGTCATCTTCATCATGTTCGAGTCGAACATCTCTGAAGCCGGCGAATACATGACCCAGTACTTCGCCTGGTGGATGATCCCGGCATTCCTCGCCCATACCGCTTTCGCCTACTTCCTGTGGACCCGCCTGCGCCCGGTGTACATGCCCCGAGGCCGCGCGTTCGTGGCTGCGATCGCGATCGTCTTCGCCGTAGTCGGCTACCCGCTGATCAAACAGACCCAGCGTACCGGCAGTTTCGCCGGCGGTTTCGAGAAGTTCGAAGACCGCATCGAGCCAGCCGTGCCTTGGCAGATGGTGGTGGCTTACCACCGTTACCTCGACACCCTGGCCGGCATGCAAGACATGCTGCACAGCGCGAGCAAGGTTCCGCCGCTGCATAACCTGAAAGTTGCCGACGCCGATAAACCGTCGACCCTGGTGCTGGTGATCGGCGAGTCGACCAACCGTCAGCGCATGAGCCTGTACGGTTATGGACGCAACACCACCCCGGAACTGGACAAGCTCAAGGATCAGCTCGCGGTATTCGACAACGTCATCACCCCGCGCCCTTACACCATTGAAGCGCTGCAGCAGGTCCTGACCTTCGCCGACGAAGAGAACCCTGATCTGTACCTGTCCACGCCGTCGCTGGTCAGCATGATGAAACAGGCCGGTTACAAGACCTTCTGGATCACCAACCAGCAGACCATGACCAAACGCAACACCATGCTCACGACCTTCTCCGAGCAGGCCGACGAGCAGGTGTACCTGAATAACAACCGCAACCAGAACGCCGCGCAGTACGACGGTGACGTGATCGAGCCGTTCAACAAGGCGCTGACCGACCCGGCGCAGCGTAAGCTGATCGTCGTGCACTTGCTCGGCACTCACATGAGCTACCAGTACCGCTATCCGCCGACCTTCGACAAGTTCCAGGACCGTACCGGCGTGCCGGCCGGCGTACGTGACGATCAGGTGCCGACCTACAACAGCTACGACAACGCCGTGCTGTACAACGATTTCGTGGTGTCGAGCCTGATCAAGGACTACGCCAAGTCCGATCCGAACGGCTTCTTGCTGTACCTCTCCGACCACGGTGAAGACGTGTTCGACTCCGCCGGCCACAACACCCTCGGCCGTAACGAGAACAAACCGACCGCGCCGATGTACACCATTCCGTTCATGGCCTGGGCGTCGCCGAAATGGCGCGAGAACCACGACTGGAACTTCGCCGCCGACCTCGGCCGGCCGTACAGCAGCTCGCACCTGATCCACACCTGGGCGGACATGGCCGGTTTGAGTTTCGATGAACTGGACCGCAGCAAGAGTCTGGTCAGCGACAGCTTCAAACCACGTCCGCTGATGATCGGCAATCCGTACGAGCGCGAGCAGCGCGCCTTGATCGACTTCAGTCTGATGAAGCCGAAAAAGGTTGACCCTGCCGCAGCGAATGTCGTGCAGCAGTAACCGCCTGGAAGGCGCCGGTTTCGAGAGATCGCAATCGGAGTAACGCATAAAGAAAAAGCTCCGTATCGCAAGATACGGAGCTTTTTTCGTTTTAGGCGGTCAGGTAGCCCGCTTTATGGGGCTCTACTGTACCGCCTGAGGGAAATCGGAGCAGCCAGCATGCTCGCACGTACCCTCCTCCCTGAAAGAGCAGCCAGCGCGCTCAGAGGGCGTCAGTCAATCGCGCCGCCGGACTCAAGGGTTTTTCCAGCACAAAAACAAACGCCCCGAACAGGTCGGGGCGTTTGTGGGTACATTCGCTTGGGTGCTTTCACACCCTTCGCGATGCAGGTCCGGCGCTATCAGTAAGCCTTGCCGGTCTTGTAGAAGTTCTCGAAGCAGAAGTTGGTCGCTTCGATGTAGCCTTCAGCGCCACCGCAGTCAAAACGCTTGCCCTTGAACTTGTAGGCCATGACGCAGCCGTTCTGGGCCTGCTTCATCAGGGCATCGGTGATCTGGATTTCACCGCCCTTGCCTGGCTCGGTCTGCTCGATCAGATCGAAGATGTCCGGGGTCAGGATGTAACGACCAATGATCGCCAGGTTCGATGGAGCGTCTTCCGGCTTTGGCTTCTCGACCATGCTGTGTACGCGGTAGATGTCGTCGCGGATCATCTCGCCGGCGATCACGCCGTACTTGCTGGTTTCCTGCGGATCGACTTCCTGAATGGCGATGATCGAGCAGCGGAACTGCTTGTACAGCTTGACCATCTGGGTCAGTACGCCGTCGCCTTCGAGGTTGACGCACAGGTCGTCCGCCAGTACCACGGCGAACGGTTCGTCACCGATCAGCGGGCGACCGGTGAGGATCGCGTGGCCCAGACCTTTCATTTCGGTCTGACGGGTGTAGGAGAACGAGCACTCGTCGAGCAGCTTGCGGATGCCGACCAGGTATTTCTCCTTGTCGGTGCCCTTGATCTGGTTTTCCAGCTCATAGCTGATGTCGAAGTGGTCTTCCAGAGCGCGCTTGCCACGACCGGTCACGATCGAGATTTCAGTCAGGCCAGCGTCCAGAGCTTCTTCAACGCCGTACTGGATCAGTGGCTTGTTTACCACCGGCAGCATTTCTTTGGGCATGGCTTTAGTCGCTGGCAGGAAGCGAGTACCGTAACCGGCTGCTGGGAACAAGCATTTCTTGATCATATAAGTCCTTGAAAGGGCTGTGTGTACGAGTTTCGGCGCAGTCTAATCAGGCGGCGTGCACCTTACAATGCCCCGCACTGGCTAACCGATGCCAACATAGAGAAATATTCTCGCCGATAGTTCCGTTGGCGACTTCGACCCGCGAAAACAGAGTAGCTCAAACACGCAAATACGCTGCATCACCATACGCTCATCATCCCCCAATGTGAGGATTTGTCGGTATCATGGCGCCTTTGAACCAGCGAACGAGACAGATAGATGGCCGCGGTAAAAATCATCAACGGGTATGTGATCGACAAGAAAGACGGCAAGTGGAACCTGACCACGACCAATGGCGAACACATCGCCGGTCCTTTCGACAGCGAGCAACTGGCGACTGATGTAGCGTCGGTATTCACCGACACCCCTGCGTCGTCCAAACGCCGTGGCAAAGATCAGGACTGATCTGTTGCGACACGCGCCGAGCCCTGCCCTTGTGCAGGGCTTTTTTGTGGCCGCTCGCAGCATGATGAAAACAAGTGGCCAATCGCTATAACCTTTTTCATGCTGGCGCTGTCAGAGCGTTTAGCCCCTCCCTCGCTGAAGACGACACACTTATGAACATGAACAGAATGCTGCCGCTGATCGCGGTATTGGCCCTCGGTGGCTGTGCCACCTCGGAAACCACCTACCTGAACAACGGCGAACAGGGCTTGAGCATCGACTGCTCCGGGGAAGCCAACTCCTGGGCCACCTGCTACGAGAAGGCTGACGCCTCCTGCGCCGGCACCGGCTATCGCATCGTCGGTACCGACGGCACGCCGGCGCCCAAGGAGAGTGACAAAACCCTGGGGGTCGACGTCGGCAACTACAAGAACCGCAGCGTGGTGGTGGTCTGCAAATAGACCCTACATGTGGATCTCGGCGAACTTGATCCCAAGCCCGCGCACGATCTCGATCAGGTCGTCGAGCCGGGCGAAGGATTCGACCTCGTCGTTATCGTCCACCAGAAAATAGCTGCGACCGGCGCTCTTCTTGAAAAACACGATCCACTCGCCCGAGTTCGCCGGATTTTGAATAACATGCGTGGCAGAGATAAGGCCCTCTGCATGCCGTTCCCGTACTTGCTCTCGCTTCATGCGCGACTCCAGAAATGAAAATGCCGTCACAGCAGGACTGTGACGGCATCGGTGCTGATGGACGCTATTCTATCAGCCGGAAATACAGGCATTGGCGGCGTTTTGCACGTCACGGGGACGAACCGGCACATTGGACATCCGCTCATGCAGCTTGATGCTGCTGCCGCCGGAACGGTCTTCGATATCAAACACCGCAGCCGCGCCGGTGGAAAATTTCCCGGGAACAATCACTCGCACGCCATCCTTGTGCGGCTGCATCTGCAGCGCGCCGCGGCTGTTGGCAAGCTTGTCGGCCAGGCACTGAGCATACTCATGGGGTTTCTTGCCGGAAATCACGCTCATGGTGGGCAAGGTTTCGTTGATTTCGGAAACACTCGCGCAACCACCCACGACCAACATCAACGGCAGACACACCACACCCCACTTCATACAAATACCTCCCATAAAGACCCTCGGACAGCAGTAATGCCATTTTTCTCCGAGGCTTACTCCATTAAACCCGCATGGAATCGCGAATAACTGTTTTTAATTGTCAAAGCAGCGCTCGACGGCGGGATAATAACCCGTTCGGGCTGATAAACTGCGCCAATCGCACATGCTATCGTTTTGATTTAGTAGAAAAAGCCCTTCTGGAGGCGCCCATGAAATTCATTCACCAGCGCGAGCACCTCAACGAGGACGACATCGTCGTCATCCAATGCTCGCAAACCTGCAACATCCGCTTGATGAACGACGCCAACTTCCGCGCGTTCAAGAACGGCGGCCGCCACACCTACCACGGCGGCGCTTTCGACACGTTTCCTGCACGAATCACCGCGCCGAGCACCGGTTTCTGGAACATCACCATCGACACCGTCAACCGTCGCGCCATCAGCGTCACGCGCAAGCCGACCCTGACCCACTCGATCAAGATCATCCGCCGCTCCAGCTCCAAACTGAGCTGAGTCGCCCCTGACACAAAGGTAAGCACGACCGTGGCCCAAACGACCAAATACGTCATCAAATACAAGCTCAACGGTGAACGCCGTTTCGAGTTCGCGCAACTGGAAAACGGCACCGTCGAAGAGGCCAAGGCCGCACTGGATGCCATCCATGGCACCACCGAAGACGTGATCAGCGACATCGCCGTCAGCAAAGCCCTGTAACGCAACACTCGGGGATTCGACCGCAAGCGGCGGAGTGTTCTGCCGCCGGGATTTGCCCAGACTGACAGCCTCGACCAAAGGGTTCAGGAGTCAGCATGTCAATGTCCCCGTCTCGGCTGGATGCGCTCGATTGGGCAAGCCTCGAACAGCATCTGGATCAATATGGCTATGCCATCGTCCGCTCGTTGCTGTCGGCGCAAACCTGTGAACGCTTGAGCGCCCTG
This sequence comes from Pseudomonas sp. LAMO17WK12:I5, assembly GCF_900215165.1. Taxonomy (NCBI): domain Bacteria; kingdom Pseudomonadati; phylum Pseudomonadota; class Gammaproteobacteria; order Pseudomonadales; family Pseudomonadaceae; genus Pseudomonas; species Pseudomonas sp. LAMO17WK12:I5. The sequence continues at coordinate 276,801 of NZ_OBDS01000005.1, read as the reverse complement.
TATTCGCAGACCGAACCGTTTCGTTCGCAGGTCATCATGGCCCGCCACGGTTTCGGTCGCGGGGAATACAAGTACTTCAGCTATCCCCTGCCGACAGCCATCGAACGTCTGCGCACTGCGTTTTACCCGCGCCTGGTGCCGCTGGCCAACCGCTGGTACGAACGCATGAATATGCCTGTACGCTTTCCCGCAACCCATTCCGAGTTTGTGCAGCGCTGTCAGGCTGCCGGCCAGCTGCGGCCGACACCCTTGCTGTTGCAATACGGCCCGCAGGACTACAACTGCCTGCATCAGGATCTGTACGGAGAACTGGTTTTCCCACTGCAAGTGGCGATTCTTCTGTCGGAGCCCGGAGAGGATTTTACCGGTGGCGAGTTCGTTCTGACCGAGCAGCGTCCACGCATGCAGTCGCGCCCGCACGTTGTGGATCTGCACAAGGGTGACGCGGTTATATTTGCAGTCAACCAGCGTCCGGTCAGCGGCACTCGCGGCGATTATCGAGTGACCATGCGTCACGGCGTCAGTCGCCTGCACAGCGGAAATCGGCATACTCTGGGCATCATCTTCCACGACGCATCATGAACACCATGCACCCGACCACCTTCGACCTGTTCGCCGACCACGAACCCGAGCAACAACCCCGCGCCGAGCAGATCGGCGAACAATCGTGGGTGTTGCGCGGCTTCGCCCTGCCGGTGATCGATCAACTGTTGCCAGCGCTGGAAGCCATTCTCGCCGTAGCACCGTTGCGCCACATGATGACCCCGGGCGGTTTCAGCATGTCGGTGGGCACCAGCAGTTGCGGAACCCTGGGCTGGATCACCGACCGTAGCGGTTATCGCTACAGCACCGTCGACCCGCTGAGTGGCCAGCCCTGGCCGGCGATGCCAGAAGTGTTGTCAGAACTGGCGCGCAAAGCAGCACAGCGCGCTGGATTTGCCGACTTTCATCCAGACTCCTGCCTGATCAACCAATATGTCCCCGGCGCGAAAATGTCTTTGCATCAGGACAAAGACGAAAAAGCCTACGCGGCGCCGATCGTTTCGCTGTCATTGGGGTTGCCGGCGATGTTCCTGTTCGGTGGTTTTGCCCGTAGCGACAATAGCCAGCGCATTCCTCTGCTGCATGGCGACATGGTGATCTGGGGCGGGGTCGATCGCTTGCGCTTTCACGGCGTGCTGCCGATCAAACCCGGGCGGCATCCACAGTTGGGCGAACGCCGGATCAACCTGACCTTGCGTGTCGCCGGGTGATCTGAAAAGTTTGACCGCAAGGCCCGGAGTGCTACCAACATTGCCGCTGGTTAACCTGAATCAAACAGGTCAACGGACTACTCGCCATGAAAAAGCTTTCGCCCCTCATCAACGTTGAAACCGATCCACGCTGGGCCGCTGTCGTTGCACGGGACCCGCGGGCCGACGGGCAGTTTGTCTATGCGGTGAAAACCACCGGCGTCTATTGCCGCCCCAGCAGCCTTTCACGTTTACCCAAGCCGCAGAACGTCGAGTTCTTCGAAAGTGCTCAAGCTGCCGAGGCGGCGGGTTACCGCCCAAGCAAGCGCACCAGCAAGGATCAGACTGAAGTCGCCAGCCAGCACGCCGCGACCGTGGCGATCGCCTGTCGGCAGATCGAGTCAAGTGAAACAGTGCCCGCACTCAATGAACTCGCCGAAACCGCCGGCCTCAGCCCTTTCCATTTTCATCGGGTGTTCAAGGCCGCAACCGGCCTGACACCAAAGGGTTACGCGGCGGCGCATCGTTCGCGCCGGGTGCGTGAACGGCTCGCGGATGGCGGCACGGTGACCGATGCGCTGTACGACGCGGGTTTCAATTCCAACAGCCGCTTTTATGAGTCAGCCGACAAGGTACTGGGCATGAAGCCCGGTGACTATCGCGCTGCCGGTCGCAACAACGACATTCATTTTGCCGTTGGCCAATGTTCGCTCGGGGCGATTCTGGTGGCACAGAGTGAGCGCGGCGTGTGCGCGATTCTGTTGGGCGACGATCCGCATCAACTGGTGTGCGATCTGCAGGATCAGTTCCGCAACGCAAACCTGATTGGCGCCGACGCCGGATTCGAGCAATTGATCGCCAAAGTGGTGGGTTTCATCGAAGCGCCAGCGCTAGGCCTCGACTTGCCACTGGATGTGCGTGGCACAGCGTTTCAGGAACGGGTGTGGCAGGCGTTGCGGGAGATTCCAGTGGGTCGCACCGCCAGTTACGCCGAAATCGCCCAGCGCATTGGCGCGCCGACGTCCATGCGCGCCGTGGCGCAGGCCTGCGGCGCCAACCGCCTGGCTGTGGCGATTCCCTGCCACCGCGTGGTGCGCAGCGATGGCAATCTGTCGGGGTATCGCTGGGGCGTAGAGCGTAAGCGCCAGTTGCTGGAACGCGAAACCCAGTCTTAGCGCACGCCGATGTAGACCGACACGGACTCGGGGCCGGTGTAGGCCTCGAAGTCGGTAGCGTAACGGCGTTGGATCTGCGGATTGGCTGCAAAGAAGTCCCAGATCTTTCCCCAAGTCGAGATGACCGCGTCTGGCAACGGCCCCTGGGCTTCGAACACCAGATACTCGCCCGCTTCGATCCGCACGGACTCAAAGTCTTTGACTGAAGCATTCACGGCAACGCCAGCGGTAACGTCAAACGCACCAGAAGCATCCGACTCGTAAGCCGAATACACGCCATAAATCGGCGAATTGGCTGACTTGCCGGGAATGGATTCGGCCAACTCCTCGCCGAAAAACCGGCCCCACATCGGGCCGATTTTCGCGGTTTCGGGTTGGTGCTCTGCGGCGTTGGTAGTGCGAACCTGCAGGCCAGCAACGGTGAAGGCGTCGATTTGCTGTCGTTTCAAATCCATCGAAATTGCGGCTCCCTTAATAAAAGTGCGGCCACACAGGGCCGCAATGACGCCTACTCTGTCAGCGATTGACGTCGACCACAACCCTGCCGCGAAGCTGTCCGGCAAGCAGCTCAGGTGCCGCGTCGATGGCTTCGCTGAGGGCGATTTCATGGCTGATCAAAGGCAACAGGGCGAAGTCCAGATCCTTGGCCAGGCGCGCCCAGGCCTCGATCCGCCGTGCCTTGGGCTGGGTCACGCTGTTAATTCCGGCCAGGGTCACACCGCGCAGAATGAACGGTGCCACCGACGCCGGAAAATCCATGCCTTGAGCCAAGCCGCAGGCCGCCACAGTGCCTTCGGCGCGGGTGCTGGCACAGGCGTTGGCCAAGGTGTGACTGCCGACCGAATCGATCACTGCGGCCCAGCGTTCCTTAGCCAAGGGCTTGCCCGGCTCAGACAAAGTTGCGCGATCGATGATCTCACTGGCGCCCAGTCGCTTCAGGTACTTATGCTCGGACACCCGGCCCGTGGACGCCACCACGCGATAACCGAGTTTGCTGAGCAAGGCGATGGCGAAACTGCCCACTCCGCCATTGGCGCCAGTCACCAGCACTTCGCCCTGATCCGGGGACACGCCGTTACGCTCCAGCGCCAGAATGCACAGCATCGCCGTGTAGCCGGCGGTACCGATGGCCATGGCTTGCGCCGCGGTAAAGCCTTTGGGCAACGGAATCAGCCAGTCGCCATTGAGCCGCGCCTTTTGCGCCAGCCCGCCCCAGTGACTCTCGCCCACGCCCCAGCCGTTGAGCAGCACCTGATCACCGACCTGGTAATCGGGATGCGAACTGACCTCGACCGTGCCCGCCAAGTCGATCCCCGGCACCATCGGAAACTTGCGCACCACCGGGCTGCTGCCAGTAATCGCCAGTCCGTCCTTGAAGTTCAGCGTGCTGTAGGCGACCTTCACCGTCACGTCGCCTTCAGGCAACTGCGCTTCGCTGATCTGCTGCAGGCTGGCGTGATAACCGCTGTCGTCTTTGTCGATCAAAATGCCGTTGAACATGGCTGCCTCTCAATCAATGGATTCAAATCCTCGTGCCCTGAAATAACACAAAGCAACACATTGCCCCACCCGACTTTGCGCCAATTCGCGAATCCGCCCGGTAATTGTGAAGCGGGCGGCTATGCTTTTTCGACGGTCGTGCTTTCGCTGCCATCCTGCTGAAAGCGGCCCTGTCGATGGAGCTGACAATGTCTTACCCGCGCTCGTTGCTTGCAATACTGATGCTGTGCCTGCTGACGGTTGGCAACACTTGGGCGGCCCCGGCTACCGCCAGCAAACCTGCTGCTGCCGACGCTGCCCCGAGCGCGCCGACGTGGCCGCAAGTGATCACCAGCGGCAAGGCCAAACTGACCGTGTACCAGCCGCAACTCGACAGCTGGGATGGCTACACCCTCAATGCCCGGGCTGCCGTCGAAGCCACCGGCGCCGACGGCAAACCCACCTTCGGCATCGTCCAGTTCAGCGCGCACACGCTGGTCGACAAGGCCACGCGCTGGGTCGCACTGGATCAATACAAGATCATCAAGGCCGACTTCCCTGCCGACGCCAGTCAGGCCGACGTCTGGCTCGGCGCGCTGCAGAAAGATGCCGAAAGTCGCAAGAAAACCATCTCCCTCGATCAACTTGAAGCCGCCGTCGGCGTGCTGTCGGCCGAGCAGAAAGCCGACAGCGCGCCGCTGGAAAACACCCCGCCGACGATCATCAGTTCCGACGTCCCGGCGCTGCTCGTCTACATCGATGGCGACGCCGTGTACCGGGCGGTCGATGGCACCGCGCTGCAACGGGTGATCAACACCCGCCCGCTATTGCTCAAGGACGCTGAGGGCAAGCACTACCTGCACGTGTTCGATGGCTGGATGGTCGCTGACAGCCTCAGCGGCGAATATACCCGTCTGACCACACCGCCAGCCGATCTGGAGAAGGCCAAACAGGCGGCGATCCAGAGCCGTCAGGTCGATCTGCTGACCGGGCAGAGTGATCCGAAAGACAAGGTGCCAAATCTGGCCAGACCGCCGCAGCCGAAAATCTTCATCGCCACCACGCCCACTGAGCTGATCGTCACCGACGGCGCGCCGCAGTGGCTACCGATTCAGGGCACCAGCCTGCTCTACGTGAGCAACACCACCGGGCACATCTTCAAGGAAATCGGTGACCAGAACAGTTACGTGCTGATCTCCGGGCGCTGGTTTCGCGCTGCCGACATGCGCGGCCAATGGACGTTTACCCCAGCGGACAAACTACCGGCAGATTTCGCCAACATCCCGGATGACAGCCCGAAAGAGAACGTCAAGGCTTCGGTCGCCGGCACACCGCAGGCCAAGGAAGCCGCGATCGCGGCGACCATCCCGCAAACCTCGGCGATCAAGAAAAGCGCAGTGAAAATGACCGCACCGCAGTTCGATGGCGAGCCACAGTTGAAGGCAATCAACAGCACATCCCTGCAGTACGTGGTCAACAGCGCGACGCCGATTATTCGTGTCGACAACGACAACTGGTATGCGGTGGAAAACGGTATCTGGTTCAGCGCCACCTCGGTGAACGGACCATGGAGCGTCGCCAGTTCGGTGCCGGCGGTGATCTATTCGATCCCGCCGAGTTCGCCGATGCATTACCTCACCTACGTCAAAGTCTATGAGTCCAGCGGGGACACCGTGGTGGTCGGCTATACCCCGGGTTATCAAGGGTCGAATCTGGATCCGGCCACCGGCGTGGTGGTCTACGGCACCGGTTATCCGTACACGCCGTGGGTCGGCAGCGTCTGGTACGGGCCACCGGTGACCTACGGTTTCGGCGTCGCCATGCGCTATACGCCGTGGACAGGCTGGACCTTCGGTTTCGGCTTCGGCTGGAGCTGGGGCGGCAACACCGTGGCGATGGGTTGGGGCTGGGGCGCTTATCCATGGTGGGGCAATTACGGCTGGGGTTATGCCTGGGGGCCGCGCCTGTATCCGGCGCCACTGGCCTGGGGTGGCGCCGCTTATGGCTATCGTGGCGGTGCTGTTGCCTGGGGGCCCGGTGGCTGGGCAGGCACCACCGGCAACATTTATCGTCAGTGGGGGGATCGCGCGACGGTGAGTCGCTATGGCGCCGGATACAACGCCTGGACCGGCAATCGCTGGGCCGGTCAGGTTGGCTCGTCCTATAACTCGCGCACCGGCATTGCGGCAGCAGGCCAACGCGGCGCGGTGCACAACGCCTACACCGGCAACTACGCGGCTGGACGCAGCGGTGAAGTGGTCGGGCCGAATGGTGGCGCCATCGCCGGTGGCCGGGTCACCGCAGGTAATGCTCGCACCGGCACCCAGGTCACCGCCAATCGTGGCGCGGTGTACAACCCCAACACCGACAAGACCACGCAGTATGCCGGCGTGAAAGGCCGCAACGGCGGCGCCGCACGGATTGGCGACAACGTCTATGCCGGGCGCGACGGCAACGTCTACAAGAAAACCGACAACGGCTGGCAATCGATGGTCAAGGGCAGCCCGGCCCGCACGGCGCCGGTCAACAACAATGCGCAACTGCAGAACCTCAATCGCGAGTCTGCTGCGCGCAACTTCGGCAACCAGCGCACCAACAACTTTCACAACTCCTCGCAAGTCATGAACCGCTCATTTGGGGGCGGCGGGGGCGGCGGTTTTCATCGCCGCTGATGGCTGCATTGAAAATTCAGACTGGCCCCGAGTCCGGTTTTGCTGTTAAAAAACCGGCTCTGCCGTCCCTGCCCCGTTTCATCGTTCGGAGAACCGCTTTCATGAGCCAATGGCCTGACACTCGCATTCTTGACCTGCTCGGCATCGAGCTGCCGATCATTCAGGCCCCGATGGCCGGCGCCACGACTTCGGCAATGGTGATCGCCGTGTGCAACGCCGGCGGCTTGGGTTCGATGCCTGCCGCAATGCTGAGCATCGAGCAGTTGCGCGAAGAGCTGAAAACCATTCGCGAGCACACCCGCAAACCGTTCAACGTCAATTTCTTCTGCCACCAGCCACCGTCCGCCGATGAACAGCGCGCGCAAGAATGGAAGAATCTGCTGGAGCCGTACTACCGCGAACTGGGCGTCGATTTCGACGCACCGACACCGGTTTCCAACCGCGCGCCATTCGATGCGGCAGCGTGCGCCGTGCTCGAAGAGTTTCGTCCTGAGGTGGTGAGCTTTCACTTTGGTCTGCCGGAAAAATCCCTGCTGGATCGGGTCAAGGCCACGGGTGCGAAAATCCTCTCGTCCGCCACCACTGTCGATGAAGCGATGTGGCTTGAGCAAAACGGTTGCGACGCGATCATCGCCATGGGTTACGAGGCTGGCGGGCATCGCGGGATGTTTCTCCGCGATGATTTGAGCAGTCAGGTCGGCACCTTTGCGCTGGTGCCGCAGATCGTCGATGCGGTCAAGGTGCCGGTGATCGCTGCCGGCGCCATTGCCGATGCGCGCGGTGTGGCCGCAGCATTGGTACTCGGTGCGTCAGCGGTGCAGGTCGGCACCGCGTATTTGTTCACCCCGGAAGCGAAAGTCAGCGCCTCGCATCACCAGGCGCTGCGCAGCGCCAAGGAAAGCGAAACCGCGATTACCAACCTGTTCACCGGCCGCCCGGCTCGCGGCATTCTCAATCGGGTGATGCGCGAAATCGGCCCGATGTCACCGAAAGCCCCGGCCTTCCCGCTGGCCGGCGGGGCGCTGATGCCGTTGCGTGCCAAAAGTGAAGCGCAGTTCAGCAACCTCTGGGCCGGTCAGGCGTTCCCATTGGGCGAAGAGCTGAACAGCGCTGATCTGACCCGGCAACTGGCGGATGGCGCTCTGGCAAAACTGCTCCGCCGCTGATCCGGCGCAGGGTGAGACATGGCACCACCTCACCCTGTGTTCACCAGCACTTCCTGTTTAGCGGCATTTCGCTATATATTTCGCTATATAGCGTTCCACCCTTCGCATCGGTGCAGTCCACCTCCAACAATAACTGCCCTCTGCACTCGCCCATAACGGAGCTGTTACATGACCATTCGTGCCCCACGTTTTGCCCCAACCTGCCTGGCCACCCTGCTTGCGGTATTCGCCTTCGGTACCGCTCAGGCTGATGAAGTGCAGGTGGCCGTTGCCGCCAACTTCACCGCGCCGATCCAGGCGATTGCTGCCGATTTCGAAAAAGACACCGGGCACAAACTGGTCGCCGCTTACGGTGCCACCGGCCAGTTCTACACCCAGATCAAAAACGGCGCACCGTTCGAAGTGTTCCTCTCGGCGGACGACACCACGCCGGAAAAACTGGAAAAAGAAGGCGACACCGTCAAGGGTTCGCGCTTCACCTACGCCATCGGCACCCTGGCCCTGTGGTCGGCGAAAGATGGTTATGTCGACGCCAAAGGTGAAGTCCTGAAGAAGAATGAATACCAGCACCTGTCCATCGCCAATCCGAAAGCCGCGCCATACGGTCTGGCCGCTACTCAAGTGCTGGAAAAACTCAAGCTGACCGAGGCGACCAAGGCGAAAATCGTCGAAGGCCAGAACATCACCCAGGCCTACCAGTTCGTGTCCACCGGCAACGCCGAACTGGGCTTCGTCGCGCTGTCGCAGATCTACAAGGACGGCAAGGTCACCAGCGGTTCGGCGTGGATCGTTCCAGCAAGCATGCACGACCCGATCAAACAGGACGCGGTGATTCTCAACAAAGGCAAGGACAGCGCCGCCGCCAAAGCGCTGGTTGAATACCTCAAGGGTCCGAAAGCCGCTGCGGTGATCAAGTCCTACGGTTACCAACTCTAAATGTCGCTGACGAGTGCCGACTTCGCGGCGATCTGGCTGACCCTGAAACTGGCGTCCCTGACCACCGCTATCCTGCTGGTCGTCGGCACGCCGATTGCCCTGTGGTTGTCGCGCAGCCGTTCCTGGCTGCGTGGCCCCATCGGCGCAATCGTCGCCCTGCCCCTCGTACTGCCGCCGACCGTGATCGGCTTTTATCTGCTGCTGGCGATGGGGCCCAATGGCTTTCTCGGCCACTTCACGCAATGGCTGGGTCTGGGCACTCTGACCTTCAGTTTTACCGGGCTGGTGATGGGTTCGGTGATCTATTCCATGCCGTTTGTGGTGCAACCGTTGCAGAACGCGTTCTCCGCCATCGGCACCCGCCCACTGGAAGTGGCCGCGACCCTGCGCGCCAATCCCTGGGACACTTTTTTCAGCGTGATCCTGCCGTTGGCCCGCCCCGGTTTCGTGACGGCGGCGATCCTCGGTTTCGCGCATACCGTTGGTGAATTCGGCGTGGTGCTGATGATCGGCGGCAACATTCCCGACAAGACCCGCGTGGTCTCGGTGCAGATCTACGACCATGTCGAGGCGATGGAATATGCTCAGGCCCATTGGCTGGCCGGGGCGATGCTGGTGTTTTCGTTTCTGGTGTTGCTGGCGCTCTACTCCAGCCGCAAGACCCGCGCGGGTTGGAGCTGATCGATGATTGATGCACGTCTGAAAATCACTTATCCGGGTTTCAACCTGGATGTCGATCTGCACTTGCCGGGGCGTGGCGTGACTGCGCTGTATGGCCATTCCGGATCGGGCAAAACCACTTGCCTGCGCTGTATCGCCGGGCTTGAGCGAGCCGAGCAGGGTTTCATCCAGATCAACGACGAAGTCTGGCAGGACAGCGAACGGCGGATTTTTGTCCCGCCGCACAAACGTGCAATCGGTTACGTGTTCCAGGAAGCCAGTCTGTTTCCGCACCTGTCAGTGCTGGCCAACCTGCAATTTGGCCTTAAACGCATTGCCAAGGCCCAGCGCCGGGTCGACATGGCGCAAGCCACCGAACTGCTGGGCATCGGTCATTTGCTGGAGCGTCATCCGCAGCATCTGTCCGGCGGCGAACGCCAACGTGTCGGCATCGCCCGCGCGCTGTTGACCAGCCCGAAACTGTTGCTGATGGATGAGCCATTGGCCGCTCTCGACAGCCAGCGCAAAAACGAAATCCTGCCGTACCTGCAACGTCTGCACGACGAGCTGGACATCCCGGTGCTTTACGTCAGCCATGCGCAGGATGAGGTCGCCCGCCTGGCCGATCATCTGGTGCTGCTCAGCGACGGCAAGGCCCTGGCCAGCGGCCCGATTGGCGAAACCCTCGCGCGCCTTGACCTGCCAATGGCGTTGGGCGATGACGCCGGAGTGATCATCGAAGGCCAGGTCAGCGCCTATGATGCCGAGTACCAGTTGCTGAGTCTGCAATTGCCGGCGACTGCCATGAACATCCGGGTGACTCACGCGCCGATGGCGGTCGGTCAGGCCCTGCGCTGCAAGGTGCACGCCCGCGATATCAGTCTGGCCCTGCACAACAGCGAGGCCAGCAGCATCCTCAATCGCTTACCGGTGACCGTGGTCAGCGAGCTGGCGGCGGACAATGCCGCGCATGTGCTGATTCGTCTGGATGCCGGCGGCACACCACTGTTGGCGCGGATCACGCGGTTTTCCCGGGATCAGCTCGGCATCCACCCGGGCCAGCATTTGTGGGCGCAGATCAAGGCCGTCGCCGTGCTGGCCTGAATTGGTTGGCACGACGGCCATGGCGCGCGGTCAATCGCTGTAACAGAGCGATTCGCCAAGGACACCGCCATGCCCGACACCGCACTAGCCGACGTCTTACCGCCCGACCTGCATTACGTCGACGATACCCAACCCGGCCTCACCCGTAAAAAGCTGCGTGGCAAGTTCACCTATTTCGATCCGGCCGGGCAGCGCATCACCGACCCTGATGAGATCAAACGGATCAATTCGCTGGCAGTGCCGCCGGCCTACACCGACGTGTGGATCTGCGCCGATCCGCGTGGCCATTTGCAGGCCACCGGACGCGATGCCCGGGGCCGCAAGCAGTATCGCTATCACCCGCGCTGGCGCGAGGTGCGTGATGCCGACAAGTACTCGCGCTTGCGTGAGTTCGGCCTGGCGCTGCCGAAGTTACGCAAACAGCTCGAAAGCTTGCTGGACGCCCCCGGCTTCAGCCGCGACAAAGTCATGGCCACGGTCATCACGCTGCTCGACGCCACATTGATTCGTGTCGGCAATACCCAATACGCGCGGGACAACCGCTCCTATGGCCTGACCACCCTGCGCAGCCGGCATGTCGAGGTCAACGGCAGCGCGATCCTGTTCCAGTTTCGCGGCAAAAGCGGTATCGAACACCAGATCACCGTCAAGGATCGTCGCCTGGCGCGCATCATCAAGCGCTGCCTGGAAATCCCCGGACAAAATCTGTTTCAGTATCTGGACGAAAACGGCGAGCGGCACACCGTCAGTTCCCATGACGTCAACAGCTACCTGCAAACCCTCACCGGCGCCGACTTCACTGCCAAGGATTACCGCACCTGGGCCGGCAGCGCACTGGCTTTGGCGGTATTACGCGAACTGCAATGGGAGTCGGAAGCCGAGGCGAAACGGCATGTGGTGGAGATGGTCAAGAGCGTGTCCAAACAGCTGGGCAACACCCCGGCGGTGTGCCGCAAGTGCTACATCCATCCGGCGGTGGTCGAGCGCTTCCTGCTCGGTGCGCTGGCTGAACTGCCACGCCCGCGGGTGCGCAAGGGCTTGCGCTCCGAGGAAGTGGCGCTGGCGATGTTTCTCGAGCAAATGATGGACGCGCCTTGATCGCGCTGGATGGGTGATCTAGGCTAGCCACCTTTCCCCCTTCCGGACGACCGCAGAAAGTGAACAATCAAGCCTTCTGAAAATGTAATCGCGACAAGCGCTGAATAGCGCCTGTCAGTGTTGACGACATTATTCGGAGGTGCCGATGACTCACGTCTCGCGTACGCCTGCCCTCGTCTCCCTGAATCAAACGACTTTTCAGTTCGCCAATGGCGAGACGATTTTCAACGACCTGAATCTGCAATTCGATCACACCCACACCGCCATCGTCGGGCGCAACGGCGTCGGTAAGAGCGTGCTGGCCAAGCTGATTGCCGGACACTTGCAACCGACTGCCGGCAGCGTCACCTGCTCGGCTCCATTGGCTTATGTGGCGCAAACATTTACCACCGACGCGGGACAGACCGTGGCCGACGCCACCGGCACCGCCGCCGCCCTTCGCGCATGGCAAGGGCTGCAGTCTGGCGAGGCGGCAGCAGAAGATTTCGACATCCTCGGCGAGCGCTGGGATCTGCCCGAACGTCTGCGCCAATCGCTGGATAACGCCGGTCTGCCGGACATTGCTCCCACCGATCTGACCCAACCGCTGAGCGGCGGCCAGCAAGCGCGGCTGGCGTTGATCGGGGCGCTTCTGAATCCGGCGCATCTGTTGGTGCTGGATGAACCGACCAACCATCTCGACGGCCTCGGCCGCGACTGGTTGATGAGCGAACTGGAACGCTGGCGCGGCGGATTGATCGTCGTCAGTCACGACCGGCAATTGCTTGAACGCATGCAGCGTATCGTCGAGCTGACGCCGCTGGGTGTCACGGTGTACGGCGGCAATTTTTCCGCTTACCAGCAGCAACGACAAATCCATCAGGCGGCGGCGCAAGCGACGCTGGATCAAAGCCGAACCGAGCGCCGGCGCGAGCAGCAGCGCTTGCAAAACGAGCACGACACCATCCAGCGGCATGCCGCCCGCTCACTGCGCAATGCCAAAACCGCCAACGTCTCGGGCTTCGAACGCGCCGGCCTGAAAGGTGCGGCGAGGCAGATCATGGGCCAGGTGCGTCATGGTCATCAGCAGCGCAAATCGGAGCTTGATGCACGGGTGCGCGATGCCTATGCCAAAGTGCTCGCGGATGATGCGGTGCTGATGAACCTGCCCGGCAGCGCAGTGCCTGCTGCGCGCAGAGTCTGCTCGTTGATTGATACGTGCCTGCCATGGCTGCCAGCGCAACCGTTCAATCTCACGCTGAGCGGTCCTGTGCGCGTCGCCGTCAATGGTCCGAATGGCTGCGGCAAATCGACGTTGCTCAGAGTGCTCGCAGGTCAACTGCATCCCGCCAGCGGCGAATGCATCACCCATGTTCCTGCGGCTTATCTGGACCAGCATCTGAAGCTGCTGGATGACCGTCTCAGCGTCATCGAGCAACTGCTCGCGCTGCAGAGTCCGTTGAGTGAGAGCGAATTGCGCAGCCATCTGGCGCATCTGCAACTGGACGCGCAACGGGTCACTCGAGCGAGCGCTTCACTGAGCGGTGGAGAACGTTTGAAAGCCGCGCTGGCGGTGGCCTTGTGGGGCAAGACGCCTGCGCAACTGTTGCTGCTCGATGAGCCGAGCAATCACCTGGACCTGGCATCGGTTCAGGCTTTCGAGCAGGCATTGCAGACGTTTCCCGGCGCAATTGTTGCGGTTTCCCACGACACTGAGTTTCTACAGGCGTTGAAACCGACGCATCGTCTGGATTGGCATGCCACAGAATGGCGGCTGCAACCGACGAACTGACTGGCTATTTTTTGCACGATTGGCCAAGGCTTCTATAGTTGATCTGACACCTATTTGCTGTGGTGACGCCATGGAAGACATCTTTGTCGTAAAACGCTGCAACAAGATCATCATTCACGGCCGCCGCGCCGGGGAAAGCCAACATGAACCCGCTGAGGCCAGCAGTTGGTTTCGGATCAACGACACCCGCACCGGCGGCTTCATCGGCGACGGCTACGATCTTGAGGAAGATGCCCGACGCGAATGCCGACGGCTCAATGCGGCCAGCTCGCCGCTGCCGGCGCGACAATCGGCCGGCTGATGCAATTGACAGGCGGGGTCTATACTCAAAGCAGCTGACGGACCAGCGCCCCAACGGCAGAGAGCTCGCAGCTCGCGGGCTTTTTGCTGCCTCTCAACGGTTTGTCTGAACGGAGGTGTTCCATGTCCGAAAAAGAGTCCATCACCACCCTCCTCACCTTGCTCGACTCTCGTCAGGCGCGACTTGCCGCGGCCTGCAAGGAAATCGCCGACTGGGTCGACCATCAAGGCGGCCATCCGACTGCCCTGCGCATCCGCGATCGACTGAACGACATCGAAAAAGACACACCGCTGATCCGCAGCACCCTGTCGTCGCTACAACCGGTCGAGCGGCCACTGCCACGCTTCAGATGACTGCACAGGGATAATCGACAGTCTCCGGGCTTACCATTGGGCCGATCCGGCGAACGCCTGGGGTCGTGGAAGGTCAAAACCTGTACACGTCACTCAGGAGACGGTTCATGGTTATCCATTTCAAAACAGACGGACATCTGGCTTGTGGTCACAAGGGCGACAACCTTGCCTCAAGCCTGGAACTCAATCGCGTCAAATGCCGCAGCTGCCGCAACACCGACGCCTACAAAGAAGCACGCAAGACCCAGCGCAATGCCGCACGCCGCACAGCGCGCCACACCAAGGCTGATCACGGTGCGTCGAACTGGCGTTCGGAGTGGATCGAACGCCTGACCGCGCTGGCCGGGCCGCAGCGCCTGCCAAGGGGCTTTTTCGGGCAAGCGTTCGTATAACCGATTGATGTCGTGTTTAAAGTCCATCACTCGACGTGAATTGTCCCGAATTCACCGCTCGAACCCATCAATGCCCTGACCTTATCGTCAGGGCTTTTTGTTGAAAACTCCGGTTCGAGCAGCCCGTAGCCCTGAGGCAAGCTTGCAAATAGCCTACGCGCCCTCATAACCAGAACCGTATCCACAGTCACCGAGAGGCAAAAAATCATGACCGGACAAACCGAAACCGCGATTCTCGCCGGGGGCTGCTTCTGGGGCATGCAGGACCTGCTGCGGCGTTATCCCGGCGTATTGCAGACGCGAGTCGGCTACAGCGGCGGCGATGTACCGAACGCCACCTACCGCAACCACGGCAATCACGCTGAAGCCATTGAAATCATCTTCGACCCGGCGGTGATCAGCTACCGGCAGATCCTCGAGTTCTTCTTCCAGATCCACGATCCGAGTACACCCAACCGTCAAGGCAACGATCTCGGCCCCAGCTATCGTTCGGCGATTTATTACCTCAGCGACGAGCAACGCGACATCGCCGAGGATACCGCTGCCGACGTTGACGCTTCCAGACTTTGGCCGGGCCGGGTAGTCACCGAAATCGAACCTGCCGGGCCGTTCTGGGAAGCGGAACCTGAGCACCAGGACTACCTGGAGCGGATACCGAATGGCTACACCTGCCACTTCATCCGTCCGAACTGGAAGTTGCCCAAGCGCAGCTAATAACACACCTGCGTAATCACTCCACGCACAGCGCTGGCCTTTACTGAAGGCCGGCGCTCGCGCACCTCTGGAATTGATCATTTTGGTGAGCCCTCCGTAGCACAGTTCAAGCATCCGAGGATGAACATACGTTCATCGCAAGCATGGATCAATGCGTCTAGCCTGCAGGTTCCAACATAGTGCCTACAGGAGTACCCCACCATGTTCTCGCACGAAAGCCTCCCGCTGATTGCCATTTTCACCATCATGCTACTGTGCGTACTGGCTGCGTTTTTGCACCCGGTACATGCATTCTTCAGTTGGCTGCGCAGGCGCAAGGAACGATCAAACGCCCAGGCTGCAAAAGAGGTTGATTCGCGCTGAATGTGTTCCCTGAACCGGCCCGGGTATGCCTGAGCTTTTTGTTTTCTGGCCGAATAGCAGATACAAAAAAGCCCAGCGCGGGGCTGGGCCTGATTATTCGTCAACGTTAAAAACATCCAGGCTTTTTAGCCACGAGAGTGCAACTCAAGTGACTTACGCAAAGCTCCTTTCGTGCTCGCTTTCATGGACATAAACCCATGAAATTCCAGATGGCGAGGCCTGATCGACGCGCATCAGCGCCGAATCGACTTTCTTCTTGGTAATGCCGTCTTTGACAAGGTCGAAGACGGCCAGGAAA
The DNA here is from genome assembly GCF_900215165.1 of Pseudomonas sp. LAMO17WK12:I5. NCBI lineage: Bacteria > Pseudomonadati > Pseudomonadota > Gammaproteobacteria > Pseudomonadales > Pseudomonadaceae > Pseudomonas > Pseudomonas sp. LAMO17WK12:I5. Next base: position 261,087 of record NZ_OBDS01000005.1, on the reverse strand, counting down.
CAGTCCCCGGGAAGCGCTGTGATCGAGAGGTTGGTGATGTGTGATTCAGGGCTTCCAGCACGCTTGCCATACAAGCCCCAAAGTCGCTCCCAGTAGTCCGCCCGACACATGATCTCTCCATCGGTGAGTACCACACGGAAGTCATTCGCCAACGCATCGTACAGAGGCTTGATGGCGCCCTCCGACCGGGAAGACATACCGCGCGACCACGGAAAGAAGAGATTGTACCAACGGTACACCTCGGCTTCGACGAGAGCGGTTTTATCGGTTGCTGCGTGCACTTGATTGATTGCCATCGGTGTTCTCCTTAACACGTCAAAAATGGCGGGGCGGGCGTAACAGACAGCCCGTCTGAATGCCGATCGCCTGAGCGATGTACCGCGCCTTGATCAAGATCCATTCTGATATCAACGCCACCGGGTCAAGCTAAAATGTTCACTCAATGACTTTTGATATCTTCGACCAAGCCACAAACGTAGACGCTTGCAGGATTGGTTGCATCGAGAAGTGACCAACGGTCTCTGTGCGCAGGAACGACAAGGGATGGAAAAATTGACGAGGAGCCAGTTAAAAATGGCAATCCGAAAACAAACAAGGGTTTGCCTCAGCTTTCGCCCGCAAACCCTTGATTTAAGATGGTGCCCGAAGCCGGAATCGAACCGGCACGCCCTTACGAGCGGGGGATTTTAAGTCCCATGCGTCTACCAGTTTCGCCATTCGGGCGGTAGCGCTGTTGTAGTGCTCAAATCAGTCGACCAGAGAATCTGTCTGTTGAGCATTTGAAGCAGAGCGGGAAATATATACATCACGTCCCGGTGAAGCAAGTTCACAGTGGCTGATTTCAAGACTTAATCTTGCAGCGCACTGAAAATAAAAAAGCTCCGTAAATCATGGATCTACGGAGCTTGTTTATAGTGGAGGCCGAGGTCGGAATCGAACCGGCGTAGGCGGATTTGCAATCCGCTGCATAACCATTTTGCTACTCGGCCTCAAACGATCGCTGTTTAGTAGCACAACAACAACCGCGTACAAACTTGGAGCGGGAAACGAGACTCGAACTCGCGACCCCGACCTTGGCAAGGTCGTGCTCTACCAACTGAGCTATTCCCGCTTGGTGTGGCGCATTCTATAGATTTCAGATGCCCCGTCAACCCTTTGATTCAAAAAAGTTTTATTTCTTTTCAACGTCGGTTTTCAGATGCGGCCAGGCGGCCCGCAGGTATTGAACCATCGACCACAACGTCAGGCCCGCCGAGATCATCAGCAAGGCGTAACCCAGCAGCACCCAGAAGCTGAAATCGCGGGGATTGGCCAGCAGGATCACCAGCGCCAGCATCTGCGCCGCGGTTTTCCACTTGCCGAGATTGGACACTGCTACATGAGCGCGGGCACCGAGTTCGGCCATCCATTCACGCAAGGCCGATACGACAATCTCGCGGCCGATGATGACGGCTGCGGGAAGTGTCAGCCACAAATTGCCGTGTTCCTGAACCAGCAGTACCAAAGCGACTGCCACCATCAGTTTGTCGGCAACCGGATCGAGAAACGCGCCGAACGGCGTGCTTTGTTCAAGGCGGCGGGCCAGATAGCCATCCAGCCAATCAGTTGCCGCCGCAAAGGCGAATACCGAAGCGGAGGCCATATAGCTCCACTGGTAAGGCAGGTAAAACAGCAAAATGAAGATCGGGATGAGCAGGACGCGGAGAACGGTAATCAGATTAGGGATATTCATCGGCACAACTGGCTACGAGGTGAGTTGGCATTCTACTCGCTATGCAGGTTTGCATAAATCGACTCTGCGAGCTTTTTACTGATCCCCGGTGCTTTGGCGATCTCTTCGATGCTTGCACGAGACAGCTCCTGCAATCCACCAAAATGTTTCAACAAGTCCCGACGTCGGGTCGGCCCGACACCTGCAACGCCTTCCAGCGTCGAGGTGCGGCGGGTCTTGCCGCGCCGCGCACGGTGGCCGGTGATTGCGAAGCGGTGCGCCTCGTCACGAATCTGCTGGATCAGGTGCAACGCCGGGGAATCGCCACGCAGCGTGAACTCATGCGCGGCATCATTGAGATACAAAGTTTCGAAGCCCGCCTTGCGTGTTGCGCCCTTGGCCACACCCAGCAGAATGAGATCCGGCACTGCCAGTTCGTTGAGTACGTCGCGGGCCATCGACAACTGACCTTTGCCGCCGTCCACCAACAGAATGTCCGGCAGCTTGCCCTCCCCGTCCTTCAGTTTGCTGAAGCGCCGGGTCAACGCCTGGTGCATGGCTGCATAATCATCACCCGCCGTGACGCCTTCAATGTTATAGCGACGATAGTCGGATTTGATCGCGCCTTCCGGGCCGAACACGACACAGGAAGCGACGGTGGCCTCACCACTGGAGTGACTGATGTCATAGCACTCAAGACGCTGCGGCGGCTCATCCAGGTTCAGCACTTCTGCCAGCGCATCGAAGCGCGCAGCCGTGTGTTGCCGGTTGGCCAGGCGTGCACCCAGCGCTTGCTCGGCATTGGTGACCGCCAACTGCTGCCATCGAGCCCGCGTGCCGCGTACCCGGTGGCTGATGCTCAGCTCCCGACCGCGCAGCTCGTGGATGGCGTCGATCAGAGCCGTGGCGTCTTCGGGAACCACGTTGACGATCAGTTCGCCTGGCAGGTCGCGCTCCGGACTGCTGATGTAGTACTGACCGAGGAACGCCGCCATGACTTCAGCGACCTCCTCCTCGATACCCACCTGCGGAAAGAAGTTCTTGCTGCCCAACACCCGACCGCCGCGCACACTGATCAAGTGAACGCAAGCGCCGCCCGGGTTGACGAAAGCTGCGATAACATCGATGTCGCCCGTTCCACCTTCCATGCTTTGCTGATCCTGAACACGGCGCAGCAAGGCAATCTGGTCACGCAACTCGGCGGCGCGCTCGAATTCGAGATTGATTGCCGCCTCTTCCATTGCCGTGGACAGCTCATTGGTCAGGGCATGACTGCGCCCCTCGAGAAACATCACCGAATGGCGTACATCCTCGGCGTAGACCTCAGGTTCGACCAGACCGACACAAGGCGCCTTGCAACGCTTGATCTGATATTGAAGACACGGGCGCGTGCGATTTTTGTAATAGCTGTCTTCGCACTGACGGACGAAAAAGGTCTTTTGCAAGAGGCTGAGGCTTTCGCGAATCGCCCCGGCGCTCGGGTACGGGCCGAAATACTTGCCCTTGGCCTTCTTCGCGCCACGGTGGATGCTCAGACGTGGGAATTGGCCGTCAGACAGAAAGACATAGGGATAGGACTTATCGTCGCGCAGCAGAATGTTGTACGGCGGCCGCCACTCTTTGATCAGCGTCTGCTCAAGCAGCAACGCCTCGGTTTCGTTGGCGGTAATGGTCGTTTCGACCTGCGCGATACGCCCGACCAGCGCAGCGGTTTTTGGCGCCAGCCCGGTCTTGCGAAAATAGCTGGCAAGGCGCTTCTTGAGGTTCTTGGCCTTGCCGACATACAGCAGGCGCGCATCGCTGTCGAACATGCGATAGACGCCGGGGCGCCCACTGACAGTCGCCAGGAAGGCGCCGGAATCGAATACTTCAGTCATGATCAGGCGCTGGCATCCACCATGCCGTGGCGCACAGCCAGCAACGTCAGCTCGACGTCACTGCTGATCGACAGCTTTTCGAAAATCCGGTAGCGATATGTGTTCACCGTTTTCGGCGACAAGCAGAGTTTGTCGGAGATGATCTGCACCTTCTGGCAGCCGACAATCATCAACGCGATCTGGATTTCCCGCTCGGACAAGGCGTCGAAAGGGGAATCGTTGGTTGGCTGGAACGATTTGATCGCCAGTTGCTGGGCAATCTGCGGGCTGATGTATCGCTGCCCGGCAAACACCAGACGGATCGCCTGAACCATTTCCGGCAAACCAGCGCCCTTGGTCAGGTAGCCGGCGGCACCAGCCTGTAACAGGCGCGTAGGAAATGGATCTTCCTCGCACACGGTCACCGCGACGACCTTGATGTCCGGGTGGCTGCGCAACAGCTTGCGCGTGGCCTCGAGGCCACCAATACCGGGCATCTTTACGTCCATCAGGACCACATCGGGTTTCAACTCACGGGCCTTGATCAGGGATTCTTCCCCGGACTCGGCCTGTCCAACCACCTGCAAGCCATCGATATCGGCCAGCATACGTGTAATGCCTGTACGAACGAGATCATGGTCGTCGACCACTAGCACCCTAATCAAGCAGACACCTCGCGATATGGTCTTATTGGGATGCCGGACACCTTAGCAAAAAGTGCCAGACAGACCTAGCGGCAAGCATCATTTAAAAAGTTTCAATTCATCATCGAAGGCTTGCCGGCCGTGGGTTTCAGAGCACAAGTGTACCGAAATCGAGCTCCATCCTCAGGAAACACTCGTCCTCACCGCACACCTTGAAGCCTTTTCTCTTATACAGACTTTGCGCCGGATTATTTTTGAATACTGTCAAACGCAGTGCTGACAGTTTTTCGCCGCGAGCCAAAGCGACAACCTGATCAATCGCCCAGGATCCTGCACCTTGCCTGCGAGAGGCCTCGGCTATTTGCAGCTCGCGGATGTACAAGGCCCGGCGATCATGACTGAGACTGAAAAATCCCACAGGAACTTCACCAAGAAGGACCAGCCAGTTGTCCCGCCCATCCCAGGCAACGTCGAACGCTTCGTCCTGCCACAGCAGCTCGTGGTCAATGTAATAGCGCAGCATGTTCTGGCACGTCAGCTTTCGGGCGAACGCCCGATCTGCCGATTCGACACGACGCAATGCCCAGGTCACAGGTCTACCGCCACGGGTACTACCCGCCCCTGCCATGCGCCGGCATCACGCCGGGCAATAACCAACACTTCACCCGGCCCTCGCGCCGCCACCACCAGCGTCCCGCTTTCAGACCAGAACGCGCTGCGACCCGCCGATTGCCATCCACCCGTGAGCCCGGCGTGATTGGCCATCAGCACCGCCATTGAGTGGTTTTGGGCATAGCCCTGCAGCAGCGCGCTATCCACGCCGTAGCCTTTTTCCCCGATCAGCACGCCTGCTGCGTACAGGTCGGCACCAAGATTGGCGGCCGCTGCCGCGTGACTGGCGTGGGAAAAGTCAGCGCAGACCGCCAGCGCTACGGTATCGCCGCCTATGCTCAAGGACGAACCACCAGCACCTGGGGCATAGAAAAGCTCTTCGCCACTGTGCAGATGTTGTTTGCTGTAAACCTCAAGAGAACCATCCCCTCCTAATGTCAGCGCGCCGATCAATACCTTCGAACTGTCCCTATCGCGAATCGGCATACCGACGACAGCGGTGAGGCCCAGCTCGCGAGCGCAATCGCGCAAGGGTTGCAGCACAGCATCCTGCGGATCGATTGCCAGGTCTGCGGCCATCTGGCCTTCGTAGCCTGTCAGCGACAGCTCCGGGAACACCAGCAGCTCGACGCCCTGCTCCGCCGCCACGGCCATGAAGCGCAAATGACGGGCGAGGTTCGCCGCCAGACCACCGGCAATGGAGAGCGACTGAGCTGCAGCGACCGTGAACATCGACATGAATCATCCTTGGTGTTTGTGCAAAGCAACCAGTGTGTCACAACGCCTGCAGCACTCAAGCGATAGGTAACCTCCGCAATGGCGATAGCAATTTCTGATTGCTCAGCCGTACGGGCCTCTAGTAAGCTCGGCGCATTCATCGGAGACAAACCATGTTCAACGCCCTCTCACAGCTTCGTTCCGCCAGCGCCCTGCGCTCGGTTGCGGCTGCCCGGGCGAATGACGTTTGCGCTCCTGTCAGCTTTTATTTTGGGTATTGGTTTAGCCACTGGCGCGCCTGATACCCACCGGCGCCCATAAAAACGGGTCGCCTACCAGAGAATTCTCAACCCCCGGTCGGCCTCCCGACCGGGGGTTTTGTTTTTTCAGGCCCCAAATTTTTCAGCAACACACCAGAACTTTGAGGAATCACGACATGAACTACGCCACTTATTACCGTTACGACACTTTTACCGCCTGGCGATTTAGCAACCTCCGCTCGGGACAGCCTGCCGCCTCCGATCGGTCACCCACAGGTGGCAAGCACACACACGCAGCCAATCCGGCCAATTGTCGAACACCCCAGTAGGGCCGAGTGAGCGGGAAACACCCGCCGCCAGCCCAGGAATCCCGAATATGAACTCGTCTGTTTCTGCTCTGCCACTGACCACCCTTGATTCTGCCAACGAAGCACTGACCCTGCGTCTGCCCAGCGCGTTGCAGCTCAAACAGCAATTGCCCCTGAGCAATGCCCTCGCCCAGCAAGTCGCAGCCCACCGCCAGGCGGTCCGCGCGATCCTCAATGGCGAAGACCATCGCCTGCTGGTCGTCGTCGGCCCTTGCTCGATTCATGACCCGCGCTCCGCACTCGAATACGCCGAAAAACTTTCCCGCCTGGCCCATGAAGTCAGCGACGAGATGCTGCTGGTGATGCGCGCCTACATCGAAAAACCCCGCACCACCGTCGGTTGGAAAGGTCTGGCTTACGACCCGCACCTGGATGGCAGCGACGACATGGCTGGCGGCCTGACCCTGTCGCGTGAATTGATGCTTGAGATGATCCGCCTGGGGCTGCCCATCGCTACCGAGTTGCTGCAACCAATGGCGGCCGGCTACTTCGACGACCTGCTCAGTTGGGTTGCTATCGGTGCACGCACCACCGAATCGCAGATTCACCGGGAAATGGCCAGCGGCTTGAACATGCCCGTTGGTTTCAAGAACGGCACCGACGGTGGCGTAGGTGTAGCCGTCGACGCCATGCGCTCAGCAGCACATCCGCACCGACACTTCGGTGTCGACAGCCAAGGGCACCCGGCGATCATCCAGACCCCGGGCAACCCCGACACTCATATAGTGCTGCGCGGCGGTCATCACGGTCCTAACTACGATCGCGAAAGCGTCGCCCGGGTACATGCCGACCTGAGCCGACTGAAAATTCCGAGCCGGATCATGGTCGACTGTAGCCACGCCAACAGCGGCAAGGACCCATTGCGCCAGCCCGACGTGTTCAACGCGGTTCTCGAACAACGCCTGCTGGGCGATCGTTCCTTGATCGGCATGATGATTGAATCCCACCTGTTCGAAGGCTGCCAGCCCTTGAGCCCCACACTGCGTTACGGGGTGTCGGTTACCGATGGTTGCCTTGGGTTTAGTGCGACGGAACAGTTGCTGTCGAGCGCTGCCGAACGTCTTCGAGCCTGATGATCCGAGCAGCCTTTGCGGGCTTATCAAAATCCCGCAAAGGCTGAATCATCGCTCAGACTTCACCACCGGGTTATGCCCGCACCCGGATGCGTGTTATCTCGGAAGCCTGGCTGACATCATCCAGCCGCTCCACTGAATACGACACCTGCACCACAGTTTCCCGATGCTCTCGCCAGAAACGATAAGGCACGATGAATACCAAGGGCTCGCCTGCAGTTTCCCGGGTGATGTCCCGATCATCGCGGTGACTGAAATACTCACCATCGCATTTCAAGTAAACCAGCTCCCCCTCCTCGGCTTGGGCATTGCCGATCACCACGGTAATGCCATCCTCGGCATCTGCTGCCTCCAGTTCGCCATCTTGCGCTTCCAGCACCTGCGGAGCTGCGAGCTCGCCTCGCATCAATGGCGCGATCAGAATTCGCGAGGTTGCAGAGTTCCTCACCTGCGCCGACCCTGACTCCACCCGGTAGCTGACGCTCACCTCCTGCATACGATGAGGGGCGATGCGATCTGCGGGTATCCAGAAAGACAGCGCTTCGCCGACAGCAAACGGCTCCACGAGCAACACATCACTGATCACCGGCAGTCCTTCGACCCCTTGCCACGACAGGATGACCCGGTCCCCGACAGCCATGCGGGCGTAAGGTCGCACGATAACGCTAGTGCCCTGCGGGACACGGGCTGGATCGAGCGTCCCGCCCACCGTCTCTTCAAGGATCGGAGCCAGCAGATCGGGTTCCGGATCACCCACATTCAGCTGCAAACGACTGGATGACACGGGCTTCTGCAGCGCAACGCTGTACAGCGTCCAGTAAACCTCCAGCGAGCCGCGCTCCAGCGCTGCGATGTGCAAACCCTTTATGATAAAGACGAGTTCCTGACCCACCTGACTTTCACTGACCGCACGAGTGGTTTCGTGAATATAGGGCAATCCTTCGTCATCCAGTCCTTGCCAGCTCAGCACAAGTTTGTCGCCGCACAACATGTTCGGGTAAGGCGCCACCCTGACGAATGCATGGTCCAGTGAAGGATCAAGCATTCCACCCTCCATAACCTCAAGCATCGGTGCAGGCAGCCACGAGTCTGGAGAGTCTGCCGCCGCAGACGCGTGTCGATAGCAGAATTCGAAGTGGTCGCCGTCCACCTTCAAACTCAGAAGACGGTGTTCACCGGATTCATCCGCTACAGGGGACATATTTGACGCTGGTACCACAGAAGAATCGCCGGTGGCTTCGTATATAGACATTCGTAGCTCCATTCCTTGGATAAAACGCCGCCGTGAAGGCCGCGTCGAACGAAATCCATTGAACACCATCCAGCGACCGGCGGAAGTCAGCACAACGCCTTCCGTCGGCAGGGTAAATACACCGCATGACGTAGGCTTACGAAGCAGAATCCAGCGATACCGGGCAAAAGATTGCCAAATGTTCCGACTACCCTCTCAAGCAGAAGCGAAAATTCGTACCGCTTTTAGTCCAATTTCCTTTCAGTACAGAGGATTTTTCAGACATCGCCGACCCGCAGGCCTGTTTTACAGTGGCACGCACCAACCACTGACAAGCATCTGCAAAAGAGGCAGGAACATGCAACGGAATGCGACAACCCGCTACCCCATCCTTTTGGTCCATGGCCTGTTCGGGTTTGACCGTATCGGCCATTTCGAGCTTTTTCATGATGTCAAGCAAGCGCTGAGGGAGGCAGGCGGGCAAGTGTTTGTACCGCAGCTGTCCGCAACCCATGACAACGAAGTTCGCGGCCAGCAATTGATGTTCCAGATCGAGCGCGTTCTGCGAGGCACCGGCGCCGGTAAAGTCAACCTGATCGGACATAGCCAGGGCGCGCTGGCATGCCGTTATGCCGCCGCGCTCGCGCCGGAGAAAGTCGCCTCGGTGACATCGGTCAGCGGCCCCAATCACGGCTCGGAACTGGCTGACGCCTTACGCCTGGCGCTGGTTCCGGGAGGCCTGCCGGAGCAGGTGGCGGAGCACGCTGCGACACAGTTTGCGCGATTCCTCTCGCTACTCAGCGGTCAACCGGGTCTGCCGCAGGCCGCCGTAGCCGCACTCAATGCCCTGACGACTGCGGACGTCGGGCAATTCAACAAAAAATACCCTCAAGGCCTGCCTTCGACGTGGGGCGGCCAGGGGGCGGAACGGGTCAATGACGTCCACTACTACTCCTGGAGCGGCACGCTGCAGGACAATTTGTTGCAGGCTCTGGATCCAGTGCATTCCGTCTGCCACGCATTATCCAGCCATTTCGTCACGGAGGCCGGACAGAACGATGGTTTCGTGGGCCGTTACAGTTCTCACCTGGGCCGGGTCATCCGCTCCGACTATCCCCTCAATCACCTTGGCAGCTTGCGTCATCCGGGCGGATTGCGAATACCCGGCGCGGATCCCGTCGACCTCTATGTCGAACACGCGATGCGCCTGAAAGCCGCGCAACTGTAGATGTACGTCAATGTACCGAGTGGAACTTTGCAGAGAAATCGCTTACTGAATCCGGTAGGCTCCACACTTTACTGAAATAGATTGGAGAATTTCCCCATGGCTAAAGCCACTGCCCGCCACATCCTGGTTTCCAGCGAAGACAAGTGCAACGAACTCAAGGCCCAGATCGAAGCCGGTGCTGATTTCGCCGAGGTCGCCAAGGCCAACTCCAGCTGCCCGTCCAGCCGTCAGGGCGGCGATCTGGGTTCGTTCGGTCCTGGCCAGATGGTCAAGGAATTCGACACCGTAGTCTTCAGCGCGCCAATCAACGTCGTGCAAGGCCCGGTGAAGACCCAGTTCGGTTATCACCTGCTCGAAGTCACCAGCCGCCAGGACTGATCCGTCGCCTGATTGCTGTCCCAACGGCCCGCCTTTTGGTGGGCCGTTGTGTTTTGGTTACAGGATACGGCTGGCGACTGACGCGCCGCTCGCGTACAAATTGCGCTTATCGATCACCCGGCTTTAAGGCTGACAATGCGACTGGCTTTCCCGACTTTACTGTTCACTGCCGTGGCCCTGCTATTGGGCGCCGCCGGTGTGAACGCCACCCCGCAACATGCGTTGACCGTCTATGGCGAACCTGCCAAATACCCGGCCGGTTTCAGCCACTTCGACTACACCAATCCGCAGGCGCCCAAGGGCGGCACCATGCGCCGCTCGGCGATAGAGATCGGGCATTTCGATCACATCCTGCCTTATATAGACAAGGGCATCGGCGTCACCCAGATCGACGGCATGCTCTATTCACCGCTGGCCCAGCGCTCGATGGACGAGCCCTACACGGTCTATGGCCTGGTGGCGCAAAAGATGGAGCGCTCGCAGGATGGCCTGTCGCTGCGCTTCTTCATCGATCCCAAGGCACGTTTCGCTGACGGCAAGCCGATCACTGCCGAAGACGTGCGCTACACCTATGACCTGTTGATGACCCAGGGCAGCCTGCGCTATCGCACGCAGTTCGCCGACGTCAAAGGCGTGGAAGTGGAAGCGCCGCTGACCGTGCGCTTCGATTTCAAGAGCAACGAGAACCGCACCCTGCCGCTGGACATTGCCACCCTGCCGGTGTTTCCCGAGCACTGGTGGAAAACCCGCGACTTCGCCGGTGGCGGTGGCTATGAACCACCACTGGGCAGCGGCCCGTATCGGGTCGGCAAGGTCGACTCCGGGCGCAGCATCACCTTTGAACGCAACCCCGACTGGTGGGGCAAGGACCTGCCGGTCAGTCGCGGCCTGTATAACTTCGATCACTTCAGCATCGAATATTTCGGCGACACCGATGTCGCCCGCCAGGTATTGCGCGGCGGTGCCTATGACTACAACCGCGAGTTTTCCGCCACCGGCTATTCGATCGGTTACGACAGCCCTGCGCTGAGTGACGGCCGCTTGCAGAAAGCCCACCTGGCCACCGAGGCCCCGCAATCGGCGCAGGGGTTCGTGTTCAACCTGCAGAAACCGATGTTCCAGGATCGTCGGGTGCGCCAGGCGCTGGCGATGCTCTGGGATTTCGAGTGGAGCAACCGGCAGATGATGCGCAACATGTACATCCGCCAGCAGAGCTATTTCTCCAATACCGCACTGGCAGCCCGCGAGTTGCCGGATACCGCCGAGCTGAAAATCCTCGAGCCGTTGCGCGGGCAGGTTCCCGACGAAGTGTTCACCCAGGTCTTCGAGGCGCCGAAAACCGATGGCAGCGGGCTGATCCGCGACAAGCAACTGCAAGCCCTGGAACTGCTCGAACAGGCTGGCTGGAAACCCGAGGGCGACCAACTGGTCAACGCCGAAGGCGAACCTTTGAGTTTCACCTTTCTGGTCAGCCAGAACGGTATGGATCGCCTGCTTCTGCCTTACAAGCGCACGCTGAAACAGATCGGCATAGAGCTGAATATCCGTCGCATCGACTCCTCGCAATACGTCAATCGCCTGATGAGCCGCGACTACGACATGATCGTCACCGGCTACCCGGTCAGCACGTCTCCGGGGGGCGAGCTGCTCAACTACTTCGGTTCGATATCGGCCAACGACCCCGGCGCCAACAATTACATGGTGCTGAAGAATCCGGCGGTCGACACCCTGATCAACGGCCTGATCCGCGCGTCGACCCAAAGCGACATGTTGCACTACGCCCACGCTCTGGACCGGGTGCTGCAATGGAACTACTACTGGATTCCCAACTATTACCCGCCGGGCACCTCCACCGTCTGGTGGAACCGCTTCGGCATGCCGGCGATCCAGGCCAGCAATGACGAAGCCATCGAGAGCTGGTGGGAAATCAGCAGCACGCCGTTGACCAACCAACAGATGACCGCCGAAAAAATCGGGCGTGGCAGACCCGGAGGACCGCACTGATGTGGGCATACATTCTGCGGCGCCTGCTGCTGATCATTCCGACGCTGGTGATCATCCTGCTGGTCAATTTCGTGATCATTCAGGCGGCACCCGGCGGCCCGGTCGAACAGGCCATCGCCCATCTGCAAGGCATCGGCGGTGCGAGTGTCGGCGGCAGTTCCAGCGAAACCATGAGCAACACTTCGCGCGCCAGCCGTGGCCTCGATCCGCAACTGATCAAGGACATCGAAAAGCAGTACGGTTTTGACAAACCGGCGCATGAGCGGCTGTGGCTGATGCTCAAGAACTACGCGCAGCTGGACTTCGGCAAAAGCTTTTTCCGCGGTGCGACGGTCACCGATCTGATTCTGGAAAAAATGCCGGTGACCATTTCCCTCGGCTTGTGGGCGACGCTGATCACCTATCTGGTGTCGATCCCGCTGGGCATCCGCAAAGCGGTGCATCACGGCAGCCATTTCGACATCTGGAGCAGCACCGCGATCATCATCGGCTACGCGATGCCGGCGTTTCTGTTCGCAATGTTTCTGATCGTGGTGTTTGCCGGTGGCACGTCATTGAACTGGTTTCCAGTGCGCGGTCTGGTCTCGGACAACTTCGAATCGCTGTCGACCCTGGGCAAGATTGCCGATTACTTCTGGCACCTGGTGTTGCCGGTGACGGCGCTGGTGATTGGCGGCTTCGCCACGCTGACGATTCTCACCAAGAATTCGTTCCTCAATGAAATCACCCGCCAGTACGTAGTCACCGCCCGCGCCAAAGGCTTGAGCGAGCGCCGCGTGCTTTACGGCCATGTGTTCCGCAATGCGATGCTGCTGGTGGTCTCGGGGATTCCGCAGGCGTTCATCAGTGTGTTCTTTGCCGGTTCGCTGTTGATCGAAGTGATCTTCTCTCTCGACGGCCTCGGCCGCATGAGTTACGAAGCGGCGGTTTCTCGCGACTATCCGGTGGTGTTCGGCTCGCTGTTCATCTTCACCCTGTTCGGCCTCCTGATAAAACTGATCGGCGACTTGTGCTACACCCTGGTCGACCCACGTATCGACTTCGCCGCGAGGAACGCCTGATGTTCAAGCTCTCGCCTCTGGGCCGTCGCCGTTTCGCGCGATTCAAGAAAAACCGCCGTGGCTGGTGGTCGTTGTGGCTGTTTATCGGACTGTTCGTGGTGACGCTGGGCGGTGAACTGATCGCCAATGACAAACCACTGGTGGTCAGCTATCAGAACCAGCTCTACTTCCCGGTCTTCAAGCGCTACACCGAACAGGAGTTTGGCGGGCAATTGCCGTTCCAGGCCGATTATCGCAGTGACTATGTGCAGAACCTGATCCGCAAGGGCGGTGGCTGGCTGCTGTTCCCGCCAATCCCGTTCAGCGACGACACGCCCAACTACGACCTCAATCAACCTGCGCCGAGCCCGCCCTCGAAGGTCAACTGGCTCGGCACCGACGATCAGGCGCGCGATGTGTTGGCGCGGGTGATTTTCGGTGCACGGGTATCGATCCTGTTTGCCCTGATGCTGACCGCCGTCAGCGCGCTGATCGGCATCGCGGCCGGCGCCCTGCAAGGCTATTACGGCGGTTGGGTCGATCTGCTCGGGCAGCGTCTGCTGGAGGTCTGGAGCGGATTGCCGGTGCTGTACCTGCTGATCATTTTGTCCGGCTTTGTCGAGCCGAATTTCTGGTGGCTGCTGGGGATCATGGCGCTGTTTTCATGGCTGGCACTGGTGGATGTGGTGCGCGCCGAGTTCCTGCGCGGGCGTAATCTGGAATACGTCAAAGCGGCGCGCGCGTTGGGCCTGAGCGACCGCAAGGTGATTTTCCGGCACATCCTGCCGAATGCGATGAACGCGACGCTGAGTTACCTGCCGTTCATTCTGACCGGAGCGATTTCTACCCTCACCGCCCTCGACTTCCTCGGTTTCGGCATGCCCGCCGGCAGCGCTTCGCTGGGCGAACTGATCGGCCAGGGCAAACAGAACCTGCAAGCGCCGTGGCTCGGGCTGACAGCGTTCTTCACCCTGGCGCTGATTCTTTCTTTACTGGTGTTCATCGGCGAAGCGTTACGTGACGCGTTCGACCCTCGATCCTGAAGTGTGACCATGACTGATAACCTGATCGAAATCCGTGACCTGAACGTCGCCTTCCATGGCCAGCCGGCGGTGCGAAACCTGTGCCTGGACATCCGCCCCGGCGAGTGCCTGGCGCTGGTCGGCGAGTCGGGCTCGGGCAAATCGGTAACCGCGCATTCGATCCTGCAACTGCTCCCCGAAGGCGATGCGCAAACCAGCGGCAGCATTCGCTATCGCGGTCAGGAACTGCTCGGTGCCGATCCAAAGGTCTTGCGTGAGCTACGCGGCAATCGGATCGCAATGATCTTCCAGGAGCCGATGACCTCGCTCAATCCGCTGCACACCATTGAAAAGCAGATCGGCGAGACGCTGCTGGTGCATCGCGGCCTGGGCGGTAAAGCAGCGCAACAACGCATTCTTGAACTGCTGGAACTGGTGGGCATTCAGAATCCCAAAGAGCGGCTCAAGGCCTATCCGCATCAACTTTCCGGCGGCCAGCGGCAACGAGTAATGATTGCCATGGCCCTGGCTTGTGAGCCGGAACTGCTGATCGCCGACGAGCCGACCACGGCGCTGGATGTGACGGTGCAGCGCAAGATCCTGCTGCTGCTCAAATCCCTGCAACAACGCCTGGGCATGTCGCTGCTGCTGATCAGCCACGACCTCAATCTGGTGCGCAGCATTGCGCAACGGGTGTGCGTGATGAAGGCTGGTGAAATCGTCGAGCAAGCCCCGTGCGAAACCCTGTTTACCGAACCGAAACACCCTTACAGCTGCGTGCTGCTCAACGCCGAGCCGGAAGGCGAAGCCCTGCCCCGCGATGAACGCGAGAACGTGCTGGAAGTGGATGATCTGCGCGTCGAGTTCGTCGTCGGTGGCGGGCTGTTCCAGCGCAAACAATATTTGCGCGCGGTGGACGGCATCAGCCTGAATATCCAGCGCGGCAAAACCCTGGGCATTGTCGGTGAGTCCGGTTCGGGCAAGTCGACCCTGGGTCAGGCGATTCTGCGGTTGCTCGATTCCGAGGGCAGTATCCGTTTTCAGGGCACCGCCCTCGACGGCCTCGATCAGAAGCAATTGCGACCATGGCGTCGGCAGATGCAGGTGGTGTTTCAGGATCCGTTCGGCAGCCTCAGTCCACGGATGTCGGTGGCGCAAATCATCAGCGAAGGGCTGGAGGTACACTGTCAGTCCAGCGCCGATGAGTGCGATGCACAGGTGATCCGCGTGCTCAAGGAAGTCGGCCTGGATCCGGAAAGCCGTCATCGCTATCCGCACGAATTTTCCGGCGGTCAGCGCCAGCGCATCGCTATCGCCCGGGCACTGGTGCTGAAACCGGCGCTGATCCTGCTTGACGAGCCGACTTCGGCCCTCGACCGAACCGTGCAGAAACAAGTGGTCGCCCTGCTCCGCGACCTTCAGGAAAAACATGGCCTGACCTACCTGTTCATCAGCCACGACCTGGCGGTGGTGCGGGCGCTGGCACATGACATGATCGTGATCAAGGACGGCAAGGTGGTCGAGCGCGGTGCCAGCCATGAAGTGTTCGACTCGCCGCAGCATCCTTACACCAAGGAGCTGTTGGCAGCGGCGCATCCGGGGTAGGCATAATCGGCGCTTGCCTTGATACCGAGTAGCATCTATCGCGAGCAGGCTCACTCCTACATTTGAAATGCGTTCCATTGTAGGAGTGAGCCTGCTCGCGATGGCGTCGCCAAAGCCGAAAGACATTCAGGATCTGTCAGATGAACACCACCGAAAGCCTCAAGGACTACCAACGCGTGCGCACGCTGGCGATCCGCTCGCTGTTCGAGATCATCGAGCAGTCCAGCGAAGGCACGGTGATTGTCGATCGTGATGCAAACATCGTCTGGATGAACGAACGCTATGCGCGGCGTTTCGGTCTTGAGTCAGCGAAAAAAGCCATCGGCCAACCCTGCGAAAGCGTGATCCCCGGCAGCTTGTTGCGTGAAGTGGTGCGCACTGGCCGGCCGATCCTGCTGGACATGCAGGACACGCCGAAAGAGCCGCTGGTGGTGATGCGCCTGCCGATCCACGACGATGCCGGGGCGGTGATCGGCGCCATCGGGTTTGCTCTGTTTGATGAATTACGCAGCCTGTCGCCGATGCTCAAGCGCTACCTGAGCATGCAGGAAGAACTGGCTTCGACCCGCTCGCTGCTGCGGGCGCGGCAGACCAAATACAACTTCGCCCATTTCATCGGCACCAGCAGCGCCAGCCTCGAAGTCAAACGCCGCGCCCGCCGCAGCGCCAGCGCCGAATCCCCGGTATTGCTGCTCGGCGAAACCGGCACCGGCAAGGAGTTGCTGGCCCAGGCGATTCACAGCGCTTCGCCCCGGGCGCACAAAGCCTTCGTCAGCATCAACAGCGCCGCAATCCCGGAGGCGTTGCTCGAAGCGGAATTCTTCGGCACCGCGCCTGGCGCGTTTACCGGCGCCGACCGCAAGGGTCGTACCGGCAAATTGCAGATCGCTCAGGGCGGCACGCTGTTTCTCGATGAGATCGGCGACATGCCGTTGCCGCTGCAAAGCAAACTGCTGAGGGTGCTGCAGGAAAAGGAGTTCGAGCCGGTTGGCTCCAACGACGTGATCCAGAGCGATGTGCGAGTGATCGCGGCGACTTCGACCGATCTGCAAGCCGCGATCAAGCGCGGTGAGTTCCGCGCCGACCTGTATTACCGGCTCAACGTGCTGCCGATCCAGGTTCCGCCGCTGCGCGAACGTCTCGACGATCTGCCGGCGCTCAGCGAGGCGATTCTTGAAGAACTGCGCAGCCAGCATGAACTGAGTCGCGCAGCGCTGAACCTGCTCGGACAACATGCGTGGCCGGGCAACATCCGCGAATTGCGCAACGTGCTGGAGCGCGCAGCGCTGCTCAGCGACGACCTGATCCTCACCGAAGAGGATATTCGCGCTGCAATCGGCACCTTCACACCGGTTGAACGCCCGTCTGCAACCACGCTGGACCCGTTGGCGGAAGAAACCTTTGCCGAGGCACGGCAGCGGTTTGACCGGCAGCTGATCCAGTCTGCCCTCGCGCAATGTGCGGGCAAAGTGCCGGAGGCAGCGGCTCGGCTGGGGTTGGGGCGCTCGACGTTGTACAAGAAGATGCTGGCCTTGGGTATCGCCGAGTCTCAATAAAGAGACCCAAGTCTCCAATAAAAGACAACAGCAAAAGCTTCGCGAGCAAGCCCGCTCCCACAGGGGATATGCATTCCAACTGTGGGAGCGGGCTTGCTCGCGAAGGCGTCCGCCCTCTCTACAAAAATCTCAAAAGAGAGACAGTTCGTCAACTCTCAACACGCTTCAACCCATAAAACCATTATATTTCAATGACTTGAGAATCTGGCACAGATATCGCTAACACCTCTACTGCATCCGCTTCACCCACAAAAATAACAATCCCTGGAGACACTCCATGAGTGTGATCATTGCCTTGGCAGCCCTCGCGCTGCTGATGCTCGCCGCCTACCGTGGCTACAGCGTCATCCTCTTCGCCCCGATTGCCGCCCTCGGCGCTGTCCTGCTCACTGACCCTTCCGCCGTCGCGCCTGCCTTCACCGGGGTGTTCATGGAGAAAATGGTCGGTTTCATCAAACTGTATTTCCCGGTGTTCCTGCTCGGTGCCGTGTTCGGCAAGTTGATCGAATTGTCGGGGTTCTCCCGTTCGATCGTGGCCGCAGCGATTCGCTTGCTCGGCACGCGTCAGGCGATGCTGGTGATCGTGCTGGTTTGCGCCTTGCTCACTTACGGCGGCGTGTCGTTGTTCGTGGTGGTGTTTGCGGTGTATCCATTTGCCGCGGAAATGTTCCGCCAGAGCAATATCCCCAAGCGCCTGATCCCGGCGACCATCGCCCTCGGCGCTTTCTCGTTCACCATGGACGCCCTGCCCGGCACGCCGCAGATCCAGAACATCATCCCCAGCACCTTCTTCAACACCACCGCGTGGGCCGCGCCGTGGCTGGGGGTGATCGGCACGATTTTCGTGTTCTGCGCCGGCATGTTGTTCCTGCAGCGCCAACGCAACAAGGCCCAGCGTGCTGGCGAAGGTTATGGCACCGAGCTGCGTAACGAGCCGGAAACCGCCGAAGACCTGAAACTGCCGAACCCATGGATCGCCCTGTCGCCGCTGCTGGCGGTGGGCATCATGAACCTGCTGTTCACCCAGTGGATTCCGCAGTGGTACGGCAAGACCCACAGCCTCGCGTTGCCGGGGATGGCCACGCCGGTGACCACGGAAATCGCCAAGCTCACCGCAATCTGGGCGGTGCAGGCGGCATTGCTGATCGGCATCCTGATGGTGCTGGTGTTCGGCTTCAAGGCGATCCGCAGCAAACTCGCCGAAGGCAGCAAAAGCGCGGTCAGCGGCGCACTGCTGGCGGCGATGAACACCGCCTCGGAATACGGTTTCGGTGCGGTAATCGCTTCGTTGCCGGGCTTTCTGGTACTGGCCGACTGGCTCAAGCAAATCCCCAATCCGCTGGTCAACGAAGCGATCACCGTGACCCTGCTGGCGGGTATCACCGGCTCGGCATCGGGCGGCATGAGCATCGCGCTGGCGGCGATGTCCGAGCAGTTCATCGCAGCGGCGCACGCGGCGAACATTCCGCTGGAAGTGCTGCACCGCGTGGCTGCGATGGCCAGCGGCGGCATGGACACCCTGCCGCACAACGGCGCGGTGATCACCCTGCTGGCGGTCACTGGCCTGACCCACCGCGAAGCCTATAAAGACATTTTCTGTATTACGCTGATCAAGACCCTGGCGGTCTTCGTAGTGATCGGCACTTTCTACGCCACTGGCATTGTGTGAGGTATTCATGACGACTCTTTTGGGCAAGACCGCACTGGTCACCGGCTCCACCAGCGGCATCGGCCTGGGCATCGCCCTGAGCCTGGCCAAGGCCGGCGCCAATCTGATTCTCAACGGTTTCGGTGATGCGTCGAGCGTGATCGCCGAAGTCGGCCAGTTCGGCGGCAAGGTCGGTCACCACCCGGCGGACGTCAGCGATCCGGCGCAGATTGCCGACATGATCGCTTACGCCGAACGCGAATTCGGCGGCGTCGATATTCTGGTCAACAACGCCGGGATTCAGCACGTGGCGGCCGTGGAGGAGTTCCCGGTAGAGCGCTGGGACTCGATCATCGCGATCAACCTGTCATCGGTGTTCCACAGCACCCGCCTGAGCCTGCCGGGCATGCGCGCCAAGGGTTGGGGACGAATCGTCAATATTGCCTCGGTGCATGGTCAGGTGGGTTCGACCGGTAAAGCCGCGTATGTCGCGGCCAAGCATGGAGTGATCGGTTTGACCAAAGTGGTCGGGCTCGAAACGGCTACCAGTAATGTGACCTGCAACGCGATCTGCCCGGGCTGGGTGCTGACGCCGCTGGTGCAGAAACAGATCGATGATCGCGCCGCCAAAGGCGTTGATCCGCAGCAGGCGCAGCATGATTTACTGGCGGAGAAGCAGCCGTCGCTGGAGTTCGTCACACCGCAGCATCTTGGGGAATTGGTGTTGTTTCTGTGCAGCGAGGCTGGCAGCCAGGTGCGGGGAGCTGCGTGGAATATTGATGGAGGCTGGTTGGCGCAGTAATGCTGCGCCCCTGTGGGAGCGAGCCTGCTCGCGAAAGCGGTGTATCAGCCAACATCAATGTTGAATGTAATTCCGCTATCGCGAGCAGGCTCACTCCTACAAGTGATGTGTCATGAACAACACAACAAGAGGCAAACCAATGTCCGACCTCCTCTGGCAACCCGACGCCGAGCGTATCGCCCAATCGCGCATGGATCAGTTCCGCCGCGACATCAATCAGCGCCATGGCCTGGCGCTGAACAGCTACACCGACCTGCACCGCTGGAGCGTGGAACAGCGCGAAGCGTTCTGGCAGGCGATCGTCGATTTCTTCGACATCCGCTTTCACACCCAGCCCGACGCCGTCCTGCGTGAAGGCGCGCAGATGCCCAGTGCCGAATGGTTTCCCGGCGCGACCCTGAACTTTGCAGAACACCTGCTGCGCCGTCGTGACGATGCCGTTGCAGTGATCGCCGTGGCGGAAAACGGTCAGCGCGAACAGCTGACCTGGGCCGAACTGGCCGAGCACGTCGCCGGTTTTCAGGCCAGCCTGCAAGCCGCCGGTGTCGGCCTCGGCGACCGCGTGGCCGCGTGCATGCCCAACACCTGGCAGACTCTGGTGGCGATGCTCGCGACCACCAGCCTCGGGGCGATCTGGTCGTGCTCGTCGCCGGACTTCGGCACCCACGGCGTGATCGACCGTTTCGGCCAGATCGAACCCAAAGTGTTGATCACCTGCGCCGGCTACCGTTACGCCGGCAAAGACATCGACCAGACCACCAAGCTCAACGAAATCCTCGCGCAACTGCCATCGCTGCAGCAGTTGATCATCGTGCCCTACGCTCGCGCGCAGGCCCGTACCGAGGATTACCAAACCCACGCCAACGTGACGTTGTGGGACGATTTCTACCAACCCGGCGGCGAACCGCGGTTTGTCCCGGTGCCGTTCAATCACCCGTTGTACGTGTTGTATTCCAGTGGCACCACCGGCGTGCCGAAATGCATCGTGCACAGCACCGGCGGCGTGCTGCTGCAGCATGCCAAGGAGCATGGGCTGCACGTCGATCTCGGCCCCGGTGACCGGTTGTTCTACTACACCACTTGCGGCTGGATGATGTGGAACTGGCTGGTCTCGGCCCTCGCGGTCGGCAGCGCGGTGGTGCTGTATGACGGCTCGCCGTTTCACCCGGGCCATGAGCGCTTGCTCGACCTGATCGACGACGAGCGCATCAGTGTGTTCGGCACTAGCCCCAAGTTTCTCGCGACACTGGAAAGCAGCGGTTTGAAGCCTGCGCACAGCCATGATCTGAGGAGCCTGAAGACCCTGCTCTGCACCGGCTCCGCGCTGTCGCCGCAGAGTTATGACTTCGTCTACCGCGACTTCAAGCGCGATGTGTGCCTGGCGTCGATGTCCGGCGGCACCGATGTGGTGTCGTGCTTCGTCAACGGTAATCCGCTGTCGGCGGTGCGCCGCGGCGAAATCATGGGCAAGAGCCTGGGCATGGCGGTTGAAGTGTGGAACGACGCCGGCGTTGCCGTGATCGGCGAAAAAGGCGAACTGGTCTGCACCCGACACTTCCCGGCGATGCCCGTCGGGCTGTGGCATGACCCTGACGGCGAAAAGCTGCGCAAATCCTATTTCAGCCTGTTCCCCGGTATCTGGGCCCAGGGCGACTACGCCGAGCAACTGCCCCACGGCGGGATGCTGATCCATGGCCGCTCCGACGCCGTGCTCAACCCCGGCGGCGTGCGCATCGGCACGGCGGAAATCTATCGTCAGGTCGAGAAGGTCCCGCAGGTGCTGGACAGCGTGGCGATCGGACAGCAATGGCAAGACGATGTGCGCGTAGTGCTGTTTGTCCGTCTGCAGGATGGCGTGACGCTGGATGACCACCTGCAACAGCAGATCCGCCAGGTGATCCGCGCCAACACCACGCCGCGCCATGTGCCGGCGAAGATCGTCGCGGTGACCGATATTCCGCGCACCATCAGCGGCAAGGTGGTGGAACTCGCGGTGCGCAATGTGGTGCATGGCGAGCCGGTGAAAAATACCGATGCGTTGGCCAATCCCGAGGCCTTGGAGCAGTTCCGCAATCGCCCGGAATTGTCGGACTGATCCCAATCCCTTGTGGGAGCGGGCTTGCTCGCGAAGGCAATCTGTCAGTCGATAACAATGTGACTGACACCGCTTTCGCGAGCAAGCCCGCTCCCACAGGGGTGGGTGTTAATCCATCAGGCCCCAATCGCCCGATGTTGTGGGTGCGGGCGCCGGGCCCGCCTCGGTGTGCAGTTTCAAACGCAGGCGCAGATTGTTCTGCGAATCGGCATGCTTGAGCGCTTCGTCCTCACTGATCACGCCCTCCACCACCAGCCCGTACAGCGCCGCGTCAAAGGTCTGCATGCCGACCTCGCCGGACTTCTCCATGATGCCCTTGAGTTCGCCCAACTCGTTGCGGCGGATCAGGTCGGCGATGGTCGGGGTGCCGAGCATCACTTCGACCGCCGCCCGCCGCTGACCGTCCACAGTGCGCACCAGCCGTTGCGAGACGAACGCCTTGAGATTGTTGCCCAGTGCATGCAGCAACTGCGGGCGGCGCTCTTCGGGGAACAGATTGACGATACGGTCCAGCGCCTGATTGGCGTTGTGCGCATGCAGCGTCGACAGCACCAGGTGCCCGGTGTCGGCAAATGTCAGCGCATGCTCCATGGTTTCGCGGTCACGGATCTCGCCGATCAGCACTACGTCCGGGGCCTGGCGCAGGGTGTTTTTCAGCGCCGCATGGAAACTGCGGGTATCGACGCCGACTTCGCGTTGATTGATGATCGAGCGCTGGTGTCGATGGATATACTCCACCGGGTCTTCGATGGTGATGATGTGCCCGCTGCTGTGGCGATTGCGGTGATCGATCAGCGCGGCCAGCGAGGTGGATTTACCGGAGTCGGTGGCGCCAACGAACAGGATCAGCCCCTGTTTGAGCATCACCGTTTCCAGCAATACCGGCGGCAGTTTCAGGTCTTCGAAGCGCGGGATATCGAGTTTGACGTTGCGGATCACGATTGACACATCATTGCGTTGCTTGAAGACGTTCACCCGAAAACGCCCGATGCCCGTACGGGAAATCGCCAGGTTCATTTCCAGATCCCGATCGAACTCGCGCCGTTGCTCGGCGTCCATCAGGGAGTTGGCGATGGTCTCGACCTCGCCGGGCTTGAACGGCCGCTCGCTGAACGGCGTCAGCACGCCATCGATGCGCGCACTGGGTGGCGCTCCCGTGGACAGGAACAGGTCAGAGCCGTGCTGGCTCGACAGACGGAGCAACAGTGCATCGATTTCCATGGCAATAAGCACCCGCGAAGCATTCAATGAACAGAAATGACCCGCTGTCGTGACGTCACGGGTCATACAGCGTCTACCGCAAGTGCAAGAATAGTAGATGCCAACGCACTGACCGACGCTCAGGATACATGTGATGAACGCAGCACCCTCCCCCGATGACGCCCAAGCCCTGATCGCCCGTACCGACTGGAGCCGCACGCCGTTGGGCGCTTCTGGCACCTGGCCGCAAAGCCTGCGCACAGCTGTGGACATCGTGATTCACTCGCCGATGCCGATGCTGCTGTTGTGGGGGCCGCAGCTCACGCAGATCTACAACAATGGCTTTGCGATGCTCGCCGGGAGCAAGCATCCACACGCTTTCGGACAGCCTGCGCACCTTATATGGCCAGAACTTCAGGACTTTACCGACCCGATTTATCGAGCCGTCCTACAAGGCCAGGTGCGCACCTACAGCGAGCGGCGATTTACCCTGCAACGCGGAGGCGTAGAGTCCGACTTCTGGCTGGACCTGACCTACAGCCCCATCCGCGATGAAGACACGCAAGTGGCGGGGATTCTGGTAACAGCCATCGAAACCAACGAACGCCGGCGCATCGCCCTCGAACTGCAACGCCGTTCCGAAGAAAGTCTCAAGGCCCAGCGCGACACTGAAGAACGCCTGCAACTGGCGCTGGCCGCCACCGATGCGGTTGGCACCTGGGATTGGGACATCGGCGAAGACCGTTTCATCGCCGACGCCCATTTCGCCCAGTTGCATGGCATCGATCCGGCCCACGCCAGCCAGCTACCGATCAGCGACTATCTGCAAGGCGTGCACCCCGAAGACCGCGCGCTGATCGCCCGCAGCATCAAGCATTGCATCACCCACGGCACCGAGTACGCCGAGGAATACCGCCTGCTGAAAGCCGACGGCGAACTGCGCTGGGTGTTTGCCCGGGGCCGCTGTTACAAGGATCACCACGGGAGACCAGTGCGTTTCCTCGGCGCCGCGCTGGATCTGACCGAGCGCAAGCACACCGAGCAGGCGCTGCGCCAGAGCCAGACGGAATTGCAGCTGATCATCAATGCAATGCCGATCCTCATCAGTTACGTCGACCACGAAGAGCGCTTCCGCCTGAACAATGCGGCGTATCTGGACTGGTATGGCCTGACGCCGCAGGAGCTGTATGGCCGCACCATTCGCGAAGTGATCGGCGAAGAAGCCTACTTCCTGCGCGCGCCCTATATCGCCGAAGCGCTGGCCGGGCGGCCCAGCTCGTTCAGCCTGTACACCCCGCATCGCGACGGCAGCAACCGCCATGCGCTGATGAATTACCTGCCGCGCCACGGCGCCGACGGCTCAGTCAACGGTTTCTATATTTTCGTGATCGACGAATCCGAACGAAAAAAAACCGAAGAAGCCCTGCGCAATCTCAATGAAACCCTGGAGGAACGGGTCAGCGCCCGTACCGAACAACTGGCCCAGGCCAATCAACGTCTGCAGAACGAGATGTTCGAACGCGAGCGCGCCGAAGATGCGTTGCGCCATGCGCAGAAGATGGAAGCGGTCGGCCAGCTCACCGGCGGTATCGCCCACGACTTCAACAACATGCTCACCGGAATCATCGGCAGCCTTGACCTGATGCAACGCTACATCGCCGACGGCCGCGCCGATGAAATCGGCCGTTTCACCGAAGCGGCGGTGTCGTCGGCCAACCGAGCGGCCGCGCTGACCCATCGGCTGCTGGCGTTCTCGCGCCGGCAGTCGCTGGACCGCAAGACCCTCAACGTCAACGAACTGATTCATTCGCTGGAAGATTTGATCCGCCGCACCAAGGGCGACCCGATCGAACTCACGCTGCGCCTGGCCGACGATGTCTGGCCGATCAGCACCGACGTCAGCCAACTGGAAAATGCCCTGCTCAACCTGGTGATCAACGCCCGCGACGCCATGCCCGATGGCGGCGAGCTGCTGATCGAAACCGCCAACGTCTACCTCGACGGCAACGACATCACCACCCTCGAACCGGTCAAGGCCGGCGACTACCTGATGCTGGCGGTCAGCGACAACGGCACCGGCATGACGCCGTCGGTACGGGCCAAGGCGTTCGATCCGTTCTTCACCACCAAACCGATCGGCCAGGGCACCGGGCTGGGGCTATCGATGATTTATGGCTTCGCCCAGCAGTCGGGCGGCCATGTCAGCCTCGACAGCCTGCCGAATCAGGGCACCTGTGTGCGCTTGTACTTGCCGCGCCTGAACCTGCTGGAGCCGGAACGGCCTGTCGTGGAAACCCTCGGTGCAGCGCCGACGGCCACTTGCGGGGAAACCGTGGTGGTGGTTGAGGATGACCCGGCGGTGCGCATGCTGGTGCTCGATCTGCTCAAGGAGCTGGGTTACCTCGCCCACGAAGCCGCCGACGCCAGCGCCGCCCTGCCGCTGCTGGAATCGGAGCTGCGTGTGGATCTGCTGGTGACCGACGTTGGTCTACCGGGGATGAATGGCCGGCAACTGGCGGAAATCGCCCGCCAGCATCGTCCGGGGCTGAAGGTGCTGTTCATGACCGGTTACGCGCAGAAAGCCGCCGAGCGTCAGGGCTTTCTCGAGGATGGCATGGACATGGTGGCCAAGCCGTTTTCGATTGAAGTGCTGGCCAACAAGATCCGCGAGATGATCAACCAAACGCCGTCACTTGAGGCATAATCCCGCGCCCCGCCGTCACCCCGTTACAGGTATCGCACGATGAAAGCCCAAGCCCGCCACATTCTGGTGAAAACCGCCGAAGAGGCCGAACAACTCAAGCAACGCATTGCCAAGGGCGAAGCGTTCGATGTGCTGGCGAAGAAATACTCGACCTGCCCGTCCGGCAAACGCGGCGGTGATCTGGGTGAAGTGCGGCCGGGGCAGATGGTCGGCGCGATCGATGCGGTGATCTTCAAGAAGCCGCTGCGCACGGTGCACGGGCCTATCAAGAGCAAGTTCGGCTATCACCTGGTGCAGGTGTTTTTCCGCGACTGAAGGCTTTGCTTTCGGGCGTTTGTGGCGAGGGAGCTTGCTCCCGCTGGGTGGCGGAGCCGCCCCAATAAGGCTTGCGCCTGCTGCGCAGTCGAGCGGGAGCAAGCTCCCTCGCCACAAGAACACTCATTCTTTAGGGATCAATGCCCCCGGCACCTGAATCACCCGACTCGCCAGCCAATGCCCCGCCTGCGCTGCCTCGACCGGACTGCCCCCCAGCAACCGCCTGGCCAGATACGCCGCACTGAACGAATCCCCCGCTGCCGTCGTATCCACCACCTTCTCGACCTGCTGCGCCGGCACTTCGAACGCCTCGCCATCACAACGAATCAGACACGCCTCGGCGCCACGCTTGAGCACCACTTCCGGCGTGCCGATCTGCGCGTACGCCTCGAACACTGCGTCGCAATCGGCAAAATGGAACAGCGCCTGTTCGTCATCCACGGTCAGCAACGCCAGATCGACATGCGGCAACACGCTGCGATAGGCCGCCCGCGCCTCATCCTGTGACGCCCACAAGCGTGGCCGATAATTGTTGTCGAAGACGATCCGCGCATCGCGCTGGCGGGCTTCGATCAGGGTCTGGATCAAGCGCTCGCGCCCCTTCGCACCTAACACTGCGAGGGTGATGCCGCTGAAATACAGCACATCGTAGTCCGGCAGCGCCGCCAGAATCGGCTCCGCCGCCGGGGTGGTGAAGCAATCGCGCACCGCCGCTTCATTGCGCCAGTAGAGGAAACGCCGCTCGCCGTTGGCGTCGGTCTGGATGCAGTACAGGCCGGGCAAGCGACCGGGCAGACGCTGCACGAGTTCCAGGCCAATGCCTTCGTCGGCCCAGCTCTGGCACATGGCATCGCTGAAGCTGTCGTCGCCCAGCGCGGTGACGTAATCGACCTGGGCTTTGTCGCCGAGGGCGCGGGCCAGGTACACCGCGGTGTTCAAGGTATCGCCGCCGAAGCTTTGCTGCAGGCTGCCGTCGGCGCGGTGCTGGAGTTCGATCATGCACTCGCCGATCAGGGCGATGCGCGGGGTGTTCGGGCCCAGGGGGCTGAGGCTGGTCATTGGGAGGTGTCTCTGGATAATCATCGGTGTTTGGGCGGCCCTCATCGCGAGCAGGCTCACTCCTACAATTGGAATGCGTTCCCCTGTAGGAGTGAGCCTGCTCGCGATGGGCGCGACTCGGTCTGAAACCTTAGAAGCAGGTCTCCATACTCTCGACCACCGCCAACTGCTCATCCACCAGCAACCCCACCCGCCACTTGTCGAACGTCAGGCACGGGTGCGAGGTGCCGAAGGAAATGATGTCGCCCACCCGCAACTCAACCCCCGACGCCACGCTCATGAACGCATGCTGGTCCATCACCGCCGTCACCTTGCACGCGCCGACATCGTCGCCCACCGCTGGCAATACACCGGCCTTGTAACGCAGCAATGGCACCGGCAGGCCGGCATCGAACGCCACGTCGCGCTTGCCGAGAGCGATCACCGCAAAACCCGGCTCCGGCAGCGATTGCACGTGGGCCCAGACTTCCAGCGCCGGGCGCAATCCTTCGTGCAGATCGCTACGACGATCCAGCACGCAACACTGCGCTTCCTTGTAGATGCCATGATCGTGGGCGACATAACTGCCCGGGCGCAGCACGCTGAGGAAGCGTCCGCTGGCGTTCTGCGCTTCGAACGACTCGGCGATCAGGTCGTACCACGCCGAACCCGAGGCGGTGATGATCGGCTTGGCAATGGCAAACGCGCCGCTGTCCTGCAACTGCACCGCCAGGCGCACCAGCGACGCGGCGAATTCACGAATGCCGCTAACCGCGTGATCGCCATGGATCACCCCTTCGTAACCCTCGATGCCGGTCAGAGCCAGCGCCGGTTGCGCGTTGATCGCCTGGGCCAGTGCGATGACTTCCTGCTCGCTGCGGCAACCGCAGCGGCCACCGACCACGCCGTACTCGATCATCACATTCAACTTCACTCCGCGCGAGGCGAAGTACGCACCGAGATCGGCGACGTTGTCCGGGTGATCGACCATGCAGTAGAAATCGAAATCGGCATCGGCCAGCAGATCGGCAATCAGTGCCATGTTCGGCGTGCCGACCAGTTGGTTGGCCATCAACACCCGGCGCACGCCGTGGGCGTATGCGGCGCGGGTCTGGGTGGCGCTGGCGAGGGTGATGCCCCACGCGCCGGCGTCGAGCTGACGCTGGAACAGCGCCGGGGTCATGCTGGTCTTGCCGTGGGGCGCGAGCTCGGCGCCGCTGTCGCTGACGAACTTCTGCATCCAGCGAATGTTGTGCTCCAGCGCCTCGCGGTGCAGCACCAGCGCCGGCAGGCTGACGTCGCGCACAAGGTGCGCACCGATGGCGGCGTCGCCCTTTTCCACAGCGGTATTGATGGCAGTCGTCATGCTTGAACTCCTCACTGTCGCGGCCGCAGGCAGCCGCGGTTATTCGTTGATGCGCCGGGCGAGGCTGTTGGCGCTCTCGATCAGCACCCGGCGATAGTCGTCGTAATTGTTCTTCGCATCGGCCCGTGGGGCGACGATGCACAGGGTGCAGATGGCCACGCCACTGGGGTCTTTGACCGGCGCGGCGAAGCAATGGGTGAAGGTGTCGGCCACGCTGTCGAACGAGAAGAATCCGTCGATACCGGCCTGGCGGATCTCCGCCAGAAAGCGTTCCAGCGGCAGGCGCTCGCCGTCGGGCAGGATGTAGTCGTCTTCGTCGATCAGGTCGATGATCTGCTGATCACTCAGGTGCGCCAGCAGCAGGCGTCCGGACGCAGTCCACGGGATCGGCGCGTTTTCGCCGATGTCGGACGAAATGCGGAAATGCCGCTCGCCCTCCTTCATCAGCGCCACCGTGTATTTGCGCCCGTTGAGCAGGCACATTTGCGCGGTTTCCCGGGTCTGGCTGACGATCTCCTGCAAGGCGTGATCGGCCTCGCGACTGAGGTCGAAATGGCGCAGGTGCGCCTGCCCGAGGAAGTACAACTGGCGCCCCAGATAGACGTGACCGTCCTTGCCCACCGGCTCCAGAATCCGTCGTTCCAGCAGCGACGCCACCAGTTCGTAGACCGTGGATTTCGGGCTGCCGATACCGTTGGCGATGTCGTTCGGACGCAGCGGCTGGCCGATCTCCTTGAGGAAGTCGAGGATATCGAACGCCCGATCCAGACCACGGGCCCGGCGTTTGATGGTGTCTTCGGTCATGTTTTCAGTTCCCAATGAAAGTGCCGGGAGTTTACCGAGACTACTGCGGCGCTTGGTAGGCCGCTTTCGCGAGCAGGCTCGCTCCCACAGGGGATTGCATTTCAAATGTGGGAGCGAGCCTGCTCGCGAAGAAGTCAGCACAGATTTCAGGGTTTCTTCTTGTACGCGATGCAATCGATCTCGACCTTGCAATCAACCATCATGCTCGCCTGCACACAGGCCCGTGCCGGAGCGTGTTCCGGTTTGAAGTACTCGCCGAAAACCTTGTTGAAACTGCTGAAATCCCGCGGATCGTCCAGCCATACGCCAGCCCGCACCACGTCCTCCAGGCCATAACCGGCCTCTTCGAGAATCGCGATCAGGTTTTTCATGGTCTGGTGGGTCTGCTCGACGATACCACCAACGATGATCTCGCCATCCACCGCCGGCACCTGGCCGGACACGTGCAGCCAGCCATCCGCTTCAACGGCGCGCGCGAAGGGACGTGGCTGACCGCCAGCGGCGGTGCTGCCGGTGCCGTATCGAGTAATGCTCATGGGTACTTCTCCTGATTACAAAGCAAAAATTAGAACCGCGTGCTCTTGAGAAACTCAGCCAGACGCGGCGATTGCGGGCGTTCGAACAGTTCCTTGGGCGGCCCCTGCTCTTCGATTCGCCCCTGATTCATGAACACGATCTTGTCCGAAACCTCGAAGGCGAAACGCATTTCGTGGGTCACCAGCAACATGGTCATGCCGTCTTCGGCCAGGCCCTTGATCACGTTCAGCACTTCGCCGACCAGCTCCGGATCGAGGGCCGAAGTGACTTCGTCGAACAGCATCAGGCTGGGGTTCATCGCAATCGCCCGGGCAATCGCCACACGCTGTTGCTGACCACCGGACAACTGCCCGGGAAAGTGATTGCGCCGCTCCAGCAGGCCGACCCGCTCCAGCCATTTTTCGGCCAGCACCACCGCTTGGTCCTTGTGCATTTTCTTTACCTTGAGCAGACCGAGGGTGACGTTCTGCAAGGCAGTCAGGTGCGGAAACAGGTTGAATTGCTGGAAGGCCATGCCGGTCATCGCACGATGGCGGGCGATGACTTTTTCCGCGTGACGCACACGTTTGCCACCGACCTCGTCATAGCCGATGGACTCGCCGTCGAGCAGGATCTGTCCGCCCTGGAACTCTTCGAGCATGTTCACGCAGCGCAGCAAGGTGGTCTTGCCCGAACCGCTGGAGCCGATCAGCGTCACGACGTTGCCGCGCTGCATGCTCAAGTCGACGCCCTTGAGCACTTCGACTGCGCCGTACTGCTTGTGCAGGCCACGGATGTCCAGCAGCGGCTGAGCGTTCTGAACGTTGGAAACTTGAGCTTGAGTCATGGCAGGGCCACCCGCTTTTCAATATGCCGGCCGAGTAATTCGATGCCGTAGTTGATGACGAAGAACAGAAAACCGGCGAACAGGTAGAACTCCAGAGTCATGAAGGTCCGGGCGATGATCTGTTGGGTGCTGAGCAGTAGTTCGGCAACGCCGATCACCGAGAGCAAGGTCGAAGCCTTGACGATTTCGGTGGACGAGTTGACCCAGGTCGGCAGGATTTGCCGCAACGCCTGGGGCAACAGCACGTAACCGAGGGATTGATAAAACGTCAGGCCGATCGCCTTGCTCGCTTCCATCTGCCCGCGTGGCAATGCCTGCAAGGCACCGCGCACGATCTCGGCGACGTGCGAGCCGCAGAACAGCGTCAGGCCCAGCGCACCGGCCTGAAAGGCGCTGATCTGCCAGCCCAGCGCCGGCGCCATGTAGAAGCAGGCCAGCACCAATACAAACACCGGCGTGCCGCGAATAATGTCGACATAAAAGCGGAACGGCGCGCGCATCCAGAACTTGCCGTAAGTCAGCACCAGACCGGTGACAACCCCGAGCAGCGTGCCGAACAGAATCGCCAGCGCCGACACCTGCACACTGGTCAGGAAGCCTTGCAGCAACGTCTCGCGTGCCACCCACAATTCATGCAACCAACTGGGAGATTCGTACATCGCAGCCTCCTATCGGCGGATCGCCAGACGCTGCTCGAGGTAACGCAGCAGCATGGCAATGAGGTAACAGGCCGCGACATACAACGCCGTGGTCACCAGCCAGGTTTCGATCACCCGGTAGCTCTCGACGTTGATCTTGCGCGCGTAATAGGTCAGCTCCGGCACCGCAATCGCGGCGGCCAGCGAGGTGTCCTTGAACAGCGAGATGAAGTTGTTCGACAGCGCCGGCAACACGTTGCGCAGCATCACCGGCACGGTGACGTAGGCCTTGACCTGCCACTCACCGAGGCCGATCGCCAGCCCCGCTTCGCGCTGGCCTTTGGGAATGCTCAGCAAACCACCACGGAACACCTCGGTCAGATAGGCACCGGCATACAGCGACAGCGTGATGATGAACGAGGGAATCTTGTCCAGACGGATACCCAGGCTCGGCAAGGCAAAGTAGATCAACAGAATCAACACCAGAATCGGCGTGTTACGCACCACCGTGACGTACACCGAGGCCAGCACCCGCAAGGCGCGATGCTTCGACAGCAAGGCAAACGCCATCAGCAGGCCGATCACGCAGCCGATGGCGATCGACACCAGTGCCAGTTCAAGACCCAGACCGAGCCCCGCCAGCAAGGTGTCGAAATCGCGCCACACGGCGGCAAAGTTCAACTGATAGTTCATGGTCAGCAGTACCTTGAGCGGGGCGCGTGCAGGCGCCCCACTCTCACGGGATCATTTGAATTCGACAGGGAAACCGATCGCCGGCGACGGCAGGTCGACACCGAACCATTGCTTGAAGGATGCCGCGTAAGTCGGGAACTCAACGCCGGTCATGGCTTCATGCAGAGTGGTGTTGACGAAGTTCAGCCAGTCCTGATCGCCGCGTTTGACTGCGCAGGCGTAGGTCTGTGGGCTCCACGCGTAGGTCGGGCTGCGGTAGCGGCCGGGGTTCTGCACCATCAGGTACTTGACCGACGACTGATCGGTAGCAGCGGCATCGGCGCGACCGGAGTTCACCGCCTGATACATCAGATCGACACTGTCGTACTGATCGACCTTGGCCTTGGGCAGCGCCTGGTGCACCAGCTCTTCGGCATAGACGTTTTGCAACACGGCCACCGTAACGCTGTCACCGGCCGCCTGCAGGTCTTCGATTTCCTTGTACTTGCTGTTGGCCGGCAGCAGCAGGCCGACACCTTCGCGGTAGTACGGCAGGGTGAACGCTACTTGCTGCGCACGGCTGGCAGTGACGGTGATGAACTGGCAGCTCATGTCGACCTTGTCGGTCAGCAGATTGGGAATCCGCGCATCGGACGACTGCACGACGAACTCGACCTTGTTCGGGTCATTGAACAGCCCTTTGGCCACCATCCTGGCGATGTCGATATCAAAGCCCTGCAACTTGCCGTCCGCCCCCTGAAAGTGCCACGGCGCATTGGTGCTGCCGGTGCCGACAATCAGCTTGCCCCGGGCCAGAACACTGTCGAGCTTGCTATCGGCTGCCTGGGCCATGCCCATCACAGCGGACGAAGCCGCAAGAACGAAAACACACGCTTTGAACAACGAAGGACGGCGATGCATGGCAAGCACTCCAGGATGATGTTTATTCCGCTATACCGGAACATGGTTTGTTACTACGGAATAGACAGCAGAAAGTGTGCCACAGGAATCACAGGGAAACTGTAGAGGGGTTAAATGTTTTTGAAATCAACGGGATGCAGGAAATGCGAAAAATGGAGTCAGGTGCGGGTACTGATGGGCTGCGCTACCTTAGGCTACAAATAACGAGTAGCAGGTTCCCAGATGGAGCACGAAGGGCTACTTCGGTGCAATGTGGTTAGCGATTGAAGGGGCCAGCTCTCCAGATCTATCGGCAAGCGGCTTTGTCGTAGACCTCTCCCCGCTCTCTTCTCCCTACCGCAATCACGGTAACAACCAAAACCTCGTTCTTTACGCGATAGACCAGCCAGTATCCAGCACTGCGAAGCTTGATTTTGTAGGCGTTTCCCAACCCTCGGAGTTGATCGGCAGGAGCGTGAGGATTGACCAGACGTGTAGAGAGCTTTTTCTTGAACTGATTCTGAAGTGCTGAATCAAGCTTTTTCCATTCCTTCCAGGCTTTCTCGGAAAACTCCAGCTCATAGGTCATCTATAGAGACCTTGATGGTGGGATCGTTTTCTCGCTCCTTGCACAGTGCGATCAGTTCCAGATCCTCAAGACGATTCATCATCGCCTCATACTCCTTTGCGGGAACACAATAAAACGCCGGCTCATTTCGATTGAGGATTGCAACAGATTGGCCACCACCGGCGGCCACGGTACCCATGGGGTTTCTTTTCAATTCAGAAATACTCGCAACGATATTAGAAAGGACTACGTGAGTCATGATGGTGCTCCCTGGAGTGCTGTTAATGGTGCTTAAAATAGCACTCCAAGACGGCTTCGACGCCTATCGCTTATTACCGCCTTCTCTTTTATTGAGTGAAAAAAGGTATCACGTCCCGACATTCCACATTTCCGGGCTTCGTGTCGGGCCGGTCCTTTATAAAAGTGGGAAAAATCTCGCGAATCCACAGGCCACCTGTAATTTCTGACAGTAGACCTGTTCTTCACCCTTCTTTAACGTCATCGAACCTTCGAGGTCGTTGAAAAGGAGTTCTCAATGAGCGCTGCCAATACCATTTCCAATCTGGCCCCGGTTTACCGCAAAGCCCTGAAAACCTGGCGCCCGGTGATCCTGTATTTCGCCAATGAACACTGCCCCGCCTGCGAATGGGCCGGGCCGATTTTTCGTCAGATTGCCGAGCCGTACCGTCATCGCGCCAATATCTACATGCTTAACACCCGTGAGTCGCCGCGCCATCCGTTGGTCACCGGCACGCCGACGGTGCTGTTCTACAAGAACGGCAAGTTGCTGAAGAAGCTCAAGGGCATCGGCACAGAGGAAACACTGGCGGCGGACTTTGCCCGACATATTGGCAGGACCAGGGCGCCGGTGGTGCAGCAGAAACCAAGGCATGACCTGCCGTGGTTGCGCCGCACATTGAGCAGGCTCTGCACAATCGCGCGTGCGCATCGGCGGGTGATTTGAGGCAGTGCATTTCCCGTAATCGTTACGGCGTCTGACACATCGCTTTCGCGGGCAAGCCCGCTCCCACAGGGGTCAACGTTGTTCACACATTTCGTGTACGACGCGTGCACTGTGGGAGCGGGCTTGCCCGCGAAGGGGCCGGCCCCGTCAGCGCAAGGCTGCTGCCTTACGCTGAATCGCGCACCAGCAACACCTGCGTCACCCGTCGTTCCTCAACGGCTTTGACGGTCATTTGCCAGCCTGCGTACTGCAGCCGATCGCCGATCATCGGCAAGCGATCCAGCAGGCTCATCACCAGTCCGGCCAGGGTCTGATAGTCCTCGGTCGGTTCGGCGCCGAACCCGGTGCGCTGGCGAACACGCGTCAGATTCAATGCGCCGCTGACGATGAACCCGCCCTGCCCCTCGATCACGTCCGGGCCTTCGATTTCGCTGGCATCGGGCAGTTCGCCGGCAATCGATTCGAGGATGTCGGTCATGGTCAACACGCCGACGAAGTCACCGAACTCGTTGACCACGAAGGCGATGTGGGTCGACGCCGCGCGCATTTGCTCCAGCGCATTGAGGATCGAATAGCTGTCGAGCAGGTTGATGGTCTTGCGCGCCAGGTGCTCCAGATTCGGCTCGGCACCGGCCAGGTATTCCTTGAGCAGTTCCTTTTTGTGCACGAAGCCCAACGGTTCATCCACCGCGCCGTGGCGAATCAGCGGCAGACGTGAATACGACGAGTGCATCAATTTTGTGCGAATTGTCTCGGCGTCGTCGGCCAGATCGATGGTGTCGACATCCGCACGTACGGTCATCAGGTTCCGAATCGGCCGCTCGGCCAGTTGCAGCACGCCACTGATCATCACTCGCTCGCGGCGGTCGAACAGCTCCGCACTCGGGGCTTCGCCGTCATCGAGCAGATCGGAAATTTCCTCGCCGACCTCCTCCGCCTCCAGCTTGCGCCCGCCCAGCAGACGCATTACCGCGTGGGCCGTGCGCTCACGTATGGGGCGCAAGCCTTGCATCGAACGCTTGCGTCGGGCCCGAGCGATCTGGTTGAACACCTCGATCAGGATCGAGAAACCAATCGCCGCGTACAAATAGCCTTTCGGGATGTGGAAACCCAGGCCTTCGGCCGTCAGGGCGAAACCGATCATCATCAGGAAGCCCAGACACAGCATGATCACCGTCGGGTGCGCATTGACGAAGCGGGTCAGCGGCTTGCTGGCGACGATCATCAGGCCGATGGAAATGATCACCGCGATCATCATCACCGCCAGTTCATCAACCATGCCGACGGCGGTGATTACCGCGTCCAGCGAGAACACCGCATCGAGCACCACGATCTGCGCGACGATTGGCCAGAACAGCGCGTAAGCGGCGTTGGTCGAGCGCTGGCCGACGTGGCCTTCGAGTCGTTCGTGCAGCTCCATCGTCGCCTTGAACAGCAGGAATACACCACCGAACAGCATGATCAGGTCACGGCCGGAGAAGCTCTTGTCGAACACCTCGAACAACGGCTGCGTGAGGGTCACCAGCCAGGAAATACTCGCCAACAGGCCCAGGCGCATGATCAGCGCCAACGACAGGCCGATGATCCGCGCACGATCGCGCTGATGCGGCGGCAGTTTGTCCGCCAGGATCGCGATGAACACCAGGTTGTCGATACCCAGCACCAGTTCCAGCACGATCAGAGTCAACAAGCCTAACCAGGCCGTGGGATCCGCTAACCATTCCATAAAATGTCTCGATCTCTCTTCAGTGAATTCAGGCTGCCGGACACGGCAAAGTGCAACGCGAAGGCTCTGAAGCCGCGTTGTCAACGATAGACGGGAGTCGGAAAACCGGATGCTGCGAGTGCGTCAAGACCGCGCCATGGCGCGTGGAGAAGGTACGACTGGGAGGCTCCAAGAGGGTGTTCATGCAAATCCTGAATGAAAAATGGCCTTGGAGCGTACAGGCTCAAGGCACATTTTCTACAGCGGCAAATCATTTCAAAATCTGTAAGAGCACAGGAAATGTGATTTTCCTGCAGGCCCTTTCGCGAGCAAGCCCGCTCCCACAAGGGTTATTCGTCGGACGCAGGTTCTGAGTTCAAAGAAAGTCCAATGTGGGAGCGGGCTTGCTCGCGAAGGGGTCATCAAACACACCACATCATCGCCCGGCAAAGCGCAACCGCGACAACTGGCGCAAATCCCCCTCTACGTAATAATCGTGGGTCCAGCTGTCATCCACCGCCAGCGGACTCACCTGCTTGAGCTCGAGTTTTTTCGCGAAATAGCGAAAGCGGTAATGCTCATAAAACCGCAGCAACTCCAGGCCATAGCGATCAGCCAGATCGGTGTCGCCACGAATGATCAGGAAGTTCTCGTCATTGCCGTTACTGGCTGACGTACTGAGGTTGTGACTGCCGCTGATGATGGTCGGCGCATCGGTGGTGAAGTCGGTGATCACGGCTTTGGTGTGCACCAGCAGGTTGCCCTTCTGGCCTTTCATGTTTTCTTTCAGCCAGCCTTCCAGCCCGGTGTTGAGCAAAGCTGTGGCAGCGAATTCGGCGGTGCGGTCGGCATGAAATCCGGTGATGCTGCTCGCGGTATTTTGCAGGCCGTAACGCAGGATGTCGTCATGCGGTTTGCCGAGCAGCGCGTTGAGAATCGCGTCCGGCAGGCTGAAAGCGGTGACGAACAACACGTCCTTTTTCGCCGCCTCGATGATCTCGACAAACTCACGCAAATCGCCACCACCGCTGCGTGGCGAGAACCCGGCGAACAGCGGCTGCGTAGGGTTCATCGGGTTGTGCTCGGTGATCCAGCTGCGCGTCGCAGCGACGTCGGCGGGGTTGGCCCAGACCTCTTCGAACACTTGCAAATAACGCGTGGCAATCGTCACGTCGTCGAGCGTATGCACCACGTTGGCCTGGCGATAAACACCGTTGGCGGTGAAATTGGTGCTGCCGCACAGCACCGCCTGCGGTTGCCGCTGACCCGCGCCATCGACGCTGCTGAGAACAATGAATTTGTCGTGAAAGATGTTATGGGTGACCCGGCCGCGCTTGTTCGCCATCGGCAATTTGGCAAGGTTCTTTTCGTTCAGGGTCGTATCGGGATCATCAGGTTGCGCGTGATACAGCACGCGCACCTGAACCCCTCGGGCAAATGCCGCATTCACTGCGTCGACGATCGCCTGCAACTGATACTCGTAGATCGCGATGTCCAGCGCCCACTGCGCGTCCACTGCACGTTCGATAAAGCCCAGCAATCGCTCCAGGAGTCCGTTCTCCAGCCACAGCCGCGCCGCGTCGGGCCAGGCCTCGATGGGGAAGTTCTTGTTGGCGCTGATCTGCGCGTCGAGGTCGGGAAATTTGCGCTGGAAGGCCTGACTGGCGGCCACGGCACGGTTGAATATCACGCTCTGGTTGGCCGGATGACCGTCGTCACTGGTGATGCTCAGCTCCAGTGATTCTCCCAATAGCGGCGCATCCGCCGTGCCATAGGCCAGATGCACGCGATAGTGCATCGTCGTGCCCGGATTGACCGCGTAATCGGCCCAGCGGAATTTCTGTAGCGGCGCTTTATCGCTGGGCGTGGCGTGATACTGCGGGAACGTGTGCGCCTTGCCGGGAAATGTCAGGCTGTTGAACAGGAACAACCACGGTTTGCCGCCCTGCTGCTTTTCGATGGCAAACCCGAGCAGGCCTTTGCGCCGGGGTTCGGCAAGATCCATGGCCAGCAGCACGCCGTTGGTGCCGGCGTAGGCTTTGACGCGAAAATCGTCCTGAGGATTGGCGACCAGTACCCGCATGATTCACTCCTTGTGATTGGGCTGGGGTGGAGCATAGAGCAGCGCTGCGGTTTTTGGTGATCCTGCATGATCCGAGGCGATGCCTTCGCGAGCAGGCTCGCTCCCACAGAGCAAGCGGTGTTCACCAACATTGTGGGAGCGAGCCTGCTCGCGAAGAGGCCTGTTCAGACTTCACATATCATCGATATGCCGATAATCCGCATTCAGCGCTGCCGCCAACTCCCGCGCCCGAGCCAGGCGGATCGGCCCACGCTCAATGTCGATCAACAATCCCGGACACTCCAGCGGCAACATCGGCGGCAAGGTTTTCAAGCGGCCATCCGTCACCACCAGCAAGCGCTGCTGCTCGGCCGGGAAGCGCTTTTGTCGCTGCACCAGCCATTGCTGTGCCTGCGTCAATGCCGCCACCAACGGCGTGCCGCCGCCCGCCCCCAACGCCTCCAGCCAGGTGCGCAAACCACTCGATGCCTTCAGACCTTGCACCTGCCATTTCGGCGCGCTGCCGCTGGCGGTCAGCAAGGCCAGTCGCGCGCGCTGCCGATAAGCATCATCGAACAATTGCGCGAGCAGGCCCTTGGCATCGCTCAGCGCCTGATGCCGACGCGTCGAAGCCGACGCATCGACGATCACCAGCCACAACTCATGGGGAGAACGAGTGCGCAACTGGAACTGCAAGTCCTCACGGGTTTGCGGACGGCCGTTGAGCAGCGTGCCCGGCCAGTTCACCAGGCCGCTGCGCGCGGCGTGGCGCTGGCCCTGGCGTCCGTGGTCGAGGCGTCCGGCGCGGGGTCTGGCATTCGCCCCCGCGTCGGATCGGGGACGAATGCCGGTTACTTTTTTGGCCAGCTCGGCACTTCACGGCGAGCACCCGTGGCCAGTGCCGGGGCGGGCATATCGCCCCACTGGCCCTGCCCTTCGCTCGGTTCGGCCTGGCTACTGGCCGGGTTTTGCGCGGGTGGCTGAGAGCTGGAAGAAGACGATTCACGACGGCGATGCCGCAGGGCAAATTCCGCCACGGCGTCGATGTCCTGCTCGGCAATCGCGGCAGCGCCGCGCCATGCTGCGTGCGCACGGGCAGCCCGCAGCCACACCAGATCGGCGCGCAAGCCATCGACACCCGCCGCAAAACAACGCTCGGTGATGTTTGCCAACGCGTCGTCGTCCAGCGCAATGCTCGCCAAGGCGATGCGCGCCTGTTCGCAGCGCTCACGCAGCGCTTGCTGCTGGGCTTCCCACTGCACGCAGAACGCCTGTGGATCGCTGTCGAAATCCAGTCGGCGCCGGATGATCTGCCCGCGTTCGGTCGGCGCGGTGTGGCCGCTGAGGGCGACGTTCAGGCCGAAACGGTCAAGCAGCTGTGGCCGTAATTCACCCTCTTCCGGGTTCATCGTGCCGATCAATACAAATCGCGCCGAATGCCGATGGGAGATGCCGTCGCGCTCGATCAGGTTGGTACCACTGGCAGCCACATCGAGCAGCAGGTCGACCAGATGATCGGGCAGCAGGTTTACTTCATCGACGTACAGCACACCGCCGTCAGCCTTGGCCAAAACACCGGGAGAAAACTGCGCCCGCCCTTCACTCAGCGCGGCGTCGAGATCAAGAGTGCCGACCAGACGCTCTTCGGTGGCGCCCAATGGCAGCGTGACGAACTGTCCGCTCGCCAGCAGATCAGCCAAGCCACGGGCCAGGGTCGACTTGGCCATGCCGCGCGGGCCTTCGATCAGCACGCCACCGATTTTCGGGTCGATGGCGGTGAGGCACAGCGCGAGTTTCAGGTCATCGGCGCCGACCACGGCAGAGAGCGGGAAATGCGGGGTGTCGGTCATCTTCAATACTCGGTCATGGTCGGTGATCTGTCGAAAATCGTTGGGAGCCACGTTGATCCCTGGGGGAGCGAGCCTGCTCGCGAAAGCGGTGTGCCAGCTACAAAAATACTGTCTGACACGACGCCTTCGCGAGCAGGCTCGCTCCCACAGAGTGAGGCGGTGTGTCAGGTGTCTTCTTCTATATCCAGCAGCAGGTTTTCCAGTGCTTCTTTATACACGCCGGGTTCCTGCCACATCCCGCGCTGCTGCGCTTCGAGCATGCGCTCGGTCATGTCGCGCAGCGCATGCGGATTGTGTTCACGAACAAAATCGCGGGTCGCCGGGTCGAGCAAGTAGGCATCCGCCAGCAACGCGTACTGATGATCATCGATCAGTTGTGTGGTGGCGTCGAAAGCGAACAGGTTATCGACTGTCGCCGCCAGTTCGAAGGCGCCTTTATAGCCATGACGCTTGACCCCGTCGATCCATTTCGGATTGGCCGCCCGCGAGCGTATCACTCGATTCAGTTCTTCTTTCAGGGTACGGATTCTCGGCAGATCCGGCTGGCTGTGATCACCGTGATAACTCGCCGCCGCTTCGCCGCGCAGGGTTTCCACCGCCGCGAGCATGCCGCCCTGAAACTGGTAATAGTCGTTGGAATCGAGCAAGTCGTGCTCGCGATTGTCCTGGTTCTGTAGCACCGCTTGCACCTGACTCAGACGCTGGACGAACTGCTCGCGGGCGGCGGTGCCTTCGTCAGCACCGCCGTAAGCGTAGGCGCCCCAGTTCAGGTAGACCTCGGCCAGATCCTCGCGGGTCTGCCACAGGCGCCCGTCGATCGCGCCTTGCACACCGGCGCCGTAAGCCCCGGGCTTGGCGCCGAAAATACGCCAGCCGGCCTGGCGCCGTGCCGCGTCGGCATCCAGCCCCGATTGCAGCAGCGCTTCACGCTCGGCGCGGACTTTGGCGGCCAGCGGATTGAGGTCATCCGGTTCGTCCAGCGCCGCCACCGCTTGCACGGCCGCGTCGAACAGGCGAATCAGGTTGGCAAAGGCATCGCGGAAGAAGCCCGAGACCCGCAGCGTTACATCGACCCGTGGTCGGTCGAGCAGACTCAACGGCAGAATCTCGAAATCATCGACGCGCTGACTGCCGGTGGCCCAAACAGGACGCACGCCCATCAACGCCATGGCCTGGGCGATGTCGTCACCGCCGGTGCGCATGGTCGCAGTGCCCCACACCGACAGGCCGAGCTGACGCAGGTGATCGCCGTGATCCTGCAAGTGGCGCTCAAGGATCAACGTGGCGGACTGGAAACCAATGCGCCACGCGGTAGTGGTCGGCAGGTTGCGCACATCCACCGAGTAGAAGTTGCGCCCGGTGGGCAACACGTCGAGACGGCCACGACTGGGCGCGCCGCTTGGGCCGGCGGGGACGAAGCGACCGTTGAGGGCGTCGAGCAGACCGCGCATTTCGGCGGGGCCGCAGGCGTCTAGGCGTGGGGCGACGACTTCGCGCAGATTTTCAATGATCGCGCTCACTTCAGCCCCCCTCGGTTCCTGTAGGAGTGAGCCTGCTCGCGATGGCGTCAGGTCAGGCAATTCAGTGTTGAATGACACACCGCTATCGCGAGCAGGCTCACTCCTACAAGGGGCGTGCACTGTTTGGGAGATCAGTTGAGTGGCGAATAGCTCAAGGCGTTCGCGGGTGTCACCGGCGCTGCGCCAGACTTCGTCGCTGACGCTTTGCAGCTCCGGCGGGCACGGGCCGTTCCATGGATCGGCAAGGGAGCAATCCAGCGGATCAAAGCCCAACTCAAACGCCTTGGCCAACGCCCGCAGCAGACTCGACTGCGCACCCTTGCCGTCGCCACGCGGAATGCGCAGCAGCGCCAGCAGCGTGTCGATGCGCAAACGCCCGGTCGGCGACTCGCCAAAGATGTGCAGGCCATCGCGGATCTGCGATTCCTTCAGGTCACACAGATAGGTATCCAGACGCGGCAGCCAGATCGCTGCATCGGCGTCGCTGTCCAGACCGGCGTCGAGTTGCAGTTCGCGGTCGATCTGCGTCTCGCGCACCAGTTGCAGAATGTCGCGCTGCAGCTCGCGGGCGCGACGCGGATCGAGCAGTTGCGCCTCGTAATATTCGTCGGCCAACAGTTCCAGATTGCGCAGCGGGCCGTAGGTTTCGGCGCGGGTCAGCGGCGGCATCAGGTGGTCGATGATCACCGCTTGCGTGCGCCGTTTGGCCTGGGCGCCCTCGCCCGGGTCGTTGACGATAAACGGATAGATGTTCGGCAGCGGCCCGAGCAATGCGTCCGGCCAGCAATTCTCCGAAAGGCCGACGCCCTTACCCGGCAGCCATTCGAGGTTGCCGTGCTTGCCGACGTGAATCACCGCGTGGGCACCGTAGGTGTTGCGCAGCCAGAAATAGAACGCCAGATAGCCGTGCGGCGGCACCAGATCCGGGTCGTGGTACACCGCACTCGGATCGACCTGATAACCGCGCGCCGGTTGAATGCCGACGAAAGTCAGACCAAAACGCAGCCCGGCGATCATCATCCGTCCGTCGCGGCACATTGGATCATTTTGCGGGGTGCCCCAGCGTTCCAGTACTGCCGCGCGATTGGCTTGCGGCAGCGCATTGAACATCGCCAGATAGGCGTCCATCGCCAGGCTTTGCTGGCATGGACGCAGGTCGATGCTGTCGAGGTCGTTGCTGACGCCGCCGAGCAATTGCTGGATCAGTTCGGTGCCGCTGTCCGGCAACTTCGCCGTCAGCGGGAAGCCTTCCGCCTGCAACGCGCGCAGGATATTCAATGCCGCCGCCGGCGTGTCCAGACCGACGCCATTGCCGATCCGGCCGTCGCGAGTCGGGTAGTTGGCGAGGATCAGCGCGATGCGTTTTTCCGTGTTCGGCAGCCGCGCCAGATCGCTCCAGCGCCGCGCCAGTTCAGCGACGAAATCCATGCGTTCGGGTTGCGCCCGGTAGCAGACCACGTCGGACTGGCTGCGCTCGCTGCGCCAGGCCAGATCCTTGAAGCTGATCGGTCGACTGATGATGCGCCCGTCGAGTTCCGGCAAGGCAATGTGCATCGCCAGGTCCCGAGGCCCCAAGCCCTGCTCGCTGTCGCGCCAGCCCGGCTCGTTGTCCTGAGCGCAGATCGCCTGAATCACCGGAATATTGCGCCGGAACGGGCGCAGATGCGGGGCTTCTGGACTGGACTGCGCGAAACCGGTGGTGTTGAGAATCACCGCCGCCTCGACCTCGTCCAGCCAGTCCTCGACCACGCTCAGACAGCCGGGTTCTTTCAGGCTGGCGACGACGATCGGCAACGGATTGAGCCCCGCCGCCTGCAAGCGCTGGCAGAACACGTCGATGAACGCAGTGTTCGCCGCTTGCAAATGCGAGCGATAAAACAACACCGCCGCGACCGGTTGACCGGGCAGCCATTCGGCTTGCCAGTCGCAGAGTGCGGCGGTGTTTTTCTGTGACTGGTAAATCGCCGTACGCGGCAGCGCTTGCGGCTCGCCCCAGGCGTAGTCACGCGCCAGCCAGCGGTTGGCCAGACAATGAAAGAAATCCAGCGCATTGCCCATGCCGCCCTGACGCAGGAACTGCCAGAGACGGTCGCGATCTTCGGCGGGCACGGTGCTCAGGTCGCTGAGTTCCGGGTCGGGACGATCATCACCGGGCACCAGAATCACCTGCACGCCGCGCTCGGAC
Organism: Pseudomonas sp. LAMO17WK12:I5; assembly: GCF_900215165.1. Lineage (NCBI taxonomy): Bacteria > Pseudomonadati > Pseudomonadota > Gammaproteobacteria > Pseudomonadales > Pseudomonadaceae > Pseudomonas > Pseudomonas sp. LAMO17WK12:I5. The sequence continues at coordinate 217,383 of NZ_OBDS01000005.1, read as the reverse complement.
AATTCCACCAGACGCTCGACGCCGTAACGCCAATAAGCGATGCCGCCGTGCAGCGAAATCAGAATGACCTTGGCGTGACACAGCACCTCATCGACATACAGATCGACCGAGGCGTGATTCTGCACCTGCATCGGATTGGCCAGGCGCAGGCTCGGGTAATCCTCGGGCAATTGCTGCGCGGCTTCGGCGAGCAGCGCCAGGCTGGAGTCGCCGCTGCACAGGATCACCAGCTCGGCGGGGGTTTGTCCAAGGTCGGCAATGTTGTCATCCGACACGAAACCGCCGGGCTGTGTCCTGAGCAGGTGCATGGCTTAAACGCTGAGCGCGGTGCGCAGTTGCGCTTCGAGTTGCGCGGCGTCGAGTTCCTGACCGATCAGCACCAGACGGGTGACGCGCGCTTCGTCAGCGCCCCACTGGCGGTCGAAGTGCTTGTCGAAACGCGTGCCCACGCCTTGAATCAACAGGCGCATCGGCTTGTTCGGAATCGCCGCGAAGCCCTTCACGCGCAGGATGCCGTGCTGCACAACCAGTTGCGTCAGCGCGTCGAGCAGCAGGCTTTCGTCGGCTTGCGGCAGTTCGATGGAGATCGAATCGAAGGCGTCGTGATCGTGGTCATCATGGTCGTCATCACCGTCGTGATGGTGATCGTGATGGCTGTGGCGGCTGTCGATATGTTCTTCGGATCCGGCACCGAGGCCGATCAGCACGTCCAGCGGCAGGCGACCGTTGCTGGCTTCGATGATTTTCACCGCTGGTGGCAGTTCTTCGGCGACTTCGGCGCGAACGCGAGCCAGATCTTCGGCGCTGGTCTGGTCGGCCTTGTTGAGGATCACCAGATCGGCGCTGGCCAGTTGGTCGGCGAACAGCTCATGCAGCGGCGATTCGTGATCCAGATTCGGGTCGAGTTTGCGCTGGGCATCGACCTGATCCGGGAACGCGGCGAAGGTGCCAGCGGCCACGGCCGGGCTGTCGACCACGGTGATCACTGCGTCAACGGTGCAGGCGCTGCGGATTTCCGGCCACTGGAAGGCTTGCACCAATGGTTTTGGCAGAGCCAGACCGGAGGTCTCGATCAGGATGTGATCGAGATCGCCGCGACGGGCGACCAGTTCACGCATCACCGGGAAGAACTCTTCCTGCACCGTGCAGCACAGGCAGCCGTTGGCCAGTTCGTAGACGCGGCCGGTGGCTTCTTCTTCGGTGCAGCCGATGGTGCATTGCTTGAGGATTTCACCGTCGATGCCCAGCTCGCCGAACTCGTTGACGATCACGGCGATGCGACGGCCCTGGGCGTTGTCGAGCATGTGTCGCAGCAAGGTGGTTTTGCCCGAGCCGAGAAAACCGGTGACGATGGTGACGGGGAGTTTGGCCAGTGTTTTCATCGGATGCCCTTTGGCAAGGTGGCGGGCATACGGGACGAGATCCGCTGCGAGCGTGCGCGCGGAAGAATTCGCCACCGGATCACCCCGCCCGGTTGTAGTGAGAAATCTGTGACGAGGCAGGTCTCCTGGCTGACGGTGTTCGGGCCTTGGGCCCGGCGTTCGTTGCGCCTTCCCGCGGGCTCAGTGGATTGAGCTGGCAGTGGCGTGGCAACGAACTTCACCGTTCACAGTTGCGGGGGCAGCCGCGGCTTTGACCGCGTTCCCTTCTTAGCTTCGGCGTGGGCCGAAGAACCTCGAAAGCGCAAGGCTACGCATCGGGTGGTGACCGGTCAATGGTTGGATTGGGGGCTTATCCGTTGCTGCGGGGGTTGCTGATTACGGTTTCGCCGTTGAGGCGGGTCACTTTTGCCAGACTTCGGGTTAAGGGGTTTGGTTTTTTTGGATTGGGGGCATATCCGTTGCTGCGGGTGTCGCCGCTGGCGGTTTCGCTCTTACAGCGAGTCACCTTTTCCAAACGCCGAAAAGGTAACCCAAAAGGCTTTGCCCCGGCGTACGGCACTTCGCTTAGGCTCAGTGTTCCCTCGCTACGGTGTCCATCCGGGGGCATCGCCTCCGGTTTGCTTCGCTGCACCTCCTCTCGATGGATGCGGCTTCGCCGCATGGCGCTGCGCGCCTAACCCCCGGATGAACACCTACGCTCGGCCTGCCGAAGGGGCTGAAGATCAAAAGCCACATCAAAAGCCAGAGCCAGAGCCAGAGCCAGAGCAGATCAAAAGATCACAGCCTTCGGCAGTTCCTACATGGGATTGGGTGTATTCAGTTGGAGATTGGTCGGCTGTCAGGCCGCCATCGCCAGCAGGCTGGCTCCTACAGTTCAGATTGCGTGCTGCCCCTGCGGCGAAGCCGCCCCACTCAACACAATGAGCGTTAGCTCGAGTACCGCTTTTGATCTGAGGGCCCGTCGGCAGGCTGAGTGGAGGGATTTATCCGGGGCGTGGGAGCGCAGCGACCGTTTGGCGCAGCCAAACACAGCGAGAGGAGGTGCAGCGAAGCAAACCGTAGGCGCTGCCCCCGGATGAATCCCGGAGCGAAGGAACCCGAGCCTAGGCGAGGGCCGAACGTCAGGGCAAAGACCTTTTGGTTACTTTTGGCTGGGCCGGCATTCCGGGCGTTTGCCAAAAGTGACCCGCCGTAAGGGCGGAACCGTAATCAGCAACACCCGCAGCAACGGATCCACCCCCAAAATTGACTAAATCCCCCACCCCATGCTCTCCTACACAGCTTGTTACGGGTGCCCTTCACAGGGTGAAACGGGAAACCGGTGAATCATGTGCTTTACTCAAAGCCATGTCAGTCCGGTGCTGCCCCCGCAACGGTAAGCGAGCGAAGCGTCAGATCCACTGTGCCAACGCGGCATGGGAAGGTGACGCTTGCAGGTCGGCCAGACGCCAACCCCTCGTGAGCCCGGAGACCGGCCCGCAACACACAGTGCGCATTTTGCGTCACTGAACATAACAAACCCGCGGTGGGCGGGCGCTGTTCGAACCTCTGCGTGCCCGACTCGCAGGGGTTTTCATGCGCTCTATATCACCCGCTGACACTCCAGAGGGAAGCGCCATGTCGATCATCAGCAGCACCGGTAGCAACACCGACAAAATCTCCAGCACCGCCACCTTGAGCCAACGCCTGACCGCCGCGATCTTCGCGTCGATTCTGGGTGCCAGCCTTGTGTACTTCGCCGGTTTCTCGCACATCGAAGCGGTGCACAACGCCGCTCACGACACCCGCCACAGCGCCGCGTTCCCGTGCCACTGAGACCTGCCGACATGATCAAGCGTATCGCGCAAACCGCAGGCTTCACCGGCCTGCTGGCCGCCCTGCTGCTGACGTTGCTGCAAAGCTTCTGGGTCTCGCCGCTGATTCTACAAGCCGAAACCTTCGAGAAGTCCGAACCGGTGGCCGTTCACGAACACGCCGCCGGTACGGCTGCTCACACCCATGACGCCGAAGCCTGGGAGCCGGAGGACGGCTGGCAACGCGTGGTCTCGACCACCGGCGGCAATCTGGTGGTGGCGGTCGGGTTCGCCCTGATGCTCGCCGGCCTGTACACCCTGCGTGCACCGACCAAAACCTCGCAAGGCCTGCTCTGGGGCCTGGCCGGCTACGCGACCTTCGTCCTTGCGCCGACCCTGGGCCTGCCGCCTGAACTGCCGGGCACCGCTGCAGCCGATCTGGCGTCGCGGCAAACCTGGTGGATCGGCACCGCCGCTTCCACCGCTGTTGGCCTGGCGTTGATCGTGTTCAGCCGCCACTGGTTGATGAAGCTGCTGGGCGTGGCGATCCTCGCCGTGCCGCACGTAATCGGCGCACCGCAACCGGAAGTGCATTCGATGCTCGCCCCGGAGGCGCTGGAAGCCCAGTTCAAAATCGCTTCGCAGTTGACCAACGTGGCGTTCTGGCTGGCCCTGGGCCTGATCAGCGCCTGGTTGTTCCGCCGCAAAAGCGCTGGTCAATACCACGCATGACCGATGACCGCGCAGCGCCGACCTTTGTGGTCGGCCTGGGCTGCCAGCGCGGCTGCCCGGTCAGCACGCTGCGCGCGTTACTCGATCAGGCGTTACAGGCGCATCGTATAGAACTTGAAGCGGTCAAGGCCTTGGCCAGCATCGACCTTAAACGCGATGAACCCGGCCTGCAGGAACTGGCCAGCCAACTGGCGTTGCCGCTGTTGTATTTCAGCAGCGACGAACTGGCCAGTTATCAGCAACGTCTGAGCCACCATTCGCAGATCGCCTACGAGCGCACCGGTTGCTACGGCGTGGCGGAAAGTGCCGCCCTGGCCCTCGCCGAGCAGTTGATTCAGGCACCGGCAAAACTGCTGATTTCCCGGCAAAAATACGCTCAGGCAACCTTGGCATTGGCCGGCGCTGCGTAAATTCCCGATAATCCCCCCGTTTGATCATGAGCAATCTTCATCTGAAGCGTTGCCCTGCCCCGTTTTTCACAGGATTTCTTCATGACCGTCTACTTCATCGGCGCCGGCCCCGGCGACCCGGAACTGATCACCGTCAAAGGCCAGCGGCTGATCCGCAGTTGCCCGGTGATCATCTACGCAGGCTCGCTGGTACCGGCCGCTGTGCTGGAGGGGCATCAGGCTGAAACCGTGGTCAACAGCGCCGAATTGCATCTGGAGCAGATCATTGAACTGATCAAATCCGCCCATGCCAAGGGCCAGAACGTAGCGCGGGTGCATTCCGGTGATCCGAGCCTGTATGGCGCGATTGGCGAGCAGATTCGTTATCTGCGCGAGCTGAATATTCCGTTCGAGATCATTCCCGGCGTCACCGCGACCGCAGCGTGTGCAGCCTTGCTAGGCGCGGAACTGACACTGCCGGACGTGTCGCAGAGCGTGATTCTGACCCGCTATGCGGACAAGACCGCAATGCCGGCGGGTGAGGAGCTGAGCAGTCTGGCGCAACATGGCGCGACCATGGCGATTCATCTGGGGGTCAATCATCTGCAGAAAATCATCGCCGAACTGCTGCCGCATTACGGCGCGGATTGCCCGATTGCGGTGATTCACCGGGCGACGTGGCCGGATCAGGACTGGGTGGTGGGGACGCTGGAGGATATTGCCGAGAAGGTTGCGGCCAAAGGGTTTCGGCGTACAGCGTTGATTCTGGTGGGTCGGGTGCTGGGCAGTGAGGTGTTTAGCGAGTCATCGCTGTATCGCGCGGGGCATGCACACCTCTACAGACCCTGAATCATATGGGATTGGGTGCCAACCTGTGGCGAGGGGATTTATCCCCGATGAACTGCGCAGCAGTTCCTTTTCTGGGGCTGCTTCGCAACCCATCGGGGATAAATCCCCTCGCCACACAATAAACAGGCACTCATTAATCAAGTGCATAAAAAAACGGCGCTCACGGGGCGCCGTTTTTCGTGTTCGCAGTGAACACCTTACTCAGTAGTAGGCATTTTCTTTCTGCGTGTGGTCGGTCACGTCGCGCACACCTTTGAGCTCTGGAATACGTTCGAGCAAGGTGCGCTCGATGCCTTCCTTCAGGGTCACATCGGCCTGGCCGCAGCCTTGGCAACCACCACCGAACTGCAACACGGCGATGCCGTCCTCGACCACATCGATCAGGCTGACCTGACCGCCGTGGCTGGCCAGCCCCGGGTTGATTTCGGTTTGCAGGTAGTAGTTGATGCGCTCGTTGACCGGGCTGTCGGCATTGACCATCGGGACTTTGGCGTTTGGCGCTTTGATGGTCAGTTGGCCGCCCATGCGGTCGGTGGCGTAATCGACGACGGCGTCGTCAAGGAACGCTTCGCTGAACGAATCGATATAGGCGGTGAAGCTTTTCAGCCCCAGCGCGGTATCTTCAGGTTTTTCTTCGCCCGGCTTGCAGTAGGCAATGCAGGTTTCGGCGTACTGGGTGCCAGGCTGGGTGATGAAGACGCGGATGCCGATGCCTGGAGTGTTCTGCTTGGAGAGCAGATCGGCCAGGTAATCGTGGGCGGCGTCGGTAATGGTAATAGCGGTCATGGAAACTCCTCGCAGGCTTGGGCGCAGTTTACGCCAATCATTGCGCCGGACAAAGTCCTAGTATTTTTGTCGGGAAAGATTCTCGACAGGTGCGCGCATCGGTTCGCCCTCGATCCGCGCTTTAAGCCACTGATAGCTGCGTTTTTCCACCCATTCGTAGCTCAACCATGACCCCACACCAATCGCCAGAGCGCAGACGATGAACATCAGATACGGGTTGATTCCGTAGCGTCGCGCGATAAAACCACCAACCGACAACACCAACACGTGCATCAGGTACACCGAATAGGAACAGTCACCGAGCCATTTCATCACCCGATTGCGCTCGACGTAGCGCTCCAGCGCCATGCAAGCCATCACCAGCACCGCGCTCGGCACGCCCCAGTTCAATAACCTTGGCGCCGGTGCCAGGTGATAGATCGCCATCATCGCAGCGCCCATCGCCAACAGCGGCAGCCACAGGCCGGCGCCAATCCAGCCCCGGCGATAGAGCACGCCAATGCCGATCCCCAGCAGAAACTCGTAGACGATGTCGGAACGGTAAAACTCGTTGAGCCAGCCGAACGCCTGACACACCGAAAACAGCAACGCGGCGACCACCAGCAAGCGCACCTGCCAACGGAACACCAGCGCGCATGCAAACAACACATAGAAGAGCATTTCGTAGTTGAGCGTCCAGCCGACATTCAGCGTCGGATAAATCCCGTAGCCGCCGGGGTTTTGCGCAGGAATGAATAACAGCGACGCGAGGAAATGCGCCCAGTCCACCGTCTGATCCGGCAACATTGGCCGGGCGAACAGCACCAGCAACGCCATCAACAGCGTGTACAGCCAGTACGCCGGGACGATGCGAAAAAGTCGGTACAGCAGGAAGCGCGCGGGCGGCAGTGCTTTGCTTTCGGTGGAGAGGAAAATCACCAGACCACTGATGACGAAGAAAACATCGACGCCGACTGCGCCTTTGTCGATGAAGAACTGCCCGACCGGGCCGCGCGCCTTGAAGTCGAAGAAAATCTGCATGAAGTGGTGACAGACCACCGTCCACGCGGCAAGCGCCCGCAGGGCCTGCACTGAAATCAACATCAGCCGCTCCCGATCACAATTGCAAAAACACCACTTCACCCTGTGGGAGCGAGCCTGCTCGCGAAAGCGACGGCAAGTTCAATGTATTCGGCGCCTGACACTCCGCCTTCGCGAGCAGGCTCGCTCCCACAGGGGATTTGTGTGTTACCTGAAGCTGTGACAGTCGGCCTGTATTAAACGATCAAAGATTCTGGTAGCGATTCATGTCCAGCACGCCCTCTTCCACCGGATCGGTTTCGTGGATGTATTGGCTCAGGTCGTGGAAATAGAACCAGAATTGCGGATGACTGCGACGGATCCCCCAACGTTCGACGATTTTTTCGAACTGCTGCGCATCCTTGGCATTCTCCATGGCATCGACAAAGGCCGGCACTTGCTCGGCCGGAATGTTGAAGATGAAATTCGGATAGCTGCTCAGTACGCCCGGGTAGACGGTTAAGGTGTCCAGCCCCGGTTGATAGCGCAGCGACTCGCCCAACAGGAACGCCACGTTGCTGTGCGCGCGATTGCGCAGCAGGCTGTACACCTCGCGTTTGCCGCTGCGAGATTCGATGCGCAGCATGGTTGCTTCCGGCAATTGGTCGATCACCTTCAAACCGCCGGCCGGACGCGAGGTCAGGCGACTCAGCGCCTGCTCGGCGTTCTGTAGCGCCGGGTCGATATTCGGTCGCGAGCAATAGGCGCCGTCACAGCGATTGATCGGATCCGGCCGCGCATTCAGGTCGCCGTAACGCGCCAGCAACTGCATGGCGAAGTCGTATTTCGGGTCCTTCGGATCGAGTTTCAGCGCGGTCGGTTTGTCGTCGTCGATCGCCTCATAGTCGAGCCACATCTTGAACTGGCCGCTGCTTTGGTACCAATCGTCGAGGTAGTCCTCGCGGGAATCGGCCGGCATCAGGCGCAGGAAGTTCTGCTCGGCGCCGTTGCGGATCAGGTCGAAATACAGACGAGTCTGCGCCTGATGGGAGACGTTGCCGAACACATCGAAGTTGACCGCCAACTGATAATAGGTGCGCTCCAGCAGCGGATAGTCGAACAGCCACATGGTCTGTGGCACTTCACCGATCAGGCCTTTGGTCACCGAAGCACTGTCGAAGTGGCGGAAAATGCTCAGCAGCGCGTTGTCGTTGCCGGCCCACAGGGTCGACCAGCTCGGCGGCGGTTGGTCGGCGTAGCTGTCGCGGCGCAGGGCCTCGTATTCATTGCGCTTGTTGCGATAGTTGTGCCACAGGCTCAGCACACTGCCGACGTCATCGTTCTGCCCCGGCATCGCCAGCAACGGCGTGGCCTGGCCGCGATAGTTCGGGTCGGTGATGTACAGGTCATGTTCCGGGGCCTGGAACAGCGCCCAGAAGTTGTCGCGAATCACATCCGTCGCAATCTGCCCACGGCACACCGGCCCGCGAATAAAGGTGCGGACGAAGTATTCGGCGTTATCGAGCATGAACTGATAACGCGCCTGCGCCGGAATCGCCTCGAAGGTGGCGAACGGGTTGGCCCGGCTCTGCGGGCCGTAACCCGGCAGCGCAGTGACCTGCCAGTTGCCGCTGTAGAACAGACTCTTGACCCGCGCCATCTTCGCCGCACTCAGCGGATAGGTGATGTGGGTCTTGTGCACGATCACCCCTTGCACCGGCCACAAGCGGTAATACACCTGAGTGCCCGGGTCGTCATTCGGGCGACGGGTGGCGATCAGGTCGATCGGCTGCCCTGTCGGCGTGCGCGAACGCACCCACTGGAAGTAGTGCCCCGGTTCGCCGTCCTTGAAATAGAGGTGCGCAAGGTACCAGTGTTCGAACAGCCAGCGCCCAACCAGACTCTGCCGCGCCCCCGGCGCATTGAGCAGGTTTTCCCACTGGACGATTTGCAGCGCTTCCTTGGCGCTCGGCGCCAGGCCTTGCTCGTCGATCGGCGCACCGGACGCCAGCCAGCGTTGCAGGGTCTGGTATTGCTGATCGGTCAGCCCGGTCACCGCCAGCGGCATGCCTTCTTTCGGGTGAGCGCCGGCATAGCCGTCAAACTCGGCGGGCATCGCGCACATGTTTTCCCGTTGCAGGCCGAGCACGATGTCTTCCGGCAGCTTGGCATTCGGGGTCAGCGGGGTTTTGTGGCCCAGTTCCAGCATCCGCGCCATCAGCGCCGCTTGGCTGCCCTGAGCGTCGAGTACCGAATAGAAGCCCTTCTGCTGCCAGGCACGTTTGCCGAAGGCGTCGTAGAACAGCCGCGTGGTCGGCGCCGCCTGAGTGCGTTCGCCGTCGTAGACCGGCATCTTGCTTGCACCCCGCCCTGCGCCTTCGCCGCTGCCCAGATTGAGCTGGCACGCCGAGTCGTAGCAGGCGTGGCAGGCCACACACTTCTCGGTGAAGATTGGCTGGATGTCACGCGTATATGAAATAGAAGGTGAGATCGCGGGTTCCTGCGCAATGGCGCCCCAGCTTAAGAACAGCAAGAAAATGCTGATGACGCGGTACGACATGCCCATGATCCCGATCGTGAAAAAAACGCCCGCGATTCTACAGTATGACGCTCGTACCAACATGAACGATATTCATGCAAAAGCAGCACGTGCTCCAAAAGCGCACAGGTTTGTTATGATCCCGGCCCTTCGTCATGGTCTTTTCGAGTAGTCCCAATGTCCGATCGCAGCGTCCGCCTTCAAGCTCTCAAGCAAGCCCTCAAAGAGCGCATCCTGATTCTCGACGGCGGCATGGGCACGATGATCCAGAGCTACAAGCTCGAGGAGCAGGATTATCGCGGCAAACGCTTCGCTGACTGGCCGAGTGACGTCAAGGGCAACAACGACCTGCTGGTGATTACCCGTCCGGACGTGATCGGCGGCATCGAAAAGGCTTATCTGGATGCCGGCGCCGACATTCTGGAAACCAACACCTTCAACGCCACGCGCATTTCCATGGCCGACTACGGCATGGAAGAGCTGGCGTACGAATTAAACGTAGAAGGCGCACGACTGGCGCGCAAGGTGGCCGACGCCAAGACCGCCGAGAACCCGGACAAGCCGCGTTTCGTCGCCGGCGTGCTCGGCCCGACCAGCCGCACCTGCTCGCTGTCGCCAGACGTGAACAACCCCGGCTACCGCAACGTCACCTTCGATGAACTGGTGGAGAACTACACCGAGGCCACCAAGGGCCTGATCGAGGGCGGCGTCGACCTGATCCTGATCGAAACCATCTTCGACACCCTCAACGCCAAAGCCGCGATCTTCGCCGTGCAAGGGGTGTTCGAAGAGCTGCACATCGAACTGCCGATCATGATTTCCGGGACCATCACCGATGCGTCCGGCCGCACCCTGTCGGGCCAGACCACCGAAGCGTTCTGGAACTCCGTTGCCCACGCCAAGCCGATCTCGGTCGGCCTCAACTGCGCCCTCGGCGCCAGTGAGCTGCGCCCATACCTGGAAGAGCTGTCGAACAAGGCCAGCACTCACGTTTCCGCGCACCCGAACGCCGGTTTGCCGAATGAGTTCGGCGAGTACGACGAGTTGCCGGCGCAAACCGCCAAAGTCATCGAAGAGTTCGCCCAGAGCGGCTTCCTCAATATCGTCGGCGGCTGCTGCGGCACCACCCCGGGCCACATCGAAGCCATCGCCAAGGCCGTGGCCGGTTACGCACCGCGGCAGATTCCGGACATTCCCAAGGCTTGCCGTCTATCGGGGCTGGAGCCGTTCACCATCGATCGCAGCTCGTTGTTCGTTAACGTCGGCGAGCGCACCAACATCACCGGTTCCGCCAAGTTCGCCCGTCTGATCCGTGAAGACAACTACACCGAAGCCCTGGAAGTCGCCCTGCAGCAGGTCGAGGCCGGCGCGCAGGTGATCGACATCAACATGGACGAAGGCATGCTCGATTCGAAGAAGGCCATGGTGACCTTCCTCAATCTGATCGCCGGTGAACCGGACATTTCCCGCGTACCGATCATGATCGACTCCTCGAAATGGGAAGTCATCGAAGCCGGTCTGAAGTGCATTCAGGGCAAGGGCATCGTCAACTCGATCAGCATGAAAGAAGGCGTCGAGCAATTCATCCATCACGCCAAACTGTGCAAACGCTACGGCGCTGCGGTAGTGGTGATGGCGTTCGACGAAGCCGGTCAGGCCGACACCGAAGCGCGCAAGAAAGAAATCTGCAAACGCTCCTACGACATTCTGGTCAACGAAGTCGGCTTCCCGCCGGAAGACATCATCTTCGACCCGAACATCTTCGCCGTGGCCACCGGCATCGAAGAACACAACAACTACGCTGTGGACTTCATCAACGCCTGTGCCTACATCCGCGACGAGCTGCCGTATGCGCTGAGTTCCGGCGGCGTGTCCAACGTGTCGTTCTCGTTCCGTGGCAACAACCCGGTGCGTGAAGCGATTCACTCGGTGTTCCTGCTGTACGCGATCCGCGCCGGCCTGACCATGGGTATCGTCAACGCCGGTCAGCTGGAAATCTACGACCAGATCCCGCAGGAGCTGCGCGACGCCGTCGAAGACGTGATCCTCAACCGCACGCCGGAAGGCACCGACGCCCTCCTCGCCATCGCCGACAAGTACAAGGGCGACGGCAGCGTCAAGGAAGCCGAGACCGAAGAGTGGCGCAGCTGGGACGTCAACAAGCGCCTGGAGCATGCGTTGGTCAAGGGCATCACCACGCACATCGTCGAAGACACCGAAGAGTCGCGCCAGTCGTTCGCCCGCCCGATCGAAGTCATCGAAGGCCCGCTGATGTCCGGCATGAACATCGTCGGCGACCTGTTCGGCGCCGGCAAAATGTTCCTGCCGCAGGTGGTGAAATCCGCGCGCGTAATGAAGCAGGCCGTGGCGCATCTGATCCCGTTTATCGAACTGGAAAAAGGCGACAAGCCGGAAGCCAAGGGCAAGATCCTGATGGCCACGGTAAAAGGCGATGTGCACGACATCGGCAAGAACATCGTCGGCGTGGTGCTGGGTTGCAACGGTTACGACATCGTCGACCTCGGCGTGATGGTCCCGGCGGAGAAAATCCTCCAGGTGGCCAAGGAAGAAAAGTGCGACATCATCGGCCTGTCCGGCCTGATCACCCCGTCGCTGGACGAGATGGTTCACGTTGCCCGTGAAATGCAGCGTCAGGATTTCCATCTGCCGCTGATGATCGGTGGTGCGACCACGTCCAAGGCGCACACCGCCGTGAAGATCGAGCCGAAGTACAGCAACGATGCGGTGGTCTACGTCACCGACGCCTCGCGTGCGGTCGGTGTCGCGACGCAGTTGCTGTCCAAGGAACTCAAGGCGGGTTTCGTCGAGAAGACCCGACTGGAATACGTCGATGTGCGTGAGCGCACCGCCAACCGCAGCGCCCGTACCGAGCGCCTGAGCTACGCGGCGGCGATCGCCAAGAAGCCGCAGTTCGACTGGGCGAACTACACGCCGGTCAAGCCGACCTTCACCGGCACTCGCGTGCTGGACAACATCGACCTCAACGTTCTGGCCGAGTACATCGACTGGACGCCGTTCTTCATCTCCTGGGATCTGGCCGGCAAATTCCCGCGCATCCTCGAAGACGAAGTGGTCGGTGAAGCCGCCACCGCGCTGTACAAGGATGCGCGCGAGATGCTCACCAAGCTGATCGACGAGAAGCTGATCAGCGCCCGTGCGGTGTTCGGTTTCTGGCCGGCCAATCAGGTGCATGACGACGACATCGAACTGTACGGCGATGACGGCAAGCCAATGGCGCGCCTGCATCACCTGCGCCAGCAGACCATCAAAACCGACGGCAAGCCGAATTTCTCGCTGGCCGACTTCGTTGCACCGAAAGACAGCGAAGTGACCGACTACGTCGGTGGTTTCATCACCACCGCCGGCATCGGCGCCGAAGAAGTCGCCAAGGCCTATCAGGACGCTGGCGACGACTACAACTCGATCATGGTCAAGGCACTGGCCGACCGTCTAGCCGAGGCCTGCGCCGAATGGCTGCACCAGCAAGTGCGCAAAGAACACTGGGGTTACGCCAAGGATGAGGCGCTGGACAACGACGCGCTGATCAAAGAGCAATACTCCGGTATCCGTCCGGCACCGGGTTATCCGGCCTGCCCGGATCACACCGAGAAGGCCACGCTGTTCACCTTGCTCGATCCTGAAGCCAGCGAAATGCGCGCGGGCCGCAGCGGCGTGTTCCTCACTGAACACTACGCGATGTTCCCGGCAGCGGCGGTCAGCGGCTGGTACTTCGCTCACCCGCAAGCGCAATACTTCGCCGTCGGCAAGATCGACAAGGATCAGGTGCAGAGCTACACCTCGCGCAAAGGTCAGGAGCTGAGCGTGACCGAGCGCTGGCTGGCGCCGAACCTCGGTTACGACGAATAAGCTCAACGCTCAGTCCCCGGACCTGCCGGGGACTGAGCGTTCAGCGGGTTTTTACCCGCCTGACATTTGCCCGGACGTACCGGGCATTTGTGCGTTGCCGGCAGACAAACCGATCCGTTCGATCTCCTCTCGCGACAATTCGATGAGCCTGGCATTTCGCGCGGCCGCCTGGTCGAACAACCTGCTCAGATACAGCGGATCGTCAGCACTCAGACCTTCGTCCTCGCCCTCCTCCATCAACTGCAGTTCATCCATTTGCCTGAACGCTTCGGGCTGCTGCTCCTTGAGATAGTCCAGCCAGTAATCGCGCTGGATCAGGTTCTCCAGAAATCTCTCGGAGCGTTCCGCGCTGACCACCTCGGCCCGCGCATTGACCAACTGCTGCGGGGTGACACCGGAGGCAAATTTCATGTTTTTCGGCTGCCCGGGCAATTCCAGTCCATCGTCCCAGCCCCCGGTCAGACCGATCCGATAACCGAGGCGGACTTCGGCTTCGTCGAAACCACTGCGCGCAGCGGCCGCTTTTGCCAGTTCATCGACCTTGTCCAGCCGGAACAGCTGCCGCGACAGCGACAACAAGGCCTCGCCGCGGATTCCCGGACGGCCGGCCGGTAAATCGAGCAAGGCGTTGTAGGTGAAGACCTTACTCTCCAGACCACTGAACGTAAGGATGCGCCCGTCCACGCAAGTCCCGTGTGTGGCCGAACCGGCGAAAATCACCTCGCGCAGCTCACTGTTGGCCGCCGCCGCTTCCATGACCATCCACACCCGTCGGGTCAGATCGGCGTTGGCCACGCGAAACTCCTGGGTGTCCTGCAATCGATCAAGCAAATGGAAGAATGCCGCGCTATCCGGTTCGGCAGCGAGTTGATCCCAGAGCCTGTCGCGTGCCAACGCCTGCTCCGCCGGCAGATTCGCCAGCCACGGCGCTTTCTGTTGCGCATGGGCCTGTTCGCCCGGGAGGGTTTCGTCGGACTCGATGCTGTCGGTGGTTTCACTCAGCCCGCCGGCAACGTCGTCAGCCATTTCCTCCAGATCGGAACTGGAAAAACCGAGCACTCGCGGGCGGTTACCCGCAGCTTGATAGGTTCTGAGCCTTTCAAGCGACTCCTCCGACAGGTTGTAGTTGTCAGTCAGGTCGGTGCCGTCCATCAGCTCATCGTGCTGACCGTCCAGCGCCTGTTCGGGGATGGCGGTGATGTCGTTGCGACTGAGGTTGAGTGTCCGCAGGTGCTGCGCATCCAGCGTCCCGGCCGGCCATTCGGCCAGGTTATTGTTGCGCAGATCCAGACTTTGCAAATGCTCGAAGTAACTGACGTCGAACGCATCGAGAGGGTTGTAGCCCAGGTCCAGTGCCTGCAGATGCTGCAGACCGGACAGCGCGGCATACAGATGCTCGGTGTCACTGAAGTTGTTGCTGGCAAGCTCGAGTCGCTCAAGCTCCGGCATTTGCCGGACGGCATCAGGCAGCGCGGTGAGCTCATTGCCATTGAGGGTCAGACTGCGCAGGCGGGTGAAAGCCTTGAGAAAGCCGTTGCTGCCCTCGGCCGTCACTCGTGTGCCTGTCAGGTTCAAACTGCCGACATGCCCAAAGTCCTCAGGCAGCGGCGGCAGATCGCCCAATTGCAGGCCGTTGAGATCCAGAACCGCATCGACCCCGGCAACCGATAACCGTGCGCGCCAGCAGGTGAGGATGCGCCACGCCGCCAGGCTGCGTGATTGCGAGGAGATAACCCAATCGACGCCACGGGTTTCCCGGGTATACAGCCAGCCATTGAGTTGGCGAACGAGGGTTTCAAAGGTCTGACTCCAACCGGTGATCCGCTCGCTGATCTGCACTTCGGTCGCACCCTCATTGCGCAGCGCCTCGATCATTTGCGTGGCTTGTTCATCGCTAAGGGCCGGCTGCACTCGCTGCAGGTCCTGGCGCATCCGTGTCAGCCCGCTACTGACCGGTGCCTGCGTCAGCGGCAGCAACTGGCGGGCCACTGATACACCGTTCTCTGCCGGCGGAAAGGTCGCCGGCACTGGCTGCCGGGCAAACGCATCCAGCGCGCCGGCAGGCAGGCCGAGGGTGTCTTCGAGCCGCCGTTGCGCCAGACGCAGTTCAGCCGACGCCGCGGCGGTCAGCGGCGTACCGGTCAGGTTGGTATTGAGCAGTGCGGTGCTCTCGAGCACGGCAGGCGGCAGCGTGCTGATGCGGGTGTCGCGCAGATCCAGCCACGCCAGTTGCGGCAGACCTTCGGCCCCTGTCGGCCACTGTTGCAGGTGCGTTGCCTGCAGGTCGAGGGCCTTCAAGCGCTGCAGGCTGCCAACGTTCAGTTCGCTTAGCGGATTGTTCCGCAGATTCAACTGTTCGAGCGCAGGCAATTCACTCAATCCGCGCTCCAGGCCTGAAGCGTCGGTCAACTGGTTGTCGGCCAGATCCAGGTGCACCAGGCGCGAAAGGCTCTGCGACTCGATCGGCCATTCGTGCAAGGCATTGTCACTCAGATCAAGGGTTCGCACTTCGCTGAACGCACTGAGGAAACCGCGCATCTGCACGGCTGCAACGCGCTGGCCGTTGAGCAGCAGCGTGCGTACATGCGCAAATGCGTCAGCGGGTAACGCCGGCAGTTCGCTGAGCATCAGCCCCGACAAGTCCAGGGTCGAAGCACTGATGGTCGCGCCATAGCGCTTGAACATGCCCTTGCGCCAACTGGTTTTCAGGACATGGGCCAGGTTTGATCGCGCGACGAGTTCGCGCAGCGATTCTTCCGACACCACCACGTGCTGCTGCCACTGATTGAGCTGGCTATCCAGCGCGGCATATTGATCGCTCAAGGCATTGATCGCGGTGAAACGCTGCTGCTCATCCAGCCATTGCTCGAAGAAACGATTGAACACCCCCTCGGGCGACTGATTCACGCCCTCGCCCAGGCGCCGCAACTCGCCGCGGCAATAATCCCTGACCATCGTCTCTCGATCGATCAGGTGTTCTGGATGGGTCTTGACGTATTCGTACACGCCCGTGAAGTTTTCCCGGGAGAATCTTGACCAGTCCAGCGACAGCCCCGACCAGAGTTTTCCATGCCCCTGCAACAGTGTTGCCGGCACGGTGCTGATTCCGGTGTCCCTGAGGTTCAGACGCTCCAGGGCCGGTAACTCCAGCGCACCCGCAGGCCAGTCGAACAATGAATAGGCGACGATTTCCAGTGTGCGCAGGTTACGCATGCCGCTGACGTCGAAAGCCAGCGGCTGATAGCTCGAGGTGCTGACACTCAAAGCTTCCAGCCGGGTCAATTGAGCCAGGCGTGCCGGCATATCGGCGGCATAGGGCATTGCGCTGTAGAGCGTCAGGTCAGTGAATTCCGGCAGGTTCTGCAACACCGCCGGCACGTTGGTGAACGCTTCTGCGGTGGCGTTGATGCGCAGCGACTTGAGCCTGGGGAAACTGCCCAACAGTTCATCGACGTTGGCATCGGTGATGCACCGCCCCCTGACTCGCAGATCGCGCACATGCGAGAAGTCCGCCGTCAGCACCGGCAACGGGTCATCGCAGGTCAAATCGAGGCGTGCGGCACTCGCGTGACTATCGGCCAGCGGCGAATTGCGCCAGCTCTGTTTGAGGCTGCGCACCACGCTGGATCGACCGCCGATCATCGACTCCAGCGTCGGCTCAGGGGCCGGCACACCTTCCCATTGCGCCAGCGACGATTCGAGTTCCTGCCATTCACGCAGGCGCCTTTGCAACAGTTCGTAGATCTGCGCGTCAGTCCGCCCGGCGGCCAGTTGTTTGAGAATGAACCCGCCCGCCTGCTGATCCGTTAGCGCCGGATACACATCCTGCACGCGCGTCACCAGCAACGGATTGACGCCTTCGCCGCGACCGCTGGCGTAATAACCCAGCCCGTGCTGGCGTACCCGCACCGGCGCCTTGAAGCGTTGCTTGTGGCCATGGCGTCTGCTCGCCAGTCGAGCCAGTTCGGCACGGTGTCGGGCCACATGCCCGATCAGTGCCCGACGCAGTCCGGCGCTACGCGCAACCTGGGTAAAACCCAGGGCCTGCCGCGACTGATCGGGCAAGGCATGGAGGATTGAGGCAAAAAAGTTGTCGCCGTGACGCGGAACACTGTTGAGCGCTTCGCCGCGCTCGTTGTACGCCTGATAGACCGGCCCGCGCTTGACCAGATACTTGGTTTGGCCGGCACTTTCGCTGCCGACACTGTCAATCAACGGCCCGTCGAGGCTACCTTCGCGCACCTGGAGACGCACCTCGTCCGACCAGCCCGGCAGTCGTTCCAGGGCGCGCAAGGCCAGCCATTGGCTTTCGCTGCCACCCGAATTCTCCATGTGCAGGCCGGCGACCGCGTGGTTGAAGCGGCGTCGCCGGGCAAATTCACGGGAGATCTCCAGCAGGCGCAACGGCACCCGCTTACCGCTTTGCAGGCGCGCCAGCTCCTCGGCGTTCGCCTCCAGCAGCACGCGGATTGCCGCCGAACTGCCCAACCCCGGTGTCGCGGCTTGCAGCCTGGCGATTCGCCGGTCGTTCAACGCGGGCTCGTCATAGAGCCTGTCGAACATCGCCGGTTGCCGGGTGCGCAGGTAATCGGCGATCTGTTTGCGCAGTTCCAGCGGCCGCGATTCGACCACGCGCGCCGGCTCGGCGCCCAGCAGCCAACGTGTTTGCGGCTCATCCAGCGCGGCCAGAATACGCTCCGGCAGTTGGCCGTCGAGCACTTCGGCGCGGGTCACCTGGATCGGTGTATGCGTCTGGCCCTCGATCAAGCCTGATTCTGCGCCGAACAGCCGGCTGGGGCCGGACAGCTGCGCTCCGTCGAAGACTTGCAAAATCTTTCCGCTCGGCCAGCGCGGCATTTGCGTGAGCATTGGCAGCGTCAGCAGATACGAATCATCCAGGGGGGTTCCTCGTTCGACCTGATCGATCAGCCGCCCGACCTGCTGATCCGCTTCATACAGGCGCAAAGTGTCGGCCAGGGCCAGTGGCGCCGGCTGATGCTCGAGGTGCATCTGACGCAGGGCATCATCACTGACACCACTGACATCGGCGATTTCGAGCAGTTGCGCATCCGAAAACGCCTCAGTCGAATGCCCGATGCGCCGCAGCAGGGTCAGTCGATCCCAGCTCAGCGGTCGCTCCAGGTTGTGGCGCCAGGCCCCCAGTCGATTGTGCTCAAGGATCGGTTGATACGCCGCAGGATCATGCGGGTGGCGGATGCGCCAGCTTTTCAGGGTCTCGTCGTAGTGCGTCTGGTAGAACTTGCCTTGCTGGCGAATGAAGGTCTTGCCGTCGAATCGATACACGCCCTGCGCATCAGGCACGGCACTCGCCGGCAGGACACTGTCGCTGACATAAGCATCAAGGTCAGGCTTCCACAGGCGGACCGAGCCATCAGGCCGCTCGACCGGGTGCAAGTGCTCGATCACCGGCTCGGCGGAGGCCGCCTGGATTCGGCCAGCACCCTTGCCGATCGCGCCCATCACGCCAATCAGCGCCAGGTTCTGCGCGACATCGACCAGATGCGCCTTGGCAGCCTGGCGATCACCTTCCGACCATTCGATAGCGCCTTCGAATGATTCATAGAGCAGTTGCCCGGCCATCACGGTCATCATGATTTCGCCCAGTACCGGGACGAACATCGACACCAGGTTCAACGCCATCATGCCGAGTTCGAGCAGATGACTGAGTTTTTCTGCCCGTACCCGGGCGTCGACGTCTGCTGTGGGGACGGCGTGGGCCTTCGCATCGGCGATAAATTTGGCCTGGTGCTGCTCATAGAGGTACTGCCACAGATCGGTGTTGTCGGCCCAGATCCCGGCCACGCCTTTGCGCGTGGTCGGTAACGGGTCGAGAAACGGGTCAGTCTGCGGCTCGCGCTTGCCGGGGGCTTCGGGTGGCAGCTCCTTGATTCGCGCGATGGTCGACAGTGGCGGTATCAGCTGTGCAACCTTGACCCAGATCGAATGCAACGGGTCACTCGGGGAGTCCGCAGCCTTTTGGGTGAACTGACTGAAATAGTAAGGACGGTCGGCATAGGCCACGAACTGACTGAAAAACTGCTGGTAAGCAGTCGGTCCTTGCGCGGGAGTCGTAGGATCAGTCGCGGTGAACTTGCGTTTGAACACCTCACGCATCTGCGCCATGGTGTAGCGCTTGAGCGGGTGTTGCGGGTCATGGGGAATGTAGACGATGAACTCGTTGGTGTAGCGGTAGCGCTCGCTGATGCTGAACACCACGCAACCGGTCATCCGCCGCTTCATCAGGCTCAGGTCGCGAAACCACACGGCCTTGCCGCTGAGCTGCGGATGGATCTGGCCGTCCACCACCGACAGAATCATCCGGTAGTCGGCGGGCTCGATGTCCTGTTTCAGCAGCGCCCATTCAGCGGCGGCACGCAACGCGGTTTTCTGGCTGGCAATGAAGTGCCGGCGCAAGGTGTCGGTTTTCTCGAAAAACGCTTTGATCCTTGCCTGATAACGGGCACCGACGTCCAGCGAACGACACAGCGTCAGAAACTGCCTGACCGTGATGCCGATGTCTACTGCCTGAAACTCGCCCGGGGTTGCCGTCTCGACCACGAAACCGGATCTGGCGTGATAGGCACCGGCTTCACATTCCGAAGCCTCGAAGTTGTGCAATGCCGCTTGCAGCAAGGGCAGCTTCAACACTTCGAACGTGGAAACTTCAACTTCTAGCACCCCGAGTTCGAGGGGCCGTCTGAGACACAGCAAGGTTTTGCCGAGATCGACCGTGACGTTGAACTGATCCTTGAGTGCCTTGCCAAGCAGCGCCTGGGCAAATGCATCGACGCTTTCAAGGCCGGCCATGGTCTTGTCGAGCCGGGTCTGGGCGACAAAGGCCGCCGTGACCCGGTCTTTCAAGGCTTGTTGCTGATCATTCGAGAAATGGTGATAGCCGTGCGCTGGACGGGTACTGGCTGCTTTCATCGCGGCTCGCCGTGCGGGCGAAGCGGCAATCAGCCAATCGGGGATCAGCTGCTCCAGCAGCTTGCCGTGAAGGCTGGCGCTGACCGGCGCGCGGGGCAATGTCGGGGGATGAGTGGACATCCTGTCTCTCCTGAAAAATGAGAGGACAGGACACCATGTCCGCCACGGTGATCTGCGGTACATAGTTATCGTATTGGTGTGGACGTGTTACCGGACAAGTCTGGAACCCGCGTGCGACCACGGCACAACCCGCTGGATTGACTATGCTGTCGGGACAGCCTTTCGGACGGGGGATTTATGGACGATCCAGTCGACAACAAGCCACCGAGCTTCTGGCAGATGCTGCACAGCGTGATGGCTGCGGCATTCGGCGTGCAAAGCGGGAAAAATCGGGCAAGGGACTTCACCCATGGCAAGCCCAGCCATTTCGTGGTTCTGGGGATCGGCTTCACCGCCGTGTTCGCCTTGACGCTGTTTGCCATCGTCAAACTGGTGCTGCATTTCGCCGGGGTCTGACGGCGCTCAGTGCATCAGAATCTGCAGGCCGAACGGGTAGCGATAGGACGCGGGGCGCCCCATGGCAGAGAGTTTGCGAAAACTCACGCCGTAATCCGGCGAGGCGCCCATGGCCAGCATTTGCTGCGCATGATGCTTGTCGATCAGTTGCAGCAGCGATAATTGCCGGTCACGTCCGCCATAACGATCCAGATCGACGCCCTGATCGTAATCATGCAACTCCACCAGCGCCCAGCCACCCAGCGTGAAGTGTCCGCCCACCAGCGCGCTCAGGCGTCCATCGACCACCGCCTGCAACGCCTCGGGTGAGGTATTGACCGCGCTGAACAGCACATCCTTGCCAGGGACTTTGCCGGCTTCGGCAAACGCATGCATGGCGCCGAAGGCCATTTCATCATTGGCTGCCCACACCAGCGACACCTTCGGATAACGGCTGACCAGTTGCCGCGCCTGCTCGTAGGCACGCTGCCGGGTCCAGCCGCTGTACACTAGTTGCCGCAGTCGTACCTGCGGATACTCGGCCAAGGCGCGTTGCATGCCCTGCTCGCGCAATTGCGCTGACGGGGTGATCTTCAGGCCGGAAAACGCCAGGACTTCGATCTGTTCGCCCCGCGCCACGGGAGGGTGCAGGCGAATCAGCTCCTTCATCATCAGGTAGCCGCCCTCCTCGTCATTCGGCACCAGGCTGCCGATGCGATCGGCACGCTCGCCGATCAGCGCCTGCTGATCGGGGGTGAGCACCGCGTTGACCATGAACAGCTTGACCCCGCTGCCCTCCGCCATACGCAGGATCTGCGGCGCCACGTACTGCTCGTTGACGAATACCAGATAGTCGGGACGATTCGGCCCCTGCAGGGCAACTCTGGCCTGGGCCAGGGTGAATTCCGGCTGGCGCTGGGAATAGAGAATCTGCAAATCGACGCCCAGGTCGCGGGCGGCCGCCTGCATGAATTGCGAATAGCTGACCCAGAAGGCTTCCTGAGTTGATCCAGGATTGAGGAACAGCACCGACTCGGCCCGGGCCGCAGAGCCGAAAACCGCACCGAACAGCAGAAGGCTGAGGTGGAAAAACTTCAACATGAATGATCCGGGCCCAAGGAAAAATGGCCGCGCATTATAGCCCCCTAATCAGCGGCTATTGACGCCTGATCCCGTTTTTTGTCCGACAATCGTCGGAAGCGGACCCGGATCGGTCGTTTACTGATGACTGACCCAGAATACCGCCGTCCCTACTACCAGAATAATCAGGAACAGAATGGCCCATGCATCGACACTGCTATCGCTTTTTCTTGCCTTGGTCGGATTGCTCATTGCATCGCCTCTTGTCGGTTTTATCGGTGATTGCAGAAAGACTCGATCACAGTTAAGACGATGATTGTCCCCGCGACAAATGTGGGTTAATCAACAACTATTCTCGTTAGGCGATTTGGTTCTTTACATATACTCAAACATCACTTTTGCGCATAACTGCAAACGGGTATATTGCCCCGGCTCCGTTAGGGAGTGCGCGGCCGTGCGCGCGTAATTGCCGAGGCACCATCGGACTCCAGCAAGCGAAAACGCAGCGTTTTCCGAGTAGCCCAAAGCCTGAGAACAGGACTTATATGTACGTATACGACGAGTACGATCAGCGGATCATCGAGGACCGCGTCAAGCAGTTCCGTGATCAGACCCGACGCTATCTGGCAGGCGAGCTGAGCGAAGAAGAATTCCGCCCCCTGCGCCTGCAAAATGGCCTCTACATCCAGCGTTTTGCGCCGATGTTGCGCGTGGCGGTGCCTTACGGCCAACTGACTTCCCGTCAGGTGCGCATGATGGCCAAGATTGCCCGTGACTACGACAAGGGCTACGCCCACATCAGTACCCGGCAGAACGTGCAGTTCAACTGGCCGGCGGTGGAAGACATCCCGGACATCCTCGCGGAACTGGCCACCGTGCAGATGCACGCGATCCAGACCAGCGGCAACTGCCTGCGCAACGTCACCACCGACCAGTTCGCCGGTGTCGCTGCCGATGAAGTGATCGACCCACGCCCATGGTGCGAAATCGTCCGTCAGTGGACTACATTCCACCCGGAATTCGCCTACCTGCCGCGCAAGTTCAAGATCGCCGTCAACGGTTCGACCGCTGACCGTGCGGCCATCGAAGTCCACGACATCGGCCTGGAGCCGGTCCACAACGCCGCCGGCGAGCTGGGCTTCCGCGTGCTGGTCGGCGGTGGCCTGGGCCGTACCCCGGTGGTCGGCGCCTTCATCAACGAATTCCTGCCATGGCAGGACCTGTTGAGCTACCTCGACGCCATCCTGCGGGTGTACAACCGTTATGGCCGTCGCGACAACAAATACAAGGCGCGGATCAAGATCCTCGTCAAGGCGCTGACCCCTGAAGTGTTCGCGCAGAAAGTCGATGCCGAGATGGAACACCTGCGCGGTGGCCAGACCACACTGACCGAAGCCGAACTGCATCGCGTCGCCAAACACTTCGTTGATCCGGACTACAAGGCGCTGGAGAACCAGACGGCTGCTCTGGCCGAACTCGACAAAGAGCATCCGGGTTTCGCCCGCTGGCGCTCGCGCAACACCCTGGCGCACAAGAAGCCGGGTTATGTGGCCGTGACCCTGTCGCTGAAACCGACCGGCGTTGCGCCGGGCGACATCACCGACAAGCAGCTCGACGCCGTCGCCGATCTGGCCGAGCGCTACAGTTTCGGTCAACTGCGCACGTCCCACGAGCAGAACATCATTCTCGCCGACGTCGAGCAGAGCCAGTTGTTCACCCTCTGGGGCGAGCTGCGTGAAGGTGGTTTCGCCACGCCGAACATTGGCCTGCTGACCGACATCATCTGCTGCCCGGGCGGTGATTTCTGCTCGCTGGCCAACGCCAAGTCGATCCCGATCGCCGAATCGATCCAGCGCCGTTTCGACGACCTGGACTATCTGTTCGACATCGGTGAGCTGGACCTGAACATCTCCGGTTGCATGAACGCCTGTGGTCACCACCACGTCGGCCACATCGGCATCCTCGGGGTGGACAAGAAAGGTGAAGAGTTCTACCAGGTGTCCCTCGGTGGCAGCGCCAGCCGTGACGCCAGCCTGGGCAAGATCCTCGGCCCGTCCTTCGCCCAGGACGACATGCCGGACGTGATCTCGAAGCTGATCGACGTGTACGTTGAACAACGTACCGAAGACGAGCGCTTCATCGACACCTACCAGCGTATTGGCATCGACCTCTTCAAGGAACGCGTCTATGCAGCGAATCATTAAGAACAACGAGGTGGTCGACGAAACCTGGCACTTGCTGCCCAAGGACGCGACCCTCGACGGTATCTCCAACTGCGACGACCTGATCGTGCCGCTGGCCCTGTGGCGCGATCATGCTCACGCGCTCAAGGTCCGCGACGGCGGGCTGGGTGTGTGGCTGGACGCCGACGAAGAAGCCGAGGAAATCGGTGACGACGTGGATCAGTTTCAGGTCATCGCGCTGAACTTCCCGGCCTTCACCGATGGCCGCAACTACTCCAACGCCCGCCTGCTGCGCGACCGCTATGGTTTCAAAGGTGAACTGCGGGCGATTGGCGATGTGCTGCGCGATCAGCTGTTCTACATGCACCGTTGCGGTTTCGATGCGTTCGCCCTGCGCGCCGACAAGGACCCGTACGAGGCACTGGAAAGCCTGAAAGACTTCTCGGTGACCTACCAGGCCGCCACTGACGAACCGCTGCCGCTGTTCCGTCGCCGCTGACTCGAATACGCCTTGAGCACCTGCTCAAGGCGTACTTCCCTCCTCTTCTGTATCCGAACTGGCCAGCTCATTGGCCGGATGGCGCGCGAGTGCCTGATCGGTGAGTTGGCGAATCAGCGCCTGACGTTCATTTCTGAAATTGTCGTGAATCGCGTTCATCTGCACCGCTGCCTGATCGCGCGTCAGCTCCGCCTGCTCCTCCAGGCGCGCCAATGCCTGCGAGGTTCGAACATAGACAAGGGCGAAAGCGTCGGGATGCGCCGATTCGAGAAACTCGACCCAGAATCGCTGGCCGATACACCAGTCGGGAAACGCCGAAGAGCCTTCGATACGCATGACGGCCTGATAGGCCTGATCCAGTTCTACCTGCGATACCTCGACATTCAACGGGCTGCTCATCGCCCTTGGCTGCCCAGGCAAATTCAGGCGCTCCGCCAGCCCCACCCGGTAGGCCAGACTGAATTCGAGTGCATGCTCGTAGACTCTCGGTTGGGCGCGAGTGTTGATCTCTGCCAAGGTGCGCTCTTCCAGCGTTTGCAGGCGAAACAAGCCTCTGAGCAAATGCGTCAATTGCCGCTCCAGCGGCGCGCCATCGATCCCGGCCGCGACCATGGCTCGATAACACAGAACCTGGACTTCCATCTCACTGAACACCACAGAATAACCATCGACACTGGTGGCGACGCGCGCCGTGCGGAACAATTCGCTGCGCAACCGCGTGTCTTCAGCGGCCGCCTCGACCACATTCCACACACGCTGGCTGAAATACGGGTACAACCGGGTGTAATCGGCCGTGTGGATCAATTGTGAAAGTACATTGAAGAAATCCCGCGAGCCGGGCGCTGCCCTTACCGCCTCCCAGGTAACGCTGCGCGGTATCGCTTCGACGGCAGGCCTGCCGGTCAGCCAGCGCGCACTCTGACCTTCATACGACACGCTGGGTAGCGGCTGGTGTTGATAGACCCGGGCCATTACACCGAAACTGACGCTGTTCGCCTGCTGATACGTCGCAATCTGTCGCAAGGCGTCAGGCGACAAGGGGTTACCCATCAGGCGAACGGCGCGGGTGACCACCAACGGAGCCCTGAGTACCGCCTCCGGCACCGTGCTTATCTGGTTATCGCGCAGATCGATCAGTTGCGGTCGTTGCAAACCGGTGGTTCCCTCGGGCCAATGATCGATTGCGCAACCGCGCAAGCGCAGTCTTTCCAGATCCGGCAGTGAGCTGACATCCGGGGCATGCGCAAGATCAACATTGAAGTCCAGGCTCAGCACCCGCAGCTTTTTCAATTGCGCCAGTGACGGCACCGATGCAGAAGATAGACGAATACGGTTCTCGCTCAGATCCAGATGCGTCAGCCAGGGCATGCGTTCCAATGTCACCGGTAACTGGGTCAATTGGTTCCCCCTCAGGGAAAGGCTGCGCAAATTTCTGAAATGACGCAAAAATGCCGTCAGCCCCAGCGGCGTAGTGCCGTCCATGATCAGATGCGTGACGTGGCTGAAATCCCCGACCAGCACTGGCAACTCTCCCAACGGCTCCGGGGCGAAGATCAAGGTGTCGGGTGGCGCGTCGCCCGAGGCCCCCGGTTCTCTGCGCCAGCAGCGGATGATCGCGCGCATGGCCCGGGACTTCGCCGACTGTGGAACATCAAGCAATGAGCCATCGATCCCGTTGTACTGCGTTTGCCGCGTCACCCAACGACTCAGGACTTCGCGAATACCGAGAAACTCCAGGCGCAGCAATTCCAGTTTCATCAGCACCAGGATCTCATTGCGGCCCAAGACGTTGAGTAGCGCATGGATCTGTGCAGGGGAATGGGCCGGGTAGAGTTCCTGAATACGGCGCACCATCACTGAAACGCTCACACCTGAGTTCGCCCAAGGCCCCGCCGGGGGCCGGTCAGCCAGGGCCATCGGCGAATAGTCGCCGGGACGTTCGCCCATGGTCCTGGCAAACGTTGTTCGCCGTTGCATGGCAAGTTCGGTGATTTTCTCCCGTAGCCCGTTCGCCCCGGCCTCGATCGACAGGCCCAACGCGACCTTGCGTTGCGCCGACAACCCATGCCAGAGGGCCTGGAAATAATGCTCGCGGGTGCGCCCGGAAAATGTTTTCAGCGCAGCATCAGTACCCTGCAGAACGCTGATGCGGTTCGCCAACACATTGATGATCACCCGCTCACTGGATGAGCTTGACGCCGTCGTTGCAACACTGCCGTGACTGCCCGACCACTCCTGTATCTCGATCGCTGAAGCCCCTGACCAGCCCGGCAAATGTTCAAGGGTATCGAGCACCAGGCGATTGGTACTGTGACCACCGCCACTCTCCAGATACAGGCCTTCATAGGCTCGACACACAGCAATCGCCTGTTGATAGCGGCGCACCTCCTGCGCCAGCCGCAATGGTACGCGGGCAGCGTCCAGCTCCTGCGCTTCGCCATCCAGGGCACTGCCCGCCAACTCCTCGGCAACACTGGCAGGTAGATCGGCAAAGGTCTTCACCAGCAACGCCACCCGACCATTGCTCGGCGCTTCGTGGCGTCGATAGATTCGCTGGAACAACGGCTGCCGGCGACCTTGTGCCTGCTCGCCGACGATTTGCACCAGCTTGCGCGTCTGAACCGCCGAATCCTGGCTCGTCAAGCCGAGCAAGTTCTTGCGCCGCTGGCTGCCGAGTGCAGCCAGCAGAGAACGGTACAGTTTCCCCCGATGCACATCCTGCTGAGTTATCTTCAGGATCGTGGTGGCGTGGGTTGCGCCATAACGATTGATTGGCGTGCCCACTGCATCGACGACACTGATGGCGCAGTCTGCCGGCCAACTGGCCGATGTCGTCAGCAGGTGCAATTGCAGGTCAGCATCCGCCATGGGGGCCGACAACGGGATCTGCAGTTGCTCGATAAACTCCGTCACCGCTGCATCGGCGCGAAATCTCCACACCGTGTCGAGCAGCAAGGCCGGCGGATGACCGCGATCTACATGGATCTGACGCAACACGCTGTCTTCGATACCGCAGACAGCCAGAGCCTGCAGCGCACTGGCATCCGACAGCTCCTCGCGGGGATGGCCGAAGCGGCGCAGCAGCTTCAATCGATCCCAGTCCTGAACCAGCTCGCTGTCATGACGCCAGGCACCCCGATCGTTGGTTTCGAGCAGCGGTGCATAGCGGCTCGCCGATTCCGGCGGCGCCTGCACTTCCCACAGCCCGGTCTGAGGTTCGGGGCGCACTGCATAGTGCAGATCATCGAGCGTCAGGTACGCCTGGCCATCAACCCAACGCAAGCCGCGGCCATCGCGACGCACTCCGGCAGGCAAGGCCCGACGCTGTTGATACACGTGCAGGTCAGGCTTCCAAAGGCGAGGCTGCCCTGAAGCCAGTTTGACCATGCGCAAGCGCTCGATAAAAGCCGATGACCTGACGACTTTGAACGCTGTGCCTACCGCCCTGGTACTCGCAGCGAAAGCCGCCATCAGGATCAGGTTTTCGACGACATCGAAAAAGTAATCCGTCGCCTGCTCCTGCTCGCCTCTGGACCAACTGGCAATCCCTTCATAGACCTGCGAGAGCAACTGCACCGCGGTCACCGCCAACAGAGCCTCTCCGACTACAGGTATGAACGATACAGCGACCAACAGCAGGTCGACCCCGATTGCCTTATAGGTGTCCAGTCGGGCCAGCCGGGTTTTCTCGTCTTCATCGTCGGTTGGGACCACTACGAGCCGAGCGTCGGCCATGGTCTGTTCGGCGTGCTGGCGATACATCAGGGTGAACGGGTCGCCCGCAAAATCGATGCCGGACAACGTCACGTAGAACGCGGCACGAGGCAGGATTGAATGACTGTGCGGATACAAACGCCCATCGAGTTCGGTCACCCACGCTGCGCGCTCACTGATCTTGATGAAGCGCATGAAGAATTGGCGAAACGCTGCGCCTTTCAACCGCTGGCTCAACTGTTTCTCGAAATCGCTGAAGGATGAATACTCCTTGAGCGGGTGCAACGGATCACCTGGCAGGTAAACAACGCATCGATAGTCGTCATCGGCGTGCTCACTCACCGGGCCGATAAACAGCACACCGTTAAGTGTGACACCCAGCATCTGCAAGCCCTGATAACCCAGGGTGTTGTTGCCCAGTTTGAGCGTGTCCTGGTTATCCTTGACTGCCTGCAACATCTCATGCACTTCGACACTGATGTGTTTCTTCAGCAATGCGACGTGCCGATCCACTTCGAAGCGACACCGCAAGTTCGCAGTAAACTTGCTGCGCAACGGATTGGCCTCGGCATCCACATTGAAGACCGCACGAAGATGAGTCTGATATTGCTGGCCCAAGTCCAGGGTTCGACACAACAGCGCAAACTCGTGGGGCTGGATCGATAATATATTCGCCTCTCGACCGGTTACTTTTTCGGGAATATAGATCAAGGAGGTATCGGTGTAATTTGTGGCCTGAGTCTCGCTGAGTTCGAAGTTTTCGCAGGCGGCCGTGAGCAGATCCCGATCAACTGGCAACACCAGTTTCCTGCGCAAGCCCAAAAGACTGGAGGTGGAGCGCACGTGCTGAAAAATCACCCCGACGATATCCAGCGAGTGGCCGATCTTTTGCGACATGGCGCTGGCCAGTAACGGTGCGCAAAATTCTTCTGGAGACTTGAGGTCTTTCAGAAACGGGTCCATTTCACTCTGGGCGCGATGGCTGGCCATCACGCTTTGATAAAGTGTTTGACGCAGTTCATCCGATGCCGACAGCAGCCAGCCGGGAGCATTGTTCTTGATTAACTCAAAGAACATGCCTTTTTGTTCGGGTGTTAATACAGGCGCGACAGCCTGTACAGGTAAGGAAGACATACTGAATATCTCGAAAACTGAAAGTAGCAACAGCTTATCGAGCAGGCTTTTTTATAAAAGCGCGATTTGCCGATGAAAAACTTCAAGTTCGAATCAACTATTCAAACTCAAACTATACATATATACCGCCACCATAAAAAAACCCCTTCCACCGTTACGGTGAAAGGGGTTTTTCTTTGGCCTTTTCTTACCAGAATCGTTGCTGGGTCAAGCGGCTCCACCAGCTCAGCAGCACGCGATCCACTGAACCGCTGGCGGCCATGCCGATGCGCTCCTGCAGGCTTTTGCGCTCGGCGTAATGCAGGTGATAAACCTCGGCTTTCTTCGCCCGGTCGGCCAGGTATTCATCGCTGGTCTTGAGCTCGTCGACCAGTTGTTTGTCCAGCGCTGCAACACCAAGCCAGACCTCACCGGTAGCCACTTCATCAATCGCCAGTTGCGGGCGATAACGGGAAACGAAGTTCTTGAACAGCTGATGGGTGATGTCAAGGTCTTCCTGGAACTTCTCCCGGCCCTTTTCGGTGTTTTCGCCGAACACGGTCAGGGTGCGCTTGTACTCACCGGCGGTCAGCACTTCAAAATCGATGTCGTGCTTTTTCAGCAAACGGTTGACGTTGGGCAACTGCGCCACCACACCAATCGAGCCGAGAATCGCGAACGGCGCGCTGATGATCTTCTCGCCAATGCACGCCATCATGTAACCGCCGCTGGCCGCGACCTTGTCGATACACACGGTCAACGGCACGCCGGCTTCGCGAATACGTGCCAGTTGCGAAGACGCCAGGCCGTAGCTGTGCACCATGCCGCCGCCGCTTTCCAGACGCAGTACCACT
Source organism: Pseudomonas sp. LAMO17WK12:I5 (assembly GCF_900215165.1). Classification (NCBI taxonomy): domain Bacteria; kingdom Pseudomonadati; phylum Pseudomonadota; class Gammaproteobacteria; order Pseudomonadales; family Pseudomonadaceae; genus Pseudomonas; species Pseudomonas sp. LAMO17WK12:I5. Next base: position 187,140 of record NZ_OBDS01000005.1, on the reverse strand, counting down.
TCGTCCTTTGGCGTGGCGAGGGTCAGCAGTGCGGTGATTTCGTGACGCAGGCTCTCGGTGGCCGAGGCCTTGATGTCACCGTCGAAATCGAGCACGAACACCCGGGATTTGCTCTCGGGTTTGTTCTTCTGCTTCTTCTCGGATTTTTCCGATTTGGCCTGGCCCTTGCGCAAAGCCTTGAGCTGATCCTTGTCGAGCAGGGTCTGCTCCAGACGTTCACGCAAGCCTTTATAGAAATCGTTGAGCTTGCTGACCTGCAACTGCCCCGCCGACTTGCGCCGGCCCTTGCTGCGCAATGCAGCAAAACTGGCGAGCACCACCAGGATGGCGACCACCAGCGTTACGGTCTTGGCCAGGAAGCTGGCGTATTCGGTGAAAAACTCCACAGAGACTCCTTAAAACAATGCGCGGATGCAAAACACGCGCGGGATGGTTCCAGCATACCCATGCGCCGCCTCGTCGGCCAGCCGTGAAACCTCTGGCAACAGGCCTGTAACGAGCATTTCAAACAAGCGTATGTTTTTTCATTGACAGCACTCTTTCATCCTCATAACCTCGCCAAACCTTCAACGTACCGGGATGACGCGGACGTGGGCAGCATCTATCTGATTCGACATGGCCAGGCCTCCTTTGGTGCAGACGACTATGACGTCCTGTCGCCCATCGGTGTGCGCCAGGCAGAAGTCCTCGGCCAGCACCTCGCCGAGCTGGGAATCCGCTTTGATCGCTGCCTGGCCGGCGACCTGCGTCGTCAGCAGCACACGGCCAGCAGTGCGCTGGAGCAATTCAGCGCCAAGGGCCTGTCGGTACCGACGCTGGAGACCGACTCCGCGTTCAACGAGTTCGATGCCGACGCGATCATCCGCGCCCTGATCCCGGCCATGCTCGAGGACGAGCCGGAAGCCATCGACATCCTGCGCAACGCGGCGCAGAACCGCGCCGAATTCCAGCGTATCTTCGCCCTGGTCATCGAGCGCTGGCTGGCAGGCACCTACGACACCCCCGGGCTGGAAAGCTGGCTGGGTTTCGTCGAGCGGGTACAGGCCGGACTGCACCGGATCCTCGAACAGGCCGACGGCAACCAGAAAATCGCCGTGTTCACCTCCGGCGGCACCATCACCGCCCTGCTCCACCTGATTACCCAAATGCCTGCCCGGCAGGCGTTTGAACTGAATTGGCAAATCGTCAACACCTCGCTCAACCAGCTGAAGTTCCGCGGTCGCGAGGTGGCTTTGGCCTCCTTCAACAGTCACGCACACCTGCAGCTGCTGAAGGCTCCGGAACTCATCACTTTCCGCTGAGTCCGGATAATTGTGACCCTTGCTGTAATCAACCAGCGCCTAACCCAAGAAAGGATCGAACCATGACCTCCGTAGCTGATGCCGTAAAAGCGATGCAAGCCAAGTTCAACCCAGCCGCTGCTGCCGGTCTGGATCTGGTTTTCGGTTTCAACATCACCGACGAAGACAAGCACTACGCGCTGATCGTCAAAGACGGTACTTGCGACATCCAGGAAGGTGAAAACCCGGACGCCAACTGCACCCTGGTACTGGACAGTGCAACCCTGAAAGACATCGTCAGCGGTGAAACCGACGGCATGCAAGCGTTCATGGGCGGCAAGCTGCGCGTTGAAGGCGACATGATGCTGTCGATGAAACTGTCCGAGCTGTTCCCGTCGTAAGACTTGGTTCGGTTTGAAGAAAATCCCGCCCCTGTGGCGGGATTTTTGCGTCTGACTCCCAGGTTTCGTCATAAACAGGTCATAGGTGGGAGGGGGCTTGCTCCCGAAGACGTCGGATCAGCCACAAGTTTTGCCGCCTGTCACACCGCTTTCGGGAGCAAGCCCCCTCCCACATAGGTCACGTGGTGCTCCATAAACTGCAGCATGCACCTTCTTCTACGTTGGAACTGTCATCACCCAGCAAATGATGCCGCCAACAGCTCCTGCGTATACGGATGCTGCGCATCGCTGAATAGCGCACTGGTCTCGCCACGCTCCAACACTTCGCCATCCTTCATCACTATCAGGTCATGAGCCAACGCCCGCACCACCGCCAGGTCATGGCTGATGAACAGATAAGTCAGCCCATGCTCTTCCTGCAGCCGCCGCAATAAAGCAACGATCTGCTTCTGCACCGTGCGATCCAGTGCCGAGGTCGGCTCATCGAGCAGAATCAAATCAGGCTTGAGCACCAGCGCCCGAGCGATGGCAATCCGTTGTCGCTGGCCACCGGAGAACTCGTGCGGATAGCGATGTCGGGTCGCCGGATCGAGACCGACTTCGCGCAGCACATCGATCACCGCCTGCTCACGCTCGGCAGCATTCAAGTCGCTATGTACCTGCAAGCCCTCGGCAATGATCTGCTCCACACACAGGCGCGGGCTGAGGCTGCCGAACGGATCCTGAAACACCACTTGCAGGCGTTTGCGCAGTGGCCGCAGCTGCTTGCCGTTCAACTGCTCCAGCGCCTCACCGGCAAAGCGAATACTGCCCTCGGCGTCGATCAGGCGCAAAATCGCCTGACCCAAGGTCGACTTGCCCGAGCCCGACTCGCCGACAATCCCCAGCGTTTTGCCGCGCTGCAGATTCAGATCGATGCCCTTCACCGCGTCCAGCCAGGTTTTGCGCCGCAGCCAACCGCCGCTCAGACGAAAACGCACCTTCAGACCGCGCACCTGCAACAAGTCCTGCGCCACATCCCGGCACAGCGCTTCGCCCCCCGGCTCGGCATTGAGCAATTCGATACTGTACGGATGCTGCGGCGCACGGAACAGCTGCTCGCACGACGCCTGCTCGACGATCCGCCCACTGCGCATCACCGCCACCCGCTGCGCAATGGTGCGCACCAGATTCAGGTCATGGCTGATGATCAGCAACGCCATGCCGAGCCGCTGCTGCAAGTCTTTGAGCAGCAACAGAATTCTGCGCTGCACCGTCACATCCAGCGCCGTGGTCGGCTCGTCGGCGATCAGCAGTTGCGGCTCGCAGGCCAGCGCCATGGCGATCATCACCCGTTGGCGTTGACCTCCGGAGAGTTGATGCGGATAGGCCTTGAGCCGTTCGCGCGGCTTCTGAATGCCGACCAGCTCCAGCAACTCAAGAATGCGCTCACGGGCTTGCGCGCCCGCCAGGCCTTTGTGCAACGCCAGGCTCTCACCGAGTTGCCGTTCGATGGTGTGCAGCGGATTCAGCGAACTCATCGGCTCCTGAAAAATCATCGCGATACGGTTGCCCCGTAACTGGCGCAGATAGCGCTCATGCACGCCGAGCAGCTCCTCCCCGGCATAACGAATGCTGCCGTCGATCCGCGTGATGTTCGGGTCAAGCAATTGCAGAATGCTGTGGGCGGTCACCGATTTGCCGGAGCCAGACTCCCCGACCAGCGCCAGGCATTCGCCCGGACGAATATCGAGGTCGATGCCATGCACCACTGGCTGGCCATTGAATGCCACACGCAGGTCGCGGATTTCGATCAGGTTTTCGCTCATCTCAAGTCCTTGGATCATAGGCATCTCGGCAAGCCTCACCGATGAACACCAATAGAGAAAGAATCAGCGCCAAGGCAAAAAACGCCGTCAGCCCCAACCACGGCGCTTGCAGATTGCTCTTGCCCTGACCGATCAGTTCGCCCAGCGAGGCGCTGCCGGCGGGCATGCCGAAACCGAGAAAATCCAGCGCCGACAAGGTCGCGATCGCCCCGGTGAGAATGAACGGCAGATAGGTCAGGGTCGCGCTCATGGCGTTGGGCAGGATGTGCCGATAGATCACCTGCATATCGCCAACCCCCAGCGCCCGCGCGGCTTTCACGTATTCCAGACCGCGGCTGCGCAGGAACTCGGCACGCACTACATCGACCAGACTCAGCCAGGAAAACAGCGCCATGATCCCCAGCAACCACCAGAAATTCGGCTCGACGAACCCGGACAGGATGATCAGCAGATACAACACCGGCAGCCCCGACCACACCTCCAGCAATCGCTGCCCGAGCAGATCGACCCAGCCACCGTAATAACCTTGCAAGGCACCGGCCGCAATGCCGATCAGCGCACTGGCAGCGGTCAGCGCCAGGGCAAACAGCAGCGACACCCGCGTACCGAAGATCACCCGCGCAAGCACATCCCGCGCCTGATCGTCGGTGCCGAGCCAGTTCTCGGCGCTCGGTGGACTCGGTGCCGGTTCAGTCAGGTCGTAATTCACCGTATCGAAACCGAACGGGATCGGCGCAAACCACATCCGCCCGCCCTGCCCCTCGATCAGTTGCCGCACCTGCGCGCTGCGATAGTCCGGCTGGAACGGCAGTTCGCCGGCGAAATCCTGTTCGGTGTAGCGCTTGAACGCCGGGAAATACCACTGGCCCTGATACTCGACCAGCAGCGGTTTGTCATTGGCGATCAACTCGCCGCCCAGGCTCAGGCCGAACAACAGCAGAAACAGCCACAGCGACCACCAGCCACGTCGATGTGCCTTGAATCGCGCCCAACGGCGCTGTCCTATGGGAGATAAGGTCAGCATCAGGCAGTCCTCGCGGTGAAGTCGATGCGCGGGTCGACCAGCGTGTAGCACAGGTCGCCGAGGAGTTTTATCAGCAGGCCGAACAGGGTGAAGATGAACAGCGAACCGAACACCACCGGGTAATCGCGCGACACCGCCGCCTCGTAACTGAGACGGCCGAGGCCATCCAGCGAGAAGATCACTTCGATCAGCAGCGAGCCGCCGAAAAACACCGTCACCAGTGCCTGAGGCAGGCCGGCCACCACCAGCAGCATCGCGTTGCGAAACACATGGCCGTACAGCACCTGACGTTCACTCAGGCCCTTGGCCCGCGCCGTCACCACATACAGCCGCGAGATCTCGTTGAGAAAGCTGTTTTTGGTGAGGATGGTCAGCGTGGCGAATCCACCGATGACCAGCGCGGTGACCGGCAACACCAGATGCCAGAAGTAGTCCGCGACCTTGGCCCACGGCGACAGCTCGGCGAAGTTGTCCGAGACCAGTCCGCGCACCGGAAACCAGTCCAACGCGGAGCCGCCGGCAAACACGATGATCAACAACAGCGCAAACAGAAACCCCGGCATCGCATAGCCGATGATGATCGCCACGCTACTCCAGACATCGAACGCCGAACCGTTGTGCACGGCCTTGCGGATGCCCAGCGGAATCGACACCAGGTAAGTGATCAACGTGGCCCACAAGCCCAGTGACAAGGTCACTGGCAGCTTCTGCCAGATCAGTTCGGTGACGCTGGCACCGCGGAAAAAGCTCTGACCGAAATCCAGCTGCGCGTAGCTTTTGAGCATCAACCACAGGCGCTCACCGGCCGGTTTATCGAAGCCGTACTGACGCTCGATGTCGGCCACCAGTTTCGGGTCGAGACCCCGGGTGGCGCGGGATTCGCCACCGATGGTTTCGACATGACCACCGCCCACCGCCGCGCCGACACCAATGCCCTGCAACCGGGCAATCGCCTGTTCCACCGGGCCACCCGGCGCGGCCTGCACGATGACGAAGTTGACCAGCAGAATGGCGAGCAACGTCGGCACGATCAGCAGCAGACGCCGCAGGCTATAACCCAACATGGGCGTACTCCTTTTGCTGTTGCTGCATCTGCGTGGCGGTCAGCGCGGTCGGGCTGATTTCCCACCAGGTATCGAGTCCGGCGTCATACAACGGCGCCGTCGCCGGGCGGCCGAAACGGTTCCACCACACCGTGGAAATCCCCGGTGGGTAGTAATTGGGGATCCAGTAATAACCCCACTGCAACACCCGATCCAGGGCATGGGCATGGCGCAGCAGGCTTTCGCGGTTGTCGGCCTGCACCAGCCCTTCGAGCAAGGCATCGACCGCAGGATCACGCAGCACCATGTAGTTGTTCGAGCCGGGATCGTCGGCGCCGTCTGAGCCGAAGTAATTGAACATCTCGCGCCCCGGCGCCTGACTCACCGGGTAGCCGACCACGATCATGTCGTAGTCGCGGTTGCGCACGCGGTTGGTGTATTGCGCGGTGTCGACCTGACGAATATCGAAGCCGATACCGATCTGCGCCAGGTTGCGCTTGAACGGCAGCAGCAGCCGTTCAAAGCCCTTCTGACCGTTGAGAAAAGTGAACTGCAGCGGCTCGCCATTGGCATTCACCAACTGATCACCACGGGGTTTCCAGCCGGCGGCTTCCAGCAGCTTCAAGGCCTGCAACTGCTCGGCGCGGATGTTGCCGCTGCCGTCGGTTTTCGGCGCTTCGAAGACTTGGGTAAACACCTCATCGGGGATTTTGCCGCGCCACGGTTCGAGGATTTTCAGTTCCTCGGCGTCCGGCAACTCGGTGGCCGCCAATGCGCTGTGCGAGAAGTAACTGCGCTGTCGCAGGTACATGCTGCGCATCATTTGCCGATTGCTCCATTCGAAATCCCAGAGCATGGCGATCGCCTGCCGCACCCGACGATCCTGAAACATCGGTTTTTGCAGGTTGAACACGAAACCCTGCGAACCTTGCGCAGCACCCGGCGCCAGATGTTCGCGAAGCAATTTGCCCTGCTCCAGCGCCGCCCCGGCATAGCCGATGGTGTAACTGGTCGCGGAAAACTCGCGGTTGTAATCGAAGCCACCGGCCTTGAGCACTTGCCGGGAAACATCGGTGTCGGCGAAGAACTCCACGCTCAAGTGATCGAAGTTATAGAGGCCGCGAGTGATCGGCAGGTCCTTGGCCCACCAGTCGGCAACGCGCTGAAATTTCACGCTGCGCCCGGCATCCACCGCGCTGATCCGGTACGGGCCGCTGCCCGGCGGGATCTCGAAACCGGCGCCCTCGGCGAAGTTGCGCGTACGCCACCAATGTTCGGGCAGCACCGGCAGCGTCGCCAGATCCAGCGGCAAGGTGCGGCTGTCGTTGTTCTTGAAGTTGAAGCGCACTTGCGTTGGCGACTCCACCACCACGTCGGCGACGTCACGAAACTGCTGGCGATATTTGAGGCTGCCCTGAGTGGTGAACAGTTCGAAGGTGTAACGCACGTCTTCGGCAGTGATTGGCGTGCCGTCGTCGAACCGGGCCTTGGGATTGAGGTAGAAGCGCAGCCAGCGACGATCCGCATCCAGTTCCATCTGCTGCGCTACCAGGCCGTAGACGCTGTAGGGTTCGTCCTTGCTGCGATAGGCCAGCGGCGCGTAGAGCCAACCGTCGATGTCGGCGACGCCGGTGCCTTTGTCGATGTACGGAATCAGGTGATCGAACGGGCCGCTTTCCAGCGAGGAGCGGCGCAACGTTCCGCCCTTGGGCGCGTTGGGGTTGGCGTAGGCCAGGTGTTGAAAGTCCGGGGCGTATTTGGGGGCTTCGCCGTAGACCGTTAACGCGGGTTGCGGGGCGGCCCAACTGAATGGGCTTGAGAGCGCAAAAGCGCTGAGCAGAATGAGCCTGGATAGCATTGGCAGATCCTTTCACAAGGTGTTGCTACTGGCCTCTTCGCGAGCAAGCCCGCTCCCACAAGGAAGTTGTGCTCACCGCAGATTCCCCACGGGAACGGGCTTGCTCGCGAAGAGGCCAGTACAGTCACCAAACCTTCTGCCTACCTGTGATGTGCAACAGGCCGGCGATTTTTATAGGGCAGGCTTAGATCAATAAGTGACTAAAACCCGCCGCCTCTGGGCATTCTCAGAACTTATAATTGACCCGCGTGTACAGCGTCCGCCCGAACGGGTCGCCGTATTTCGGGTCGTAGCCGCTCTGGAAGGTGTAGGTCTGGTTGCTGAACGGTGGCTCGCGGTCGAACAGGTTCTTCGCGCCGAGGGTCACGCTGAGGGTTTTGCGCCAGGTGTAGGTGCCGGCCAGATCCCAGACGTTGTACGAGCCGACGTAATCGTGGGTCTCGCGGTCGGAGTCGTGGTAACCGCTGGTGTAGCGGTTGGTCAGGGCGATACCGTAGGGGCCGTAATTCCAGCTGCCGGTCAGGCTGTGGCGCCAGCGGGCCACGGCACCGGCCGAGGAAAAGTCGCCCCCACGGAAATCGCCGAGCTTGTCGATGTAGTCGCCTTTGAGCTGCTGCTGGTACTCGTAACGGCTGACATAGGTGCCTTGCAGGCCGATGCCGAAGCTACCGTACGGAGTGCTCGGCAAACGGTAGTCGAAGCTGACGTCGACGCCATTGGTCTTGATCTTGCCGAGGTTGGCCAGCCCGGTGACGATGTGATCAATGGAGCCGTCCGGCTTGCGCACCAGACGATCCGGATACAGCTCCGGGTTCTCGAACACCGCCGATTCCGGGAATTCGGCGATCTGGTTGGCGATGTTGATCCACCAGAAATCCAGCCCGGTGCTCAGGCGCTCGAATGGTTGATAGACGAAACCGAGGGTGACGTTGCGCGCGGTTTCCGGACTGAGGTCCGTATTGCCACCGGTGCGGCTGTAAAACTGCTGGGCGCAGTCGCGGTTGGCGATGCCGCCGTTACTCGGGTTGCCACCGGCACACAGTCGCGGGTCGTTGTAGTTGGCGACGGTGAACGTGGTGAAGTTCGGGTTGTACAGCTCATACAACGACGGTGCGCGAAAACCTTCACTGTAGGCGCCGCGCACCACCAGTTCCTTGAACGGCTGGAAGCGGAACGAGTACTTCGGGTTGGTGGTGCTGCCGAAGTCGCTGTACTTGTCGTGGCGCACGGCGGCGGACAATTCCAGGCTGTCGAGCACCGGCACGTTGACCTCGGCGTATTGCGCCGAGACGCTGCGATCCCCGGTGACGCTGGCATTGGGGTCGACACCCAGGCTCTGCACATCGGCGGCGAACTGGGCGAAGTCCTGATGGAAATCTTCCTTGCGGTATTCGCCACCCAGCGCCAGTGCCGAAGGGCCGGCGCCGAACCAGTCACCGATCTCGCGGCTGACACGCCCGTCAATCGCCTTCACGCGGCCGACCGCCGTGCCGTAATCGCCGTCTACGGAATTGGCGGCCAGCAGTGCCTGCCCGGCAGCAGTCTGCGCACCGAACGGGTTGATGATGCCATTGGCAATGCCGGCGCTGACGGCGCGGTCGTTGACATAGCCGGCATCGATGCTATTGACCACTTTGTTCTGGTTGTACGACGCACCGACGTTGTAGTCCCAACCCACCACGCTGCCGTCAAAGCTCAACAGCAAACGCTGGCCGGTGTTGTCGTCTTCGTGCTGGCGCGCGCCAACGGCGGTTTCGCGCCAGTTCACATCCACCGGTTGCGTCGGGTCGAGGGCGAAGCCGTTGGGGCCGGGGGTAATGCCGTTACCGGGATAGAACGTCGTGCCGGGATTGACCTGATTGCCCATCAACGTACCGGGGCCAATCTGCGTGCGGTTTTCGTTGCGTGCCCAGAAGTATTCGAGGCTGACGTTGTGATCATCCGCGAGCTTGCCGGTGGCTTTGGCGAAAGCCGAGGTCTTCTCGGTTTCCGGCACCAGATCGAGGTAGTTCCACAGGCTCTGGCGGCAGATGCCATTGCGCGCCAGCAGGCCGGGGGCGTTGCAGCCGGAACTGGCCAGTGGATTGGTGGCGTTGCTGCCCTGACTCCAGTTGGCCGGCGATGCGGTACCCGAGGTGTAATCGAGGCCGCGTCCCGGCTGATAGTTGTAGGTGTAGCCGCGATCCTCGGCAGCCAGTCGTTGCTGCTTGTCATGACTGACCACGCCGAACACGTTGAAACGGTCATCCTGCAAATCGCCAAAACCCCAGCTGCCGCTGAAGTTACGACTTTCCCCACCGCCGGCATGGGTCGGCGTGTCGTAGTTGGTGCTGAGCTGGCCTTCGGTGAGGCTGGTCTTGGTGATGAAGTTGATCACCCCGCCGATCGCATCGGTGCCGTATAACGCCGAAGCGCCGTCACGCAGGACTTCGACGCGATCAATGGCGGCGAACGGAATGGTGTTCAGGTCAACCCCGGAGCCATTGATCGCATTGGTCGCGTTGTTACTCAGCCGCCGGCCATTGAGCAGTACCAGCGTCTTGTTCGGGCCGATGCCGCGCAAATCGGCATACGACGCCCCGCCGCTGCTCGAACCCACCGAACGACCGGAGCCGACCGAGGACTGGTTGGCGGAAATCCGGCTGACCAGTTCTTCGGTGGTGCTCACCCCCTGCTCGCGCAGTTCTTCAACTCGCAGAATGGTGACCGGCACCGCGGTTTCCGCATCGACCCGGCGAATCGCCGTGCCGGTGACTTCTACCCGTTGCAACTGGGTCGTGGGTTCGTCGCTAGCGACTGCCTGCAAGGTATTGATCGCCAGCAGCAAGGCCAGGCTCAAACGGGATCTAACGGGTGAAAAATGGATCATGAACAGCCACCCCTGCGTTTTGGTTTATGCAGGGATGTGCAATGGACATCAGCGTTTTATAGAGCCCGATTTAGACCGTTGGGTGATGAGGTTATGCAAAAAATGGCAGGTGTGGATCAAGCCAGCTCCATCTCCCTCAGCAACCGTGTATCCAGCCCGAATCGCTCCTGGGAAACCATCCTGAACTGCCCCTCCGCCAACTCGCAGCTCACCAGCAGATTCCACGAGTGCCGGGTTGCCGCCGAGGGGATCAGTACAAACGGATGCTCTGCCAATAACGCATCGGCGAACAGTTGTTGATTGGGGGAAGGCTTGGCGGGGCTCAACCAATAAGGATTCGGCACATCCCCCGGCTGGACGATTTTCACTTTTGCTTCGCTGACGACCTCAAAACACGTCAGCACATAAGGTTCACTGTCCAGCGCATCAAAGCTGTGATTGGCTGCCACCTCCAGAATGGCCGACGACGGATCGACTGATGCATAAACGACTCGCCGTCCGGGTATGTTCCATCGGCCACCATTGAGATTCGAACCCATCCCGCTGTCCCACGTCCCGCCATAAACCTCGGGGTCCAGCCGCCAGGCATACCAGTGCTCGTCCCAGGGCAAGGGATTCATGTGTAAACCCCGTATATCAGTTGCCCCAGATACTGCTCCACCATCTGAAACCCCAGTGAATGCCGAATAAACTCCACCGGTACGCGACCGTTCAGGTAGGTGCTGGGCTTGCGCAGCCACTCCTCGGCCCGTGACTGCCTCCCGAAGGCGCGAGTGGCCTTTTCCAGCACCAAGGCATATTGGTAGGCGACGACACTCTGCTGCGGGTCAAGCCGTACCGTTTTACCTTCCTTCAGTAGTCGGCGTACGGTGCTGACCGACTTGCCGGTGATGCGTTTGACCATGTCGCCTTGCAGATAAAGCTCAGAGGTTGAAAGCATGTTAACGACATCGTTCAGCTCAAAACCTTCGTCGGTCAGGTCAACGATCAGAAAGGCATCGTCACCTATGTTCCGGCCATTCACGAGCAAGTCGACAGGTCTGCCCTCGGCCCTCTTCACCCCCGTCAGCCGGGGTACCTTGACGCTGGGCATCGTGACCTCCTCCATGGGGCATCTGGCACGATCGGTGCGCCAGTGAAGGCGATGGGAATAAGCAGGCGTTTCGTATTCGAGGTGGGGAGTTCGCATAATCCATCCGTTATCAGAGGCCTGAGCGTCCAAGCCGTTTACGACTTCAATGTCATGTCCGATGCTATAGATCGCGCTTCCGACGACCAACCTGAGAATGTCGTCGGAAATATCCCCGTTTCTGCGAAATCCAGACCTGTTTCCGTAGGACATTACCCACGAATACCGCGCGCTCAACTGCCGAAGTGATAACTCACATCCAGCCACCACTGCCGCCCGTACGGGTCATAGTTACCGGTCGGGTAATACGGCCAGCCAGCCGAGTCATCGTGTTTGATCTGGTTGAGCACGTTGTTCACGGTCAGGCCGACGCTGGCGCGGTCGTTGAGTTTGTAGCGGGCGCTGGCGTTGAACACCGTCCATGGCGACAGACGCCCGTCACCCGCGCCGTTGGTCACCGAACCATAGCGAATGCCCATCAGCGTCGCCGTGGCCTTCTGGTAATCCCAGGTCAGGCTGGCGTTGACCTTGCTGCGCCAGTCGTAGTTGGTGCGTGAGGTGCGCCAGTCCTGAGTCGGCGCTTCGTCGGATTCCTTGTAGAAATGCGAAAGCACCAGGGTATAGCCCAGCGCCGAACTGAACGCGCCGTACTGCCCGGCGCCCCAGCGGATGTTGCTCTTGAAGTCCAGACCGCTGACCCGCTCGCTGGCGGCGTTAATCGCATTGACCCGCACTCGTTGCAACTGATTCGGATCGATGGCGGCATTCCCCGGATTGCGGTCGATGCGTGCCAGGGTCGATTGGCAGTTGGCCGAATTGATGTCCTGGGTGCCGTTGCGACATTCGTTCTCTTGCTGCAACAGGCGGTTTTCGTCGACGGTGGTCAGCAGGTCGTCGATCTCGACCCGCCAGAAATCCGTGGAGAAATCGAAGTTGCGCGACGGCGACCAGACAAAACCATAGGTCCAGGATTTGCCGCGCTCGGACTCAAGATCCGGGGTGCCGCTCTGGGTGTAGTCGACCCGCCCACGATCACACGCGCCCTGCACGCCCTGGCTGCAACCGTAGTAGTCGATCTGCGCCGGGTAGTAACCGTTGCTGTCGGACTGGTAGATGTAGTTCAGATCCGGCGCGCGGAAACTGGTGCCGTAACTGCCGCGTAGCAACAGGCTGGTGATCGGGCGCCATTCGAGGCCGAAGTTATAGGTTTTCTGCTGCTCGCTGCGGCCGCTGAATTTGTATTGGTCCCAACGCCCGGCGGCGGTGGCCAGCACGGTGTCGGTGACCGGAATACTGAACTCGCCGCCCGCCGCGTAGCGCTTGCGCGAACCGCCGGAGCTTTGCGCCGGGCTCACGCCATAAAAGGTGCCGTTATTCAGAGCGTCATCCGGGTCGACGCGATATTCCTGCTTGCCCGCTTCCAGCACGCCGGCGAATCCGACCGGGCCGGCCGGCAGGTCAAACAAGTCGCCATTGATCGAGGCGTTGTAGCTGGTGGAAACCGACTTGCTGCGCTGGGTCAGGTTGCTGCGAAACTGCTCCCACTCTTGTGGCGTCAGCGGGCGATCGAGGCGCGAGGCGTCCGGGGCGAACACCGGATAACCGCCACTCACGCCCAATTGCGGGCCGAGGTAGAAATCCTGAATCGATGACAGCGGCGTGTAGCGCGTGGTGCGAACACTGCGATATTCCGAGCGGTTGGCCGCCAGATCATAGCTCCAGCCGGTGTCGGCGATCTTGTCCGAGAGGCCGAGGGTGCCGGTCCATGACGTGTCGGTCCACTTGCTGTTGTTGCTGGTGCGACCACCGATTTCCTCTTCACCGTAACGGCGATACCAGCGCTCGAGATTGCCGCTGTTCTGGTTGATGAAGTCCGGCGAAGTAAAAGTCGGGCCACGGGTGTTGTTCTGGATGTGATCGAGGCCATACATCAAGTCGGCAAACACCTGACCGCTGTCGCTGAAGTGCCAGGTGCCGCGGGTGTAGCCGTCGTAGTTTTCCTTTTGCGTCTGGATCGTCCAGTAATCGTTGTACATCTGATCGGTGCGGCAACGACCCGCGTTGTTCAACAGCTTGTTGTCGAAGGTGCCTTGATAGGCGCCGCAACCGGGGCCGAGGTAGCGGTTGTTGCTCAGGTCGCGACGGTAACCGACATCCGCCAGCGGGCCGCTCTGCATGAAGCCGCGATCATCGGCCCAGATCGGATCGCGGTTGGTCAGCTCCAGGCCGAACAAGCCGTCGAAGTCGCCCCAGCTGCCACCGCCGCTGATTTGCAGACGCTGATTGTCGCCACCGCCGCGCTCGCTGGTGCCGCCCTTGAGATTGACGTCGATGCCATTGATCTGCTTCTTGAGGATGATGTTGACCACCCCGGCAATCGCGTCCGAACCGTAGATCGCCGAGGCGCCGCTGCTGAGAATTTCGATACGGTCGATGACTGCCGAGGGAATATTCGCCAGGTTGGTGAAGTTGACCTTGCCATCGTATGGCGTCGGGTAATCGGCGACGCGCCGGCCGTTGATCAGCACCAGCGTGTGATTGGGGCCGAGGCCACGCAGGTTGATTGCGCTGGCTGCTGGCTGCCAGGTGTTGCCGTAGTCCTCGCCCTGGGTCATGCCGGTGTTTTGCGTCTGCGTTGCCAAGGCGTCGTAGACGTTCTTGTAGCCGCGCGCTTCCATTTCTTCATGGGTGATGACGTTGACCGGGGTCGCGCCATCACTCTGCGCACGGGCGATTCGCGAGCCAGTGACGGTGACTTTTTCCATGCGGTAATCGGCGCTGGTGGCTGGGGCCACAGCGCTGACTTTGGCCGCCACCGGCGTACTCGCCTCGCCTTCGCGCACGCTCAGGCCCTGGGCACTTTGCTCGACGTGCAAGCCGCTGCCGCGCAAGGCCTTCTCGACGGCCTGACGCCCGCCCAACGCACCGCGCACCGCACTGCTGCGCTTGCCTTGCACCAGATTCTGACTGAAGGAAATCGGCACGCCGGTCTGGCGTGAGATATCCAGCAAGACCTCATCCAGCGGGCCGCTGGCGATGTCGAAGGTGTAGACCTGGGCCGCAGAATCCTGCGCATACACCGCGATCGGCCCCAGCCCCATCGCCAATGCGGCGGCGAGGGTCAGGCGCGGTAATTGTTGTTTGAATGAAATCATCAAGGGCTTCCCTGTTGAAGGCGTCTGCAGGGAATGAGCAGCGGGCCGGCGCTTTTTATAGGGCGGCGATTAGGCCAAGAAGTTATGACGCTATAACCGCGCGCCGATGCTGACCCAATAGGGGTTGTGCCAAGTGACGCGGATCGGCAGCGAGCGCTCCAGCAGTTGCAGGGTGCGGTCACTGTCATCGAGCGGATAGAGGCCGCTCAGGCGCAGATCGGCCACTTCGGGACTCAGGTGCAGAATGCCCCGGCGGTAGCGGCGCAGGCTGTCGATCACTTCACTCAGCGGCCGGTCGCGCACTTCCAGACGACCTTGCACCCATGCGCTTTCCTGACCGGTGCTGCGCTCCAAAGCGAGAATGTCCTGAGCGTTGAACAGCAGGCTCTCCCCCGCCTCCACCACTTGCCGCGCACCACCAGCGGTGACCACTTCGACCTGCGAATGCAGCATCACCAGCCGCGTAGAATCGTCGCCCTGTTGCACCAGAAATTTCGTCCCTAGCGCCCGCATCCGCCCATGTTCGGTCTCGACCACGAACGGCCGCGCGGGATCCCTGGCCACATCCACCAACAACTCACCCGAGCGCAACGCCAGCAAGCGTTGAGTCGCATCGAATTGCGCCACCACCCGCGTCCGCGCATTCAGGCTCAGCGCACTGCCATCCTCGAGAGTGAAATCGCGCCGCTCGCCGGTGCCGGTCGCCAACTCCCCCGCTTCCGGCAGCCAGCCATAGCGGCGCCCGAGCAACCCGGCCAGCACCGCGATGCCGAGCACGCTCAAGCTGCCACTGACAAAGCGCCGCCGGCTCGACGGCGCATTCAGGCTGTGCAGCAGACTGTTGCGCGGCAGCCCGCGCAAGGTCGGATTACGCAGCAGGTTAAGGCCGCCGCCCATTTGCTCGATGATCCGCTGGTGCCTCGGGTCGGCCGCGCGCCACGCTTCGAACGCCGCACGCTCGCCAGCGCTGGCCTCGCCGGACTGCAACAGCGCCATCCACTGCGCCGCCTCGTCGATCACCGCTTCGTCCGGCCTCATGCCTGCATCGCCTGATAGCAGCGTTTGAATGCCTCGACCATGTATTGCTGCACCCGACTGGTGGAAACCCCGAGCCGTTCGCCGATTTCGCTGTAGGTCAAACCGTCGAGCTGATGGTAGAGAAAAGCGGCTTTGGCCTTGGCCGACAAGCCATTGAGCAAGCGATCGACCGCCAGTAACGCCTCGATCACCAACGCGCGTTCTTCCGGTGATGGATGCACCGGTTCCGGCGCCAGCGCCAGGCTTTCCAGATAAGCGCGCTCCAGATCCTGGCGGCGCCAGCCTTCATAGACCAGCCGCCGGGCGATGGTGGTCAGCAGCGCCCGCGGCTCGCGAATGGCGCTCGGGTCCGGCAGGGCCAGCACCCGTAAAAAAGTTTCCGAGGCGATGTCCTGTGCGCTGTGCGGGCAACCCAGCGTGCGGCCAACGGCAGCGCACAGCCAGCGATAGTCCTTTTGGAACATGTGCCCAATCATCCGGTAATGCGGGTTCTGAACATCACCCATGCCTTGCTCCCTGAAACGGGTCCCACCCGCTGCGAAAAACCATCGTTCTGCCGGGATCGTCCGGCTCTTGATCAGGCGCGACTGTGCAATAGCGTTGCGGACATTTGAAGTAATTAAAAATCAGGATAAGCAAACCTTTGAGAATAAGGCGCTCCGTCGCCGCAGAAATATTGACTGACACAACGTTGACCCTGATCAGTTGCCAGCGCGCAGCCACTCTCTAATCTGCGCGCTTCATCGAACGCCAAGGACGGCTCACCGGGAGCCCGCGGCTATCCCTTCAAGGAAGAAAACCATGCGATCACTGAAGATTATTCTGCTGTCATCGGCCTTCAACGGCCTGACTCAACGCGCCTGGCTGGAACTGCGTCAGGCCGGGCACTCGCCCAGCGTCGTGGTGTTTACCGACGAGGCGTCGGTGTGCGAACAGATCGAACACAGCGGCGCCGATCTGGTGATCTGCCCGTTCCTCAAGGATCGCGTACCGCAGGCGCTGTGGAGCAATGCGCGGCGCCCGGTGGTGATCATTCACCCGGGCATCGTCGGCGATCGTGGCGCCAGCGCACTGGACTGGGCGATCACCAACGAACTGACGCGCTGGGGCGTGACCGCCCTGCAAGCGGTGGAAGAAATGGACGCCGGCCCAGTGTGGGCCACCTGCGAATTCAATCTGCCGTCGGGCTTGCGCAAGTCCGAGCTGTACAACGGGCGGGTCAGCGATGCGGCGATTCGCTGCATTCGCGAAGTGGTCGAGAAGTTCATCGACGGCTTCGTTCCGGTCGCACTGGATTACACCGACCCAAAAGTCCGGGGGCGCTTGCAGCCAAACATGAAGCAGGACGACCGCACCTTCAGCTGGCACGACTGCTCGCGCTTCATCAAACGCTGCATCGACGCCGCTGACGGCCAGCCCGGGGTCTTGGCAAGCCTGGCCGGCGGGCAGTATTACGTGTACGACGCGCACCTCGATCAGCGCACCGGCATTCCCGGCAAGATCCTCGCGGTGCATGACGACGCGGTGCTGGTCGCCACCGGCGATCACAGCCTGTGGATCGGCTCGTTGCGACGCAAACCACTGCCCGGCGAAGAGACCTTCAAGCAACCGGCGCGGCATGTGCTGGCCGGGCAACTGGACGGCGTGCCGACCCTCGACTGGTCGATCGCCAGCGAGCCGTTCAACGACGAGGCCTATCAGCCGATCCGCTACCGCGAATCCGGGCATGTCGGCGAGCTGACTTTCGAGTTCTACAACGGCGCGATGAGCACCGAACAGTGCCAGCGCATGGTTGAAGCGCTGCGCTGGGCCAAGTCTCGGGACACTCGCGTGCTGTTGATCAAGGGCGGGCGCGGCAGCTTCTCCAACGGCGTGCACCTGAACGTGATCCAGGCGGCGCAGGACCCGGGCGCTGAAGCCTGGGCGAATATTCAGGCAATCGACGATGTCTGCGCCGAACTGCTCAGCGCGCGGCAACTGGTGGTCAGCGGCGTGACCGGCAATGCCGGGGCCGGCGGCGTGATGCTCGCACTGGCTGCCGACATCGTATTTGCCCGCGCCGACATCGTGCTCAATCCGCACTACAAGAGCATGGGCCTGTATGGCTCGGAATACTGGACCTACAGCCTGCCGCGCGCCGTCGGCCCGGCGATGGCCGAGCAACTGACCCAGGCCTGCCTGCCGGTCAGTGCCACGCAGGCGCTGCAACTGGGCATGGTCCAGGAAATCGGCCCGCGCTGCCCGGATGAGTTTTCCTTGTGGTTGCTGCAACGGGCCAACGCGGCACTGACCGACCCGACCTACGCTGCCGTGCGCGAGCGCAAGTTGCGCGTGGATCAGGTGCTGATCGAGCAATGTCGGGAAAGCGAACTGCAAGAGATGCAGGAAGACATGCTCTACAACCGCAACCAGTTTGCCGAGAAGTGCAGCCACTTCGTCTACAAGCGCAAGGCCTGCGGCACGCCGGCGCGATTGGTCGAGGAATGGGCGCGGGTGCGCAAGGTTGAGTTGGCGGGTTGAGCTTCACCGCCACTACGGCCTCATCGCTGGCAAGCCAGACTCCCACAGGTTACTGCGGCGCTCACAGAACTTGTGAGCGACATAAAACCTGTGGGAGCTGGCTTGCCAGCGATGGCGGTGGGTCAGGCAATGCTGGTTTGGCAGCCAGACACCATTCGCGAGCAGGCTCGCTCCCACAGGATTTCGGGTCGTTCGCGAAATCGATGGGCCAGCGCAGGACCCTGTGGGAGTGAGCCCGCTCGCGATGAACGATGACGCGGTGGCGAGCCGGCACTTACAATGCCCGCACCTCAGACACCGGCCCGCCCATGGACATCGACCTCGCCCGCACCTTTCTGGAAATCGTCCGTCACGGCAGCCTCGCGGCGGCGGCGCAGAAGCTGTTCGTCACGCAGACGGCGATCACCGCCCGGGTGCAGAAACTCGAAAGTCAGCTGGGCAGTACGCTGTTCGTGCGCAACCGCGCCGGGGCGAAACTGACTGCCAACGGCGAGGCCTTCGTGGTCTACGCCAATCAACTGGTGCAGACCTGGGAAGCCGCACGGCGCGACCTGCCGCTGCTGGACGGCTATCACAACGTGCTGCACATCGGCGGCGAAGTCAGCCTGTGCAACCCGTTGATGCTCAGCTGGGCCGCCGAACTGCGCGAGAAGATTCCCGGCCACGCTCTGCGCATGGAAATCCGCGACGGCGAAAACCTGCTGCGCCAACTTGAACTCGGCGTGCTCGATGCCGCGCTGGTCTATCAGCCGGAGTACTGGCCCGGCCTGCAGGTCGAGCAGGTGCTGGAAGAAAAACTGATTCTGGTGCGTGCGCCGAACCGCCCGGATCCCTACGTCTACATCGACTGGGGGCCGGATTTTCGGCGCCAGCACGACGCTGCCCTGCCGGACAAGGCCAAAGCCGCGCTGAGTTTCAACCTCGGCCCGTTGGCCCTGCAATACATCCTCGAACATGGCGGCAGTGGCTACTTCCGTACCCGTGTGGTGCGCAGCTATCTGGAAACCGGCGCACTGGAAGCGGTCACCAAAGCCCCGGAATTCGGCTATCCAACCTATCTGGTGTATGCCCGCGAGCGCGACTCGGCGACGCTGCAACAGGCGTTCGATCTGCTGCGCCAGGTAATCGCCACCGATGACGACTGGTCGCAACGCTGGAACCCGCTGAGCTGAGTCGGCCGCTTTACACCGGAGCATGGCGCAACTGACCTCAAGGTGCGGCCTGCACAAACGGCCGGATCGGCTAATCTGCCGGGTATAACAACAATACCCACAGGTGAACGCAGTGAGGCAGACCACCGAGGCATTTCGCAGCCGCTATCGTGCGGCCATTCATCCGTTGTACAACCCGTGGCTGCACGGCGCCTTCGTGCTTCTGTTCGGCGTGCTGGCGATCGGCGCTTTCTGGAGCAGCGCGCATCAGGTGCAGCCGCTGGAATGGCTGAGCGTGCCGCTGACCCTGCTGCTGTTCAACTTTGGCGTGTACATGGTTCATCGCCATCTCGGTCACCACAAAAAGACCTTCGCCAAGCTGTTCTATGCGCGGCATGCCGGCGACCATCACAGCTTTTTCACCCCCGGCCACATGACGTATGACGGCGCCCGCGACTGGCGGGTGATTCTGTTTCCAGCCTGGCTGATCGTCGTGCATACACTGGTTTTTACCCTGCCGCTGTGGTGGCTGCTCGCGCAGTTCAACGCCAATGTTGCCGGACTGTTCGGCGGCTGCATGGTCCTGGGTTATCTGGCCTACGAGGTGTTTCACGCCTGCGAGCATCTACCGCCGAATAATCCGCTGACCCGCCTGCCGTGGATCCGCCAGATGCGGCATCTGCACGAACTGCATCACCGCCGCGAGTGCATGCAGGAGCGTAATTTCAATATCGTTTTTCCGCTGATGGATTACCTGTTCGGCACCCTGTACTGGGAACCGCCACCCGCCCCGTTGCGCTATTCGAGATCGCCCATGACCCGCATGCAGCACCAGATCGATATCGCCGGCGAACCGATCGCCGTGCTCCGCTACGCCGCCAGCGTCAACCACTGGCCCGAGTGGCACCCGTCGTCGCTGAAAATCGACGGCCCGCAAGGCCCGCTGCATGCCGGCGCGCGTTTCGAAGAAGACATTCATGCCGGCGGGCGCGCCGGCCATTTGCGCTGGGAGGTCACCGAGTATCTGCCCGGTCGCCGCTGGTGCGCCAAGGCGCGGGGCGATCATGGCTTGTCGCTGTTGCTGACCTACGAGTGCGCGGCGCAAGGCGACGGCACGCGGTTCGTGCGCACTCTGGATTACCGGTTCGATGGCCTTGGCATGCGCCTGGCCAATCTGCTGCTACTCAAGCGCCGCATCGAACGTGAATCGGCGACCTCGATGCAGGCCCTGCGCGACATGGCGCTCAGGCACCTGACGCTGACGGGGCACCTTTCATGAAGCGTCTGCTGTTATTGCTGGTGATCCTCGTCATCGCGTTTCTGCTGCTGATGCCGACCAAGGTGCAGCCGGTGGCGTGGAAACCGCCAGCGGCGCCGTCACTGAACGAAGGGGTCTACGCGGAAAACCAGCGGCTCAAGGCCGTCGAACAGGTTGGCCCGAGCGACATCGACGGCCCCGAAGCACTGCTGCTGGAGGGCGATTACCTGATCACTGGCCTGCATGACGGGCGACTGGTCCGCACCAGCCTCGATGGCAAAACGCGCAAAGTGCTGAGCGACACTGGCGGCCGGCCGCTGGGCTTGGCGCGGCATCCCAATGGTTTGCTGGTGATTGCCGACGGGGTCAAGGGTCTGCTGTCGCTCGACGCCCAGGGTCAGTTGATTCCTCTGACCACCGAGGCCAATGGCCTGCCTTTCGGTTTTACTGACGACGTGGCGATCGACAAGTCCGGGCACTACGCCTATTTCAGCGATGCCAGCAGCCGCTGGGGTTACGGGCATGACGGTGAGGCGATCATTGAACATGGCGGTGACGGGCGCCTGCTGCGCTATGACTTTCAGACCGGCAAGACCAGTGTGCTGCTGGACAAACTGCAGTTCGCCAACGGCGTGACCCTCGGCCCGGATGACGCTTATGTGCTGGTCAACGAAACCGGCGCCTATCGCATCAGCCGTTACTGGCTGACGGGACCCAAGGCCGACACCCATGACCTGTTCATCGACAACCTGCCCGGCCTGCCGGACAACCTCGCGTTCAATGGCAGCAACCGCTTCTGGGTCGCGCTGTACGCACCGCGCAGTGCCTTGCTCGATCGGACCGCCGGGCATCCGCTGCTGCGCAAGATGATAGTGCGCGCGCTGACGGTGCTGCCAAAACCGGTGGAGAAACGCGGGTTCGTCCTGGGGCTGGATCTTGAGGGCAAGGTGATCGCCAATCTGCAGGACGCCAGCAGCGGCAATTACTCTCCGATCACCACAGCGCGCGAGTATGGGGACTGGTTGTATCTGGGGTCGCTGAAGGCTACGCACATGGCGCGATTGCCGTTGGCGGACGCGTTGAAGTGAGCCTGCTGGTTTTGTGTTAGATCAACTGACGTCATCGCGAGCAGGCTCACTCCTACAGTTGACCGCATTCCAACTGTAGGAGTGAGCCTGCTCGCGATAGCGGACTGTCAGTTACCGGATCTGTCGAACTTGTCCGGATCTTCGTCTTCAGGAAGATCTTCGTCCGGCTCTTCGGGAAAAGTGGTGGTGTGTGCCGGGCTGTTGGGCTCAGGGTGAGTAGGAACCGGGTCGAAACCGCCCTGCTCTTCACTGGGGAATCTGGGTGTGTTCATGTGGCACCTCGCAAAGAGTCGCTGAGTGAAGACTCTGTACATTCGAGGTGCCGGTCAGGGGCTGCGTTCAGTCATTTCACCATTTTGAAGCGGTGAAGCGACTGACGGTCAGGATCGAGCCTGTAACTGCGCGACGATCTTGTCTTTGACCTGCAAGCGTTTCTCTTTGAGTTTCTTCAGGGTGTCATCGCTGGGCGCATCCGAGGTCGCCGTCTCGGCCTTGACTACTTCGGCGTCCGCCTGGGAATACTTGTTGATCAGTGCATCCAGAAATGGATCCTCGGTGCGTTTTTGCTGGACCTCTTCCTTCGTTAGCTTCAAGTCCTGATACAGGTCATGAGTCACCGGCATGGAACACCTCCGTCAGTTGATCGGCAACCAACGCGACCGATTGCGCTGGCAGTTATCAGAATGGCCTTGGTCGGGCCGTTCTGTCGACCACCTGTCAGACCAGCGGTTGCCGTTCGTCGCCCTGTCGGAAACGCGATCAAACCTTTTTCCGCTGTGCTCCCTCCATTGCATAACTTCAACAAAAACCTGTGTGGAGATACATCAATGGACGGATTCAACCTGCGTCATCTCGTTCTGGCTGTCGCTCTGAGCAGCGGCATGGGCAGTGCCTTCGCCGCCACTTCCAACGACTTCGTCGACAACGCCGCTGCCGGTGGCATCGCGGAGATCGAGACCAGTCGCCTCGCCCTGGAAAAAAGTCAGTCGGCCGACATCAAGGCGTTCGCCAACATGATGATCACCGACCACAGCAAGGCCAACGACGAACTGGCCAGCATTGCCAAGGCCAATGACATCGAAGTCCCGGACACCACGACTCTGGTCAAGCAGGCCAAGGAAAAGATCCTCGACATGCGCGATGAGTCCTTCGACGCGGCCTACGCCAACAACCAGGTCAAGGCCCACGAAGAAACCATCGAACTGTTCAAGAAAGAAGCCAACACCGTGACCGACGACAAAGTCAAAGGCGCCCCCGAACTGAAGGCCTTCGCACAGAAAATGTTGCCGGCGCTGGAAAAACACCTGACCGCGGCCAAAGAGCTGCAAGCCAAGCACCCGAGCAAGTAACCCGGGCGCTGTACAGCAAAAGGCCGCATTGATTAATGCGGCCTTTTGTCGTTTCAGTGCGATCAACCGCCGTCAGTATCGATGTCGGCATCGGTTTCTTCACCGGGCTTCGGGCGATCGGGCTCAGGTTCGAAACCGGGGCTGAACTCGTTGTCGTTGTCGGTGTGTTTGTTCTTCTGGTCCACCGCAGGGTCAGCGCTCTGGACCTGTTCGCTCTCGCCCTTCGGCGGGATTGGCGGGCTCTGCCCCGGCACTTGCGGATCGATGGCCGGGTCGTTGCGATTGATCGGTTCGGCGTCCGGTTTCTGCTGCTGTTGCGATTGCTCGTTCATAGCCACCTCGTTTTTCAATGCTGGCGCGACTCAGACCCGTCGGCCTTGTATATTCGAAGCCGCTACGGTGCCAACGTTCAAAACATCGCTGGTTTGAAGGGCGCCGACTAGAGTTACCGGGGCATTTCTTGCGCCGGATCAAAAATATCCCTGAGCAACCGAACAACTATTTTGAACGGCAAAGGTCACTGACTTCGCACCGGTCACTTTTTACAGAACCGGCCCCAATACGCTACGGAGCAACAGGCACATGGCAGCACTGCAGAACAGCACATTCGATGCGATGAAAAACAAATAACCACAACTGCTGAGCGAATGGATCAACGGCCTGGAAGCCAGCGGCGCCACCCGCAACCTCAAAGACCATGACCTGCAACAGCAGACCAGCGAATTCCTGCAACTGGTGATCAATGGCCTGCAGGATGACAACGGCACCAACATCAATGCGCCGGGTTGGGAAGCCACCCGCCAGTTCCTCGAAAAGCTCTCCCACAGCCGTGCCCAGCTCGGTCAGGATTCGCAACAGACCGCCAGTTTCATCTTCGCCCTGAAGGGCCCGCTGTTTACCCTGCTGCAAGCGCACTATAAAGAACAGCCAGCGCTGCTCGCCGAACAACTCTGGGAAATCTCCGAACTGTTCGACGCCTTCGGCATGCACACCATCCGCACCTTCCAGAAGTCCCGTGAAGCGGTGATCAAACGCCAACAGGAAGAACTGCTGGAGCTCTCCACGCCGGTGGTCAAACTGTGGGACGGCGTACTCGCGCTGCCGATGATCGGCACCCTCGATTCGCAACGTACCCAAGTGGTGATGGAGTCCTTGCTGCAACGCATCGTCGACACCGGTTCGGAAATCGCCATCATCGACATCACCGGCGTCCCGACCGTCGACACCCTGGTCGCGCAGCATCTGCTGAAAACCGTGACCGCGATTCGCCTGATGGGTGCCGACTGCATCATCAGCGGCGTGCGTCCGCAAATCGCCCAGACCATCGTCCACCTGGGCCTCGACCTGCAGGGCGTGGTGACCAAGGCCAATCTGGCCGACGCACTGAAGCTCGCCCTCTCCCGCCTGGGCATCAGCCTCGGCAAAGCGGTCTGAGCCGATGGAACGTATCCCGATTCTTCAAATGGGCAAGTTCCTGCTGGTGACCATTCAGGTCGACATGCATGACCAACTCGCCCTCACCTTGCAGGACGACTTGTCCGAGCGCATCAGCAAGACCTCGGCGCGTGGCGTGCTGATCGACATCTCGGCGCTGGACATGGTCGACTCGTTCATTGGCCGGATGATCAGCACCATCTCCGGGCTGTCGAAAATCATGGACGCCGAAACCATGCTGGTCGGCATGCAACCCGCCGTGGCGATCACCCTGGTCGAACTCGGTTTGACCCTGCCGGGTGTCAGCACCGCACTGAACGTCGAGCGCGGGATGAAACTGCTGCAGGAACGAGTAAACCGGCAATGACCGTACGCAGCAGCGGTACTCAACCCATCCATATCGAGCAGGATGTCGTGCTCGCACGCCAGACCGCCCGCAAACTGGCCACCGAATGCGGCATGCGCCTGATCGATCTGACCAAAATGGTCACGGCGGTCAGCGAACTGGCCCGCAACACCATGGTGTACGGTGGCGGCGGCGACATGGACTGGCAGATTCTCGATGAAGATCATAAGGTCGGGCTGCGCTTGACGTTCCGCGACGAAGGCCCCGGTATTGCCGATATCAAACTGGCGATGACCGACGGCTGGACCTCCGGCAGCGGCATGGGCCTGGGCCTGACCGGGGCAAAACGCCTGGTCGAGGAGTTCGAACTGGACACCGCGCCGGGCAAGGGCACGCGAATAACGATCACCCGATGGACATGAATATCGCAGGGTCACTGACCCAGGTGCTGCTGATCGAAGACAGCAGCCAGATCGGCCATGCCCGGCGCACCGCGCAACGGCTCGCCGAGCAACACGGTTTTGATGCAACCGATGCCGGGCGGGTAGCGCTGGTCGCCACCGAACTGGCCAGCAACGTGCTCAAGCACGCCAGCCGCGGCGAAGTTCACCTGCGCCTGTTGCCGCGCCCCGGCGGATTCGGCATCGAGATGCTCGCGGTCGATCGCGCACAGGGCTTTGATCTGGACGCCTGCCTGACCGATGGTTTTTCCACCGGTGGCACCCAGGGTATCGGTCTGGGTGCCGTGGCGCGGCAGACCGAGGTCTTCGACGTGCACGCCGACGCCCGTGGCGCGGTGCTGCTGGCGCGTCTTTATCCGCGCAACGACCGCCAACCGGACTTGCGCTACGGCGTCAGCCAGCACTCGTTGCACAACGACCCAGCGTGCGGCGATACCTGGCACCTGGCGTACAACGGCGCGAATGTCAGCGCGCTGATCATCGACGGCCTCGGCCACGGAGAGGATGCCGAACGCGCGGCCAAGGCCGGCGAGCGGGTGTTCGCCGAGACTCCGTTCGCCAGTCCGGTGCTGCTGATGGAGGATATGCACCGCGACATGATCGGCAGCCGTGGCGGCGCCGCCGCGTTCGCCCAGTTCAATGCCGCCCGCGACGGCCTGACCTTTACTGGCGTGGGCAACATCGGCGCCAGCCTGCTCACCGCCGACAAGTCGCGCGGGCTGGCCTCGCACCCTGGCATCGTCGGCGGTCAATACCGAAAAGCCCAGCCCTTTGACTATGCTCACGTGAACGGACATCTATTGATCATGTACAGCGACGGCCTGCAGTCCCGTTGGAATCTTCAAGACTACCCCGGTCTGGTGCACCGCCATCCCGCCGTGATAGCCAGCGTCCTGCACCGCGACTTCTGTCGCGGGCGCGACGACGTCACGGTACTGGTCGTTGCCCTGGAGGCCGCCCATGGCTGAGTCGCCAACCCTGAATGCCGCCGAACAGGCTGCGCTGATCGCCCGATTGCAGAGCGAGACCGCCGCCCTGCGCGCAGAACTCGACGAGACCAACCAGGGCGTGCTGGCGCTCTACGCCGAACTCGACACCCAGGCGGAAGAACTGAGGCAGGCTTCGGACCTGAAAAGCCGCTTTCTGTCGTACATGAGCCATGAGTTCCGCACCCCGCTCGGCTCGATCCTCAGCATCAACAGCCTGCTGGCTGACGAACTCGACGGCCCGCTCAGCCCCGAGCAGCACAAGCAGGTGGCGTTCGTCAGCAGCGCCGCCCGCGAACTCAGCGACATGGTCGATGACTTGCTCGATCTGGCGAAGATCGAAGCCGGACGGATCACTATTTCCCCCGCATGGTTCGACATGTTCGACCTGTTCTCCGCCCTGCGCGGGATGTTCCGGCCGATCGTCGATGCGTCGGCGGTGGACCTGATTTTCGAAGAGCCGGTCGGCCTGCCACGCCTGTACACCGACGACAAAAAACTCGGGCAGATTCTGCGCAACTTCATTTCCAACTCGCTGAAATTCACCACCCGCGGTGAAGTGCGGGTTTCGGCGCGCCTGGAAGGCTCGGACAAAGTACGTTTTGCCGTCAGCGACACCGGTATCGGTATCGCGCCGGAGCTGCACGGTGCATTGTTCGAGGACTTCTCCCAGGTCGACTCGCCGCTGCAGAAACGTCTGCGCGGCACCGGCCTCGGCTTGTCCTTGTGCAAGCGCTTCGCTGCCCTGCTCGGCGGCGAGGTCGGGATGGACAGCAAGCCGGGGGTCGGATCGACCTTTTTCGTGATCATTCCACTGGCGCTCGCCCTGGAGAACGTCGATGAAACGTGACATCCGTCTATTGATCGTCGACGACAACGCCGCCACCCGCTACGCCTTGCGCCGGCGCCTGGAGCGCCATGACTACGAGGTGCTGGAGGCCGGCACCGGCAGCGAAGGCCTGGCGCTGATCGCGAGCGAGGTACTTGATGCACTGATCCTCGACGTCAACCTGCCGGACATGAGCGGCTTCGACATTGTGCGCATCCTGCGCGCCGATGCACACACCGCGCTGCTGCCGGTGATCCACGTGTCTGCGGCGTCGATCCAGACGGGGGACATCATCACCGGCCTCGATGCCGGGGCGGATGCCTACCTGATTCACCCGGTAGACCCGGACGTGCTATTGGCGACCCTGCGCACTCTGCTGCGGGTACGCGATACCGAAAACGCGCTGCGCGAGAGTGAGGCCCGCTTCCGCGAGATTTTCGTCAACGTCTCGGCGCCGATTGCCGTGCTCGATGCCAACCTGAAAGTGCATGAATGCAACCACGCCTTCACGCAGATGATTCAAGACAACCGCAACCCGGAAACGCTCAGCGAGTGCTTTGATCAAGACCAGGGCGCGATCCTCAACGAGTTGCGCCTGCGGCTGGTCGATGGCGAGCGCTGGAAAGGCACGTTGAACATGCGCGTACAGGGCGAGGTTCGCGAAACCGAGTGGCAGATTTCGCCATATCGCACGCCGCAGCTGAGCCTGGTATTCGTCGAAGACGTCACCGAGCATCGCCACCGCGAGCGCTCGCACCTGGCACAGCTGGACGACACCACCACGCAACTGGCCAAGGAAGTCGCCGAGCGGGTGCGCGCCGAATCGCAGTTGCTGCAAGTGCAGAAGATGGACGCCCTGGGCAAGCTCACCGGAGGCATTGCCCACGATTTCAACAATCTGCTGACCGGGATCATCACCAGCCTCGAACTGATCCAGAAACGCATGGCCGATGCGCGTCCGGACAAGGTGCAGTTCTACGCCGAAGCCGCACTGAATTCGGCGATGAGTGCGGCGTCCCTCACTCATCGTCTGCTGGCCTTCGCCCGCCAACAGCCACTGGATACCCGGCCGGTGGACATCAATGAGCAGGTGCGCTCGCTGGAAGAATTGCTGATGCGCACCATCGGCGAACGCATCACCCTCAAGCTTGAACTGACCAACAAACCGGCGATTGCCCTGGTCGACCCGGTACAGCTGGAAAGCGCGGTGCTGAATCTGGTCATCAACGCCCGGGATGCGCTGCCCCGAGGCGGCAATATCTGGGTCAACACCTATGCCGCGTATTCCCACGGCGACCCGAACATGGCCGATGGTGCGTATGTCGCGCTGTCGGTGCGCGATGACGGCACCGGTATCGAGCACAGTGTGATCGACAAGGTGTTCGATCCGTTCTTCACCACCAAACCGCTGGGCCAGGGTACGGGTCTGGGTTTGTCGACGATTTACGGTTTCGCCCGCCAGTCCGGTGGCGATGCGCACATCCGCAGCGTGGCACGGCGTGGCACCGAAGTGACCATCATGCTGCCGGCGACGAACGACCCGACCGGCGCCGACATCCCGGCGCCGAAGGTAGATCCGCAGGGTGCCGGCGAGCATGTCCTGATTGTCGAGGACATGCCGGCAGTGCGCATGTTCGTCACCGAAGTGCTGGAAGACGCAGGTTATCGCTGCACGCAGGCGGCGGATATCGAAACCGCGCTGGAGCGCTTGCAGAATGATCCGACGATCGACCTGCTGCTGAGCGACGTCGGTCTGCCGCGCATGAGCGGCCGGGAACTGGCGGACGTGGCGCGGGGCTGGCGTGAAAGCCTGCCGATTCTGTTCATGACCGGTTATGCCGAGACGGCAATCAATCGCCAGGTGTTCCTCGGTAGCGGCATGGAAATGCTGGTCAAGCCGTTCCAGATCAGCGAACTGCTGGACAAGGTCCGCCGCACGCTTGATGGTGCCTGATACACCGCCATCAGGTTGCTCGGTTGAGAACACAGACCCTGTAGGAGTGAGCCTGCTCGCGATGGCGTCAGGTCAGTCAATTCATTTCTGGCTGACACTCCGCTATCGCGAGCAGGCTCACTCCTACAAGGGATTGCGGTGTGACATCTTCCGAGTACACCGCAGCCCCCTGTGGGGCCAGTAGGAACGGCGTCGCTATCGGCTCAAGGCCCGGGCCAGAAACGGTGCGGTTCGGCTCTTCTTGCTCGCGGCAACTTTCTGCGGCGTGCCGGCGGCGACGATTTTGCCGCCCTTATCCCCGGCCCCCGGGCCGATGTCGATCACCCAGTCACTCTGCGCCACCACGCGCATTTCATGTTCGACCACGATCACCGTGTGCCCGGCCGTGACCAGCGTATCCAGTTGCTCCAACAACCGATCGACGTCCCGCGGATGCAGCCCGGTGGTCGGTTCATCCAGCACATACAGGGTCGCGCCGCGCTGATTGCGCTGCAATTCTGTCGCCAGTTTGATCCGTTGTGCTTCACCACCGGACAACTCCGTGGCCGGTTGCCCAAGCCGCAGATAACCGAGGCCGATGTCACGCAGCACCTCCAATGAACGGCGAATCCCCGGCTGCTCGCTGAACACTTCTACCGCCTCTTCCACGGTCAGTTGCAGCACCTGCGCAATGCTCAAGCCTTGCCACTGAATCGCCAGGGTCTGCGGGTTGTAGCGCGCGCCATGACAGGTCGGGCACGGCGCATACACGCTCGGCATGAACAGCAACTCGACGCTGACAAAACCTTCACCCTCGCAGGTCGGGCAACGCCCCTTGGCGACGTTGAAGGAAAACTGCCCGGCGTCATACCCCGCCGCCCGTGCCTCGGGCGTGGCGGCGAACAGTTTGCGCACGTTGTCGAACAGCCCGGTGTAGGTCGCCAGATTCGAACGTGGCGTGCGGCCGATGGGTTTCTGATCGACCTGCACCAGGCGCTTGATCGACTCCAACCCCGCAGTCACCTGACCAGTGCTGGCCTGCGGCGCATCGTCTTCGAGGCTGAGCTCTTCCGGCTCGTCCTCAACCAGCGGCCGCCCGAGTTGCGCGCCGACCAGTTCGAGCAACGCCTGACTGACCAGACTCGACTTGCCCGAACCGGAAACCCCGGTGACCGAGGTGAAGCAGCCCAAGGGAAATTCAGCGCTGAGGTTGTGCAGGTTATTGCGGCTGATGCCATCGAGTTTCAGCCAACCGCTCGGCTTGCGCGCGGTGCGGGTCTGCCGCTGGCTCTCGGCAAACAGATAGGCGCGGGTCTGCGATTCGTCGATCTCGGCCAGCCCGGCCGGAGGGCCGCTGTACAACACCCGCCCACCCTTCTCTCCCGCTGCCGGGCCGACATCGATCAGCCAGTCGGCACGGCGCATGGTTTCCAGATCGTGCTCGACCACAAACAGCGTATTGCCGTCAGCCTTCAGCCGCTGCAAGGCTTCGAACAGCGCCTCGCCATCGGCCGGATGCAGACCGGCGGATGGCTCGTCGAGCACATAGATCACGCCGAACAGTTGCGAACCCAATTGCGTCGCCAGGCGCAGGCGTTGCAGCTCGCCGGACGACAACGTCGGCGTGCTGCGCTCCAGCGCCAGATAACCGAGGCCCAGATCGGTCAGGGTGCTGACCCGCTCCAGCAAGTCCTCAGCGATCCGCTGCGCTGCCAGGCGTTTTTCCAGCGACAGGTTCGGCGTGTGGCGCACGTCCGGCGCACCGGCGTGGCCGCTGGCACCGTGGGCCACGCGCTGCTGGCGCGCCTCGCGGGTTTGCGCATGGCTGAGGGTTTCGCCGCTTTCTTCGGCCTGCTGCAGATAGGTCGCCGCAGCCACGGGTTTCAATACTTCGGCCACTTGCAGCAGTGGCATCTGCGACAGTTCACCGATGTCGTAACCGGCAAAGGTCACCGACAACGCTTCACGCTTCAGGCGTTTGCCGTCGCACAACGGGCACGGGCTGCCGAGCATGAACTGCGAAACGCGCTTCTTCATCAACGCACTTTGCGAATGGGTAAAGGTGTGCAGGATGTAGCGGCGGGCACCGGTGAAGGTGCCCTGATAACTCGGTTCCATCTTGCGCTTGAGGGCGACCCGGGTTTCCTCCGGGGTCAGCCCGGCGTACACCGGCACGGTCGGGGTTTCTTCGGTGAACAGAATCCAGTCACGCTGCTTTTTCGGCAGTTTCTTCCAGGGGATATCGACGTCGATGCCCATGGTCACGAGGATGTCGCGCAGGTTCTGCCCCTGCCACGCCAGCGGCCAGGACGCCACGGCGCGTTGGCGGATGGTCAGGTTCGGATCGGGCACCATCAGCGCCTCGGTCACCTCGTAGACCCGGCCCAGACCGTGGCACTCCGGGCACGCGCCTTGCGGGGTGTTCGGCGAGAAATCCTCGGCGTAGAGCATCGGTTGCCCCGGCGGGTAACTGCCGGCGCGGGAATAGAGCATGCGGATCAGGCTCGACAAGGTGGTCACGCTGCCCACCGACGAACGCGTGCTCGGCGTACCCCGCTGCTGTTGCAGGGCCACGGCGGGCGGCAGGCCTTCGATGGAATCGACATCCGGCACCCCGACCTGATCGATCAGCCGCCGCGCATACGGCGCCACTGACTCGAAATAACGCCGTTGGGCTTCAGCGTACAACGTTGAAAACGCCAGCGACGACTTGCCCGAACCCGAAACCCCGGTGAACACCACCAGCGCGTCGCGAGGGATATCGACGTCGACATTCTTCAGATTGTGTTCGCGGGCGCCACGCACCCGGACCATGCCGGTAGGTGCTTTGGAATTACGCTTGGAAGTCATTGGCTGTCCCTGCAGAAAAATGGGGGTCGAAGCTGAACCCTGTGGTGAGGGGATTTATCCCCGATCGGCGGCGCAGCCGGCGCAGTTACTGCAAATTCCATATAGCTGGGAAAATGCTGGGGAGTGCTGGGGAGTGCTGCGCACTCCATCGGGGATGAATCCCCTCGCCACAGGGAATCAGGCACTCAGCACCGAGCGAATCATCTGCAACAACGCCTCCGGGCCATACGGTTTGCCGAGCAAGTGCGTGTCCGGGCTCAACTGGTGGTTGCGTGAAATGATGTCGCGGGTGTGGCCGGAGGTGAACAGCACCGCCACCGGTGGTGTCTGCACCTTGGCCCACGCCGCCAGATCGGAGCTTTTGATCAGCCCCGGCATCACCACGTCGGTGAAAATCAGATCCACTTGCGCGCCGTCCAGCAGCAACTGCATTGCCACGTCGCCATTGCTCGCAGTCAGTACGCGGTAGCCTTCCTCGCGCAGCAACTCCACGGCCGAAGCACGCACTGCGTCGTTATCCTCGACCACCAGAATGGTCTCGTGGCCGCCGCCCTGCTGCGGGTCGACGCTTGGCGTCTCATCGAGAACCGGACGCAGGCTGCGCGGAAAGTACAGTTGCACCCGCGTGCCTTCGCCCACGGTGCTGTCGATCTCGACGTGGCCGCCACTCTGTTTGACGAAGCCGAACACCATACTCAGGCCAAGCCCGGTGCCCTGGCCGTCGGCCTTGGTGGTGAAGAATGGCTCGAACACCTGCTCGAGCATTTGTGGCGCAATGCCGACGCCGGTATCGCTGACCACCACCCGCACGAAATCGCCGGCAACGATGCCTTTGCCCGCGCAAAAAGTGCTGTCCAGCCGAGTATTAATGGCACTGAGAACAATCGTGCCCTCGCCTTTCATCGCGTCCCGGGCGTTGATCGCCAGATTGAGAATGGCGTTTTCCAGTTGATTGCGGTCGACGTTGATATGCCACGGCTCTTGCGGCAATTGCACGTCGATCTGAATGGTTTCGCCCAACGCACGCTGCAGCAATTCACCGACTCCGTCGAAGATCTGCCGCGGATCGCACACCGCCGGCGACAACGGTTGGCGCCGGGCAAAAGCGAGCAATTGCGACGACAGTTTCGCACCTCGTTCCACCGCCGCCAGCGAGGCGCTGACCCGGCGTTGCACGTTGGCATTGTCCGGTTCATGCCGCGCCAGCAAATGCAGGTTGCCGGCAATTACCTGCAGCAGGTTGTTGAAGTCGTGGGCCACGCCGCCGGTCAGTCCGCCGATGGCTTCAAGCTTCTGCGACTGGCGCAATTGCTCTTCCGCCGCCAGCCGGGCATCCACTTCGTTGGCCACCCGCTGCTCCAGGTTGCGCGTGAATTTGAGCAGGGATTCTTCGGCAATCTTGCGTTCATGGATGTCGATCAACACCCCGGGAAAACGAAACGGCGCGCCGTGTTCGTCGAACTCGCAGGCGCCACTGGCGAGCACCCACAGGTAGCTGCCGTCCGCGCGCCGCACGCGGTATTCAGCGTTGTACGGCTCACCGGTCTGCAGCGAATGACTGACCCGATCATGCACCCACGCCAGGTCGTCCGGGTGGATCCGCGACTCATTGACGGATTGCGGCAGGTTGCTCAGGTCCTGATCCGGCGGATAGCAAAAGGTTCGGGCGAAACGCTCATCGGCTGACAGCACATTGTTCTTCACGTCCCAGACGAACGAGCCGAGCAAGGCCCCCGCATTCAGCGCCAGACGCACCCGTTCGTTGTCGGCCCGATAAGCGTCTTCTGCCGCCTGACGCAGGCGCTCGGAGCGCACCAACTCGGTGGTCTCAACCACCATCGCCATCACTCCGGAAGGCACCCCATCATCGTTGGCCACCGGGCTGTAATACAGATCCATCCAGACATCTTCGGGCACGCCATCGCGCAGCAGCACCAGTTCCTTGTTGCGGTAGGACAAGGTGCCGCCCGCCAGACAGGTGTCGACCACGTGCCGGTTGAACTCGGCGACTTCCGGCCACCCCAGTTCCACCGGTGCGCCTAGCAGATACGGGTGGCGACCACCGGCAAACTGTGAGTAGGCGTCGTTGTAGATCATGTAGCCGGCGTGGCCCCAGAGCATGACCATCGGCAAGGGCGAGGCCAGCATCAATTGCACGGTGCTGCACAAGCTGGCAGGCCAGGTGTCGAGCGGGCCGAGTTCGGTGAGGCGCCAGTCGAACGCGCAAATGCGTTCGGCCATCTCGCCTTTCCAGCCGTCACAACCGTGGCTATCGGATAAAAACTGCATCGATTGACTCGGTGTCCTGTGGTGTTTGCCCGATACATCGCGACGGCAGAACGCCGCGACGCCCGTCTGTTTCGAGCCTCATCGGCCGTAATGGTTTCATTAGAGGTATAGCCGATTTCAGACCAGGCCCGGATCAGACCCCGATCAGGTGCTTGAGGGGATGGTAGCCAGTTTTCATCTTCGCCGCGACGTCGAGAATCGCCTTCTCGATGCCGTTCAAATGCGTGCAGGTCAGTTCGATGGCGGCGCTCTGATCGCCCGCCTCGATGTATTCGATCAGGCGCAGATGTTCGTTGTCACGGCAGGCTTCATGGCTGTCGTCATCCAGTGCAGCGACATACAGCGAGGCGCGGGAAATCAGCTTCTGGAACCAGTCGAGCAGCACCGGGTTGTTGAGGCTGCGCGCCAGTTTGAGGTGGAACTCGCCGAGCAGGTAAATCAGTTGCTCGTGATCGCCTGCCGCGTGGGCTGCGTCCTCCAGTAGCAGGTGCTCGCGCAAGACCTGCATGGCGGCGGTGTCCTTGCGCCGACAGAGTTCGGTGACCATGCCGATTTCGATCAGACGCCGGGTTTCGAACAGCGAGCGGATCTCTTCGTTGCTGGGCAGCGACACCGATGCACCTTTATTCGGCTCGGTGGTGACCAGCCCCTCGGCTTCCAGTTGCTTGAGCGCGGCGCGTACCGACGTGCGGCTGACATTGAACAGTTCGGCCAGGGACGCTTCGCCCAGCTTCATCCCCGGACGCAGCGAACGCTTGCTGATCGCCTGGTAAACCCCTTGGTAGACGCGGTCGACCGTGGTTTCCAGTTTCTTCTCGGTCATTCGAACACTCCTTTAGCCTCGGGCAAACACGGTGTTGCAGCGTTATTCGCCGTTTGCGCAGATAAGTGTGGCGCAGGATATCGCCTTCGGCGTCGAGATGCAGGGTCTGGATACGATTGGTCGGCGGGATGATTTCGATTTGCCGACCCGCTCATTGCAAGCGTGGACGGAAGCACCGGGCGGTGGCGAGCGGTTTTGGCGGTCGCCAAATAAATCGGCTGCGAAACGCCTTCCCCTTGTGGGAGCGGGCTTGCTCGCGAAAGCGGTGTGTCAGCCACTTATTTGCCAACTGACACACCGTCTTCGTCGGAACGCCGCCCGGAGCAAGCCCGCTCCCACAGGAGATTTCAGGCGTGCCGGTAATTTCAGTCCGTGCCGTATTTCGGCGAGCGCGGGCCGTACAACAGGCCGGCGTGCTGACCGGCCGACAACAGGCGATTGCTCGCCACGCCGGCAATCGGATACCCGGCGTCGGTCGAACTGTTGATCACCTGCTTCACCGCGGCGGTGATCAGCATGCCGACCAGGCCGCCACCACTGTTATTGCCGCCCTCTTCGCTCGACGCCCGTGCCGAACCGGTCCACAGCGTGGTGCCGGATTTCAGGTCGACCAGCTTGGCGGTGGCGGTTACCGCGGTTTCGCTGCTGATCACCATGTAGCGCGTACCGTACTCGGTCACGGTGATGTACAGCGCAGCGTCGGCGCCGAAGATTTCCTTGAGCTTGTTAGCCGGCGCCTGATGGATGTCATCCGGGGTGGTCAGGCCGTTCTGGCGGAAGGTTTCGTCCACCAGGGTGATCGGCAGCACGTAGTAACCGGCTTCGGCCAATGGGAACGTCACCTGCGACAGCAAGCTGTAGGAAGCCTTGACGTCCGGCGAGGTGTTCAGCGGCGGCAGCACCAGAATGGTCTTCGGCCGTGCCTGTTTGTACGCCGAGTAATCCACGGTTTTCGGCGCGACGCAGCCACCGAGCACGGTCAGGGCCAAACCGGCGGCCAGCAGTTTCAGGGTGCGCGAGATCATTTGGCGTCTCCGGTCTTGGCGTTTTTAAGCAGAAAATCCATGTATGGGCCGGACTCGGGGAACAGCGCTTTTTCGGTGCGGAACTGCTGCACCATCTGATCGTCCTTGCCCATGCTCAGGTACAGCAGACCCAGGTGCGCGTGGTAACCCGGCGGCACCGCCTTGCCGGTGGAACGGATCTTCTGCAGGTCGCGCTCCAGCACTTCGGCCTGGGCTTCTTTTGGCTCTTCGCCTTTGAAGTATTCGTAAACCTGCGGTTGGTAATCTTCCCACTGGTACAGGGTTTTCGGGCTGCTGCAACCGGCCAGCAAGGCGCTGGCGGCCAGCGTCAGGGCCAGCAGCGACCGCGACAAAGTCAGATTCATGGGTGTTGCTCCTTGCAATGAATAACGATCAGTTAGCCGGTTTCCAGGCACCGGCGTTCATGCCATCGACCAGACGATTGATCGCCTCGCGCATGGCCAGATCGAGGACTTTGCCGTTGAGGGTGGAGTCGTAGGCAGCGGTGCCGCCGAAGCCGATGATTTCGCGGTTGGACAAGGCGTATTCGCCGGCGCCCTGAGTCGAATACACCACTTCGGAGGTGCTGATGTTGACGATGTTCAGGTTGACCTTGGCGTAGGCGACCTGGGTCTTGCCACGGCCGAGAATGCCGAACAGCTGGTGGTCACCGGTTTCCTTGCGGCCGAACTCGGTGACGTCACCGGTGACCACGTAATCGGCACCCTTGAGGCGCTGGGCCTGGCCCTTGATCGCCGCTTCCTGCTGGATCTCGCCCATGTTGTCGCGATCCAGTACCGAGAAACGGTTGGTCTGCTGCAAGTGAGTGATCAGGATGGTCTTGGCCTGGCCGCCGAGACGGTCAACACCATCGGAGAAGATCCCGCGCATGTAGCTGGAGCGGTTATCGAACTTGCCCACCGCCATCGGCACGCGAGCACCGGTCCAGACTTGCGTGGCGCTCTCGACCTTGGCCACCGGCAGTGCGCGGGAGCTTTCGGTGGCGCACCCGGCAAGGGAGCTGGCGAGGGTGCCGAGCACGGCAATCGCAACGCCTGAGACCAACATCCGGGAGATCATTCTCACTGTGCATTCCTTCTGAAAAAAACGGTGTGTCCCGGCACGGCTACGCGGTGGGGAGCGGAAAAGGGGCGGCATTATGACAAAGTGCCACCATTGGTGACAGAGATTTTTGACGCCAATCAATTGGCTTGCTTGGACACACACAAATCCCCCCTGTGGGAGCGGGCTTGCTCCGGGCGGCGTTCCGACGAAAGCGGTGTGTCAGCCACTTATTTGCCAACTGACACACCGTCTTCGCGAGCAAGCCCGCTCCCACAGGGGGGGGGATTTGTGGTGTTCTGGGGTTTAGTGGAAGTCGCGGCTCTGCACGCGGATGCCATCGAGCAACGGAGTCAGATCGCTCAATCGCCCGGCGATCAAATGCCGCACTTCGCCCTCCCGCTCCCAGCGGCCATCGACCTTGAGCAATTGCGAACCGACCAGCACCTGACGCTGGCGCTCGGCCAGATCGCGCCAGACCACCACGTTGACGTTGCCGAACTCGTCTTCGAGGGTGACGAAAGTCACGCCGCTGGCAGTGCCCGGTCGCTGACGCCCGGTGACCAGCCCGGCGATGCTCACCGGCCGGCCGTGCTCGACGTCCAGCAACTCCTGAGAGCTGCGGCAACGCCGCGCCTTCAGTTCGCCACGCAGCAGCGCCAGCGGATGCGGCCCCAGTGTGGTGCCGATAGTCGCGTAATCGGCCTGCAGGTCCTCGCCGACACTCGGTTTGGGCAGCAGCACATCCGGCTCTTCCTGACTTGGCAAACCGGCAAACAGGCCCAGCTGTTTCTGCACCCCGGCCACTTCCCAGCGTGCGCGATGCCGATGCCCGGCCATGCCGCGCAACGCGCCGGAGTCAGCCAACAGCGCCTGGGCGCGACTGTCGAGCGCGGCCCGCTCGCCCAGATCGGCGACATCGGCGAACGCCCCCCGCGCCCGCGCCGCTTCGATGCGCCGGGCGTCATCCTCGCGAAAGCCC
Source organism: Pseudomonas sp. LAMO17WK12:I5 (assembly GCF_900215165.1). Lineage (NCBI taxonomy): Bacteria > Pseudomonadati > Pseudomonadota > Gammaproteobacteria > Pseudomonadales > Pseudomonadaceae > Pseudomonas > Pseudomonas sp. LAMO17WK12:I5. Next base: position 149,149 of record NZ_OBDS01000005.1, on the reverse strand, counting down.
TTGATCATCCGCAGGCCCATGCGGATCGCCGGCTGCGCGCCGCTGATCGGTTCCAGGCTGCAATCCCAGTCGCTGGCGCGCACGTCCACCGGACGGATCTGCAACTGATGCCGACGGGCGTCCTGAAGGATCTGATCCGGGCTGTAAAAACCCATCGGCCAACTGTTGATCAACGCGCAGGCGAACGCCGCCGGTTCGTGACACTTGAGCCAGCAACTGGCGTAAGTCAGCAAGGCGAAACTGGCAGCGTGGGATTCGGGAAAGCCGTAACTGCCAAAGCCTTTGATCTGCTCAAAGATCTGCGCGGCGAATTCCTCGGTGTAGCCGTTTTTCTTCATGCCGGCGGCGAGGCGTTCCTTGTGCGGCTCCAAGCCTCCATGGCGTTTCCACGCGGCCATCGAGCGACGCAACTGATCGGCCTCGCCGGGGCTGTAGTCGGCCGCAACGATAGCGATCTGCATCACCTGTTCCTGAAACAGCGGCACGCCGAGGGTGCGTTTGAGCACCACTTCCAGTTCCGGCGAGGGATAGGTTTCCGGTTCTTCCTTGTTACGCCGGCGCAGGTACGGATGGACCATCCCGCCCTGAATCGGCCCCGGGCGGACGATCGCCACCTCGATCACCAGATCGTAGAACTTCGCCGGTTTCAGGCGCGGCAGCATCGACATCTGCGCCCGTGATTCGATCTGGAACACGCCAATGGTGTCGGCACGGCTGATCATCTCGTAGGTCGCTTTGTCTTTATCAGGGATCGTCGCCAGGCTGAGATCCAGATGGCGATGACGGCGCAGCAAGTCGAAACAACGACGGATCGCACTGAGCATGCCGAGGGCGAGGATATCGACCTTGAGCAGCCCGACCGCGTCGAGGTCGTCCTTGTCCCACTGAATGATCGTGCGCTCGGCCATGGCGGCGTTTTCCACCGGCACCAGCGTATCCAGCGGCTGCTCGGAAATCACGAAGCCGCCGGGGTGCTGCGACAGGTGCCGGGGGAAGCCGATCAGTTGCCCGGTCAGGCTCAGCACTCGACGCAGCACCGGGCTGTCGGGGTCGAAACCGCCTTCTAGCAAGCGCGCCAGCGGCGGTGTTTCGTCGCTCCAGTGGCCGCAGCAATCGGCCAGTGCATTGATCTGATCCGGCGGCAAACCAAGGGCCTTGGCCACATCACGCACCGCCCCGGCGGCGTGATAGGTGCTGACCACCGCCGTCAGCGCCGCACGCCGCCGGCCATAACGGCGAAACACGTATTGCAGGACTTCTTCGCGGCGTTCGTGCTCGAAGTCGACGTCGATGTCCGGCGGCTCGTTGCGCTCTTTCGACATGAAACGCTCGAACAGCAGCGTGGTGCGATCCGGGTCGATCTCGGTGATACCCAAGGCAAAACACACCGCCGAATTGGCCGCCGAACCGCGGCCCTGACAGAGAATCTGCTGATCGCGGGCAAAGCGCACCACGTCGTGCACGGTGAGGAAGTAGCTTTCGTAGCCGAGTTCGGCGATCAGTTTCAGCTCATCGTCGATTTGCTTGAGCACTTTGGCCTGCGGCCCTTTTGGCCAGCGCCAGGCAATGCCTTCTTCGGTCAGTTGGCGCAACCAAGAACTGCCGGTGTGCCCCTGCGGCACCAGCTCCTTCGGATACTGATAGCGCAACTCGCTCAGCTCGAAAGTGCAGCGCCGCGCCAGTTGCACCGAGGCGTCGAGCAACGCCGGCGGATAAAGCTCGCGCAACACCTCGAGGCTGCGTAGATGCCGCTCGCCGTTGGGGTGCAGGCGCAATCCGGCCTCGGCCACCGGGACGTGATGGCGGATCGCGGTCATGGTGTCCTGCAGGGCGCGCCGGCCACGGGCGTGCATGTGCACATCGCCGCTGGCCACGGCGGCAATCTGCAACTGCCCGGCCAGACTCAGCAGTGCCGCCAGCCGCCGCTGATCGTCCTGCCCGCGATGTAGCTGCACCGCCAGATACAGGCGCTCGCCGAAAGTCTGTTTCAGCCAGCGGCCCTCCTCCACGTCATCGATGCTGTCCGGCACCCACACGGTGAACAACCCCGGCAACGGCTCGCTGAAATCCTCGCGCAGCACCTGGTACTGGCCCTTCTGCGTACGCCGCCGGGCCTGAGTGATCAAGCCGCACAAGGCCTGATAGCCCGCCAGGTTCTCCACCAACAGCAGCAGTTTCGGGCCGTTATCGATGCGGATTTCGCTGCCGATGATCAGCGGCAGCTCCACCGATTTCGCCGCTTGCCAGGCCCGGACGATCCCGGCCAGGGTGCACTCGTCGGTGATCGCCAGCGCCTGATAACCGTGTTTTTTCGCCCGCTGAAACAGCTCAAGGGCACTGGAGGCACCGCGCTGGAAACTGAAATTCGACAGGCAGTGCAGCTCGGCATAGTCGTGGTTCATGCAAACCAGCCCTGCAGCCACAACGGACCGCCCTCGCCCACGGCCCGATAGGCCCAGCCCTGCTGACCGGCGCGGTTCTGGATCAGGTAGTAATCGCGGCGCACATCGTCACCGTCCCACCAGCCGGACTCGATGCGCTCCGGACCCATGAGAATCCGCGCCGAACCTTCCGGCACGCTCTGCGGTTCGCCGAGCAGCCAGCCCGGACGCTGCACGCTCGGCAAGCCTGTGCACCGCTGTTTGTCGACGCCGTGCTGCCACGCGCATTCCGGGCGATGGTCGGCCTGAAAGCGCAGGCCCTGCACCGCGTCATCGCCGAGCCGTGCACGCAGGCGTTCGCGCAATTGCTCCCAGGGCAAGGTCTGTTGCGGACGGTCATCGAACAGTTCCTGAAACTGCGGCACAAAACTCGGCAGGTCTTCGGCCCGCAGACGAAAGCCGCGTACCGGGGCCTCGACCTGGACTTGTTCCAGTCGCCCACGGGCCAGTTCAAAGAGCATCGCCGGATCGCGCTCGGCGCTGAGCAGGCCGACCTTGATCAGCGTGTCCGGCAGCCCGGCGTGCTCCAGATGCAGGTCGAAACGCTGCACGCCGCTGTCACGTCCGCAGAGGAATGCCGACAGGTCAGCGGTCAAGCGGCGTAACGGAAACAGCAGCGCCTGATGGGATTGCACGTCGAAATTGAGTTCGATGCGCACATCGAAACGATCCGGCGGCAGATAGAACGCCAAGGCCAGCGGCCGTGCACCGAACAGGGTGTCGAGATGCTTGAGCATCGACGCTTCGAAACGCCGGGCCAGGGCCTGACGCGGCAGGCTCTGCAGCTGGTTCAGGTTTCGCAGGCCCATGCGCGTCAGCGCCGTGGCGACCTGCGGGTCCAGTCCGACACGGTCGACGGGCAACTGCCCAAGGTGATGCTGCAGGGCTTCGCCGTCCGGTACTACGAGACCGTCGTAGGCGTTGGCCAGCACCCGCGCCGCCACCGGATTCGGTGCGGCGACGATGCGATGGCGAAAGCCCAGCTCGGTCAGTTCCTTGCGCAGCCGCGCTTCGAACTGCGCCCAGGAGCCGAACAGGCCCAGGCTCGACTCGATCTCGAACACCACGGTACGCGGATAATGCACGCTGACCTGCGCGCTGAAACGATAGGCCCACGCGGCGAGAAACTGCTGCCAGTGCTCGACCTCGGCGAGGTCGTAATCGGCGGTGGCAAAGCCTTTGCTCAACGCTTGCGCGGCGGTCATCGACTGGCCGGCGCGCAAGCCGAGCTGGCGCGCCGCTGCATTCACCGCTTGCAGCACCCGGCGCTGGGCCGGGCCACTGAGCAGCACCAACGGCTCAGCAGGATCGGCACGCTGACGCAGCACCGCGTCGAGGGCCAATTGCGGGAACAGAATACACACCCAGCGCATGACGACCTCAGTGCCCCACGGCAAACGCAATCGGCGCCGTGCGCGCCAGTCCGCCACGGCACTTGAGCACGCGCAACTGGGCGGGTCTGGCGTCGATGGCAATGCGCAACGCGGCCGGCGACGGGTTGATCGCTTCGCTCAGCGGGCGCCAGGCAAACGCCAGGGTCTGGCCGGTTTCCGCCGCTACCTGCAAACGCCGCAACGCGCGGTCATCGGCCTTGTGCGGCCAGCACAGCACTGCGCCGCAACTGCCGGAACGCAGGCATTGTTCCGCCGCCCACAAGGCATCGCGTTCGCTGGCCTGGATTACCGACAATTGACGCAGATCGACCCCTGCGTTCGCCCACGCCTGCGGGTACGGTACGAACGGTGGCGCTACCAGCACGATGCGCTCGCCCGCCGCCGACATCCGCGCCAGCGTCGGCCACACCAGTTGCAACTCGCCAACCCCGGGGCCGGCCAGGAGGATTTCGCTCAGCGCCGCTTCCGGCCAGCCACCGCTGGGCAGTGCCGCATCCAGCGCGGCATGCCCGGTGGGTTGCGGGCTGGCGGCCGGTGGCGCAGGCCGGCCCTTCCAGACCTGGCCGCCATTGAACAGCGTATCGAGTGCAACGACGGCGCCCATCAGCCTTGCCTCACCAGACCGCAGAACACCCCTTCGATGGCCAGGTCCTGATCATCGCGCACGACAATCGGCTGGTACGCCGGATTGCGCGGCAGCAGGCGCACCGTAGCGCCGACACGCTCGAAGCGTTTGATCGTCACCTCACCATCGAGTCGCGCCACCACGATCTGGCCGTTGAGCGCCTCGGGATTGCGCTTCACTCCCACCAGATCACCGTCGAGAATGCCGTCCTCGATCATCGAGTCGCCCTGCACCCGCAACATGTAGTCGGGCGCACGGGAGAACAGCGCGGGATCAAGCATCAAGCGGTTATGGATGTCGGCATCGGCGCCGATCGGTGCACCGGCAGCGACCCGGCCGAGCACGGGAATATCCAGCAGCTCCGGCCGCGGCGCTTGCCCGAGCAGGCGAATGCCCCGGGCCTGGTGCGGATTGACCTCGATAAACCCGGCTTCGGTGAGCGCCAGCACGTGCTTGCGCGCCACGCTGCGCGAGGCAAAACCAAAAGCCTCGCTGATTTCAGCGAGGCTTGGGGGCTGACCGTGTTCGGCGATGCGTTCGCGGATAAAGGTCAGGATGGCGGTACGGCGGGGAGTCAGGTTTGTCATGGAGTACATTTGTACTCCTGTGGGATTTTACTGACAAGCACCGCCAGTCGGCCTGGGCCGGCGATCCACAAAAATCAAAAGATCGCAGCCTGCGGCAGCTCCTACAGGGGAACGGGGCGTCAGTTGAGGCCGCGTTCGGCGAGGAAGGCGGCGATGTAATCGATGAACGCCACCACTTTAGCCGTGGCCCGTCGATGGCTGGGGTACACCGCGAGAATGTGCGGGCCGAAGCTGTCCGGGTCGATTTCATAATCAGCCATGACCCGCACCAGACGTCCGTCGGCAATGTACGGCGCGGCGCTCCACAGCGGTGTGTGCAGCAAGCCGCGTCCGGCCAAAGCACTGGCCAGCAACAGGTCGTAATTGTCGCTGCGCAAGCGCGGCGCCGTCGGCTGTGCCAGGCTCAGCCGCTGCCCGTCGCGCTCGGCCCACCAGAACTCGCGGCTGAGCAACGGGTGCTGATACAGCAGCCATTCATGCTGCTCAAGAGTTTGCGGATTCACCGGCAAACCCTTGCGCGCCAGATAGTCCGGGCTTCCGCACAACGCCAGCCGATTGCTGCCGACCACCCGGGCGATCAGCCCCGGCAGGTCATCATGGCCCTCGCGCAAGGCCAGGTCATAGCCGCTTTCCAGCAGATTGACGAACGCGTCGCACAGGTCCACTTGCAGGCTGATCTGCGGGTATTGCTGCAAAAAGCCGTCACACACCTGATCGAGAAACGCCCGCCCGTAAGCCAATGGCGCAGTGATTTTCAGGCTGCCGCGCAGACCGTGCTGCAACTGCTCGATTTCCTCGCTGGCCTCCTCCAGTCGCTGCAACACCAGCCGCGCGGTTTCCAGATAAACCCGGCCGATTTCGGTGAGCAGAATCCGCCGCGTGCTGCGTTCGAACAGCCGCGCGCCAAGTTCCGACTCCAGATGATTGACCGCTTTGGTCAGCGCCGATGGGGTCTTGCCCAACTGCTCCGCCGCGCGGCTGAAACTGCCGAGTTGCGCGGTGACCACGAACATTTTCAGTGCACCCAGCTTGTCCATGCTTTTTCCATTCAGGCAAAAACGTTTTTCGTGAGGGAGGCGTTCTGTCGGCCAGTGTCAGCCACTAATCTGGCCATCAGACGCAATAACAAGGAAATCTTCAATGAAAAGATTCATCCCGAGTCTGCTGGTGAGCGCGATAAGTTTTGCCTCGATGGAAGCCATGGCCGCCACCGATCTGGTGCTGGTCAACGGCAAGATTTTCACCGCCGACCGTTCGCAACCGAAGGTGCAGGCGCTGGCCGTGGAAAACGGCAAGGTGCTGAAAGTCGGCAGCGATGCGCAGATCAAGGCGCTGATCGAACCCGGCACGCAGGTGATCGACCTCGGCGGCAAGACGCTGATGCCAGGTTTGATCGACAGCCATTCCCACGCGATTTTCGGTGGCCTGGAAATGGTCTCGGCCAACATGGAAGACGAAGTCGTCGCCCTCGACGAACTGGAAAAACGCCTGCGCGCCTGGCGTGACGACGGCAAGGCCAGACATGGCGATGTGCTGAGCATTGCCGGCATGAGCTCAGCGTACTGGGCGCAGGCCGAAGCGCTGGGCAAGACCTTCAACCACGGCGAGTGGGCTGACGTGCCGGTGGTGTTCACCGGCAGTGACCACCACACCGCGTGGGCCAACAACGTGATGCTCAAGCGCGCCGGCATCGACGCGGCGTTGCTCAAGACCCTGCCCGCTGCGGAAAAAGACACGATCGGCAGACTGGCCAACGGCGAGCCCAACGGCTTCCTGGTCGATGCCGGCTGGGATCGGGTTGCCGCGAAAATGCCGGTGCCGAGCCCGGCCGATATGCTCACCGCAGCCAAATCCGCGGTGCGCTTCAACAACAGCCTCGGCATCACCGCGTGGATGGATCCGGCCGCCAACGCCGCACCGGGCGAGGCCGTGTTCGCGCTCAAACCCACCGAAAAAACCGTCGGCGTGCTGCCGGCCTACAAAGCACTGTCGGAAAGCGGCGACATGAGCGTGCACGTCGCAGCGTTACTGGTCGCCAATCCGAAAAGTCTGCCGGCCGACCTCGACACGCTGGATAAGGTGCGCCAGCAGTTTCAGGGCATCCCCAACCTGACCCTGCCCGGGGTCAAGATCTTCGCCGACGGCGTGATCGAGTACCCGGCGCAGAGCGCGGCGATGATCGACCCGTACAGCAACTCGCACAAACAGGGCGAACTGCTGATCGATCCAAAACATTTCGGCGAGCTGGTCAGCGCCATCGACCAGCGCGGCTGGCTGGTGCACATCCACGCCATCGGCGACCGTGCGGTGCGTGAATCACTCAATGGCATCGAACGTGCGCGCAAGGATCGGCAGAGCGGCATCACTCACTCGATCACGCACCTGCAGATGGTCAACCCGAAAGAGTTCGCCCGCTTCAAGCCGCTGAACGTGATCGCCTCGATGCAACTGCTGTGGGCCAGCGCCGACGACTACACCACCGACATGATCAAGCCCTACGTCAGCGCCCTCGCCTTCCGTTATCAATACCCGGCGCACTCGCTGCTGAAACAGGGCGCGACGATTGCCGGTGCCAGCGACTGGCCGGTGTCGTCGCCCAACCCGTTCAACGCCATGGCCCAGGCCATCACCCGCGTCGGCCCGCTGGGCGTGCTGAATGCCGACGAGCGTCTGGATCGCGAAACCATGTTCTACGCCTACACCGTCAACGCGGCGCGCACGATTGGCCTGGACCAGCAGATCGGCTCACTGACGCCGGGCAAACAGGCTGATTTCATCGTGGTCGACCGCGACGTGTTCAGCGTCGACGAAAAAGCCCTGCATGACACCCAGGTGCTGCAAACCTGGTTTGGTGGGCGTCAGGTCTACACCGCCAAAAAATAACAACACTGTTCCCCCCTGTGGGAGCGAGCCTGCTCGCGAAGGCGGCGTATCAGTCGCCATCGATGCTGAATGAACCACCGCTTTCGCGAGCAGGCTCGCTCCCACAGGGGCTGTGAGGGTGGCCGAGATTGCATTCCCTCCACGGTTTTCGTACTGCCCAGAAACAATCACAACACCGGGACTTCACATGAAAGCCTTGCCCCTGTTCGCCCTCGGTTTTTCCAGTTTGCTGCCCCTCAGCAGCTACGCGATCCCCCTGAACGACGATTTCGCCGTGCTGATCGACCTGACCCTGGCCAGCGACTACCGCACCCGCGGCATCTCGCAAACCCAAAATGACCCGGCCGTGCAGGCCGGTCTGACCCTGGCCCACAGCAGCGGTTTGTACGCGGGTGCCTGGAGTTCCAACGTCGATTTCGGCGGTGGCCTGAAAACCCGGCAGGAAGTCGATTACTACGCCGGCTGGCTGTGGCAGGCCACAGAGGACGTCAGCCTCGATCTGGGTTACCTCAAGTACGCCTATCCCAAGGAAAGCCAGTTCAACCAGAGCGAGGTCTACGGGATTCTCGGTATCTACGGGGTGAAGCTGGCGGCGTATTACTCCAGCGATGCGCCGGGGGGCGACAGCAAGCAGAGCTCGCTCTACACCTACGTCGGTTATGAGACCGGGCTGCCGTTCGATTCCGGGCTGAAACTGCGTTACGGCAACATGGATTTCAAGGACCCGCACCTGTACTCGACGTCCGGGCATGGCGAGGACAGTTATCGGGAATGGGAGGTCAAGCTGACGCACAACCTGGCCGGGGTGGTGTTGGGCCTGAGCTATATCGATACCGATCTGTCGCAGAGCCAGTGCCTGAGTAACTGGGGGGTCAAGGATGTGTGCACCGCAACGGTGGTCGCCAGCCTGAGCAAATCCTTCTGACCCACCAAAGTACCCATTGTAGGAGTGAGCCTGCTCGCGATAGCGGTGTGTCATTCAACAACGATGTCGGCCGACCCACCGCCTTCGCGAGCAAGCCCGCTCCCACAGTTTTAGATTTGCGCCCGAGTTTTGTTACAGGATGTTTACGAAATTTTTACTATTGTTCTTCTACAGTTACGCGCGTTTCCGCGCGTGTTCTATTCGAGTAGAGGAATGTCTGTAATGGCTTTGGGCAAAGGACTGCGTTTACCGTCCATCACTTCCACCCGGCTGGTGCTGTTGTTTTCCCTGGCACTGGTGGCGCTGTACAACCTGGCGACCTGGAAGGCGCTGGGTACGCTGATCACCCTGCAAGGCGTGCACAAACTGGCATTTTTCGCCTCGTTCGGTCTGTTCCTGTGGGCGGCGATCACTCTGCTGCTGACTCTGGTGTCATTTCGCTGGACGTTGAAACCGGCGCTGAGCGTGGTCGCCCTGCTCTCGGCCTGCGCTGCGTATTTCATGAACGAATACGGGATCACCATCGACACAGTGATGATCCAGAACGTATTCGAAACCAATCCCGGCGAAGCCGCTGCGCTGTTCAACGGCAAACTGCTGGCTTACGTGTTGCTGCTCGGCGTGCTGCCGGCGGCGTTGATCTGGCGCTGGCCAGTACGTTATCGGCCGTTCTTTCGCGGCCTGCTCAACAAGATGCTGGTGATTGCCGCTTGCGTGCTGGTGATCGGCGCCTCGGTGGGCGCGTTCTATTCGACCTACGCGCCAATCTTCCGCGAGGAAGACAAGCTCACCCACTTCATCAACCCGACCAATTACATCTACGCCATCAGCAAATACACCAAGCAACGCCTGGGCATCAAAAAGCACTTTGTGGTGCAGGCCATCGGTGAAGACGCGGTGATGAGCGCGAAAGCCGCCAGCCGCGAGAAGAAGTCGTTGATGGTGTTTGTGGTCGGCGAAACCGCTCGCGCCGATCACTTTTCGCTGAACGGTTATGCGCGCGAGACCAATCCCGAGCTGAGCAAACTGGACATCCTCAACTTCACTCAGGTGCACTCCTGCGGCACGTCCACGGCAGTGTCGGTGCCGTGCATGTTCTCGATGTTCCCGCGTGAGGACTACAGCGACAAGAAAGGCAAAACCTACGAAGGCCTGCTGGATATCCTGCAACGCGCCGGCGTGCAGGTGCTGTGGCTGGACAACAACAGCGACTGCAAGGGCACCTGCCTGCGCGTGCCGCACCGCGACATCGCGAAGAACCAGCCGGGGCCGTTCTGCGACGGCAACAACTGCCTCGACGAAGCACTGCTGGCCGACCTGCAAAGCTACATCGACAGCCTCAAGGGCCACGCGATCATCGTGTTGCACGCCGACGGCAGCCATGGCCCGGAATACTACGAGCGTTATCCGCAAGCTTTGGAACGCTTCAAGCCGATCTGCCACACCAACCAGTTGGGCAGTTGCAGCCGCGATGAACTGGTGAACGTGTACGACAACACGATCCTCTACACCGACCACTTCCTCGCCAAGGTCATCGAGTTGCTCAAGCGCAATCAGGACACGCTGGATACCTCGATGCTGTACGTCTCCGACCACGGCGAATCGCTGGGTGAAAACGGCCTGTACCTGCACGCCGCGCCCTATGCATTGGCGCCGGAAGCGCAGACGCATGTGCCGATGGTGATGTGGTTTGGCAGCAACACTCTGGCGCAACTGGGGATTGATCGCGATTGCCTGCAAGGCAAGACCGGGCAGCCGGACCTGAGCCATGACAACCTGTTTCATTCGGTGCTGGGGTTGTTCGAGGTGAAGACCGCGCTGTATCAGCCGGGGCTGGATGTGTTTCATGGTTGCCGGCCATCCATGACGGCCGGGCAATAACAGCCCAGACACTGAACGCCCCTGTGGGAGCGAGCCTGCTCGCGAATGCGGTGTACCAGTCGCCATCAATATTGACTGATCCACCGCTTTCGCGAGCAGGCTCGCTCCCACAGTTGATTGTGGTCAACCTAAGAATCGAGCTGGGCCAAATAGTCCCACGGGTAGATCCCGCGTTGATGGCCGTCACTGAACACCAGTTGCACGCCATAGCCCTGCGGGTTGATCTCGATCAGACGAACTCGCTCATCCACCAGCGGAGTCAGACCTTTCAGGCGAAACGCGCGGCACTGCGAGCACGGGCACTGGCGGCGCAGTTCGGCGTGGTTGAGCTGCGATTCACGGCCGTCCGGCCAGCTGAGGCGTAGTGTCCGTTCGCTTTGCGAGTTACCCACCGACAGCGGATTCATTGCAGCTGACTCAGGGCAATCCGCACCGCTTTGCGCACTTCCGGATCACCGTCATCCTGCGCCGCCTGCAACGCCGCCACCGCGCCGCGATCATGCAACTCACCGAGGGCCAGCGCGGCTTCCTTGCGCAGGTTGCTGATGCGATGGCCGAGGGTCTCGATCAAGGCTTCCAGCGCCGGCGCAAAACGCAAGCGACCGAGGCTGCGGGTAGCACGCAGGCGCACTTGCCAGTAGTCATCGCCGAGGGCTGCGATCAACGCCGGACCAGCGTCGCTGTGGCCGACCTTGCCCAGCGTCGTGGCCGCTTCTTCGCGCACTTGCCAGGCATCGTCCTGCAGCGCCTGACGCAGGGCTGGCAGCACCTCGGCGCCGGACGCCAGACCGAGGGCGCCGGTGGCGGCGCGGCGCACTTCGGTGTCCGGGTCGGCGCTGGCCAGACGCGCCAGAGCCGGCAGAGCGTCGAGCTGCTTGAGCCAGCCGAGCACACCGACGGCTTCGCGACGCACATTGGCATCGGCATCGCTCAATGCGGTGATGGCGGCTGGTGCGGCATCGGCGAAACGCAGTTCGCGCAATGCCCGAAACGCGGCGATTCGCACACTGACCTCAGCATGATCGGTCCACGGCAGAATCACCCGGCCTGCCGCTTCACTCTTGAGCAGGCTCAGACTTTGCGCGGCGGCGGCCTGCACTGCCGCAGACGGATCGGTCAGCGCCTGGCACAGCGCAGCCACTACCGGTTCGTCTTCCCACGCTTCCAGCAGCCGCGCAGCTTCGGCGCGGACTTCTTCGGCGGGATCTTCGCTCAGTCTTTCGACCAGCCACAGCAGGCCGTCCGGTTCTTCCAGATCCGCCAAATCAATCAGGGCAATGCGCCGCACACCGGCATCGTCAGCGGTCAGACGCGGTTGCAGGGCGAGGATGTCGTCGTTGTCGGTCACAGCAAAAAATGAGGTCATAGGGCAAATCGCGGCAAGGGGTTTTCGGGAGGCAGGCCGAGCGGGTTAAGGCGCGGCAGCGGTCGGGGGTTGTCGTGGCGCAGCAGGTCGAGGCAATGGCGCTTGAGGCGGGAGAATTCGGCGCTGGTCACCAGTTCGCTGGTGCGCGGACGCGGGAAGTCCAGGCGCAGGTCTTCGATGATTCGACCCGGACGTGCGCTCATCACCAGCAAACGGTCAGCGAGGAACAGCGCCTCGTCGATGTCGTGGGTGACGAACACCACCGTGGTGCGAATGCGCGTCCAGATGTCCAGCAGCAGTTCCTGCATGTTCAGACGGGTCAAGGCATCCAGCGCGCCGAACGGCTCGTCCATCAGCAGCAGCCGTGGACGGTTGACCAGCACCCGGGCGATTTCCACCCGTTGCTGCATGCCGCCGGAAAGCTGATCGGGCCAGCGCTCGGCAAAACCGTCGAGGCCCACCAGTTTGAGCATTTCATCGGCCTCACGCTGGCGCTCGGTTTTGCCGATGCCGCGCATCTTCAGGCCGAAAGCCACGTTGTCGCGCACCGTGCGCCACGGAAACAGCGTGTGATGCTGGAACACCATGCCGCGTTGTGGCGACGGCCCGGACACCTCGCCGCCATCGACTTTGAGGCTGCCGGTATGGGCGCTCAAGTGTCCGGCGAGTGCGCCGAGCAAGGTCGATTTGCCGCAACCGGACGGGCCGAGAATGCACACGAACTGGCCCGGTTCGATCTGGCAATCCAGCCCCTGCACGGCTTCGAAGGCTTGCTGCCCCTCACCGAGAACGATCGACAACTGGCGAATATCGATTCGCCCTTCCGGGGTTTGCATTGCGCTCATCAGGCTTTTCCTCGTGGTCGATGCCAAGGCGTGAACAGCCCGCCCAGGCGCTTGATCAGCAGACTGCTGCCCATGCCCAGCACACCGATCAGCAGCATGCCAACGACAATGTCGGCGTAGTTCTGAATGGTGTAGGACTCCCAGGTGTAGTAGCCGATGCCGAACTGGCCGGAGATCATCTCGGCGGTCACCAGACAGAACCACGAGGTGCCCATACCGATGGCGAGGCCGGTAATGATGCTCGGCGCAGCACCCGGCAAAATCACTTCCAGCAGGATCGCCCGGCGCCCTGCACCGAGGCTTTTTGCCGAGGCGATCAGCCGTGGATCAACGCCTTCGACGCCGTGCACGGTGTTGAGCAGGATCGGGAACAGCGCACCGGTGAAGGTGATGAACACCATCGACAGCTCCGACGACGGGAACATCAGGATCGCCAGCGGAATCCACGCCACCGCCGGGATCGGGCGCAGCACTTCCAGCGGTGGCAGCAGCAGGTCTTCGGCCCATTTCGAGCGGCCGATGGCCAGGCCCAGAGCGATGCCGATGATCAGTGCCGCGAGGTAACCGGCGAAGACCCGGCTGAGGCTGGCGGTCAGGTGCTGCAGCAGCTTGCCGGAGTCGCCCAGGCCCAACGCGGCTTCGATCACGGCCAGCGGGGTTGGGACGTTGGCGAAGGTGACGAGACCGAGGTTCCAGTGGTGGCTGGCGGCGAGTTGCCAGAACAGCAGGCAGAGCAGCAGGGAGGCGGCCCTTGGAACCCAACGTAAATAAGATCGGTACACAATTTTTCCTCTCAACCCAAATCCCCTGTGGGAGGGGGCTTGCTCCCGAATGCGGTGTACCAGAAAAAAAATATTTGCCTGACACACCGCATTCGGGAGCAAGCCCCCTCCCACAGTGACCGAGGTGTTCTGCGGGTTAGCGGGTGGCTACGGCCTGGGTCGTGGCATCGGTAAAGTCGAAGACCTTGCCACCCTGCGCCGCCGCATATTGCTGGGCCTGGCCCTTGAGCAGAAACGCGCTCAGACGGCCCTTGGCGTCGCTGGCAAACCACGCCTGATCAGCGAGCAACTTGATCCCGCTGTCACTGGCCTGCGCATACACCGCGCGGATGTTTTTGCCTTCCTGCTTCAACGCGGCCAACGCGGTGAAGGCCGATTCGGCGGAGGCGTACTGGCGTACTTTGTCTTCGCCGCGCACCCAGATTTCGGCGACGTGGCGAAAGTCGGTGATGGCTTTGCCGGTCACCGCATCCAGCGCTTTCAACGGCGTTTGCGCGTAGTTGGCGAGTTGCGCGGTGTAATCCAGGTTCGAGGCCTTGAAGGCGGCGCGGATGTACTGATCGTCGATGAAGGTGTTGAGGTCGAGGCCACGATCGGCCTTCTTCAGCAGTTTCAGGGTGTTGATCGCGGTGCCCACCGCCTGACGGTATTCCGGCTTCCAGCTCAGGTCGCGGGTCTGCACGCCAAGCGGGCCGTGGAACAGGTAGTTGACCTCGGCATCGACGCCGGTGACTTTGGCGATCAGCTCGCTGTACTTCTCAGGCTCAGCAGCCAGCAACTGATTGGCCTCGATGCTCGCCCGCAGGTAGGCGACGACGATTTCCGGGTACTGTTTCGCGTAGGCCTGATCCACCAGTGCACCGTGGAAAGTCGGCGCGTTGGCCTGGGCGCCGTCGTAGATCTTGCGGGCGAAACCACGGCTGGGGAACAGCTCGGCGAACGGCACGAAATCGGCGTGGGCGTCGATCTTGCCGGCCTGCAACGCGGAGCCGGCGACTTCTGGCGGCTGGGCGATGATGTTCACGTCCTTGAGCGGATCCCAACCCTGCTCCGCCACCGCGCGCAGCAACATGCCGTGGGCGGTCGAAGCGAATGGCACCGAGATGGTCTTGCCCTTGAGTTCGCTCAGCGCCTGCACCCCGGACGCGCTCGGCACCACGATGCCGTTGCCACTGCCCTTGATGCTGCCCGACAACACGCTGATGAACAGGCTGTGCTTGCCGGCCGTTTCGAACGCCACCCCGTTGAATGCGCCGGGGAAATCGGCCATGGCGCCGAAGTCGAGTTTGCCGGCGACCATCTCGTTGGTCAGCGGCGCACCGCTGGTGAAGTTCTTCCACTGCACATCGTATTTCGCGTCTTTGTAGGCGCCGTCGTGCGGCAGGTATTTGTCGAGCAGACCGAGTTCACGAATCAACAGGCCGCCGGCGGCGCAATTGATGGTGGTATCCTGGGTGCCGATGGCGATGCGGATGGTTTCGGCCGAGGCCGACAGGGTGAATGAAGCCAGTACCAGACCGGCGATTGCTGCACGCAACATGGTGTGTTTCCCCTCGAATCATTTATTGGATGTTCGTCTCCGCCGCGATCAGGGCGCGGTGGGAAACGAGGGGTTTTGGGTGAATCCAGCGTCCGGGTGTTTCCGGGTAGCTTCAGGGTGTCGTAGATCTTTGTAGGAGTGAGCCTGCTCGCGATAGCGGTGCATAAGATGGCGACGTGTTGTCTGACACACCGCTATCGCGAGCAGGCTCACTCCTACAGGGGAAAGCGTTTAACGCAGTAAATAAGGGATGTCGACTTTGACGGCGCCAGTCGGGCAATCCTTCTCACACGGCATGCAGTACCAGCATTCATCGAACACCATGTAGGCCTTCTGTGTGGCCGGGTTGATCGCCAGCAGGTCCATCGGGCAGACGTCGACGCACACGGTGCAGCCCTTCTCGGCGATGCATTTGTCCTCGTCCACGGTGACCGGGGCGTTGGAGCGGAAAAAGATTTCCTGGGCTTGATAGGCCATGGTTCGGACTCTCTTTTTGTGGTGTATCAAGCGGCAAATGCGCCGACCCGCAAGCGGTCATAGGCCTGCATCTCTTCGGCATCGAGCGGGATGATGTACGGCTCGACGGGTTTCTTGAAACTGGTCATCTGACCGTCTTCGCCCTTCTTCAAATGACAGTGGCAGAACCAATCACTGTCGTTACGCTGCGGGTGATCGACGCGATAGTGGTACAGGCCCCAGCGACTTTCAGCGCGGAACAGCGAGGCACGGGCGGCCATTTCCGCGCAGTCGCGAATCACGCTGGTTTCCATCGCGCGCATCAATTCGTGGGCGTTGTTGGCCTTCATCTGATCGAGGTCGCGTTCGATGTCGCTGAAACGCTGCAAGCCGATCTGCATTTTCTTGGTCACTTTCGGCGGTTGCAGGTAGTCGTTGACGAAGCGCCGCAGCTTGTACTCGACCTGCGCCGGCGGCAGACCCTGTTCACGATCCAGCGGTGCGTAGACCCGCGCTTGCTCTTTCTCGATCTGCGCGGCATCCAGCGTCGAGAACTCGCGCCCGGCGACAAAATCCGCGGCGTTGTGCCCGGCAAACCAGCCGTAGGTGAACGCGCCGAGCATGTAGTTGTGCGGCACGGCGGCCATGTCACCCGCCGAGTACAAGCCTTTCACCGAGGTCTCGGCCCGCTCGTTGACCCATACCCCGGACGCCGAATGGCCGCTGCAAAAACCGATCTCCGAGATGTGCATCTCGACCATTTGCGTGCGGTAATCGGTGCCGCGATTGGCGTGGAACTGACCACGACTCGGGCGCTCGTTGCTGTGCAGGATTTCCTCGATGTTCTGAATGGTTTCCTCGGCCAGGTGATCGAGTTTGAGAAATACCGGGCCGTTGCCGCTTTCCAGTTCCTGGTGAAACTCCCACATCATCTGCCCGCTCCAGTAGTCGCACTCGATGAAGCGTTCACCCTTGTTGTTGGCGGTGTAGCCGCCCAGCGGGCCGGTCACATAGGCGCAGGCCGGGCCGTTGTAGTCCTTGATCAACGGGTTGATCTGGAAGCATTCGAGGTTGGCCAGCTCGGCCCCGGCGTGATAGGCCATGGCGTAGCCGTCGCCGGCATTGGTCGGGTTTTCATAGGTGCCCATCAGGTAGCCCGAGGACGGCAGACCGAGGCGACCGGCCGCGCCGCACGCAAGAATCACCGCTTTGGCCTTGATCACATGGAAGTCAGCGCTGCGGCAATCGAAGCCCATCACCCCGTTGACCGCGCCCTCCTCGTCGGTGAGCAAACGGGTGCAGACCAGCCGGTTGGTAATGCTCACCCGCGCCCGTTTCAACTGGCGGTAAAGGACCTTTTTGATGTCGTGCCCTTCCGGCATCGGCAGCACGTAGGCGCCCATGTGGTGGACTTTTTTCACGGCGTAATCGCCGGTTTCGTCCTTCTCGAACTTCACGCCCCAGCGATCCAGTTGCTCAATGGTTTCGAAGCTGTGAGTGGCATAGGCGTACACCGCCGCCTGGTTGACGATGCCGTCGTTGGCGATGGTGATTTCCTTGGTGTACTGCTCCGGCGTCGAGTGGCCGGGGATGATCGCGTTGTTCAGGCCGTCCATGCCCATGCTGATCGCGCCGCTGCGTTTGACGTTGGCCTTGTCCACCAGCAGCACGCGCAGGTCGCGGTTCTTCTCTTTGGCCTTGATCGCCGCCATCGGCCCGGCGGTGCCGCCGCCGATCACGACGATGTCGTATTCCTGTTCCAAGGTGTTGCGCGTCATGCCTGCTCCCCTTTTTGCCGGTCGATCCGCAGGCGGTACTGGAACGCATCGCCACGGTAGTAAAGGTGTTCGAAGTCCAGCGGCTGGCCGTTGGCGTCGTGGGTCAGACGCTCGATGCGCATGATCGGCGAGCCGGCCTCGACGTTCAGCGCCTGGGTCAAATCGCTATCGGCCAGCACCGCGTCGATCGCCAGATCAGCGTGGCCGAGGGCGATGCCGCAGTCGTTTTCCAGAATCAGGAAGATGTCGCGAGTCACCAGATCGGCCTTCTCCAGCCGTTCGCCGACGGCTTTGGGCAGGTAGGTGATTTCCAGCGAAATCGGCTCGCGGTTGATCAGCCGAACGCGTTTGATCTGCGCCACGGTCTCGCCTTCGGCGACTTGCAGGCGCTCGGCGACACGTTTGTCGGCGGGGATGAATTTGAAACTGCGCAGGCGGTTGATCACCTCGTAACCGCGCCCGGTCATGGACTCGGCGAGGCCTTGCAGGCTGCTGACGTTCTGAAAGGTTTTCGGCTTGGCGACGAAGGTGCCCTTGCCGTGGATCTTGAAGATCAGCCCTTCTTTCTGCAGATCACCCAGCGCCTGGCGCACGGTGATGCGGCTGACTTTGAACAGCGTGCCGAGTTCGCTTTCGGAGGGCATCTGGCTGTCTTGCGGGTATTCGCCATCGAGAATGCGCGCACGCAGGACGTCGCGCAGTTGGGTGTGCAGCGGGACGCTGGGTAAGGAGAGAACGTTATCGGTCATCAGGGATCACTTGTTATAACGAGTTATGACGTGATCTTAGAGACGTTATGACAAGCTTGAGAAATATTGTTTGGGCATAACCTTAGACACAGGTTGACCGGGACTTTTGTGGCGAGGGGATTTATCCCCGATGGGTTGCGAAGCAACCCTGAACCCGGCTTATGCAATCTACCTGACGGATCGAGGCGCATGGTTTTACGACTGCTGCGCAGCCGATCGGGGATAAATCCCCTCACCACAAGGGTTTGTTTACAGAGGAAAATTCAGGGACGTTTGAGGATCTGGTCCATCACCCAATCGGTCTTCAGGGCTTGCGCGGCGACTGCCGGATGCTGCGAATCACCACGAATATGCGCATTCATGCCCAGCACGTGATGCCACTGAATGTGCTCGTGATGGGGGATCTCCAGGCTGATCTGCTCATCGGCGAACAACTGAACCGGATGCTCGTCAAACACGGAGAACGCGATCCGACCCTGACTGCCGATAATCTCTACCCGATCCTCGCGCCGATCCGCCACAAAGCTCCAGCAACCCATGCCCAGCGCGCCCGAGGCAAACCGCCAACTGGCGCTGACCGCATCTTCCGCCGCATACAACCCGGCTTGCCGGGCGGTGAAACCGGCGACTTCAGCGATGTCGCCGAGCAGGTACTGGAACAGGTCAAAACCATGGCTGGCCAGATCGGCAAAATAGCCGCCGCCGGCCACGCCCGGGTCGGTTCGCCAGTTGGCGCTGCCGTCCAGATCCGGCGCCGACGGTGCCTTGGTCAGCGTCCAGCTCAGATGCCGCACCTCACCGATGCGGCCCTGCGCCAGCCATTGCCGAACCTGGGCAAAGCGCGGCAACGAACGGCGGTAGTAGGAAACGAACAGGTACAGACCGGCGTCAGCAAATGCCTGCTGCATTTCGCGGCTTTGTCCGGCGTTGAGCGCCATCGGTTTCTCGACACAGCAGTGCTTGCCGGCGGCGGCGACTTTCAGGCTGTAGGCGTGGTGGCTGTCGGGTGGCGTGGCGATGTACACCGCGTCCACCTCGGGGTCGTTGATCAGTGCATCGACATCGGTATAAACCCGAGCGATGCCATGGCGCGAGGCGTATTCGGTCACCGCTTCAAGGCGCCGGCCCATCACCGCCACCAACGCCGAACCGGGCGCCTTGTAAAAGGCCGGCCCGCTCTTGCGTTCAGTGACGCTGCCGCAACCGATCATGCCCCAACGCACCACGTCCATGCTCAACTCCCTGTGTTTGAAACACTCAGCCGATGCGCAACGCGCGCAGATCGAGGTGGCCGTCCTTGATGGGCGGGCACCAGTAGTAGCCGCCGGTGATCGGTCGGCTGATGCGATACAGACCGTCAGTGATGCCGTCTTCCAGACCGCTCATACGCCGCAGTTGGGCCTCGAAGGCGTCCAGCGAAAAACCGAAGGCGAGGAACATCAGGCCGGCGCGATCACCGTCGATCCACGGCATCGAACGGCGCACGACGAACGCTTCGGGGGCGAAGCTTTCCTGGGCGGTGCGTTTGACGTGGGCGGAGACTGGCGCGTCGTCGATCTCTTCGTTGTCGCTCAAGCGACGGCCCATGATGTTGTCCTTGTCTTCGGCGGACAGCTTATGGAAACCCTTGAGGTCGTGCTGCCACTGCTGGATCGCGGCGAAGCTGCCACCGACCAGACCATCAGCGCCCTCGCCCAGCAACGCGGCGGCAATCGCGGCGTCATCGTGCGGGTTTTCGGTGCCGTCTTCGTAGCCCGTCAGGTCATGGCCATCCTTGTGGCGGAAGGCTTCCTGCATGTCTACCAGGCGCAGCGCCGGGGCCAGCGCGGCTTCGAAGGCGTGGCAGCGATTGAGCAATTCGCCACGATCGACACCGTGCAGCCAGACCCACAGCGCGTGCTGGGTCGACGGGTTTTCCACGCCGACGCCGCTCATGGCCGGAAAGCTGCGCAGACCGTCGATTTGCACGTTCAGGGCTTTGGTCAGGGATTCACCGAAACCGATCACCGCCGACTTGCCGTCCACCAGATTCATCAGGTTGTCGATCGCCTGCGGCAGTGCTTCAACCGACTTGAGAGCGAAGAACAGATGACGTGCTTGCGCAGGAACAGGGGTGGCGAGAATGCCCGGCTGGTAGTAACTCATGTGAACTCCTTGGGAAAGTGCGCGGGAGTTTACCTGTGGCCGGAGGGTTTGTGGGGTTGAGACGCCAATATCGGAGTTCACAGAGTCCTGTGGTGAGGGGATTCATCCCCGATGGGCAGCGAAGCGGCCCCAACCCTGCAATATCGGACTAATGAAATACCGAGCTTTCAGAATTCGCGACGGCTGCGCCGCCGATCGGGGATAAATCCCCTCGCCACAGTGTTCGTGTTCAGGCAGGAGATGTGTCATGCCGCCACGCACTCGGGCTCATCCCCGTCCAGCGCTTGAACGCCCGGCGAAAACTGCGCACGTCGCTGTAGCCAACTTCTTCAGTGATGCGCTCGATCGGCATGTCCGGATTAGCCAGCAGACTCATGGTCCGCGCCTGGCGCACCTGTTCCAGCAACGCTTCGAAGGTCAGCGCGTGCTCGGTCAAACGGCGGCGCAGGGTGCGGCTGCTCATGTTCAGGTCGCCGGCGATTTTTTCGATATGGCTGCCTCTGCTCAAGTCCCGGGCAATCGCCCGCTCCACTGCTTGAATCAGATCGAGTTTCTGATGTACCTGCGCCGCTTCCAGCTCCAGCAACGCAACCGCCTGACGCAGCGCCAGCGAATGGTGATTGGGCAGGTTGACGTCCAGCCACCGGGCATCGATCAGCATGCGATTGTGCAGACAGCCAAAGCGTACGTCCGGCCCGAGCAAGCGGTGGTATTCGCTCAGATAATCCGGTGCAGCGTGCACAAACTCCACGGCGATCGCCTTGAAATCATGGCCCGCCAAGGCCCGGCCATACACCAGCAGGCTGGTGAAAAACTCTTCGACCGCGAACACCTGCACATCGGCAAACGGCAAGCGACATTCGGCATCGAGGTGCACCTGATCACCCACCACATCGACGCTGGATACCACGATTCCGCCGGAGGTGTGCTGATGGCGAATGCCGAGGGCAAAGGCATCGCGCAAGGTCTTGCACAGCGAAAGCACATGCCCGAGCAGCCCCAGCGTACCCAACACATTCTGCGCGCCGACCCACAGCCCCAGGCCCTGATTGGGCAGCACTTTGAGCGCCCGTTGAATCATCGCCACGGCCTGGCGGTAGGAAATCCGCTGCGCCGGATCCTGCAGATCTTCGAGGGTGAAACCCAGGCCACGGCACAGGCTTTCGGGGTCGACGCCTTTGTTGTGCACGACTTCGGCGAGGGTTTGCAGGAGGAACGGCGAGACCAGCGCCAATTCAAAAGTGGGGTCTTGGACTTTTACGTTCATGGGGGCTGACATTCCGGATCACGCTTGATTGTTATTTTTGTAACCGGTTATGTCGAAAGAAGTTAGCACAGGGTTGGCCGACTGTCCGCAGAAGTCCCCCTAACTGTCCGCCAATACCCTGCCCCGGCGGGCGCCAAGCGCTTATTTCTATGGTGCCGGACGTTCTGCGTACCGGCGCCACGTCCCACCACAATAATAATGAGGACAGCCATGAGCCCGAACCGCGCCCCTTTCCCCTTGCGTCTGGCACTGACCTTGCTCGGTTGCACCGCGTCCCTGCCGGCCCTGGCCACCGAAGCCGGCGTCGACAACATCGGCCCCGGCACCGACGGATTCTTCATGCTGCCGCTGGAAGTCGACAGCCTTCCGCAGAACATGGTCGCGTTCAACCTCTACTACAACCATTACAAGTCGACCAAGCTCAACATCAGCTCGTTGGGCGGCAAGGTGCCGAATGTCGAAATCAAATCCACGGCGGTGATACCGCGTATTGATTACCTGAGCCCGGTGCGCGTGTTCGGCGGACGTCTGGCCGGCTACATCGCCCAGCCCTGGCTCAAGCAGGAAGTCTCGGTATTCGGCCTCAGCGATACCCGCGAAGGCATGGGCGACACCACCATCGCGCCGATCATCCTGTGGGACATGGGCAAGAACCTGACCCTCGGCGCCGCCGTGGAAATCACGGTGCCCACCGGTGAATACAGCGTCGATCGGCTGGCCAATACCAGCAACAATTTCTACACCTACAAGCCGCTGTTCTCGTTCACCTGGCTGCCGACCGACAAGACCGAGGTGTCACTCAAGACCACCTACAGCTTCAACGAAAAGAACAAGGACACCGACTACAAGTCCGGGCAGATCTTCCACTTCGATTACTCGGCCAGCTACAAGATCACCGACGATGTGATGCTCGGCCTTAACGGCTATTACCTCAAGCAGACCACCGACGACAAACAGTACGGCCACACCGTGCAATTCGCCGGGCAGGATGTGGATGACGGCGTGCGCGGCCAGGTATTCGCGATCGGCCCGGCGTTGCATTTCACCTTTCTCAAATACGCCAGCGCGGAGATTCGCTGGGCCAAGGAGTTTGACGTGGAGAACCGGCCAGAGGGGGAAATGTTGTGGGCGAAGGTGAGTATTCCGTATGCGTTCTGAGTGCATTTGTAGGAAGGTGCGCGCGGATTTGTAGGCTGGAAACCTGAAAAATAGAGTGGAGGAATAGGCCTACAACGGCGGTCGAGATTGCCGGACAACGGAGGGAAACGTCCGGCAGACTCCAAAGGGGCGCTTGCAGATACTGGGCTTCGTTATCCCATGGTTCGTCGAGAGCTCATGGGGTACATCGTCTGCCAGTGACGACGATGGGCCATTCCCCCTTAAACTGCTGAGATTGATCACGGAGATCACTATGAGCTTATTACTTTCCCCGTTTTACTCTGACTTCGAATCCGAAGAAGAGGCAGAGAGCTACGATCGCTGGTTTCGTGCCAAGGTACAGGAGGCACTCGATGACCCCAGCCCTGGCATTCCCCATGATGAAGCTATGGCAATGCTTGACCAGATGCTGGAAGAGATGCGCAGGAAGCGCCGCGCTGCTGCTTGAATGGAGCGCTCAAGCTCTGAACGATCTGGCTGACATTATCGATTACGTTGAACAATACAACTCCAACGCTTCCGTGGCTCTACAGCACAAGGTTGGTGCAGCAACGCAAAGGCTTTCATCAATCCCCTATGGTTACCGGGCCGGTCGAGTGCCAGGCACTCGGGAAATGGCGGTCAATCCGAACTATCTGCTGGTCTATCGAGTGAACGGGCGTATCAAAATACTGACGTTAGTCCACACCCGACGACAATACCCACGAACCTCATCAACATAAAAAAAGGGCGGCCAAAAGGCCGCCCGAAGCGTACTACACGAGAGTCTTTTACAATGTCAGCTGCCCGCGTTCCTCCTCAGTCAACTGCTGCTTGGCCTGTTCATCCAGCGCCCCCGCACCCAGCACCTGCACCGGGCTGTTCGGGTTATACCCCGGCGTAGGCGCACGACTGGCACCATCACGGCTCGGCGCCAGTTGTTCGTTGCCGAAACTCAGCACCTGCACGGTGAACACCGACGCCTGGTTCTGCCGCGCCGCTGCCTGCTGCTGACGCGCCACGTCCTCAGCGGCCTGGGTTGCCGAAGACGCCGCCGAACTGGCCGAGGTGATCGCCCCGGTGTTCACCGCCGCCACTACCGGTACGCCACTGGTTTTGCCTTGCACGGCGATGTTGGCCGCGTTGACCACGGTCAGCGCGGCGATGTTGACGTTGCCCGAGACGCGAATGCCCGCCTCGCCCGCATCGATGGTGCCCAGCGGCGCGATCAGGTCGATGTCGCCGGGTGCGACTTCGGCAATCGGGTTGAGTGTGGCGATACCCGCACCGGTGCTCGGCACCGAAGGCGACAGGGTTACATTGCCCCAAGTGTCGTAAACCCGTTTCGGCGGGGTGTAGACCACAGTGGTTTTCGAGCCGCGACCGGCGTTGATGTCGCCCTCGGCCGACCAGCCGAGGATCGAGCCGCCGAAGGTGGTCATTATCCGGCTCTGCCCCAGCAGAATGCTGCCCTGCGAGTAGAGCTGAATGTTGCCCGAACCCTGAGTGATGATCCCGGCGGTGGAAGGTGGTGCTGCGCCTTCGATGCCGAACACCTGACCGCCGCCCGGCGTGAGCATCTGGATATCGCCGCCGAACAGGGTCTTGACCCCGGCACCACCGTAGAGCGTGATGTCGCCGTCGTAGCGGAGTGGATTGCCCGCCACATCGGTGCTCGGGAACAGTGCGGCGATGGCGTTGCGACCGCGCAGATAACTGCCTTTGCGCGGACCGTCAGCGTCGTTGTATTCCAGGCCGCCGGCGCGCAGTTCGGCGAAGTACACCTGCCGCGCAAAGATCGCCTGCTCGGCACTTGGCAGCGCGGCATAGAACGCCTGTGCCTGCTCTGCGTTGCCGCTGAAGCCGTAGCCGAGCGTCAGCCAGCTCTGCAACTCGTCGAGGTAGGTCTTGACCACTTTGCCCGGCTGGCCGTTGAGAGAGGCATTCGGATCAGCAAGGTTTTGCGGGTTCAGGTAACGGGCGATGAACCTTGTGTAATCCGGCCCCTGCGCGCCCACGCCCGCCTGCAATACCACGCTGGCACCAGGCCGCAGATCCCCGGCCACTATCGAGCCGAGACTGGTGATGCTGGCGCGGTTTTCCATCAGGATGTTGCGCCCGGCATTGATATCCAGCGTTCCAGGTCCGGCGATATCGAAGCTGCTGTAGAGAATGTCGCGGCCCGCCGAGACGCGCGATACATCTCGCAGGTCATTGTGGACGAACAGGTTGCCGGTGGAAAAAATGTCCTCCTTGCCGCTACTCATTTCCACTGTCGGCACGGCCGCAGGCTGCCCCAGGGCAGTGCCAGAGGCAACGATGTCGCGTCCGGCGATCATCCACACAGGCCCCGCCGCTTCGTACCAGGTGCGTCTGGAAGTGGAAAAGCTCAACGTTTCGCCACTGCGAATGCCCACCAGGTCCCCCGTCAGCGCATAGAATCGCGCCGGCCCCTGTACGTCGTTCGATCCCGAGTAGGTGTTGGGACCAAAGGCAAACAGCGGATATCGCACGTTGCCCTCTGCCGCCACGCCATCGTCGCTGTAGTTGGTGCGCAGCGGTTTTCCGGCGTTGCTGTTGGTGTAAGCATTGAATGCCGGGTTGAACGGGGTAGCCACGGCCATCGGGCTGGCCCCCGACTGGTTGATCGCATAGCCACCGGCGTAGATAGAGTCACCTGCCAGCAGTTCAAGCTGCCCCGACTTCGACGGCGCCAGAAGCAGTGAGTAACCTTGCAGCGGGTAGTTGTTTACGCCAATGAATGTCGCGGACGGCCCTGCATAGATGGACCCCTGCCCCGCCACCGCGCGCAGAATCGACGGGTAGACAAACCGGCCATCGGTAGGCGAGGTATTGCGTCCCGTGATCAGGCCGTTGCTGGTACTGAACTCGGATATCTGTGTGCCCGGCGTCAAGTTCCCGCCAGCCGAGAACAGATCGATTGCGGTGTGATCCGTCCACAATGAGAAGCCACTGAGGATACCGCCCTGCTCAACGCTTGCGTCGGCCGCCATGATCGGGCTGGCGTTCATCAGACTCACTCGCCCAGGATCCGCGGCACCGCCCAACACCAGATCACCGCGGCTGCTCAGGCTCATGCCCGAGTCACCCGGAATCAGCACCACGCCTCCGGAAGCACTACCGGTGGTCGAGGTAAACGGATCAAGTGCGCGGGTTTCCCGAAGATCATTGAACACGGCGCCGGCGCCGTACTGCAGGTTGATGCCGCCGAGTGCTCCACCCGTCATGTGTGCCGCGCCGCGCAGGTTGATCAGCGCGCCCTGCAGATCATGATTCGGTTGGCCGAAGCCGGTTTCTCCGGCCCGCGCTTGCAGCGAAGGGTTGAGCGTGCCGCCGATACGAATGTCCATGTCACCACCACCGGTCATCTGCACGCTGCCATCGCTGGCGACTCGACCGGTGCTGCCTACCGCGACGATCAGCCCCTGACCTCGCGGGTAGTTAACGGCATCGCCTACCGGTTTGAGCATGCCGGCATCACCACCAGCCCGCAGGCTGATATTGCCACCGCCCAAGGTACCGAAACCGGTGAAACCCACCAGGTAGGGTTCAGTGTTGATCACCCGATCTGAGTTCATTTGGGTGGAATAACTGCCGAAGTTGATCCACCAGGCCGTGGGCACATCCGGGTTTCCCGTGCCTTGACGCCACAGCCAGTTGCCCACTGCCACACTGGCCATCTGCTCGCGGAACCCGCTCGCTGTCGATTGGGCTTTCGTCCCGACCGAATCACCGGAAACCGAGCCACCGGCATTGATTGTCAGGTCGCCCCCCATCTGCGGATACCAGGCCTGATAGAGACTGTCGCTGCCGCCGTCGACCCATTTTTCATAAGCGGCACCGGCCGTACCCAACACCGAATCGTTATCCGAAAGATGCCCGCGCGGCTGGTTATAGAGCGGGTCGATATTCGCTGATTGGGTGCCGGCGGTGTACACGCCGAACGGTGAATCCATGCTCAGATTGCCGGCGGCGATCAGGTCGAGATCACCCGTGCCGGTGCGCAGAACACTGAACATCTGCATATGGGCCTTGGCCGTTTTCCCGGGATTGTTGCCGATGCACAGTTCCGGCTGCAGATCACAAATGAATTGAGCCTCCTCGGGAACCGGTTCGTAGTCCGGCCCCATTCCGCTGCCTGGCGCCCAGACCCAACGGGCCATGGGTACACACAAGTCGGCAATCTGCTGGCAGTACTCGAGCATGTCATCAGGGACCGGCTCGTAGGGCGTAAAGAAGGGATTATCCGGAGCCCAGACCAGCTTGCCCGCCGCCGTGGTGATGTTGACGCCGTAATGACTGTCCGCCAGCCGCAGATTGCCTTCCGGGGTCAGCGGTTTGACCGCACGACTATCGGCCGCAGCCAGATCTGCACCGGCGACCACGCGCATCGACCACGACGCACTGCCCGACGGCAGCATGCTGGCCAGCGCCCAGTTCTTGCCCTGTTGTGTGCCGTTGAACGGGCGCAACTCGATCAGCGAAGTGCCTTCGGCGAGCTTCACATCGGTCATCGACGGAATCAGCGAACCGCGCAACAAGGCCAGCTCGCCCTTTAATTTCACCCCGGAGGAGGTCGTCAGATCGGCATCGTAAACGCTGGGCAACGGCACCCCCTTGGGCCAGTTCATCGCGTGCAGGGCGGTGGCCTTGTTCAAGCGAATGCCGGCCCCCAGGCGTGTGTCGGCAGGCAACGTCACGCTGTCGCTGAGCAGCGTACCGGCGGCATACAGCAGATGACCGTTGCTGTCGTGGATCGCCCCCGCCAGCACGGTGCCGGCGCTGAAGGTATATGCCTCAGCCAACACTGCCTGAGTCGGCAGCAACGTGCCACTGGCCAGTCTCGCGCCCTGAATCGTCACGTCGTAATTGAGCGTCGCGCCCACCGGAAACTGCGTGCCCTCGGCCAGCGTCACTCCGCTGCCCGGCACGATCAGATCGCCGCCGAACGGCTGCACACCGGCAATCAGTTTCCAGCCGGCATCGTCCTGGGTTTCCGGTGGCGGCGCGAAGCCGTCGTTGATGCTGCCGTAAATATCGAGGTTGCCACCGGCGCGAATGACCAGACTACCGGCCTCACCGGAACCGTACACCGACGGATTCAATTGCGTGTGCGGATTGAGGCTGGCATAGCGATAACCTGAAAGGTCCAGATCGCCCTCCACCACCAGATCACCGTCAGCCGTCTTGCTGGCGATCTCCACACCGGGCCGCAAATGGAACGCGTCGGCATACGTGGCGTTATTCAACCCGGCGAGCCTGCGTTGCAGCAGATCGTTGTTGCCCAGTGCGGCGTTGATAAAGTTGTTGCTGTCGCCGTGAATGCGTTCGAGCATGGCTTGATCGATGATTTGATACGGCCGGCCACTGACTGCCTGATCGACACCCTCGCGGGCATCGGTGTAGCGGCGCAAACCGTTGAGGCCGATGGAGCGTGCACCCTGAATGGTCAACGCACCGCTGGCGTCGATGGCGATGTCATTGCTGCCCAGGCGTGGCGCGTTCAGCTCCAGCGTGCCGCGCAGCATTCCATCGTGTTGCCCGGCGAGGAAACCGGGCACGGCATCGGTGCCGTGGCGCAGGTCGATGCGCGCGCCGGTGCCCAGCGTGAGCAAGCCATCACCGGAACTGAGTTCGACCGTGGCGCGGTTCGGCGCATCGATGATCTCGCCGTAGCTGTCGACCCGCAGTACGCGACCATGGGCATCGAGCACGCTGCTGCCAGTCAGCGTCAGGCCATTTTTCGCCGACAGACGAATACTGCCGACACGTTCGCCACTGGCGTCGATCAGACCAGCCACCGTCAGGCTGCCATTGTCCACCGACACATTGACCTCACCGGCCTTGAGACCGTCGCCGATCACCAGGTTGCCTTGCTTGAGTTGCAGGCTGCGACTGCCGAACACCTGCCCGGCGTTCAGGCGCTGGTTGAGCGCGGCAAACTGCTCAGTGGCGTCACCGCCCAGGCGTTGCGCGCGAATGTCCACGCCGCCGGCCTTGTACGGCACCAGCGTGCCGCCAGCGTCGTAATAACCGCTGCTGCCGCCAAGGATCTCGCCTCGCAGATCGACCATCCCGCCCGCATCGGCCAGAGCGACGACGCTGAGGTTACCGGCCTGATTGTTGTTCGCCGACAGATCGATTCGCGAGCCCGCTGCCTGACGGATATTACCGTTGGCGCTGTACAGCGATACGTCGCCGCCCCAGCTGTATTTGCTGACATCGTTGAACGGCAAAGTCCGCCCGGCCAGATCCAGCACGGAATTGCCGCCGAGGGCCAAATCGCCTTCGGATTTCACCGTCAGCTTGCCGCTGGCCAAGGCGATACGGCTGTCGAGCACGACATCGCGGGCTTCAAGATTCAACTCCGCACCCAAAGCATTCGCCACCCCGGTAGCCGCGGCGCCGCTGAGCGTCAGGCTGTTGCCAGCCTTGAGCAGGCTGACCGATGCCGCCTCACCGGTGAGCAACGGCGTACGCAGATTCAGATTGCCGCCGCTGTAGCGGTAACCCGTGAGCGGATCGTAGGCGCCCTGCTCCTGATACACCGCCAGGCTGCCCTTGTGATTGGCGGTGATGCGCTCGCTGGCGCTGAGGTTGACGTTGGCAAAACCCAGCGCCAGACGATTGTTCTGATCCAGACCGCTGGCCTGAGGCATCGGGCCGTAACCCAGCTCGATCCGCTGGGCCTGAATGTCCAGCGTGCCGCTGCCCGTACCGGCGCCACCGGTAATGACGCTGCCGGCGCTTTGCGTCGCGCCGTTCCAGGTCAGGTTGGCCGTGCGGATACTCGCCACATCGTTGGCATTGCCAAGACCGTAGATCGCCGGGGTGACCAGCACCAGGTTCTGCAGTTTGCTCTGACCGGTCTGTGGATCGATCGTGTCGAGGCTGACGCTGCCGTAGAAATTGAAGGCGTCGCGAGTGGTCAGGCTCAGGGTTTCCAGGGCCGGCGCGGCAAACTGCGTATCACCGCGCAGCAAGCGGTCGAGTACGTTCTGGTTGAGCGTGAGGCCGGCGGGCACGCGGCTGCCCGCCCCTGCAAGTGCTTGGGCGCTGCCGGCATTGACCGAGCCGACCGACAGTGCGAGATGACGGGTGCCGAAACGCACCGCTTCACCGAGTTCGAACTGGTTATCCGTAGCGGCCGTGATACTGCCGTTCGAATACAGCAGGGCCGGATTGTTGCACGCACTCGCTGCGCAAGTGCCGATCCGGATGCTGCCCGCGCCGCTGATGCCGCTGGCCGCTTCCGGCGCCAGCACATTGGTCCAGCCGTTGGAAACGACCAACAGGCTGGAACCTTTCGGCTCATAAACGTAACCGGCCAGCGAGTCGTAGGCCACGTTGCCACGCCCCAGCGTATTGATCCCGCCTCCCGCCTCGACCGTGATGCCGCCAAGCGTTGACGTGGTACGCAGCAAAACCTGCGGCGCAGACAGAATCGCCCCTTCACGCAAGACAATACTTTCACTCGCGCCCAGGAAGCCGATGATGTTAGCGGTCGTGTTGTACAAGACATTCGGCATCGCACCGATGGTCAGCCGCCCCGCGTTGAGGCTGTTGAGCGTGTCGGCGTACAGCGACACACCGTTGAAACCCGGTGTCGATGCACGGCCCGCACCCAGTATCTCGAAGCTGCTCCCGGCGTTGCCGCCACGTACCACCGCTGTGCCGGCCATGCCGCCCTCGGCAGCCTCGAACAGCGTGCGCCCGTTGAACTGCAAAGCGATGTCTTGCTTGCCGCCGGCGGCCAAGCGCAGATCCAGTGTCTTGCCGTCCATGGGTGCCAGCGCACGCGGCACACCGCGCCGGGCGGCGTCGCTCTGGATGAATTGAGAGAAACCGGTTTCGTTGTACTGCGAGTAACGACGCAACACATCGGCTGACGTGAGAATCAACTGACTGGCCAGGCTGTCACGCAGGCCGGTATTGGCAATCGACATCTGCCCGCTGCTGGTCCATGAACCATTGCGCAGTGGCAACGCCCCCGTTGTCACGCCGGGTGCTGCCTGACCGTTTACCTCAACCCGGAACGCACCAGGCATCAGGGCAAACGTTGACGGCAACAGTGTGTAAGTACCCGCCGCCAACCCCGGCACACCGGCGCCAATAGTGACCTGCTGGCCGATGCGCGGATCGACTGCACCGGCCTCGGCCAGCATCGGCGCATAGCTGCTCTGGTTGCCGGGCACGATGGCGTAGACCGGATTGGTCGCCAGCCCCGGCAGGCTGAAGGTGCCGTCAGTCGCATTGCGCACCAGCGGGTTGAAACGTGCATCGGTGGAACCCCCGCGACCGGACACGAAACCGGCGCCACGCAGATCGCCACCGCCGGACAGGTCGATGACCGCACCGCTTTGCACATCGGCGAACTGCGTGCCGATCGACACGCCTGATGTTTCGCCGGAGATGCCGTTGAGCACCACGGATTTGCCGTTATAGCGATAGTCGATACCGTCCGTGGTGCCACCGTACGGCATGACCAGACCGGCACCGCTGACCGAAGTCAGACTGCCCGGCAGAAGACGAACCTCGTGAGTGGTGCTGAGCAAATCGTCACCCAATACGATCTTGCCCAGCGGTGCACGCAAGACACCGCCCTGTTCGATGTACGCGGCGGAAAAAATCAGCTTTCCGAATGCCGAGTACGGCACCGCAGTCGGTGCCGCGCCGTGGCCGCTGATCCGCAAGGTGTGTTCGGAAACCGGGACCGCGCCCTGATAACCGGCACGCACCTCAGCTTGAACGCCGGTGGCGGGATAGATCTGCGCCGCACCGAGGTTCAAGTCGCCCGGCGTCCACAGCCTGGTTTTCTCCGCGCCATCATTCGGCGCGAGGAAGCGCAGGTCGCCGCTGCTGTCGAGGCTCACCAGACCGAAAGCCCGACGGCTGTATTCAACGGCCGGCGCCGGCCATTGCAGGATCGAACCCTGCACCCCGAACGACAGGCCATTGCTCACATCCAACAGGTTCGCGCTGGCATTGAACGTCGCGTCGGACAACCGGGTCGTCGGGCCAGGGAGCAGTCGTGGGCGCATCATGCTGAAGCCGGCAAAGTAGGTGCCCACACCCGACAGGCGCAGGTACGGAGCACTCAAGTCGATCCGTGCCGTGCCTTTGGAATTCTCGGCGAGAGACAGAGCTGCGGCGAAGAGACTGAGGCTCTGATTCATGCGCAGATTGACGTCACCGTCAAACGACAACAGACCGTTGCTCAGCAGGCTGAGATTGTCGAAACCGCCCGTCATCAAGCCATCGGCACTCAGACGGGCTTGACCGTAACGCAAGCCATCGGCGCCTTCGCCGGGTTGCAGGTTCGCGGGCAGCAGCTCGTTTTCTGCCGCTTGACCAATGATCATTTCCCTCGGCGAGCGCACCGCGTTGCTCGCCGAATCGGAATACAACGGCGTCTCCAGCGCCAGTTCCAGACGACCACCGGCCGCCCCGACGCCACCCGCCGCCGCACGCAAGTTGCCTTCAACGAAAAGACCGTTATAGGAACTCAAACTGATGCGCCCGCCGTCCGTTGCGATACGAGTCGGGCCTTGACCGGCGATATCCAGAACGGCCTCGGTGCCCGAGGCATCCAGCCGCGCGCCCGGACGTACAATCACGTAGGCATCGGCAGCCGTGGCGGTTGCCAGCTTCGCATCGATCTCGCCGCCGATGATGAGGCTGCCGCCCTTGCCGACCTGCCCGTAAGTGCGGCCCAGGGTGTCGGTCGCCGTATTCGCACGCCCGGAGACATCCAGCACGGCCTGCTCGCCGATCCAGATCGAGCGGTCATGTGCGCTCGGATCAGCCGTTTGAATCGAAGTGGCCGGCTGGATCGAGCCGAATTGTTGCTGACGAATATCGATCGTGCCGCCCCAGGCATTCAGTTCACCGTCGACAGTGATCTGCCCGGCACCGCGCAGCTTGATGCTCTGCCCCGGGTCGACACTGATGCGCGAGCCACGGCCCAGGGTCAGCGAGCTGTTGGCTGCGTCTATCAGCCCGACCAGCGTCGCGCCACCTTGCAAGGTCAGGCTGGCGCCGGCGCGTTGGGTCAGCACGCCCTTGGTCGGGTTTTCCTGGAACAGCGTCGGTGACCACAGTTCCAGCGCCGTTCGCGGATCGGCGCCACTGACCTGGTTGGGTGCCGCATCACCGAAACGGTACACCGGCAGGGTCACATCAATCGCGGCGCCTTCGGCAACGTCGAGCCCGTTGAGACCGATCAGGTTGTAGGCGGAGAACCCCTTGCCGAACAGGTCAGTGGACAGTTGCAGGGTATTGTCTGCCAGGGCTTTATCCGTCTGGCCGACGAGAATCCTGTTGGCCTGCACCGTCAAGGTGCCGCCGCCCGTGACGCCGTAACCGCGCAGTTCGCCATTGAGGTTCAGATGCGATGTGCCCGGCGCGGAAATGGCACTGGACTCCAGCGTCAGATCACCGCCCTTGCCGCCCCGGGTCTTGCCATTGGCGAGTATGGCGCCACCGGAAGAAACGTCGAGCAGGCTGCCGGCAGCGACGTCGATATCACCGCTGCTGCGGATCGATATCAGGCCACCGTTCAGATACGCGAGGCTGGCGTTATCGTCCGGGTTGGTGCGCAGGTTGCTCCACAGCCCTCGGGTGTCGAGATGCACGCCCTCGACGATGCGGGTTTGCGTGGTTTTGTCGGCTTGGGCCGCCAGGCGAGTGTCGGTGTTTGCGCCACCATTGAACTGATTGAGTACGTTGCCCAGACGCAGACTGCCACCGCGAGCGGTCAGGTCGGCGCCGATCTGAACATCCGGGGAATACAGGGTGATGTCGCCACCGTTATCGACCGTCAGCGCACCGTCAACGGCGATCTGATCCTTGGCCGAAACCTTGAGTGCACCGAGGCGGAATCCGTTGAGCTGATCGTTATCGAGATACAGCTTGCCTTTGCGGGCATCGGACACCACGCCGGTCAAGTCCGGATCGTTGCTAGCGACCGGACGCGCGCCACCGATCTGCACCTGATCGAGCAATGGATCGAGGGTGTAGAGCAGGCCATTCGACGCCGCGACGAAGGTCGGGTCATAACTGCCGACGATCAATTGCGCCCGCCGGGCCAGCGCGGTCTGGCTCTGCTCATAGCCATCGAGCACCGGTTTCGGCGCCTGATTCTGCCGTTCGCCCTCATACACCTCGCCGATCATTTGCCCGTCGAGCACGGCGTTGGCCGTGGCGATCACCAGTTGTCCGGCATCGCGGCCCACGGTGTAACCCGACTCGAAACGCGAGCGCGGGGCAATCAGCGGGCTGTAGTAATAACTGGTCTGGCCCCAGCGTTGGCTGCTGTCTTCATAGCCTTTGTACAGGCCGCTGTAGAGCAGGTCCCCCGGCGCGCGCGACACTTCATACAACTTGCCGTCGGCGCCACGCAGCCAGCTCTGGCGGATCTCGCCGCTCTGCACATCCAGAGTGCCGCCGGACAGGTTGATCAACGAACCTTTTTCCGTGACCACGTCGTTGCCGGCAAAACTCACCGTGCCGCCCTGAGCCATCCATTCGCCGACGCTGTGGCCCTGAGTGCCGAGATAACCACCGACTTCCAACAGGCCACCGGCGGTGTACCAGCGATCCGTGGCGTAGCCGTTGGTGCCGGCCGGTACATACACCAGATCGCGCACATCGACCCAGATGTCATTGCTGTTGAGCGCGCCCTTCTCGCGGTTGACCGAGGCATCGCGCTGCTCGTTGCCTTGCACGTTGATCTTGATGCTGTTGTTTTCCATTGCCACTTTGACGCCGAGGGCACCGGATACATCGATCATCGCGCCGTCGCGCACCAGGCTGCGGCGTTGTGCGCTGACCGCGACCTGGCCGCCGGTGGCCAGGGTGATCGAGCCGTTCTGGAACTCGACACTGCCGCCGCTCTGAATCTCGACGCGTGACTGATCGCCACGGATCCGGTTGTTGGCCGTGACGCCCGTCAGCGCGGCCTGATGCTGGCTGTCGAGGGCGGTCAGGTCACTGCTGTCGAGCATGATGGCCGTGGCACTGCCCTGTCCCAGCGTCACGCTGTCGTTAGCATCGGTGCTCGGGTTGGAGAGGTGAATCGTGCCCCGCGTCGCCACTGACGTGCTGGCGAGCAATACGCCGTTTTGCACTACTTCGTGACCAGTCAGAGTGATGTCGCCGGTGGCAGACTGGATCAGTCCGTTGTTAGTGACTTTGCCCGCAACGGCACCGGCCTTGAAGCCCGGAATGACTTCGCTGCCGAATGTGGTGGACAGCGCATTGCCTTCGGTGCCCGAGCCTTTGCGGATGTAGAAACGGTCGCCGGCGGCCAATACGGTCTGGCCCTTGGCGGAGTTGATGCTGCCGTCGTTCTGCACTTCGCTGCCGAGCAGCAAGGCATAACCACCGGCAGCGGTAGACGATGCCGGCTTGTGGGTGTCGATGGAGGCACCGCGTTCCACCAACACCTTGCCGGCGGCATCGGTGAAGGTCGGCTGGGTGCCGGTGCTGTCGAAATACAGACCCCGATCACGGAACTGGATATCGGTGATGTTGGCGGCAGCGGCCACCAGGTTGCGCACGTTGACCTGACTGCTGCCGCTGAACACGATGCCGTTGCGGTTGATCAGCATCACCGTGCCGTCGGCCTTGACCTGGCCCTGGATCTGGCTGGCCCGGGCATTCGGGTCGTTGACCCGGTTGAGCACTGCCCAGTTCGACTGCTGGGCGAATTCAACGGTGGTGTTGCGGCCGACGTTGAAGGTTTCCCAGTTGAGGATCGCCTTGTCGGCGGTCTGCTCGATCTTCACCGTGGTCTTGCCGTCGACTTGAGTCTGTTGCGGGCCCTTGGCGTTCTGCCAACCCTGGGTCAGGCTGTTATCGACTTTCAAAGCGCCCTCGCCCAGACCGTCCGGCACAACCTGCACCGTGCCCAACGCGGCAGCGCGTCCGGCCGCCTGCGCCGCTTGTTGTGCGGCAATCGCGGCAACCGTGTTGTTCAGGGTCTGAATCGAGCGCTGCAACTGCGCATTGGCTTTTTGCTGCTGGGCCAGCGGTGGTGTCATCCCCGGCAAGCCACCCACGCTCGGACGCGCCGCCGCGGCCTGTTGGGCTGCGCCCTTTGCCGCAAACCATCCCGAACTGAACGCCGTCTGCGCCTGCGCACTGCCCGCCACCAGACACAACGCCACCGCGTGCGCCAATGGCTTGAGCAGCCACAGCGCCGGCTCCACGGCATCACGCTGGAAGGACTGAACGTGGGTACGACGACGGGATGGGCGAGCGAGCATCACTACGAGATCCTTTTTTGATTGCCACACTTTGGTAGCCAAAGATGCCGCAGGCCTGCAAAAACCTGCTGTTACGACATAGGCCGTTGGCGAGAGGCGCGACCGAACGGATGTCACACAAACTTCATGTTCGGCGTGTATCCGAGCCAAAAAAAATGACGGCAACCCGAAGGTTGCCGTCATCGGCGTTACGACCGCGCGAGCTTACAAAGGACGACCGATAGCGTTGCAGACGCTGGCGTTGTTGATGTCCAGGTTGTTGCCCGAGGTGTTGGTGATGAAGTTGGCGGTCACAGCGGTTTTCCAGGCATTAGGCACGGCGACGAACTTGTGGGCCTGGGTCGCAGTGTTGTTGCCCGGGTTGCTGTAGTGCTGGGTCAGGAAGGCTTTGACGTCCGCGGCCACGGCTGCATCCTTGTAGCACTGACCGAAGATGAAGTTGGTGTAGGCAGCCAGTTTGTAACCCGAAGCCGGATTAGCAACCACTGGCGACCACTTGGACGGATCGGCAGCATCGATAGCATTCGCCGGAGGATTGACCGACGATAGCGCCAGCGTCACGTTGAGCGCAGTCGGCTGAACACCGTTGACGCGAGCAACAACAGCGTTGCTGGTGGCATCGACGCCGTCCGGACCTACATAACCGATGGAACCGTCAACCGCGTTCACGGCAGTGGCAACTTCGGAAGTGTTGGCGACGCCAACCCAGTTCGAAGGCAGAGCGATGCCGCCGATACGAGCGCTGGTGAAGGTGGAGTTGGTCGCAAACTGAGTCGGGCAGACCGAGTTCAGGTGACGAGTCAGGATTTCCGAAGTGCCGCTGGAAACGTTGCGATAAACAACGCGGATCGTGGTCGCGTCGGAAGTACCCAGCAGAGCACCCCAGGTGGTTTTCTGGCCCGAGAACACTTCGCACAGCTGAGCGCTGGTCAGGTTCAGCGCGGTCTGGCCGGCTTTTTTGTACGGGATGGCAACCGAAGTGGCCACCGACGGCAGTTGAATCAACGGGCCGTACGAAGCGTTGTAAGTGTTCTTGTAGGTGCTGAGTTCCGAAGCGCTGAGGATCGAGTCGCTACCGGCGAAATGCACGGTGCCGGTGGTGCTGAAACCGGCCGGATTGTTGGTCAGGAAAGCGGTCTTGCCGGCCCCGCTACCCACGGCGGCGTAGCTGAAGCTGGCAGGCAGGATGCTGTCGGCAGAACCTTTGTACAGAGCGGCTGGCAGAGTGGCGCCACCACCGGTAACGGCCATGGCTTGAGCGGAAGCCAGAGCGGCGACGGTCAGGGAAGCGGCGATCAGAGTGCGCTTGAACATGAAGAATCTCCTTTTCAACGATGGTTGTGAACACAGGTTTTCAGGGGTCTTGCATGACACTGGGAAGACTCACCGCTGACCTTCGCAAGCGGGGTCCGTGGTTAAGTCGCACTGAGAAATTCGCAGTTTCCGGTGACAGATAAAGGAAAAAACCTCGGGAGCTGCGCGCTGATTTTCCGACGGTTTTCTCGGGTGTTTGCGGGGGATTGCGAGGTGTCTGGATCGTGGGTTTGGCTGAAACTGGCTGCAGCCGTTGCGGGGTGGTTGCAGATGACAGAAAGGAGAACCCGAGGATGGGGGGAATCAGGGTCGGGTGAGTATCAGGCTGAAGGGAAAATATTTGAATTTTTTGCTGTTTCGGCCGGCGTCATCGCGAGCAGGCTCACTCCTACAAATTGAAATGCATTACACCTGTAGGAGTGAGCCTGCTCGCGATGACGCCAGACCAGACACCCGAAAAATCAGCTACTGCACCAACTGATTGATCTCAATGATCGGCAACAACACCGCCATCACGATCACCAGCACCACCCCTCCCATCACCACGATCATCAGCGGTTCGAGCAACGCGGTCATGCCCATCGCCCGCCGTTCGATATCGCGGGACAGGGTCTGCGCCGCCCGCTCAAGCATCGGCGGCAGTGCGCCGGTTTTCTCGCCGCTGGCGATCAGGTGAATCAGCACCGGCGGAAACACGTTTTCCACCCGCAGCGCCGCCGCGAGGTTGACCCCTTCGCGAACCTTGGCCGTGGCGTCGCTGACACTCAGGCTGAGCCGATCATTGGATAGCGTCTGCCGCGCCGCCTCCAGCGCCCGTAGCAACGGCACCCCGGCACCGCCGAGAATCGCCAGGGTCGAGGCGAAACGTGCGGTGTTCAGGCCCAAGACGAACCGCCCGATCAGCGGCAACTTCAGCACCCGATGATGCCAACTCAAACGTGCCGCCGGATTGCGCAGATACAGGCGCCAGCTCCAGAAAACACCGGCGATCAGCGCCGCACACAACCAGCCCCACGCCCGAATGAAATCACTGGCGGTGAGCATCGCCAAGGTCAGCCCCGGCAGATCCTGCCGCGCCTGGGAAAACGCACTGACCACCTGCGGCACCACGTAACTCAGCAGAAAAATCACAATGCCGATCGACACCAGCCCGACCACACCCGGATAGATAAACGCGGTAAGGATCTTGCCGCGCAGGTTATTGCGCTCCTCGATGTAATCCGCCAGCCGCTCCATCACCTGCGCCAGATCGCCGGACTCCTCGCCCGCAGCGATCAACGCGCGGTAGATCTCCGGAAAATCCCGTGGTCGCGCGGCCAATGACTCGGCCAGACGCATACCACTACGCACATCGGCGCGCACCGCACTGAGGGTGTGGGCGATGTGTTTTTTCTCGGCCTGCTCCACCGTCGCGCTGAGCGCCGCTTCCAACGGCAGGCTGGCACCGAGCAGGCTCGCCAGTTGCCGGGTGGCCCAAGCCAGATCGTTATCCGACATACGCGCACTGAACAGACCGCCGCCGCCATGCTGGGCGACGTTGCTCTCCTTGTGCACCGACAACGCGGTCAACCCACGGCTGCGCAACACGCCGAACGCCGCGCCCTGACTGTCTGCTTCCAGATGCCCGGACTCGATCTTGCCGGTAGCGTCGGCGGCTTCAAAACGATAGCGATTCATCAGGCGTCCCGGGTCACACGGAGGATTTCTTCAGGCGCGGTGGCGCCGCTGCGAATCCAGCGCTCGCCGTCCTCGCGCAGGCTGAACATACCGGCCTTGGCCGCCGCCGCACGCAAGGCCTGCTCCCCTGCCCCCTGGTGAATCAGGGTGCGGATGTCGTCGTCGATGCAGAACAATTCGTGGATGCCGGTGCGACCGCTGTAGCCGGTGTGGTTGCATGCGGCGCAGCCCACTGGTCGCCAGGTGCCCGGCGCTGCCGGGTCTTGCTGTTTGCACTGATTGCACAGGCGTCGCACCAAGCGTTGCGCCAGAACGCCGAGCATCGACGACGCGAGCAAGAACGGCTCGACGCCCATGTCGATCAAGCGGTTGACCGCCGACACCGCGTCGTTGGTGTGCAGCGTCGCCAGCACCAGGTGCCCGGTGAGCGAAGCCTGCACGGCGATTTGGGCGGTTTCCAGGTCGCGGATTTCGCCGATCATGATGATGTCCGGGTCTTGCCGCAGGATCGCCCGCAATGCCAGGGCGAAGGTCATGTCGATCTTGGCGTTGACCTGAATCTGGCTGATCCCCGGCAGGTCGTATTCCACCGGGTCTTCGACGGTGAGGATGTTGCTGGTGCTGGCATCGAGGCGTGCCAGCGCGGCGTAGAGGCTGGTGGTCTTGCCGCTGCCGGTCGGGCCGGTGACCAACACGATGCCGTGGGGCTGGCGGATCAGGTGATCGAGTTTGGCCAGCACCTGCGCGTCCATGCCCAAGGTTTCCAGATGCAGGCGCCCGGCCTGTTTGTCGAGCAAGCGCATCACCACGCGCTCGCCATGCCCGGTGGGCACGGTCGACACGCGAATATCGATCGGCCGCCCGGCTACACGCAAGGCGATGCGGCCGTCCTGCGGCAGGCGTTTTTCGGCGATATCGAGCTGTGCCATGATCTTGATCCGCGACACCAGCGCACCGTGCAGCGCCTTGCGCGGCGAAACCACGTCGCGCAGGGTGCCGTCGACCCGGTAGCGCACCACCGAATGGGTTTCGAACGGTTCGATGTGAATGTCGCTGGCCTCATCGCGTGCGGCCTGGGTGAGCAAGGCGTTGATCATGCGGATTACCGGCGCACCGTCCTGGGTGTCGAGCAGGTCGGTGATTTCCGGCATGTCCTGCATCAGCCGGTCGAGGTCGACTTCGTTTTCTGCCGCACCGACCACAGCGGCGGCGCTGCCGGTGTCGGCGTAGGCCGTGGCGAGCAGGCCGTCGAGTTCATCGTCGCGCACGCGCTTGAGCGACGTCTCACCGAACTGCCGCCGCACCTCGCTGATCGACCAGCCGGGAGTCGATGGGCACACGGTCAGCACGCCGTCGCACAGCAGAATGCGCTGGGCCTTGGCCCAGGCGTAGGGAAGTGAACTCATCTCAAAACCTTCCCAACTCTCGGGTCTGAACATGTTTTTGTGGTGAGGGGATTTATCCCCGATGGGCTGCGCAGCAGCCCCGAAACCTGATAACCGAATACATCTGACTGACCGCGTGCATAGGTTTTGGGGCCGCTTCGCTGCTCATCGGGGATAAATCCCCTCACCACAGGTTTACTTCTCAGATTGAGGGTCGGATTCAAAAGCGTGTACTCCTTTCGATCGGCACCGCTTTTATAGTCGCGCGGGGGCCCGAAGCAGGAACTGGGCTCGGCACACCCTGCGCCGCCGTCGGCAACTGCGGCGCCTGCATGTCCGGCATTGCCCAGCTGCGTTCCGGTTGCAGGCCGCCCTGGGCGCGGCGCATGAAGTCGTAGCGGTTGAGGGTGATGCTCCGCCCCGCTTCGCTGTCACGGATGATGTACGGGCGCAGGAACACCATCAGGTTGGTCTTGGTGATCGCCCGGCGTTCGTTGCGAAACAGCGCGCCGATCCCCGGCAAGGTGCCCAACCATGGCACCGCTTCGTTGCTCTGGCTGTAGCCGTCCTGCAGCAAGCCGCCGAGGACCATGATCTGGCCATCGTCGAGCAGGATGCTGGTGTCGATCGCGCGTTTGTTGGTGACGATCCCCGCCGACGTCGCGCTGGCCGACGCGCGTTCGTCGATGCTGCTGACTTCCTGATAGATATCGAGCTTGACCGTGCCACCCTCGGAAATCTGCGGCCGCACGTTGAGCTTCAAGCCCACCTCTTCCCGGGTCACGGTCTGGAACGGGTTGTTGCTGGTCCCACCGCCGCCAGTCACGTAGCTACCGCTGACAAACGGAATGGTCTGGCCGACAAAAATACTCGCCGCTTCGTTGTCGAGGGTCAGCAGGTTCGGCGTCGACAGCACGTTGGTGCCGCCCTTGCTCTTCAGCGCCCGGGCCAGCACTTTCAGGTCGAGGATCTTGCCGATGCCGGGGATGTCCACCGTGCCGTTGACGTAACCGAGGTTCAAGCCCTGCGGCAGCACATCGAGACTGGTCTTGCCGTTGAGATTGATCCCCGAACCGCCAAGATTCGCCCCGCCGATCACACCTTTACCGCCGAGATTGCCGGTCTGCCACTGCACACCGAATTCGCTGGCATCGTCCTCGCCGACCTCAACAATCAGGCTCTCGATCACCACTTGCGCGCGGCGCTGGTCGAGCAGGTCGATCACCTCGCGCAGGTTGCGATACAACGGCTCCGGCGCGGAAATCAGCAAGGTGTTGGTGGTGGCGTCAGCCTGAATCGTCACCCCGCCCGCGCTGAACGCGACGTTCTGCTCACTGGCCTGACTGCCGCCGCTGCCGGTCGAACTGCTGCCCTGCGCGTAACTGCCGCCGGTGCTGCCGGTGCTCGACGTGGTCGAGGTGTTGCCGCTGGTTTGCGTGCCGCTCTGCGCGCTCGAACCGCCATTGTTGTTGCCATTGCTGCCCATGGCACTGAGCACCGAGCGCGCACTGTCGCTGGTGCCACTGTCGCTCTCGCCAGTCAGCAGCCCCCGCAGGGCCTGCGCCAGTTTCGCCGCTTGCGCGTTACGCAGATAAACCACGT
Organism: Pseudomonas sp. LAMO17WK12:I5; assembly: GCF_900215165.1. Lineage (NCBI taxonomy): Bacteria > Pseudomonadati > Pseudomonadota > Gammaproteobacteria > Pseudomonadales > Pseudomonadaceae > Pseudomonas > Pseudomonas sp. LAMO17WK12:I5. The sequence continues at coordinate 107,081 of NZ_OBDS01000005.1, read as the reverse complement.
GCAGGTTGCTTGGATTGCTCTGCGCGTTGTCGAGTTTGTAGATCAGGTTGCGCGCCAGCTCGGTGCGCTCGGGGCTGCCGGCGCGGATGATGATGGTGTTGGAGCGCGGGTCGCCGATCACCGCGATTTTCTGCGTCGGATCGTTGCCCGGCGCGTCGAGCAGATCGGCGACCATCGGCGCGATGTCGGCGGCGATGCCGTTCTGAATCTGCACCACGTCGGTGTCGATCGCGCTCGGGGTGTCGATGGTCTGGATCAACTGGGCGACGCGGGTCAGGTTCTCGGCGTAATCGGTGACGACGATGGTGTTGTTGCCGGGGTAGGCATTGATCGGGTTGTTCGGCGAGACGATCGGGCGCAACACCGGAATCAGGTTCACCGCGTTCTCGTATTGCAGGCGAAAGGTGCGGGTGAGCATGCCATTGCCGGCCGGTTTGTCCGGGCTGTAGATCGGCCCGCCGAGCAGTTTCGCATCGGCTTCCGGCACCACCTGCGCGACGCCGCCGACATCGACCACGCTGAAACCCTGCATGCGCAACGCCGCGAGCAACATGTCATAAGCCTGGCGTGCCGGCACCTGACCTTCCGAGACCAGCGTCAGGCTGCCCTTGACCCGAGGATCGACCAGAAACTGCTGGCCGGTGGAACGCGACAACGCGCGCACCACCGCTTGAATATCGGCATCGACAAAATTCAGCGTCACCGGCTGATCGCCCAGCGGATTGCTCGGCAGTGTGCTGCCGCGCGGGGCGCCGCCACTGCGCGCGCGTTCGGTGATGTTGTGCATCTGCCGTGGTTGCGGTGCGGTTTGTGCCTGGGCGCGTTGCCGATCGAGCAGCGCATCACCGCTGCGCTGGGTGTTGGCCAATGGGCGACCGAGTTCGCTGTCCACCAGCAACGGCGGCTGATTCGGCGGCGTGGTGGTGTTGCTGCACGCGCTCAATGCCATCAGCAGCATCGGCAACGCCATGCGCGCCGGTTTGGATCCTGACCCCTTCATGAAGCTTCCTTAGCGCCCAGCGCCTGATCCATGCGAACGGTGCCTGACAATGTGCCGGCAGTGACTTCGGTCGAAGCGTTGTCGGCGCGTTGCAGACGGGCCTCGACCACTTGCAGAGAAAGTTGTGCCGGGGTGCTCAGCAGCCAGTCGAGCACTGCATCGGCCGGCGCCGCGTCGAACGTCAACTGCCACGCGCCGGCCTCTCCGGCCTGAAATTGATAGTGTCCGGCCAGACCGGCAGCCAGTAGCGTCTGCTCAAGCGACTGCTCGATGCTTTGCCCCGGCGGACGTACGCTGACCTCGCGCAACAGCACTTCAAGCGCTTCGGTCTGCGCGCGCAGCTTCGGCGTTTCGCTTTGCCAGTAAGTGATTTTTTTCAGCGGCGGCTGAATCAATGCGACCCACACCAACAGCGACAGCAACACCACCGCCATGCCGCCGACCATACGTTTTTCGCGCAGGGCCAGCGCTTGCCAGCGCGCCTGAAGTTGCGCGCTGAAACGCTGCCAACGGGCGCGGTACACCGCGAGCGATGCCTTATTCATCTTCTGCTCCGCTGTCGTCAGCGCTTTCGTCGGGAGTGGTGACTTCGTCGCTCGGTCGCAGCAGCCAACCTTCATCGTCAGCCGTCGCACTGATCCCGACCTGAGCCAATGCGGCTTGCCAATCCTTGTCCTTGTCATTGGCGCTGCGCCGGGCATCGGCCAGCAGACTTAACTGCAACGTGCCGTCGACAAACGTCAGGCGCTCGACCGTGCCGGCCATGAACGGCATGCCACTGCCGGCCTGCAACACCAGCCGATTAAACGGCTGCGCCGGATCCTCCGCCGCGCCCCTCTGCCGCGCCGCCAGTTGCTGACGCGCCTGCTGCAGCGGATTGAGGATCACCGGCAACTCGGGAAAGGCCTGCTTCACCCGCTGCGCCATCTGCGCCTTGAGCTGCTGACCCTGACTGGCTTCGCGGGCGGCATACAGGTTCAAGCCGATGACCCACACCGCCACCGCCAATGCGCAAAGCCCCAGCGCCCGGCCCCAACCGCGATGCTCGCTGCGCTGCTGTTGCACCGCACTCTGCAGGCCCCAACTGGGCAACGGCCCGGTCCAGCGTTGCGCCTCGGCCATCGGCAATTGCGCTTCCGTGGGCGCTGCCGAACCGATCCAGTGCAGCGGCGTGCCGCAGCTCAGCAGCCAATCGCCAATCTCCTCGTCGAACAGCGGCTGCACCCGCGCCACCTGCACGCTTTCGCGCAGCAACAAATGGCCGTCCTGCCGACAAGCCACCGTGCCCGGCAGCACCGGCAAGCTGTACGCCGCCGGGTACAAGCCGCGCAGATTCAGCCCGGCCTGCTTCAGCAATTGCCCCAGATGCTGCAAACGCTGACGCGGCGCCCAGGCGATCTGCACCTGCCCCGCTTCATCCCGCGAACTGTGAGCGATGTGCATGTCGTTGCTGTCGCCGAGCATCAAGGCCTGCGCCGCGCATTGCACCGCCGCTGCAGTCTTGTTCGCCGGCAATGGCGGCAGGTCGATGCTCGCCAGCAGGCTGTCCGCCGGGTGCAGAAAAACGCTGAGCGCTGGCTGCTTCGCTAACTGCCCCAGTTGGCTAAAGGTCTGGCGCTGCTCACGAATGACCTGCCCCTGCCGGTCCAGCCACGCGCAGTCCATTTCACTGTCGAGACTCAACCCCGCCAGTGGCGGCAAACTCACACGCAACTGACTCATACGCCCACCCGCGACCAGATCACCTGCGGCAGACGATCCTCGCTGCGGTGCAACAACGCATCGAGGCTGACTCGGCGCTGATCACGCCGCGCCTCGCCACGCAGACGAAACCAGTCGCTGGTGATGCCGACCTTGACGCTGGTCAGCTCCAGATTGGGCATACGCAAGCGGTTAACAAAATCGCCACGGTTGATGAACCAGCGTCCGGCGTCGCGCTCATTGATCAGCGCCTGCGCCCGCTCCAGCGACAACCCCGGCACATACGCGGCCAGCACCGGCGCGGTGGCGGTATTGCCATTGAGCCAAGTGGTCGCCGGAATCACCGTCAGGTACGGCGCCAGTTTGCCGATGACCACCTCATTCACACCCTCGACGCTGCGCAGATCATCGACACTGCGCAGCATCGGCAACTTCGGATTCTGTGGCTTGCGCGATGCATTCGGTGACGTGGCGCGGCCACTGTCAAAGGCGCTTTTGCTCGCGGTGTTTTCGGCAATCTGCGGGTTCAACAGATACGGATAAGAGCCGATCACCCGCTGACTGATGCGCTGACTCAACCCGGCGCTGATGCCGATCAACGCGCACAGCCGCTGAAACGCCTGCACCTGCGCCTCGTCGATACGTTCGTTGGCCACCAGATTGCGCAGGTTGAACTTGCCCTGCTCATCTTCCAGCCGCCCCTCGAAACCCTGCGCATTCAAGCGCTGCGCCCACGGCTGATCGAGCCGGGTCAACGGATCACGCTGCCGCGCATCCCAGAGCAATTGCCGGCTGATCTCCAGCCCACCGTGCAACACCCAGCGCCCCTGCACCCGCTGCTGATCCGCCTCCAGCGCGCGGGTCGAAACGCTCTGCCGGGTCAACATCCCCGCCGCAATCACCGCGACCACCGCAGCAATCAGCAGCGCACTGATGATCGCCATCCCCTGCTGGTTCGATTGGCTGTTCATCGCCGGCCTTACAGCTGCCAGGAACCGATATCGGCATTCACGCCGTCGCCGTCAGGCTGACCGTCGGCACCGAGAGAAAAGATATCGATCTCGCCATTCGCGCCGGGGTTGAGGTACTGATAAGGACGACCCCACGGGTCATTCGGCAAACGCTCCAGGTACGAACGCCAGTTACTGTTCTTCGCATCCGCCGGCCGCTCCACCAGCACTTTCAAACCCTGACTCTGGCTCGGATAAGTACCGTGATCGAGGCGATACAACTTCAGCGCCTGCATCAAACCGCCAATATCCTGCTTCGCCGCCGTGGCCCGCGCCTGATCCGGCCGATCGAGCACCTTGGGCACCACCATCGCCGCCAGAATCCCGAGAATCACCACCACCACCATAATCTCGATCAGGGTAAAACCCTGCTGCCCACGGGGCATCCGGCTCGGTCGGCTGGGCTGTTTGAACTGCGCGATATCCATCTCGACATTCCCTTGGCTTGATTCGATTCGACGCGCAGTGTTGCAAGAAGATATGTCAGGGATGTTGAAAATCCTCGGGAGTTTTCGTCGTCAAGCCGTCAAGGACGGGGGTTAGGGTCGAGGGCTGTGTTTGGGTTTTGGGCCATTTATGCGCGCGTGTTCCCGAGAAACGGGTTTCACCCTGATTGAAGTGCTGGTGGCGCTGGCGATCATTGCCGTGGCGATGTCGGCGGCCGTGCGCGTGGCGGGGTTGATGACCCAAAGCAGCGGAGTTCTGCGGGATCGCTCGGTGGCGATGATTGCGGCGCAGACACGCATGGCGGAGTTGCGGCTGGAAGGTCGATTGCCGACCGGTGTGAAAGCTGTTGATTGTGATCAAGGGCGGTTGTTGTTGCGGTGTGAGCAGGTAATCGCCACAGCCGAAAACGGCCGATTGCTCAAGGTCGGCATCCAGGTCTTCAACCGCAACCAGGACGCCCCACCCCTGGCCCGCCTGGAAACCCTACTGAACCGCCCCCTGTAGGAGCTGCCGAAGGCTGCGATCTTTTGACTTTGATCTTTTAAAACCAAAATCAAAAGATCGTCCGATCGCGGCCCGAGCCTCCGGCAGCTCCTACACAAACATCTCAGGCAACAAAACAACGCATGCCCCCACACGGTATCCGCAATCAGCATAAAACCCTGTGGGAGCGAGCCTGCTCGCGAAGGCGTCAGAATGAACACCCGATCAATCACCAAGTGTCCCCGACACCTACATCACCCCGGCAACTGCAAATTATCCAAAGCCCGATTCACCGCCAACTCCCCGAGCATGATCAACTGCGCAATCCCCGCCAGCGCGTGCCGCTGCGACACCGGCAACAAACTGGCAATGTTCTGCGCGAGAGTTTTGGCCGAAGCAAGCGTTTCACTGGCATCCACCAGCAGCTCTTCGGTTTTGTTGTCCGCCGTCACGGCATACATCCCACGGTGTTTACGTGGCGGCGGCGTGGAACCGGGCGGACAGAGGTAATGGTCGAGCGCGCGGTCGGCGGCTTCGTGGAGTTTTTTGGAATCGATGGATTCGTAGGGGGAAACCGACGCGGTTTCGGGTGGGTTGGGTGTTGGTTTGATCATGGTGAAGCTCCTTGATTAATGGAGCCGCCACGGTTCGCTGCGAAACGAAGGGAGGTGGCAGCTGTACGCAGGTTCGCAGACCGGGAATCAAGGAACCCGGCATACCCGAAGGTATCCCGCGCACAGCCGCCATGAAGCACCATCGCCAGAAATGGCAACGATTGGGAGCGCTGTGCGCCTTGATTAATCCGGGCTGCGAAACCCGGTCGCTGATTCGTCAGCGACCGAACCACAATAGATTCCGACCCAAAAGCGCACAAGCCGGCGGATTCTGGCGTAGCTGTAGGCAAAGGCGCAAGGATGTGTAGCCTGAGTGAGTATCTGGAGATGTCTTTTTAAACGCCGGTGTTTACTTAGACTTTACTGCGGAAAATCTCCTCTAAATAGATCCATCCACTCATCGGGCCAGCTGACTTGCGTTTTTGGACTACATTTCACACCCGATGGCTGCTTTCGGCCAAAAGCAGACGTTCGTGAGCAGCCAAATGATCGAAGATGAGAGTTTCGAACAGACAGTTTTCCATCGAATCACTTCGGATGGCTTAAAAAGGGACGATGATTGGTAGATGCTGGTCTATGCTTGCTTTCGGTGCGGTCATAGGTAGTTACTTCAGCAAACCCTGAAGCCAGAAATGCAGAATGTAAAGTACATACCGAATTTTTACTATGTGAAAAAATAAATATATTGAAGATTTAACGCTAGGAGAAGTTGCTATGCTGACAGGAAGCATCGTCGCAACCGCGTCTAGTTATTCAGCTGCTAGCGCGCAAAAAATAAAAAAAGAACGAAAAGAAAAACTATCCATATACTTAGCAAAAAATCCAAAAAACGCAGACTCCGATCTATTGAAATTGGAAAATACCAATTCGCCAATAGAGCTTGACGTTTCGGGGCTAGAAGGGGCAAGGTTATATATAAAAAAAGAACCTCCAAAGCACTCGCCACCATGGACTCAACTGTTCACATCCAGACCCGAAGTTCCCTTTGATGCCTTTGGAAACAGCAGTAGTGTCGGAGCCGTGCTATGCGTTACAGTGCATCAGAATATATTCTTACTAACATTTGGCACAGGCTTTCACCTTTTACAAGAGGAGGCAATTGAACGCGACTTTGGATTGCGCGTTACCTTGAACTCGGTTAATCCAGACAAACTTAGAAGCTTAGACAAGTCAAGTTATGACCATAATCCTCTAAACTCACGAACTCAGAGCACTAAGGAGGTTGATATATTTGACCTGCATATAGATTCTGAGTTGGAAATGCTATACGCCGTCACTGGCATATCAACCGTTGAGTTATTCGGATCTCACGTTACTGGAAGAGATGCATTAACAGTAATCACGAATACAGACCTGAATGAGCTAGAAAAAATTCTTGGGGAAGCGCTTAAGAGGTATAAGCAGAAACTTCCAGACAGCTTCGAATGGGTGGATAATGTAAATAAAGTTAGAGATCACGATGACATTGATATTCTCGATCTCGAACTGGAAAAAATACTATGCGGTCCAGATTTGTCCTGCTTATGGCTTGGAGAACCAGAAATTGTAGACTGGGAAGAACAGATCGGTTATTCGTTTGATTTATACGCACGCAGCGAACGGCACGTAGTACTTGAGCTGCCACAACTACTATCATACCTAAAAAGTAAATCGCTACCAATTTCCGTTGAAAGTCTTAAGCACACATCAATCCACGTGAATGACTCAGAATATCATCCTATAAAAAGCTGGAGTGCGTACAAGTGTCTATATGCCGAGCTTAAGTACGGGACGGATCAATATATCCTGCGAAGTTCGACCTGGTATAAAGTTAATAGTGAGTTCTTAACAACTGTCGATGCAAGCTTGTCAAGCCTGGAGACTTACAAGCATTGCTTCCCAATTTACAATGAGGATCGAGAGGAGGATTATAATCAAGCTTTAACGAGTGATCCTTCATTTGAGTTGCTTGACAAGAAAAACATCAAGGTAGGGGGTGCATATGACAAGCTAGAGTTTTGTGATTTAGTTCGAAATGGAAACGATTTAATCCACGTTAAATACTACAGGAGCTCAAGCACGTTAAGTCATCTATTCTCACAGGGTTGCGTGTCGGCCGAAACATTCATCAGGGATGCCGAGTTTAGGAAAAAGCTAAACTCCAAACTTCCGAAATCTTTACGGCTGGCAGACCCCATGCCGCGCCCAGATCCGGCAAGCTATAAAATTGTTTATGCTATCGCGACAACAAAAAAACTGCCTCTAGAGCTGCCTTTTTTTTCAAAGGTCACGTTGAAAAATGCCCTCAAAGTTCTTAAAGGGTTGAACTTCTCGGTTGAAATTGTTGCGATTGACATTGATCCAGTTCTTAAAGTCAGAAAAAAATGCAAACCAAAAAAACAACTCTAATAATTGAATGTGTGCGGGGGCGTTCACCCTCAATTTTTAAGTGTGGTGTCCGAATAGTAATGCGAGATTTGCTGGGGGCTTATCATTCAAGGCTACCGTTATTTCCTTGTGTCAGATTCTGGTCGGTTGCGGACACTCTAAGCAGACAGCTTTCGGCCATAAGCAGAAGTTTAACGAGCAGCCCGACTAAGATCTGCGCCTTATTCTCACTAGCCACCGAGATACTACCCAGTGTTTAAGCGCTATGCCGCCTCCCGCGAGAGGATGAAGCAAGGCAGAGACAAGGCGCGTTTGCTGCTGGGTAAGCGACTTTCCGCGCTATTGCATGAGTAAGGCCTAGGCCTCAATGTTCCTCTTCAACAGTTCTCCAAGAACCAATTATTCACCGATTGCAGCAGAGACCGAACGGTTGTTATTCATAAGAGTTGCCTATGCCTGTAGCTGTGAGGCCGGATGCCATACCAACGACCGAAGAAAGCGATTTTGATTCCTCAACTCTACTCGCCACCTAATACTAATTTAAAGCTCCTGAGTTGCTCTGCGCTAGCTTTTTCTTCAAACGCACTCTGACCAACAATGCGAATCATACGCGAACAAATTGCTGAGTACTTTTCAATCCAGTAACTCTTTTCTAGCTCACCCAGCCATTGACTATCTTGTTCTTCGGAAGGAAGCCCACCTAAAAGGCCAGTATAATATCTTATAGAGTTAGCCAATATTGCTGTGTTGTGGAGCAGCGACAATATCACCTTACTTGATGCTTCTGTTGTTGCAATTTCATTATTGGAAAGAGAGTTAATGATGCTTCTGAGCGGGCGACCATAGTACTCTGCGCCTAAACAAATATTATTAAAAGGCATCTCAAGCTTTTTCTCAAGCTCAATATCTAATCTTGAAAGTGCTTCGCGCGCCAATAACAACTTATGCTGATATGCATTGGAAGCAAAGCCTTTATATACCATATACCCTGCTAAGAGTGAGGCTGCTGGAGCCAAAACCCCACCAATATACGAACCAAAACCACCCCAATCTTGAGTGTTCGAACTAATATGGGCGCTTCCTCCTGAATGCATTGACCAAAAATACAATATTCCTGTTATTACAAATATAGTAATAAAGACCAGAACGGCTAATTTGAGTTCTCTCAATATCACTCCTTTGGAGGGGCTTTCACCTCCCTCTCCATATTAATGTTTAACTGTTAGCTATAACGCGGTCTACCAAGAAGACTCGAAACCCGAACCCGATCACCAAGTCCGCGGTGTGCTGCTGCGGCGCGTACTGCCTCAATATCGGACTCGACTAGAGAAGGACCTAAATAAATTCTATCAACTAGTACATCAAGATCGAATTCGATAAACACCCCAAGCTCAGGCACTGCGACACCGAACTCTTCTGTCATTCTAACGGACACCGCTAAACGAAATTCACGCTCCCACGAGAACGCCATGTGTTTGTACCAAAACCGTTCCATCATGCTTAGCTTAAGTCGCCGCTTGAGAAGGTCAACATACGTAACATTTCCACCCCAAAGCTCCTCCTGTGCGTATTCAGGCTTTAGGCGGAAGGGTTTCACTGCCGCTATAATCCGGTCAAGAGTTGTTCTAATTGCCACACCCTTCCAATCTTCTGCGTAAAGCTGCCACATCGCATCACTTTCGTACGAGGCGCGATGCCAACAACTTATTTTAGTTAGCCGGCGCAACTGCTCGAATGCTCTATCGTCACCATTTAGTTCGGCATATCGGGGGTCAACTGGAAATCCCGGCGGAAGAACAGCCACAGCCCCTTCAAACGGATCCTGAAACTGCCTGGCTGACGAGAAATATAAATTTCCTGTTTCCAGAAAATTGACAATACGCTCCGTCTTAAAATATCGCCACAGTGGCTCAGTCATATCGATGCTTTGATTAGCTATTAAACGCAAGGCCTGTCCTCCATGAAAAACTCAAATACAAAAAAATGAAGTGCGTCAGTTATAAACTTCTGATTACAAGTGAATGCTTTTTTCCTATCGAAGGACAATAGGAAGATCGCGGCGTAGCTGTTCGGTCAGCTCGTGATCTGGAAACTTGTCTATTGCGGCCTTCCACACACTGATCGCATCCTCCACCTCTCCGGCGTTCCAATGCACCCCCCCCATATTGAACCACGCAAGCTCATAGTCGGAATTAAGCGCAATGGCACTCTTATAAGCGCTGATAGACTCGCGAACCTGTCCCAGTTTCTCGTAGGCCACTGCGACTTGAAACCAGCTCATATCATCCACCTGAATCTCTTGAGATTGTAATAGCAAAATCGGCAAACTCTCCTCAGGTCGATTGAGGAAGTTCAGTGCGGTACCGAGGCAATAACCATAGTGCCCGCCAGCAAGATCATACGCAGCCCGAAAGTAGAGCTCCGCTTCCTCCCATTTGTCTTCATCCTGCGCCCAGTGCCCCAAGCGATCCCAGAGATCAGCGGCTGCTTCGTCACTCAAAAACTGGATATTCGCCTCGAGTTCACTTTTCAATGCGGGATAAGTCATATCCACGAACAAGCCTTCTGAGCGCAAGTAAAGCCTATTCAGCAGACGTTCTCTCACTCCACTGGGGCAGTTCGGATGTGCCTTCAGATACCGATCCCAGAAAGGGATGCTAAGCCTCGCATTTTCTGGTGAGGTGCGTCCGAAGCAAGCGACTTGCTGACCACACCAGGGCCAGATCCAGGGATAGTTCGCAGCATCACTTAGCAGCGTATTTATCTCGCGAAACGCAGCTTTCCCGTCGCCGAGACTGAAGAGAACGTTTATTCGCCACCCCGAAACCGAAGATTGCTTTCCCAATTCACGTTCGGCGAAAACCACTTGGTCAAAATGTTCGAGTGCCTCTTTGTATTCTCCTCTACGGTGACAATAGAGTCCTACGGCATAGTGCGCTTCGGGAAGATGAGGATTATGACGCAACGCTTCACGATAAAATTCAACAGCCTTATTCGTGTTGCCTAACTTGTCGTAGCTGGAACCAAGGTTCTTATTGCACTCCGCAAGCAGCATAAAACCGTGGGTGTCACCAGTCAGGTGGCGAAGAGCCGTCTCATATGCCCTTGAGGTCTCATCTTCGTATCCTAGTGCTGAAAACCCGTTGCCAATTGAGTAGTGGAGGCTTCCCACGTCAATACGCCCGTTGTCGAGTCTAGACGCGAGATAGACAATTCCATCCATGATGCGAGCAGCATTGTCGCCACACCCACCCATGCCGAGATTGATCTCCGCCATATAGCAGAAAATCATCGCATCATGATCTAAGGATAAGACTGATGCGAACTTCTCAAACGCGGCGCTGATTACGTCATCCGCGCCTCTGTCATAGAGGTTTGCAAGTATCGCTGCAGCCTGCCCTTCATCTACTGGAACATGCAGATCTGAGCAGACCGTTTTTATGGTTTTGAACAGATTTTCGGTACGAACGGTTGTTTGCGCGACCCGTGCATTTCGTAACGACCAGGCGCCGAACTTCGCCAACGCTGCCAAGGATTTTAGGCGGGCATCGGTAAGAATTTCCGAGAAGTTAACGGTGAGTGTTCGCTGCTGCGCCCAATTCTGCCCGCTATGTTCGTACCGCCGCACTACTGCGTCGGCGGAGCAAAATCGCAGCGTATCGGTAGGAACGTGGTAGCAGACGAAAATTGAATGAGGCTGTACCAGTAAGTAATTTAAATTGGATCGCCGTATATCGATACTGACCGACCCGTCTGCATTTTCATTACCTTCTGTGCCTTTTAATTGAACATGGATTCTGACGTTCGTAGCTCTTTCGCCATCAATAACTTCAATCTGGCTGTCGGTTCCATAATCCTTTCGGTCGGAGGCCTGCAGCACAAAGACTCCGGAGGCCGTTATCAAACTTCGAAAAGCCGCTTCCGCTCTGTCTTCCGTTACATGATTACTGTGGCGTGTCGGTAGATCGTTGAAGTGATCCATCTTCTCTATCCCCAGGCTCCAAGCACCTACGCATCGTGCTTTTGCGGGAATAGTAGCAGGCTTAGTGATGGCAATTGCTACGCCACACTCGGGATAATGCGCGACAAAAGCTAAGTGTTGCTGTCCAGAAGGTCCGACACACGCCGTTGTGTAGCTCAACTGCCTTTGAGAGCAGGACGTACTCCCTGCTTTCACCCGGAACCACCAAACATTTCTCTATGGCTGGCGGTTAAAAAACAACGCCAATCCGAACGTCAGCTTCTGGCCAATAGCAGACATTCTCGACTGCTTGCATCAGGCCCGAAGCGACAAGAAGCACGGTTTCCTGCTTTTACGGGCCCTTGAACCGGCATTCAACTGAACGGCAAAAATAACGACTTCAACCCTACAGATCAGGGCCTCATAAGGCTCGGCAAAACCACCCCCTCCCCCAACCTCTCCACCCCTAACCGCACCCTCTCCCCACCCTGCTCAATCACCACCCCATCCCCCTCCACCGCCACCAACTTCACCCCAGGCCCCACCCTCTCTCCCTGTAAAAAACTCCTCGGCGGCCCATCATTCAAACTCAAAATCGCCACCGCCCCGCGACTCCCCGCCATCACCCCGCTCACCTTGATGTCCACCGGCGCCGTCTGGTTGGAAAACCACTGCAACGCCGGGCTGTCACTGCGCGCCGCGAGCATTTGCGGTGGCGCCGGAGGGGTGTGGGATTCGGCGGAGGTCAGGAGTAGCGACGACCAGGTCGCGACGCCGACCAGGGCGGCGAGCAGTGCGAGGGCCTGGACGGTTTGCGGGGGGGATATGCGGGTGGTGAGCATCATGGGCTGAATCTCCTTTTAGTCCCTGCTGACAGGCTACGCGGCAATTCTCACGGTTTTATTTCACACGCCTTACATGTTGGCCGTGCAGGATGTTTTTTTGGGACGGGGCAGGACGCAACGGAGCGCGCAACCGATGAATGTGGGCAAGCAACAGGGCTTTACGCTGATCGAGTTGATGGTGGTGCTGGTGATCATCGGCATCGCCAGTGCGGCGATCAGTCTGAGTATCAAGCCGGATCCGCTGCAGTTGCTGCGCAAGGACGCCGAGCGTGTCGCGCAGTTGCTGCAGGTGGCGCAGGCGGAGGCGCGCGCCGATGGCCGGCCGATTGTGTGGGTGAGTGATAGCAAGGGCTTTCGCTTCAGTCGGCGCAGTGACAGTGGTCGGGGGTTTGAGCATTTCAAGGATGACCCGCAGTTGCGGCCGCGCACCTGGCAGAGTCCGAAGCTGGAGGTGCGGGTGGAGCCGAAGCAGAAGGTTGTGCTTAACGCCGAGTGGATCAATCCGCCACTGCAATTGACCTTGTCTGATGGGCTGAATCGGCTGAGTGTGTTGCGTGATGGCAGTGGCAGGATCAGTGTGCAATGAACGATCAACGGGGCTTTACCCTGATCGAGGTGATGGTCGCTATTTTGCTGATGGCGGTGGTCAGTTTGATTGCGTGGCGCGGGCTGGACAGTGTGACGCGGGCGGACAGTCATTTGCAGGCGAGCAGTGAGCAGAGCGACAGTTTGTTGCGGGCGTTGAATCAGTTGCAGCGTGATGTGGAGATGCGCGCAGGTGTGGAGTTGACTGAGCCGAAGAAGGTTGGCGTGGATGATGAGCCGCCGACGGCGCCGCCTGCGCTGACGGTGCGGAGCAGTGATAGCAAGGGGTTTCGGCTGGATATCATTCGCAGTGCGGCGGATCAGCCTGGGGCTTTGCAGCGGGTGCGTTGGTGGGTCAAGGGGGATACGTTGTATCGGGCGGTGGCTGAGGCGCGCAGTCGGTATCCGTTGCCGGCGCCGGGGGCTGGGGTGGCGGTGTTGCAGGGGGTGAGTGATGTGCAGGTGCGGGTTTGGGAGGTGGATAAGGGGTGGCGGCAGTTGAGTGGGAATCGGCGGGAGGATCCGTTGGGGTTGGAGGTTCGGTTGACGCGGGAGACGGCGCAGGGGGTGGAGCGGTATCGGAAGGTGATGGGGCCGCTGCAGTAGCTAGCATCACTGCATAAACTTGTGGGAGCGGGCTTGCTCGCGAATGCGGTGGGTCAGTTGATGATGAGTTGGCTGAGTGGACGCCTTCGCGAGCAAGCCAGCTCCCACATAGACTGAGTGCAGCTGGTAGATATTGGTCGGCTGTCGGGCCGTCATCGCGAGCAGGCTCACTCCTACAATTGGATCGTATGCGGTCTGGGAGAGATTGGTTGGCTGGTTGGCCGTCATCGCTGGCAAGCCAGCTCCCACAGGGGGTGGTGGGGTTGGTGGGGTTGGGTTAGCTGAGGACGACGACTCCGCCGGGGAGTTCGGTGCATTTGACGCCGTAGGCGTCGCGGATCAGCAGGGCGACGCCGGCGAGTTGGTCGAGGCTGAAGCGGGCCTGGACGCGGCGTTGGCCGAGTTCGCGGTTGAGCAGCAGCAACATGCCAGGGCGGTAGCGGTTGATCTCGTCGATCATCTGGCTGAGGGTTGCGCCGTTGAACACCAGCACTTGTTGGCGCCAGTTCATCACTGCGGCGGTGTCGACGCTTTGCACTGCGCCCACTTGCTGCGCGTCGTAGGTCAGTTGTTCACCCGGCTGCAGGCGCAGGCTGCGGCCATCGACATTGACGTCCACCGAACCATCGAGGCACGTCACGCACACTCGCTGATCGGTGTTGCGCAAATTGAACCGCGCCTGACTGGCCCGCAACCACCCTCCTCCGGCCTGCATCGCCAATGGCAACCGTGCGGTTTGCACTTCGACTTCGCCGCTGACCAGTTCGAACCCCTGCACGCCATCATCGCCAGCGCGCTGGTTGATACGGGTCTGGGTGTTGAGCTCCAGGCTTACGCCATCGGCCGGTTCGAAACGTTTCTGCTGGCCGACTTCGGTGATGTAGTCGGCACCCAGCCCTTCAAAGCCACCGGGGATTGTCCCGCGCACCAGCAAAAACGCCGCCGATGCCGCGATGGCGCCACCGAGAAACGCGCGCCGGCCAAACCGCCGAGGCGACTGCAGCATTTCAGCGGCAGGCTGCAGGTTGTGCCACAACACCTTGGCCTCTTCGAAAGCGCGGGCATGTTCGGCGCTTTGCGCGCACCAGTCGCGCAACGCCCGGGCGTCAGCCACGGTGGCGCGGCCGGAGGTCAGCAGGACCAACCAGTCGTGGGCTTCACTGTGCAGATTGTCGGCCGCCGATGGCTTGGCAGGTGTCAGTCGAAAGATGTTCAAACGCGCAGATTCTCAACGAATTGATCGGGCACTATTCAGAAGACGGTTTTCCGGCCCCGCGACCGAACCGTTGAAACACTTTTCTTTCCAGTTTCGCGGCGCAGAAGCCCAATGCAGCTTTGATTTCCTTTTCGACCATGCGCGTGGAGATGCCGAAGCGCTGGGAGATTTCCAGGTGCGGCGCCTCTTCCAGCCGCGCTGCGATGAAGATTCGGCGACGCCGCGCTGGCAGTTCGTAGAGGGCGCTGAGAAGCGACTGGATTTCCTTCTGCCCACCCACCACTCGCGCCGGGTCCAGCGCCTCGTCGCCGATCTGTAGCAGCTCTTCGACTTCCTCGCCGGTGAGCAGGCGCGCATCGGCCTGACGACGGTCGGCGGCGATGTTCAGGGCCATGCGATACAGGTAGGCATTGGGCCGCAGCAGGTTCGGCGGCGTTTCCATGCGGTCGACCCGCAGGTAGGTTTCGTGCAGCACGTCGTTGGCCAGGTCTTCCGAGCCGAGACGGCGTCGCAAGCGCACCCGAAAGTCCTCGTAGGACGTCAGGAACAGCTGGACCATCGAACCTTGTCCGGTGTCTTTCATCCCCCGGAAACTCCTTCCCATTTGGTGCATTCCATGCGTTTCCCTGACGACTCCGGTAACAACAGCAACGTGACCGGCTGACGCAACGCGCTGGGCGTCGGCCGGTCGATCCTGAGATTGCGAAAGCTCTCCACCAGCGCGGTATCGCGCCGTACATCACCGGTGGTGGTGACCAACCGGTTGTGCTGCACCACGCCGTCGCGCCCGACCCAGACCTGCAACACCGCGCGATAACTGCCCGGACGAGTCAGTGGCGAACGGCACAGGTTGCGCTCGATCGCCGCTTGCACCGCGGTGGCGTAGCTGCGACTCACGGCGGCGCTGGCCGGGGTGGTTTTGTCCGGGGCCGACGGCACGTCCTCGACCTGCGCCACTTGCAAGGTGAACGCGTCGTCGCGGGCATAACGCGCCATCAGGCCACTGCCGCCGAGCAAACGGCGCAAGGCGTCGGCAGCGGTGTATTCGCCATCGACTGCCAACGAGCGCCGGCCACGACTCAACTGACTGTCGACCAGCACCGCCACCCCGGTGGCATGGCTGTACTGATCCAGCGCCCGGGCCAGATCCTGCGCCGGGATGTGCAACGTCATGCGCATATCGGCCGGCACCGGTTCGGCTGTCGCAGCTCCGCTGAACCAGCCAAGCAGCAGCCCCAGACTCACCCGGCGCACGAGAGTCGCTGAACGCTGAAGACCGTCCCTGGAACTGCCTCGCTGCACGGCTGACGTACCCCTGAAAACCGTCATCCTGATGGCTGTTTATGAATCTGGTGTGACGGGCGGTGCAAAAAAACCATCACGGGATTCGCGCAAGGCTTGCACTAGACTGCATTCAGAGAGCGGCCGCTTCGGGCCGGCCAGGAGGCTTGCATGAAAACACTGTGGAAATTCGCCCTCGGCGGGCTGCTGCTGAGCGCCTTCGCCAGCGCCCAGGCCGAGCAGCCGCTGGGCTGTGTGGAGGTGACGGTGGGTGGCTACAAGGCGCCGAATTATGATTGTCTGAGTCAGCAGATGGGCAACAATCCCGAGGGCGCTGCCGCTGCGCAGAAGAATCAGGAAGCACTGAATGTGCCGGTGAACAAGCGGCCACCGAATCAGGTTGGCCTCGCAACCCCGGCCGCAACTGGAACACGCATGGGCAATACCTTCGGCACTTCAGTCAAACCACAACGCCCACCCGCCAATAACGGAACCTCCCCATTAACCAATAAATGAGTCGAAACACCTGAGGCTAAGAAACTCACACACCTAAAGGAAGGGGAAACACACCTGTGGCGAGGGGATTTATCCCCGATCGGCTGCGCAGCAGTCGTCAATCCCGCTGACTCGGTTTATCTGAAGGACCCGCGTCGGATTGTTATAGGCCTGCTGCGCAGGCCATCGGGGATGAATCCCCTCACCACAAGGAATACCTCAATCACTAGAAATACCCCAATTACAGGGTATGCACGTCAATCGCTCGGGGTTTGGCGAAAGCTTACCGCCAGGCGATTCCAGCTGTTAATGGTGGTGACGGCCATGGTCAGATCCACCAGTTCCGCCTCACTGAATTGCGCTTTGGCCAGCTGATAAACATCGTCCGGCACATGACTTTCCGCCAACAGCGTCACCGCCTCGGCCCAGCCCAGTGCGGCGCGTTCACGCGGATTGAAAAAGCCGCTGTCGCGCCACACCGCGATCGCATACAAACGCCGCTCACTCTCCCCGGCCCGCCGCGCGTCCACCGAGTGCATGTCGGTGCAGAACGCGCAGCCGTTGAGCTGCGAAGCGCGGATCCTGATCAGTTGTAACAGCGGCGCCTCGATGCTCAGGTCGCTGGTCAGCGCCTCCATGGCGATCATCGCTTTCATCGCCTTGGGCGATGCGTTGTAGTAGTCCAGACGCGGGGACATGGGCAGGTCTCGGGAAGCGGAATGATGAGTTCACGGTAAGCGCAGAGCTGCCGGCGTTACAGCCCCAATTCCACGGAATATCGCTACACCACTGCCCTCTTCCTCTACATAGATCCCCTGTGGGAGCGAGCCTGCTCGCGAAGGCGTCAGGTCAGTCAGCCCATTTTTGAATGACACACCGCATTCGCGAGCAGGCTCGCTCCCACATGGGTTAGTGACCAATTTGGAGTTTTTCGGGTAGGCAACTACTGCCAATCACCCAACAGCGGTAATCTGGCCGACACTTCAATCGCCCCCCGGAGCCGCGTCGGTATGGAACTTCACGTCGTGATCAATGGCCGCAAGGACCTCGCCGGCCAGCTATACAACCAGCTGCGCGGCGCCATCGAGTCCGGGCGGTTGGCGGCGGGTACGCAGTTGCCGCCCAGCCGTCTGCTGGCCGAGCAACTGGGGATCTCGCGCAAGACCATTTCCGACACCTACGCGCAGCTGACTTACGAAAATTTCCTCACCGGGGTGATCGGCAAAGGCACGTACGTCAACGCCCGCCCGGCGCAGATTCAGCGCAAGCAGAGCCACACCGAACTGGCCAGCGCCGAGGTGATCGAGCGTTGGCGCAACCTGCCGGTGTTCTTGCGCCACCCGTCGCTGGAAGGTTCGTTGCGCTATGACTTCATCGGCGGCGCCACCAGCAAGGGCCAGTTCCCGCATGACGACTGGCGCCGTTGCGTGTCGCACGCGATGCGCCAGATGGCCGGCTCCAAAGGCTTCTACAGCGTGCCCGAAGGCCTGCCGGCGCTGCGTAATGCGATTGCCCGGCACATCGCGTTTTCGCGCGGGATCAACTGCCAGGACGAAGACATCGTGGTGTGCAACGGCGCGCAACAGGCGCTGGACCTGATCACCCGCGTGCTGATCAGCCCCGGCAGCCGGGTGGCGATGGAAGATCCGGGGTATCCGCCCGCGCGGTTGCTGTTCGGCACCCACGGTGCCGAAGTGGTCGGAATCCCGGTGGATGCCGAAGGGATTGTGGTCGAGCAGATTCCCGAGGGCACGCGGATGATTTATGTCACGCCGTCGCACCAGTTCCCGCTGGGCATGCCGATGAGCCAGGCGCGCCGCGAAGCTTTGCTGGCCCGGGCGTATGAGCTGGGCGCGATCATCATCGAGGATGACTATGACAGCGAATTCCGCTACGAAGGGCGGCCGACGGACTCACTGTTCAGCCTTGATCAGCGCGGCATCGTGGCCTACGTCGGCACCTTCTCCAAGACCCTGCTGCCGGAGCTGCGCCTGGGTTACGCGATCCTGCCGCCGGCGATTCTCGAAGCGGTGATCCGCGCCAAACAACTCACCGACCTGCACGCCTCGACCCTGCCGCAATGGGCGCTGGCCAAGTTCATTGCCGAAGGCTGCCTGCTCAAGCACATCCGCCGTTGCCATACGATTTACGCCCAGCGCCGCGAACGGATTCTGGCGCGCATGGCCGGTGATCTTTCGCCGTGGCTGGAGGCGATTCCGCCCAGTGCCGGGTTCCACATGGCGGTGTTGTGCAAAGTGCCGATCGACCTGCCGCTGGTGATCGAACTGGCGAAAAAAGTCGAGGTCGGGCTGTATTCCATCGACGGATTCCATTACCGGCAACCGGTGAAGAGCGGTCTGTACTTCGGCTTCGGCGCCATTGAAACCCTCGACATCGACACCGCTCTGGATCGCCTGCGCGACATTCTGCAACAAGTGGCGTGAATGATTGGTCTGGGCGATTAACCGCCGATTGGTTATTGGTGATCAGCAGGTGCAGGCCTATTCTGCACTGGCGTTATCCCTCAATGAGCAGGATTCGTCCGGCCTGCTTCAGGAGTGTGAGCAATGTCCAACGAAGTGATCAACACCGTCCAGGTGCGCGCCGCCGCCGGGCGTTCGGAAGAACTCGGCCGGCAGTTGCAGAAGATCGTCGACACCTTGCGCCAGACACCGGGCTGCGACGCCTACATGGTCGACCGCTGCCCCGAGGACAGCCAGCGCTGGACGGTGAGTGCACGCTGGCAGTCGGAAGCGGCAATGCAGGCGCACTTCAACCGGCCCGAGGCGCAGGGGTTTATTGACCTGATTGATAGCCGTCTGGCCAATAGTGTGGATTTCAACTCCTTTCCGATCATTTGACTTACTGACGCCATCGCTGGCAAGCCAGACTCCCACAGGGTTTCGTGTTGTTAACAATCATATGAACGACAGCAGAACCTGTGGGAGCCTGGCTTGCCAGCGATGGCGTATTCGAAAGCGCTGATATCCCCCAGATTGGTCACCCGATCTTCCCGAATATTGGCCGTTTGAATACCCCACCCCGCAGACTACTGTGGTCACCACCCCTCCCCAACTGGTGATCGAACATGAAAGCCCTGCACCTCTTCACCGCCATTCTCGCCCTGTCCATGTCTGCCGCCGCCCTGGCTCACGACCCATCCGAGAAAGTCACCGTCCTGCAAGACCAGATGCTGAAGAACGCCCCCGGCAAGAAAGCCATGATGATCGAAGTCGACTACAAACCCGGCCAATCCTCGATCGCCCACAAACACGACGGCACCGCCATGGCCTACGTGCTCGAAGGCGAAGTGATTTCCCAGGTCAAGGGCGAACAGCCGATCACCTACAAGAAAGGCCAGTTCTGGTACGAACCGGCCGGCTCCGAACATCTGGTGTCGAAAAATGCCAGCAACAGCAAACCGGCGAAGTTGCTGGTGTTCATGGTGTTGGCCCCGGACGAGCAAGTATTGATCCCCTTGAAAAACTGATGGTTGTTGGCACAGCCATAAATAAAAAGGCGCAAAACACTGTTTTGCGCCTTTTTATTTCCCGAGGCAATTAACCGATTCGCCTTAAAGCCAATAAAACTAATGCATCGCCACAACTCGAAAAATTGTCAGCTTATTTACAGGTTGGCGGGTTTAGTCTGAATCAACTGTCGTGCGCCCGTCACAAACAGCCGCGACAACGCTGACTTTCCGACTGAAGTTGCTTCACGGGAGATTCACCATGAAACTTGCCTTTGCCAGTACCCTGGCGATATCGGTTTTAGCCTTGTCCGCCTGTTCAGTACCCACCGCGCCGAAAGCGGTGTCGTCCCTCGATACCCTGTTCACCCAACCGGTCGGCCGCAGCAGCGCCGCCCAGGTGCAAAGCGGTCCCGGCGTGTCACTGGGCGTGGTCTACAGCCCCAGCACCCTGACCAACCGCGAATATCTACGTGACTATCAGGCCAACGCCGGCACCGGTTTCGGCCAGAGCCTGCTGGTGCAGCCGATCCACGACGCCTACGTCAACACCTCGAAACCGGACATGGCCGTGGACTGGGTCAAGGCCTCGCTGCAACGGCAGTTCGGCTCGGTCACGGTGTACCCGGACATGCAGAGCCTGCGCGCGGCGCACCCCGATGTGGTGGCGATCGTCGACGCCCACAGCCAGTTGATTACCTCGCGCAGCTCCGACATCAAGGCTGATGTGAGTGCGGATTTTTATGATGCGAAGTTGAACTACATCGGTACAGCAAAAGGTTCTGAAGCGAAAGAACTGACACCGGTTTGGGCGGACTTCAAACGTTCGGAAGAGATCGTCGCGGATATTAATCAACAGCAGGATGTGCAAGTTCGGGCGCTACAGAAGTTTGATCAATCGCTGAGTAATTTATTGACCAGGCCGACAGATAAAGTGTCGATGCTTGATAGTAAACAAGCACATAAGTTGTATTGATAGTCAGGCCCTCATCGCGAGCAGGCTCACTCCTACAGGGGGAAAACGCATTCCAACTGTAGGAGTGAGCCTGCTCGCGATAAGGCCGGAACAAACACCATAAAATCCAGACACAAAAAAGCCCCGGCATCTCACGACACCGGGGCTTCTTCATTCAACCACTACTCAGGCCAGTTCAAGCTCGGCATTCGCAGCAGCCGCAGGCACCACCGCCTGCCCGCTCAACGCGAGGTCCAGCAGCTCACGGTTGGCAACGGCGTACATGGCGTAGTCAGTGCCGCTCGCAGCACGGATTTCCACCAGCATGGCGCGCCAGCGCTCGATCATGCTTTCGTGCTGTGCCATCCACAGCGCCAGGCGTGCTTCCACGTCCTGAGTGCCGTCGCCCTGTTGCAGGACAGAGATGGTGATCGCACGTTGCTGCCAGTCCACATCGTCACGGAACGCTTCACGGGCCAGGGCCTGCCAGTTGTTTTCAACCGGCAGCGCGCTGATCTGTTGCAGGTACCAGGTGATGTCCAGCGCACTGCCCACGGCGAAGTAGGCCTTGGCCACTTCAGCCGGATCCTGACCAGTGACGTCGGACGCTTCGATGATCGGCAGCAGGGTGTACAGGTGCGAGGTACCCGCCACCATACGCGCCAGCAACTCCGGAACACCGGCCGCGACGTAAGCCTGATAACGCGCCTGCCAGTTTTCACGGATTTCGCCGCTCAGCAGTTCGTCGAGCTTCAGACCCAGCTCCTTGAGGTGCGGACCGAAGTGCGCGACGTCACGGGCAGCGTTCTGCTCGTTGCGACGGGCACGCAGGAACCAGCGCGTAGCGCGACGGCCCAGACGCATCAGCTCGTCCATCAGCTCCAGTTGCACGTCAGCGGAGACCTGGTAGTCCAGCGCTTCGATCTGACGGAACCAGTGCGGGAGGTGGAAGATGTCACGCACGATCACGTAAGCACCGGCCACGTTCGCCGGGCTCATGCCGGTCGACTCTTTGAGTCGCTGAACGAAGGTGATGCCCATGTGGTTGACCAGATCGTTGGCGATCTGGGTGCTGACGATCTCGCGCTTCAGACGGTGACGACGCATGGCTTCGGAGAACTTGCTGACCAGGGTCGGCGGGAACGCCGTTTCCATGTCGCGGGTCAGGTAGTCGTCGTCCGGCACCAGCGAGTTCAGCAGCTGTTCCTTGAGGTCGATCTTGCTGTACGAGATCAGCACCGACAGCTCGGGACGGGTCAGGCCATGACCTGCCGCAACGCGCTCGTTGATCTGCTCTTCGGTCGGCAGGAACTCGATGGCACGGTCCAGCTTGCCACGGCCTTCCAGATCGCTCATCAGACGCTTGTACTCGGCAATGCGCTCGTAGGCACGACGCGCCGCCAGGGACAGAGCCTGGGTCTGCTTGTAGTTGTTGCCGAGCACCAGACCACCGACTTCGTCGGTCATGCTCGCCAGCAACTGGTTGCGTTGCTTGTCGGTCATGTCGCCGGCCTGAACCACTTCGTTCAGCAGGATCTTGATGTTCACTTCGTGGTCGGAGCAGTCCACGCCACCGGCGTTGTCGATGAAGTCGGTGTTGGAGCCGCCGCCATTCAGACCGAATTCCACACGACCCAGTTGGGTCATGCCGAGGTTACCGCCCTCGCCCACTACCTTGCAGCGCAGCTCGTTGCCGTTGACGCGCAGTGCGTCGTTGGCCTTGTCGCCCACGTCGGCATGGCTTTCGCTGCTGGCCTTGACGTAAGTACCGATACCGCCGTTCCACAGCAGATCCACCGGCGCCTTGAGCAAGGCGTTCAGCAGTTCGGTCGGGGTCAGCTTGTCGGCCTTGATGTCGAAGCGTTCTTTCATCTGCGGCGAGATGGCGATGCTCTTCGCGCTGCGCGAGAAGATGCCGCCGCCTTCGGACATGATGCTGGTGTCGTAGTCGGTCCAGGCCGAACGCGGCAGGTCGAACATGCGCTGACGCTCGACGAAGCTGGTCGCCGGGTTCGGGTTCGGATCGATGAAGATGTGCATGTGGTTGAACGCAGCGACCAGTTGCAGCTTGTCGGACATCAACAGGCCGTTACCAAATACGTCACCGGCCATGTCACCCACGCCGACCACAGTGATGCTGTCTTCCTGAACATTGATGCCGCGCTCGCGGAAGTGGCGCTGTACGCCGACCCACGCGCCCTTGGCGGTGATGCCCATTTTCTTGTGGTCGTAACCGGCGGAACCACCGGAGGCGAACGCGTCACCCAGCCAGAAGCCGTAGTCGATGGCGATGCCGTTGGCGATGTCGGAGAAGGTCGCAGTGCCCTTGTCCGCTGCCACCACCAGGTACGGGTCATCGTCGTCATGACGCACGACGTTGGCCGGCGGCACCAGCGCGCCGTCTTTCAGGTTGTCGGTGATGTCCAGCAGACCGGAGATGAAGATGCGGTAGCAGGCGATGCCCTCGGCCGCGATCTCGTCACGGCTGCCGCCCAGTGGCAGACGACGCGGCAGGAAGCCGCCCTTCGCACCCACCGGCACGATGACCGAGTTCTTCACTTGCTGGGCTTTTACCAGGCCAAGCACTTCGGTACGGAAGTCTTCTTCACGATCGGACCAGCGCAGACCACCGCGCGCCACGTTGCCGAAGCGCAGGTGCACGCCTTCGACGCGTGGTGAGTAAACGAAGATTTCGAACTTCGGTACTGGCTTGGGCAGTTCTGGGATCGCGTGCGGGTTGAACTTGAAGCTGAAGTACGACTTGTTCTGGCCGTTGGCATCAGTCTGATAGAAGTTGGTACGCAGGGTGGCTTTGATCAGGTCCAGGTAACGACGCAGGATGCGGTCTTCGTTGAGCACCTGAACGTCGTCCAGCGCGGTCAGAATCGCCTGTTCCAGACGCTGTTGCTTGTCTTCCAGATCATCGCTGCCCAGCTTGCGCGCCAGGTAGAAACGGGTTTTGAACAACCGGGTCAGCTCGCGAGCGATGTCGGTGTGGTTGTTCAGGGTGCTGGCGATGTAGCCCAAGTCGAAGCCCAGACGAATCTGCTTCAGGTAACGGGCGTAGGCACGCAGCAGCGCCACGTCGCGCCATGGCAGACCGGCGGTCAGCACCAGACGGTTGAACGCATCGTTCTCGGCATCGCCACGGACGATGTGGACGAACGCGTCCTGCAGGGTGTCGTTGAGTTGCTGGATATCCAGCTCCAGACCTTCCGCCGCGGTGAACGCGAAGTCGTGGATCCAGAACTCGCGGCCATTGGTGTGACGCAGACGGTACGGGAACTCGCCCAGCACGCGCAGGCCGAGGTTTTCCAGAATCGGCAAGACGTCGGACAGCGCCAGCGGGGTGTCGGCGTGGTACAGCTTGCAATGCAGCTCGCGCTGACCGGACACCTGGCCCAGCGGCTGATAGAAGCTCATCACCAGCGGATTTTTTTCGTTCAGGCTCAGCAGGTGCTGCATGTCGACCACCGCCGAATGCGCCGCGAAACGCTCGCGGTAACCTGCCGGGAAGCCTTTCGGGAAATCCGCCAGCACGTTGGTGCCG
Organism: Pseudomonas sp. LAMO17WK12:I5; assembly: GCF_900215165.1. Taxonomy (NCBI): domain Bacteria; kingdom Pseudomonadati; phylum Pseudomonadota; class Gammaproteobacteria; order Pseudomonadales; family Pseudomonadaceae; genus Pseudomonas; species Pseudomonas sp. LAMO17WK12:I5. The sequence goes on along the minus strand of NZ_OBDS01000005.1, from coordinate 82,496 downwards.
TGGGCTTCGCCGAAGCTTTCGACGGTCAGGGCGGCATAGTCGTCCTGCCAGCTGCGGCAGGCCTGTACCACTTCTTTTTCCAGCAGCAGCGGATCGATGTCGATGCGGTTCTTCGGATCAACACGCAGGATCAACTGCACGCGGGCCAGCACGGACTCGGAGAAGAAGGTCCAGAACTCGCAGTCGGTAGCCTTCAGGCGCTCCATCAGCACCTGCTGGATCTTCTGGCGCACTTCGGTGGAATAGATGTCGCGCGGCACGTAGGCCAGGCAGTAGCAGAAGCGACCGTACGGGTCTTTGCGCAGGAACACGCGGATCTTGTTGCGTTCCTGGATCTGCACGATCGACATCACGGTGCTGAACAGTTCGTCGACCGGGGTCTGGAACAGGTCGTCACGCGGCAGCACTTCGAGTACCTGCGCCAGTTCCTTGCCCAGGTGAGCCTTGGACTGGAAGCCGGAGCGGCGTTCGATTTCTTCGACCTTGCGACGGATGAACGGAATGACCCGCACGCTCTCGCCATACACCGAGGAGGTGTACAGGCCCATGAAGCGGTGTTCCTTGATGACTTTACCGTCGGCGTCGATTTCACGGATCGACACGTAGTCCGGGTAGGCCGGACGGTGTACGCGGCTCGGGTGCGCAGCCTTGGCGAACGACAGCAGGGTCGGTTCGCGCAGGTAGTTCACCGCGTAGTCTTCGATGTGCCGGTCTTCGTTGGTCAGACCGGTGCGCAGCAGTTTGGTCAGACCGAGGAAGGAATTCTGGTCGTATTCGATATGGCCGCCATCGGCCTGATCGACAACGGTGAACTCTTCGTAGCCGAGGAAGGTGAAGTGGTTGCCCACCAGCCATTCCAGGAAGCTCTTGATTTCGGTCTTTTCGTCGGCATCGACGGCGAATGCGCTGTGATCGAGCTTGGTGAGGATCTCCTGCACCTTGGCCTTCATCGGCTCGAAATCAGCGACCGCGACGCGCACTTCACCGAGCACCTGCTCCAGTTCTTTGCTCAGCACATTCAGTTCGGCCGCGTTGGCGCAGCGGTCGATTTCCAGGTACATCAGCGACTCGTGCAGCACGCCTTCGCCGGTGCTGCCCTTGGGCAGGATTTCCAGCAGCTCGCCCTTGCTGCCACGACGCACGCTGAGCACGGTGGTCTGCAGGGTGTGGATGCTGTAGCCGCGGCGGTTCAGCTCGGTGCGCACCGAGTCGACCAGAAACGGCAGGTCGTGGTGCAGCACTTCGACCGCGGTGTGGGTCGACTGCCAGCCATGACGCTCGTAATCGGGGTTGTAGACGCGCACTTGCGGTTGCGCGTGATCGAAGCGCTCAAGCAGGCGCCACGCGGAAAGAGTACAGCCAGCGAGGTCGGAGAGGCGACGTTGAGTCAGCTCGTCCAGGGAAATGATGCCGAAGAATTGTTCAGCGAACAGCGCCACTTGTGGCAGTGCCTGTTCACTGATGTGCTGCGCCAGTGCCGCTTGCAGTTGGTGCTGGAAGTCGGCTTTGCTGGCTGCGGTGAAGAACGCCATCTGTGGTACTCCGCTTAAGCTTGTTATTGATGGAAAGCGTCGCGTGCAACACCCCTTTCGGGGCTTGTGTCGCCCTGTTCCTGATTCTCGGGCAGAGGAAACAGGGGGACAGGTGGGTGAAGCTGGACGAGACACTCAGGTCACATTCACCTTCCATTGAATGGGCATCTGCAAAAACGACTGTCGAGGCCGCCGACAATGTCTTTACGGGTGCTCATCCGTTGCGCAGCTTAATGGGTGCGACAATGTGTCTGCTTGCGGTGCTGCGACATATTCGGTCATTGGCACGTAAACGCGGCCCCGCGCACCGGTAAACATTAGCAGCCAAAGAGAATTCTCGCGCTTCAGGTGGCCGTTCAACAGGCAAGCGCACCTGAAATGACCGATTACCTGAAATTCGTTCCTGCCACACCTTTCCTCCTTGGAAAATCACCCAGCCAAAGCTTACACAGCCTTCGATTATTCGCACCAAAAAACCAATAAAAACAACAAGTAGAAACACACTAAAGAATCCTTACAAACTGACAAGAAATGTCTCACATAATTTGAAGACCGAATTCCTACAGCACGATTTGAACGCAAAAATCGGCAGTGCTATCTATATAAGCGCACCTCATAAAAAACCAGACATCAGTTATCAAACCGACCCACGGAACGGGTCTCTATCAAAGAAAGGAATCAACACATGCGACAACTTGAACTTCCGACAACAATAATCTACGGCGATGGCTCCTGGGAAATCATCAATTTGAACCCTGGCACCATTCGCGGAGATATTCTCAAGAACTATCCGCTGGGCAACCCGATGCATGGGCTCACACTGGCGATAGAAAGTGACTATCTGGAAAAAAAGCGCAATTTAGAGCAAGGCTTGCAAACAGAGCTGAACATTATAGACAGCAGACACCCACCGCTGCCCCACCCCACTCCCGATACATGGCTAAACAAAGCCACCAACATTGTCAATGAATTGCTTTTTCAAAAAAATACCGAACTGCAGCAAAAATTAAGAGATATTAAAACGTCGCAACAATATGCGAAGTTACAAGCCACTTACGACGCCATGCTTCTGAACGAACAAATCGCAAATCTTCAAGACCGCCAGACCAGACTGTATGCCGAAATAGCTCGGCGACAGGCCGAGGCCCTCGCCCAACAGCAGGCCGCCGAAGCTGCGCGACAAGCTGAAGAGGCGCAAAGACAAGAGCAGGCGCGTCAGGCTGCTCTGCGACTGGAGGAAGTAAAACAACGGATCGCTGCTGAAGCGGAGGCCAAACGTATTGATGACTACAAACGCGCGGTGGCTTACGTCGCCGACGCGAACAAATTCATCCTCGAGAAATACGGCGCCAACCTGCATCAAGTGGTGATGGATCTTCAAAAGGATGTATCAGGGAAAAAGATCAGGAGCTACAACAAAGCGCTGCGAACGTTCGAGCAGGTGCGAACCAACCCGAATGCAAAGCTCAGCCCGCAGGATACCCGTGCGGTTGTCGACGCACTGAACGCACTGGACAAGGCGTCCTACATGGACAGTGTCAATCGGCTCGCCAAAGGATTTGGCGTAACCGGAAAAATCGTGCAGGCGCATTCTGTTGTGGAAAAGGCAATCATCGGTTTTCAGGATGGAAACTGGAAACCCCTGTTACTCGAATTCGAAAGCATTGCCGCAGGAGCCGGAGCAGGGATGCTGGTCGCTCTCATAGCACCACCAGTGCTAGCTGCTTTTTCGTTTCCACCCGTAATTGCTGTAGTCGCTACCGGTCTCCTCGTGGCTGGCGTTGCCGCTTTACTCGATGCCAAAACCGTAGAAAAGATAAATGACACAGTATTCACGCTAGTTGAAACGACGCCAGCGCATTAATACTCTGCCTGCCGGTTCAATTAATTGAGCCGGCCACCAAACAAGGATTACACGGTGCAAAACACTCCTGAGCCATCCATATCAACCGCATGTTTTATATCCATGCTGGCGCCGATCCTCCTCATCAACCTGATAGTTCCAATCATTAACGAGCACCATCCTATGCTGCTCGATTCTGCTCTACAAAACTATCTGATCGAAAACATCGGCTTCTGGTCATCCAAACTCCCTCTAAGCTCCAGGATAACCACGAATTACATTGCGGTATTTGCGCCAGTATTCAGCTTAATATTCCTGTACCGATGCTTAAAAATATCCGACCAGATATTTGAAAGAGCAAACAAACTTTCACTCATAAAATATTCCTTATCGCTCATTGCCCTGCTTTTATTTTGCTCTATCTTCACCTATGAAGCTTATTTAAACTCCACCGACCTCATGAGCCGCGACTCAAAACTGAGGATCATGGGTCAGAATTTTCTATTCTATTCAACGTACTCTTCAGGAGTTTTTCTTTTCGTATTCTTACTCCCCCCGATTCTCTTTCAGCTCCTGTTTTACGTTCCTTACCGCACAATCATGCACTTTAGAAAACAGCCCTCAGAACTCAAAAAAGATTCAAGGCAACATCCTCAGGAACCACCTCGAAGAAAAAAAGGAAAGCAGCCACATTGAGCTTATGCCTTCCCTTTTTCCTGGGCCGCTTAGCCCCCATAAACATCAGTCAGGCAGCTCCTCGAAAGCCCTGAATTTGCTCACGGTGGCACAGTCGTAACACATGGTTTTCAGGATCAATTTATCCATGCTGGCGTCGATATTGCTGGAGTCACACTCTCGGCAAAACAGCCTCAAATGACCGAGCAGATCGCTGTCAAAAGCTGCACGGGAGAAGAACTGCGGCACCAGTTCATCGCGCCAATACATTCCCGGCGACTTGGAAAACCCGGCACCGCTGTCCTTGAGCACTACGTCGTACAACAGCCGATGCAACGCCGATTGCGGTACCCGCGAATCACGGTGTGCGTTTTTGCGCCAGTTCCGAGTCAGGGCATCCTGAGCGGTCCCGAGCATGTTGCGCGGGATGGTGTTGGACGCATGATTGCGACCTTTGGAGTTGCCGGTGGCGTAGAAGTGCGCAGCGTTTTTTACTGCCAGGCGGGCGAAGTAGTAGAGCTGGCTTACGGAAAAATCCTGCAGGAGTTGCCCCACAACCGTTTCGGCACGCGCCTCGGCCGTGAACGAAAAACTGACTTCGTTGGCCAGCACACGGATGTATTGAAGCGATTCTTCTCGGGCCAGATCGAAAATCAGCCCGTAGAGTTCACTCTTCCAGGCGACCTGAATCTCGCCGGATAACTCCTGATAGAGCGTCAGGTACAGGCTTTCCCGATTACAGCGCGCAACTCCGCCGAGTGCCACATTAGGCTGCCAGCGCACTGCAGAATAGTCACTGATACTGCAACCCTCAGTGCGATCGAAGGCCCTGATATCAGAGCTCGTCGCGACCGTTAACACGCCCGCCTCGTGCAGACTCTTCAATCTTTCCTCGCTGGCCTCGACGCTCGGTGCCAGATGTTCGCTTCGGGATGTCGCGCTCAACGGCGCGATCCATTCGGGATGACTGCCATTGCCATCGTCAAGCAAGGCCAGCAACGTCAGCTTCTGCACAAACCCAAGGGCTGAATACGGTACCGCAGGACTCGGTATACCGAAGCGCGATTCAAGTTCGCGTCGATCACGCTCTGCCTGCGCCGCCAATTGTTGCTGATGAACCTGGCAACACGCCTGGCAAGTACACGCCATGCGTCGGCCATGGCGGGCGGATGCTGAGTATCGATGCTCGCACCTTATGCACTTGTAAGGATGACGCTGCGAGATCGGAGTGCCCCGGGCGTGCCGACGTACCCACATCGGCACATCGCAATAAGGGCACTTCAGATCCTGACTGACAATCGGCGGCAAAACCTTGAGCAAGCTGCGGACAGTGGCAGGGATCTGATACTCGGCCAGAAGCGCAGCGCTTTTTTCCCCGTCCAGATATCGCTGATAAATCTGCTCGATCTGATCGTCGGTCAGGTGTGCAACTTCCTCAGCGCGTTCGAAATACGGATGCATTGAAAGACGTCCTTTTTCAGTGTGTATTGACGCACTCCTTTGCGCTTGAACGGCAAAAGTAATGACAAACGTGTCGATAAAACAAGCGAAAAAGCAGAAAATGGCTGCCAAGTTCAAACATGTATTTTTTCCTGCGGCGTCCTCGGAAATTTCAGCGCTCAACCTAGGATTCAACTGTCGGAATTCTCCTTCTTCATTGATTCAGCCAAATTTCACGCGCCCTTTTATCGCAGGCATCCATAAAGCAACCCACGCAAGAGAGCAGCGCAAATGCGCCAAGGCTGGCAAAATCGCGCTTTCGATTGCACTTAGCGCCCGTCGGCCAGGAATTCCCCCATGCAAATGACCACCGCCCTACTGATCGTCAACCCGTGCGACGACGAAGAAGACAACATGGCCATGCTCTGCTGCCATAGCGACAAGGGCGACATGTTTCTGATGAGCCGCTATCCGGACGAGGACGAGCTGGAGATCACCCTGGATGGCGAGCCTTCGACGCTCGACGGCGTGAAAGTCACCCTGACCAAAACTCTGCTGAAGATTGAAATCGCGGCGGCGGATGCCGATGCGCTGAATGGCGATGATGTGCTGGAAATTACCTTCAATCCGGACATGGTTGATCTGGATGAGGTTGAGGAAACCCTGAAGAACATCCTTGATGGCACCGGGACCTATATCAGCCAGATTTGATATCGGCTGGACTGGCCTCATCGCGAGCAGGCTCACTCCTACAGGTATGGTGTACGACGTTCCATTGTAGGAGTGAGCCTGCTCGCGATAGGGCCGGTACGGGCAACCAATCACTCCCCTGCTACAAAATCCCAACAAATCCCCCAGTCATTTCCCGCACTTTGCGCAAAATGCCGTTAGTCGCCACCCCCCTCGATGGATTAAAGTAACGCCCCCAGCCCCGGCGTTATCCGAACGCCTGTGGCCACCCCTTTCCAGGAACAGTCACCGATGGAACATCGTGAAGCGCTACTGGCGCTGCGAACCTTTCTTTCAACGCAGATTCTCGGCCAGGAAAAACTCATCGAGCGTTTGCTCATCGCCCTGCTCGCCGACGGCCACATGCTGGTCGAGGGCGCTCCGGGTCTGGCCAAGACCAAAGCGATCAAAGAACTCGCCGAGGGCATCGAAGCCCAGTTCCATCGCATCCAGTTCACCCCGGACCTGCTGCCGGCCGACATTACCGGCACCGAGATCTATCGCCCGGAAACCGGCAGTTTCGTGTTCCAGCAAGGGCCGATCTTCCACAACCTGGTGCTGGCGGACGAAATCAACCGGGCCCCGGCCAAGGTGCAATCGGCGCTGCTCGAGGCCATGGCCGAGCGTCAGGTCAGCGTCGGGCGCAGCACTTACGAGCTGTCGCCGCTGTTTCTGGTGATGGCGACGCAGAACCCGATCGAGCAGGAAGGCACCTACCCGTTGCCCGAAGCGCAGCTCGACCGCTTCCTGATGCACGTGAAGATCGGCTTCCCGGATGCCGCCGTCGAACGCCGGATCCTGCAGCAGGCCCGTGGCGAAGCGCTGAATGGCGAAACCAAGCCTGAACGCCGGGTCAGCCAGCAGGCGATCTTCGCTGCGCGCAAGGAAATCCTCGGTCTGTACATGGCCGACGCCGTGGAGGAATACCTGGTGCAACTGGTCATGGCCACGCGCACCCCGGCCAAGTTCGACCCGGAAATGGCCGAGTGGATCGCCTATGGCGCCAGCCCACGCGGCTCGATCGCCCTTGACCGCTGCGCCCGGGCCCACGCCTGGCTGGCCGGGCGCGACTTCGTCAGCCCGGAAGACATTCAGGCGGTGCTGTTCGACGTGTTGCGTCACCGCATCATTCTGTCGTTTGAAGCCGAAGCCGCCGGCATCGATCAGGATCGGGTGGTGCAGCGGATTCTCGACGTCGTAGCCGTCGCTTGACCCCCATGAACGCCCCCCTGCCGTCCGAACCGGGCATCCGCATCAGCCTCACCGATCTGATCGAGATGCGCCACCGTGTGCGCGAAGTGCAGCTGTTTTCCACGCCGAGTCAGCGCAGCCCGCTGATCGGCCTGCATCACTCGAAATTCCGTGGTCGCGGGGTCGACTTCGATCAGGTGCGGGTCTATCAGGCCGGCGACGACGTGCGCACCATCGACTGGCGCGTGACCGCGCGTACCCAGGAGCCGCACACCAAGCTGTTCCATGAAGAACGCGAGCGACCGATTTTCATCATGGTCGAGCAAAGCACGCGGCTGTTTTTCGGCTCCGGGCTGATGTTCAAGTCGGTGCTCGCGGCGCAAGCGGCGGCGTTGATCGGCTGGGCCGCGCTGGGGCACAACGACCGGGTCGGCGGACTGGTGTTCGGCGACAACGAGCACTACGAAATCAAACCGCGTCGCAGCAAGCAGAGCCTGCTGCAATTGCTCAACCGCCTGGTGAAAGTCAATCAGTCGCTGCACAGCGAACGCGAACCGGACCGCGACGCCCTCGGCGTGGCGCTGCGCCGGGCGCGTGAAGTGTTGCGCCCGGGCAGCCTGGTGATCGTGATCTGCGACGAGCGCGCGCTGTCCGACAGCGCCGAGCAGCAACTGAGTCTGCTATCGCGTCATTGCGATCTGTTGTTGTTGCCGCTGTCCGATCCGCTGGACCACGCGCTGCCTGCCGCCGGGCTGCTGAGATTCGCGGAAAGAGGCGCACAGCTGGAACTCGACACGCTGAATTTCGAGCTGCGCCAGACCTATCGCGCTCAGGCCGAAGCACGCATCGCCCGCTGGGAATTGCTCGCGCAAAAACTGCGGGTGTTGTTGATGCCGTTGAGCACGCAAAGCGAAATGGTCGAGCAGATGCGCGAGTTCCTCAATCCGCAGCGCCCGGGGAGCAGTCGATGAACGGCCTCGAACAACTGCAACCGCTGATTTCCCCGCCGCCGATCGACTTCTGGCCACCGGCGCCGGGCTGGTGGCTGCTGCTGTTATTGCTGCCGCTGCTGGGCTTCGCCGTGTGGCGTTTGCGCCGGTTCATTCCGACCAGGAAACGCCTGATCGTGCGCGCCGAACAACCGCTCGACCCCGTGCGCATCGCCGCGCTGGCCGAACTGGCACAGATGCCCAAACCCTACGACGGCGCACCGGCCGGGGCCTGGCTGCAGCAGCTCAACGGTCTGCTCAAACGCCTGTGCCGCAACCACTACCCCTACAGCCAGAGCCACACGCTCAACGGCCGCAAATGGCTGGCGTTTCTCGACAACCGCTGCCCGGCCGCCGGCCTGACGCGCTGGATGGTGCTGGTCGAAGGTGCTTACAAACCCGAATGCAAGCTTGACGACAAAGCCATCGCCGGCCTGACCCAAGCCGTCGACACCTGGATTCGCAAGCATGTTTGAGTTCGCCTGGCCGTGGATCTTCGTGCTGCTGCCGCTGCCGTGGCTGATGCGTCTGGTGCTGCCGGTGGCCGACAGCGGCGAGCCGGCGCTGCGCGTGAGCTTCCTCTCCGACCTCGAAGGTCTGGCACGGCGCCGGGCCCGCGCCAACCTGCCGGCGTGGCGCCAGCAAGCGCCGTTCCTGCTGCTGTGGCTGTTGCTGCTGAGCGCCGCCGCCCGCCCGCAATGGCTCGGCGAACCGTTGCCGATTGCCGCCAGCGGCCGCGATCTGCTGGTGGCGGTGGACGTGTCCGGCTCGATGGACTTTCCCGACATGCAGTGGCAGGACGAAGACGTCAGTCGCTTGTCGCTGGTTCAGCATCTGCTCGGGGATTTCCTTGAAAGCCGTGATGGCGACCGCGTTGGTCTGATCCTGTTCGGCAGTCAGGCCTATCTGCAGGCACCGCTGACGTTTGACCGCCATACCGTGCGCGTCTGGCTCGATGAAGCGCGCATCGGCATCGCCGGCAAGAACACCGCCATCGGCGATGCGATCGGTCTGGCGCTGAAGCGCCTGCGCATGCGTCCCGCACAAAGCCGGGTATTGATTCTGGTCACCGACGGCGCCAACAACGGCGGCGAAATCGATCCGTTGACTGCGGCGAAACTGGCCGCCAGCGAAGGGGTGAAAATCTACCCGATCGGCATCGGTGCCGACCCGCAAGACAGTGGCAGTAACGGCCTGCTCGGGGTCAATCCGAGCCTGGACCTCGACGAGCCGGCCCTCAAGGCCATCGCCAACGCTACCGGTGGCCAATACTTCCGCGCCCGCGACGGCAAAGAGCTGCAAGCGATCCGCGACACCCTCGATCAGCTCGAACCGGTGACCCAGCAACCGACGCAGGCGCGCCCGGCGCAAGCCTTGTATCAGTGGCCACTGGCATTGGCCCTGCTGCTTAGCCTGTTGCTGGTCGCCCGCGAATTGTGGCCGGACAACCCGCTGCAACGCCTGTTTACCAAGGAGCTGTATCTGCAAAGTCCGTTGCCTGACTGGCGCGAGCGTCTCAAGCGCCTGCGTCTGCGGAGGCGCCGATGATCGCGCTCTGGCCGCACTGGTTCCGCCCCTGGTGGCTGCTGCTCCTGCCACTGCTCGGCTGGCTGATCTGGCAACTCTGGCACCGGCAGAAACGCGCCGGACGCTGGCAAATGATTCTGCCGCCGGCGTTCCACGCGACGCTGCTCAGCGGTGGCAATGGGCGCGCCAGCAAGCTGCCGTGGGTCGCCCTTGGCGTGGCGTGGCTGCTGACCATCGTCGCCCTGCTCGGGCCCAGTTGGGAGCGCGTCGAACAGACCAGCCAGAAACCTGCCGACCCGTTGGTGGTGGTGCTGGAGCTGACCCCGGAAATGCTCGCCACCGACTCACCGCCAACGCGACTGGAACAGGCCCGGCGCAAGCTGTTCGACCTGTTGCAGGTACGCAGCGACGCGCAGACCGCGATCGTCGTCTACGCCGGCAGCGCGCACACGCTGGTGCCGCTGTCGGATGACCTGGCGACCAGTCGCAATCTGCTCGACGCCCTCAAGCCGTCGCTGATGCCGGAAAGCGGTCATCGCGCCGATCTCGGTGTGAGCAAGGCGCTGGCGTTGCTCAAGCAAGGCGCGCTCGGCCAAGGACGGATTCTGCTGATCGGCTCCTCGCTGACCGAAGAAGAACGCCAAGGCATTCGCCGCGCCCTCGGCGAGCAATCGGCGCAACTGCTGATGCTCGGCATCGGCACCGCTGAAGGCGCGCCGATTGCCCAGGAGGACGGCAGTTTTCTCAAGGACGAACAAGGCGCGATCCGCGTGCCGCAACTCGACAGTCCGAGCCTTGGCGCATTCCTCGCCAGCGTCGGCGGCGAGTACCACAGCGCGCGGCTGGACGAATCCGATTTGCGCGCCCTCGGCCTGCTCGATGGCCCGCGCAGCCTGCGCGACGATGGCCAGACCGTGCGCCTCGACACCTGGGCCGATCAGGGTTACTGGCTGTTGTTGCCGCTATTGCTGCTGGCCGCCTGCGCTGGACGGCGTGGCTGGTTGTTCTGCCTGCCCTTGCTGCTGTGCCTGCCGCAGCCGAGTTACGCTTTTGACTTCGAAGACCTGTGGCTGCGCCCCGACCAACAGGGCCTGCACTTGCTCAAGCAGAAACGCCCGGCCGAGGCTGCCGAACACTTCGAAGATCATCAGTGGCAAGGGGTGGCGTTGTACGAGGCCGGCGATTACAGTGGCGCCGCTCAGCGTTTCGCCGAAGGCAGCGATGCCCGCGCCCACTACAATCGTGGCAACGCGCTGGCAAAAAGTGGTGAGCTGGAAGCGGCGATCGATGCCTATGAACAGGCGCTGGAACTGCAACCGGATTTGCGCCCGGCGCTGACCAACAAGGCCCTGGTGGAAAATCTGCTCAAGCAGAAGAACACCCCGCCACCGGCCGAACCACAGCCACAACCGGCGCAGCCGAATGTGCCCGGCGATGAATCGCCACCAGCGACCGCGCCACCACCCGCGGTGAAAAGTGACACCCCGAGCGAGGCCCAGCCCGGCGAGTCGGCCAGCGAACCGCCACCGACCACCCCGCCGCAGCCAGGCCCCAACGAAGTGCCGGGCAGCGATGAAGCGGAAGAAACCGACACCGTGCCAACGCTGCGCCCGAGCGAAGACAACCTCGAAGGCGAGCAGCGTCAGGCACTGGAACAATGGCTGGGCAAGATTCCCGACGACCCGGGCGAACTGCTGCGACGCAAATTCTGGTACGAACAGCAACAACATCAGGATCAGGAAAAAACTCGATGACCCGTTTCACCGCTCTCTTGCTGCCCCTGCTGCTCTGCACGGCCACCGCCCAGGCGGCCGAGCTGACGGCCAGCGTGGATCGCAGTCGCCTGAACTCCGGCGAGACGGTCGAGCTCACCCTCGAAACGGATGATGTCACGCAGTTCGGCAAACCCGACCTGGCGCCGCTGGAACCGCTGTTCGAGGTGCGCGGGACACGTCAGGTCAACCAGTTGAACACCCTCAATGGCGACAACCGCGCCACCACGCGCTGGATCATCACCCTGCTGCCGAAAGAGAACGGCAGTGTGGTCATTCCGCCGCTGCAACTGGGTGAGGTGCAGAGCCAGCCGATTACCGTGCAAGTGATCGAGAGCGACACCCGCGAAGAGAAAAACAACCTGGACCCGGTATTCATCGAGGCCAGTCTCGACCAGTCCAGCGTTTACGTGCAGGCCCAGGCGATCCTGACCCTGCGCATCTACCACTCGGTGTCGCTGTATGACGACAGCAGCCTGACCCCGCTGCAGATCGCCGACGCGCGCATCGAGCAACTGGGCGACACCCGCACTTACGAGAAAGACATCAACGGCGTGCGCCATGGCGTGATCGAGATGCGCTATGCGATCTACCCGCAGCACAGTGGCTTGCTGACCATCGCCCCGCAGACTTTCAGCGCCACACTGGTCGACACCCAACCCGCTCTGGACGCGACCGCGCAAGGCCCGAAACCGGGCAAGCTGCTGCACGTCAGCTCCTCGGAGATTCCGCTGACGGTCAAACCGAAACCGCTGACCTACCCGGCCGATGCGCCGTGGCTGCCCGCGCGCAGCCTGAGCCTGAGCGAAAGCTGGAACCCGGAGCCGGATCACCTTCAGGTCGGCGACTCCCTGACCCGCAGCCTGACTTTAAAAGCCGAAGGCCTGGCCAGTTCGCAGTTGCCGGCCCTGCCCGGTACCGAAGCCAATGGCCTGCGCCGCTACCCGGATCAACCGGTGCTGAGCAACCAGAGCGGCGAGCGCGGCCTGATCGGCAGCCGTGAAGAACGCGAAGCGCTGGTGCCCAGCCGCAGCGGCCCGATCGAGTTGCCGACCGTCGACGTGATCTGGTGGAACACCTTCGAAGATCATCTGGAACACACCAGCCTGCCGGCGCGCACCCTGCAAGTAGCGAACAACCCGAGCCTGCAGGTCGACACCCCGGCCGGCACATTACAAGTGAACGCCGCCGATAGTGATGTGTTGTGGTGGTGGAAACTCAGCACGCTGATCCTCGCCTGCACCACCCTGCTCGGCTTCGGCCTGTGGTGGCGTGCGCGCTGGCAACCGGCGGTGCACCGCGCCGCCCAAACCGGGCCGAGCCCGCGCACTTTGCTGGACGACATCAAACGGGCGTGCCAGGCGAATGATCCGCAAGCGACGCGCCAGGCGCTGGATGCATGGGCGCGGCAGCAGCCGGAGACTTTGGCAGATATGGCGGCGCGGTTTGTGCCGTTGTCGGATGCGTTGGATGGGCTCAATGGCGCGCTGTACAGCGAGACCGGCCAGCATTGGCAAGGCGAAGATCTGTGGCGGGCGATCCGTACCATTCCGGCGGCGGAACGGGTGCAGGATCCGGTGGGTGACAGCGGGTTGCCGCCGCTTTATCCGAAGTAAACAGCAAAAGATCGCAGCCTGCGGCAGCTCCTACAGGGATCACGTGTAGGAGCCGCCGCAGGCTGCGATCTTTCAGGCGTTGGCGGTGTTATGAGGTTTGTTCACTTTCCGCCGCTTCAAGCAGTCGTGTCTCACGCATTCCCAGACCACGGGACAACGCTGTAGCTTCGTAGAAGATTTTGCCGTTGAGCTGATCGGCGACGGCATCGCTGTTACCGCCGGCCGGGCCACGGCCCCAGGTCACGACTTCGCCGCTGGAGGTCAGCGCGGCGAAGGCATGGGTGTTGCCATAAATGGCGCGGACGTTGACCAGTCTTGCGGCAATGTAATCCGGGATCTCACCACCTCGATCAGCGGTCCCCCAGGCTACAACGGTGCCGTTGGCTCGCAGCGCAGCAAAAGCAACTCCCCCGCATACCACCTGTACGACGTCAGTCAGTAATGCAATCGGTGTTGGGATTGCCTGACGTCCCCATCCCACGACACGCCCGCTGCCGAGCAGTGCAACGAATGATCCATTGTTACCCGTTACCGTGCGGATGTCTGTCAATAAGGCGATCGGCGCAGGAACGCTTGCGCCAGCTGAAGGGTACCCCCAAGCAACAACGCTTCCATTGCTGCGTCGTGCGGCAAAGGCTGCTTCGGCCCCACTCAGTTCCACAATGTCTGTAAGCAGTTTGATCCTGCCAGGCACGGATCCCCCGTAACCGTAGTCTCCCCATGCAACTACAGCACCATTGGCACGCAGGGCTGCAAAGGCGTAGTCGGTAGCGACTACATCAACAACGTCAATCAACGCCGCGATGGCCGCAGGCACATTACCTCCATGGGTTTGGTGCCCCCAAGCCACCACCGAACCATTAGCCCGAAGCGCAGCAAAGGCGTGGAGGTTGCCAATCACTCTGACGACATCCCTCAGTGCAGCTACCGGCTCTGGAAGTGCTGCACCCCAAGTAGGGCTTCCCCACGCCACCAGACTCCCATCACGACGTAGCGCGACAAACGCATAACCGTTGCCGCTTACCGCTACGATATCCCGCAAAGGACTGATGGGTTCCGACACCTCTCCTCCGTTTCCACTCAGCCCCCAAGCCACTACCGCACCCGAGGCCTGTCGTGCCGCAAAGGCATAACCGCAAGCACTCAGCGATATGGCATCAGAAATGGCCGGTAACGAATCCCCCAGATCCCCACCACGGGCAGGCTTACCCCATGCCACCAGGGCTCCACGTTCGGTGCGCGCCGCAAAGGCGGCGCTATTTTCTTCTTGGCTGGCTATAAAATTACCGTTCCCGCACAGGTTCTGCGGATTGATCGTCACCTGATCATCACTGATCCGCACATGCAGCAGCCGATCCGGCCGAGTGTCACGGAACGTCGTGCCACTGACCTCGCCCTCCTCGCCGTTATAACGCCACCAGGCCCTGACCGGATGGCGGGTGGTTGCATCCAGCGCGGTCAACCACGCAGTCCCGCCGCCATAATTCTGGTAATTACCCCGCGAGCGCGCGCCCATCACCAGCAAGCGTCCTGTCCCCAGCGTTGCACGCACGTCATAAACCGCCACCCGCGAATACTGGCGACCACCGGCCTGACGCACTACGGTGCAGTCCAGCGAGATCTCCCGCCCGACGTTGGCCAACACCACCGACTGCGGCACGCTGATCAGTTTGTCGCGCCCCGCTTCTCCGCTCTCCACGCGAAACGGCACGATCGCCGTGCCGCCTCCGGCAACGCCGATCCAGCGGATCTCACCGCTGTCGCCCACCCTCAAGCCATACGCCGCAGCCAGACGCACGGTTGCACCTACCGCTGGCACCGCGCTCGCATCAATCTGGTCGCCGCGCGCGTCGTCAATTGAGGGCGGATCGAAATCCAGCAGGGCATTGCCGACCCGCAAGGTCAGTGGAAAGGAGTAACCCAGAGTCTTGCCGTCACGCACGATGAAATAGTCGATGACAATCCGGCGATTGAGGTTGTTGGTCACAAACTGTTTAGGCACCGTGAACGGCACTTCCTTACCCGCAGTTTGCGCTGTAAGACGCAGTGAGCCACTGGTGCTGCCGTTACCGCCCGTACCGCGCCAGCGATAATTCACCAGGTCTTCGGGCAGTGTCTGCAGATACGGCACAATCAATTTACAGCCCAGCGGCGGGACGGCTTCCGGATCGATCAACGACGTGCCAGGCACCGCCTCCTCCACGCGCGGCGTCACGAACAGCGGTTGCACTTCGCCCACCTGCATCTCGAACCGCAACGACTCGCGCACATTGAGTGTCGCCTCATCATCATTGGCAACGGTGTAAAACACCGAGACCTGCAAGCCGTCGAAACGCTGGATCTCCGCGTTCGAGACATTGCGCAACACCGGCTCGTCATCCGGCACATCGCCAACCGGGCGCGGGTCTTCGTAATAGACGATGCCGCCGCCGGGACGCGTGGCCTCCCAGATCAGCGTCAACAGGTCACTGGCGGCGCGTCCCGCAAACCATGGAATGCGCACGGTGGCCCAATGCTCGTTCGGGTCCAGCGTACCGGCGGGGGCTTCATCCACCGTAGGAGCCGGCAGACGGATGGCCTCCCCCTCTACCGAGATACCGACACTCTTCGACGGCCGATCAGCCTCGCCTGTTCGCTTGAGTACGTAAGAGACACTGGCCCGGCCTTTGGCGATGGCCCACACCTTGTCGTTCGGGACAGTGAACGTCAGCGCAACGCCGACTCGCGTCACCGGCAACTCCAGCGGGCCATGATTGATCGGCGCGCCCTCGGCGTTAGTGCCTTGCCAGATCAATGCGACAATGTCCTGCAACTTGAAGACGCTAGCGGGGGTATTGACCAGAACGTTCACATCGTCATCTTGCAACTTGTCGAGATCGATGACATTGCTGACAGGATCGGCCTCCAGCACGATAGGCGCATCCAGACGACTTCCTTTCAGATCCACCAAGATGCGGGTTTCCGCCGACCACGGTGACCGTGGATCCGGATAATTGCCACACTCATCGATCACCTGGTACACCACGATCACCCCGGCGCTGTCGCCCGCCTCCTCGATCAGTGCTTGATCGATGGTCACGACCAGCGGGCTGTAGTCAGGGTCGTCAGGGTCGCCAATATGTTTTTGCTCGACAAGGACGTTTTTCTCTACGCTGCCCCACGCCACCTTTACACGGTCGTTGATACGCATGAAGGGGTACGGCAGGATCGTGATCGGCACACCCGCCGCGGCCTCCCCGGGGCCGACGCCGTTGTCGATGATGCTTTGGAGAATGTGGTAGCGCAGGTTCTGGTTGCCGGGCGTTGACTGGTCGTCATCGAAGCCGCCGGGGCGATCCAGTTTGACGAAGAACCTTTGCAGCGGTGTTGACTCAGGTTCCTGAAACGGCCGGGTCACTCGATAAAAAACCGGATAGGCCTCCCCTCTGCGGATATGCCCCTCATCGATAACCCCTTTGATGAGTTCGTTTTCATCTTCCGGCTCGATGTCTTTACTCCAGACCGGCGCCTGCAGGTCGCCCCAGAACACCTCAAGCAGATCACCCGCCTCCATGACCAGCCAGGGAGGAACCAGAAATTCGACGCCTCCCTCCACGGCGGCCACCGGCAAACCACCGTCATAGCCCTGCACGGGAGTCTTGAGTTTGGTGATCCTTATGGGCTTGAGCGCGCTCACGCCTGGATCAGAAGACGTAGAGGCTGATGGTGATTGCGTTTTCATACAAGCAACTCCTCAAGTGACAGAAAGCCCCGGCCTGACGCCTTGGCGACTGCGGTATCCCATCACCCGAAGCTGCCGGCCAGCTACTGTCAGATCTGACAGTAGCGACAGACGGCATCCGCCACGACCTCCTGATCTCTCAAGCCTTTGGGCAAGTCCGCCCGTTTGCCAGTAAACTCCCCCCTCTTTAGCCGCCCATCATTTCCCCCGCGGCCATCACCTGTTTATGTAGCGGAGTCCACCTTGCGTCTGTTCCACACCTCCGACTGGCACCTTGGGCAAAACCTGCACGGCCAGGAGCGCGATTTCGAGCATGCGTGCTTTCTCGAATGGCTGCTGCGCCAACTGCAACTGGCGCAGCCGGATGTGCTGCTGATTGCCGGGGACATCTTTGACACGGTCAATCCGCCGGTCAAAGCCCAGGAGCGCCTCTACGACTTCATCGTCAGCGCTCACGAGCAACAGCCGTTGCTGACCATCGTGATGATTGCCGGCAACCACGATTCCGGCTCGCGCATCGAACTGCCGGCGCCGTTGATGCGCCGCTTGCGCACCCATGCACTGGGGCGGGTGTTGTGGCTGGATGACGGCCAGCTCGACGCCGAACGGCTGCTGCTGCCACTGCCGAATGCCCAAGGCGAAATCGCCGCTTGGTGCCTGGCGCTGCCATTCCTGCGTCCAGCCGAGGTGACCGGTGCGCATCTGGGCGACAACTATCTGCGCGGTATCGGTCAGGTGCATGAATGGCTGATCGAAGCGGCGAATGCCAAGCGCCAGCCGGGTCAGGCGCTGGTCGCCATCAGCCACGCGCACATGGCGGGCGGCTCGGTCTCGGAAGACTCCGAGCGCAGCCTGATCATCGGTAACGCCGAAGCGCTGCCCGCCAGCCTGTTCGGGCCGAGCATCAGCTACGTCGCCCTCGGCCATTTGCACAAGCCGCAGAAGGTCAACGGTGAAGAACGCATTCGCTACAGCGGCTCGCCGATTCCGCTGTCGTTTTCGGAGATCGGTTATCAGCACCAGATTCTCGACGTCACCCTCGATGGCGAAACCCTGGTCAGCGTCGAACCGAAACTTATCCCGCGCTCGGTCAACCTGCAACGCATCGGCCCGGCGCCGCTGGCGGAGATCCTGCTGCAACTGGCCGACCTGCCGAACATCGATCTGCTCGCCGAAACCCAGCGCCAGCCATGGCTGGAAGTGCGGGTGACCCTCGATGAGCCGCAGCCGGATCTGCGCCATCAGGTGGAAAACGCCCTGCAAGGCAAAGCCGTGCGACTGGTACGGATTGCCGCCGAGTACGCCGGCAACCGTGGCGCCGATGGCAGCGACGACGGCAGCGCGCTGGTCGAACTGGATCAACTCACTCCGCAGGAGCTGTTCAGCCGCGCCTGGCTCGACAACTACGGCAATGAGGTCGATGAGCAGACGCTCAAGGACTTCGCCGAACTGCTGCAGGACGTACAACTGGAGGGCGAGCAGCCATGAAGATTCTCGCCATTCGCTTGAAGAACCTCGCCTCGCTGGCCGGGCCGTTCGAGATTGATTTCACTGCCGAGCCGTTGGCCAGTGCCGGTTTGTTCGCGATCACCGGACCGACCGGCGCCGGTAAAAGTACCTTGCTCGATGCCCTGTGCCTGGCGTTGTTTGGCGCCGTGCCGCGCCTGAACAACACTGGCCGTGACGCCAAGGTTCCGGATGCCGACGGCGAAATCGCCACCGGCGACCCGCGCACCTTGCTGCGCCGTGGTACCGGTGAAGGTTATGCGGAAGTGGATTTCGTCGGCGTCGATGGCCGCCGTTACCGTGCGCGCTGGGAAGCCAACCGTGCCCGGGAGAAGGCCGGCGGCAAGTTGCAGGCCAGCCGGCAGAGCCTGCGCGACATCGATCAGGATCAACTGCTCGCCAGCCAGAAAGGCGAATACAAGACCCAGCTCGAAGCCGCGCTCGGTCTGAACTTCGAACAGTTCACCCGTGCCGTGCTGCTGGCCCAGAGTGAGTTCAGCGCATTTCTCAAGGCCGACGACAATGACCGCAGCGAACTGCTGGAAAAACTCACCGACACCGCGCTCTACACTCGTCTTGGCCGCCGCGCCTTCGACAAGACCAAAGAGGCCCGCGAAGCGCACAAGTTGTTGCAGGATCAGGCCACCGGCGTCACCCCGCTGACGCCAGAAGCGCGGGCCGAGCTGGACGAACGCTTCAACTCTGCCCAGCAGCAATTGAAGTTGCAACAAGCGCAGCTCAAGCAACTGGAACAACAGCACAGTTGGCTCAAGGATTTGCGCCAGTTGCAGGACGCGCAACAAGCCGCAGCCGAACAATTGCACAGTGCACAGCAACAGTGGGAAGGTCTGGCGGGTGAACGCCTGAAACTGACGCGCCTGGAGCAACTCGCGCCGCAACGCCACCAGTTCGCGCGCAAGACTGAACTGGATGCGCAACTGACGCCGCTGGCGGCACAGATTGCCGCGCATACCCAGCAACACGGCGAGCTCAACGAGCGCCAGACGCAACTGGAACAGGCGCTGGATGCGGCGAAAATCGCCCTGAGCGAAGCGCAGCAGCGGCACAGCGAAAGTGCCCCGCTGCTGCGTCAGGCCTTCGATGAGCAAAGCACCCTCGCCCGCCTCGCCAAGGACACCGCACTCAGCGCCGAGGCCCGGCAGTCCGCCGAGCAAGCCTGCACCGAAGGCCAGAGCGCGATTCAGGCCTTGCAGACGAAACAGGCCGAAGTCGCTGAGCGCTTGCAGAAAATCGCCGCCGAGCTGGAACAAAGTGCCGATCTGGCACCGCTCAGCGATGCGTGGAATGCCTATCGCGATCGCCTGCAACAGCTGATGCTGATCGGCAATCGCCTGAACCAGGGCCAGGCCGAACTGGCGACCCTCGAACAGAACGCCGCGCACAGCGCCGACGCGTTGGCCACGCAGAAACAGCAACTGGAAGTGCTGTTCAAAGAGGCCGGCGCCGAGCCGGATGCCGTCGCCGAGCAGATCGGCATCCTTGGCAACCTGTTGCAGGACAACCGCAAACAACTGCGCGCCATCGAAGATCTGACGCGGTTGTGGGCCAGCCAGCAGGAGCTGGAAAAACGCGGCGCCGAGCTGCAACAGCGCCTGCTCGATGCACAGCAGGAACGTGAACGTCTGACCCAGGACGGGGTGAAAACCAAGGCCGAGCTGACCGTCGCCGAACAAACCCTTAACGTCACCCGAGAACTGCTCGAACGCCAGCGTCTGGCGCGCAGTGCCAGTGTCGAAGAGCTGCGCGCGCAGTTGCAGGACGACCAGCCCTGCCCGGTCTGTGGCAGCAACGAGCATCCGTATCATCAGCCGGAAGCGCTGCTGCAAAGCCTCGGCCGTCATGATGAAAGCGAACAGGCCAACGCCCAGCAAGTGGTCGATCAGCTCAAGGAAAAGCTCATCGAACTGCGCGCCGAAGTCGGTGGCGTGATCGCTCAACAAAAGGAGCTGCTGCAACAACAGGAACAACTGGTCGCGCAGCAACAGGCACTAGCGCCGAGCCTCGACGCCCATCCGCTGTCCGCTCAGTTACTGAACCAGGACGCCGACAAACGCGACGCCTGGCTGACCCGGCAGAACGATCAGTTGAACCAGAGCATCGCTCAGGACGAACAACGCCAGAGCGCCCTGCTCACCCTGCAACAGGACGCGGCGCGTCTGACCCAGCAACTGCGCAATGCCGAAACCGCGCATCAGCAAGCGGCGCAGCACCTGAGCAACCAACAACGCGAACTGAGCAGCGACCGTCAGCGTCTCGACGAGGAACTCACCGCGTTCGCCAGTTTGCTGCCGGCCGACACCCTCGAAGCCTTACGTATCGAGCCGGCGGCAACCTTCATGCAACTGGATCGGCAGATTGCCGAGCGCCTGGCGCAGGTCGAGCAGCAAAAGGAAGAGTTGGCCGAGCAGCAGCAGCGCCAGCAAACGCTGGAGAAGGAACAGGATCGCCAGCTCAGCCGCGTACAGCAGTTGCAAAGCGCCGAGCAGCAATTCAGTGCACTGGCCGAGCAGCAACAAGCCAGTCAGGAAAAACTCGCGCAACTGCTGGGCGAACACAGCAGCGCCGAGCACTGGCAGCAGCAACTGGAACAGGCTGTGGATCAGGCGCGCAACGCCGAGACCAGCACCGCTGCGGAACTGCAGAACGTGCGCACGCAACGGGTGCAGATTGGCGCCGAACTCAAGGCTCAGCAAGAACGCTTGCAGGCACTGCAAAGCGAAGACGAAGAACTGACGCAGAAGATTGCCGACTGGCGCGCACGCCATCCCGAACTGGATGACGGCGGTCTCGAAGACTTGCTGCGCGTCGATGACACGCAGCTCAGCGAATTGCGCCAGCGCTTGCAGCACAACGAAAAAGCCATCGAACAGGCCAAGGTGCTGCTGCAGGAACGTGATCAGCGTCTGGCCGATCATCAGGCGCAGCACAACGGCAATCTCGATGCCGAACAACTCGCCAGCGCCCTCGCTGATCTGCAAAACCAGTTCAACCTCAGCGAGCAACAGTGCGCCGAACTGCGCGCCGAACAGGCTGAAGATCAGCGCCGGCAGAATGCCAATCAGGCACTCGCGCAGCAGATCGCCGACGCCTATGCCGAGTACCAGCGCTGGGCGCGTTTGAATGCGTTGATCGGCTCGGCCACCGGCGACACCTTCCGCAAGATCGCCCAGGCCTACAACCTCGACCTGCTGGTGCATCACGCCAACGTGCAGTTGCGCCAACTGGTTAAACGCTATCGCTTGAAACGCGGTGGCAGCATGCTCGGCCTGCTGGTGATGGATACCGAGATGGGCGACGAATTGCGCTCGGTGCATTCGCTGTCCGGCGGCGAAACCTTCCTGGTGTCGCTGGCCCTTGCATTGGGGCTGGCATCGATGGCCTCGAGCACGCTGAAAATCGAATCGCTGTTCATCGACGAAGGCTTCGGCAGCCTCGATCCGGAATCGCTGCAACTGGCGATGGACGCCCTCGACGGTTTGCAGGCGCAGGGACGCAAGGTCGCAGTGATTTCCCACGTGCAGGAAATGCACGAACGGATTCCGGTGCAGATTCAGGTGCAACGCCAGGGCAACGGCTTGAGTACGCTGGAGGTGAAATGAACACGCTGTATTCGTTCCGCCGCTGCCCGTATGCGATGCGGGCGCGGATGGCCCTGCGCTATTCGGGGGTGCCGGTGGAGATTGTCGAAGTCAGCCTCAAGGCCAAACCGGCCGCGATGCTGGCGATCTCGCCCAAAGGCACGGTGCCGGTGCTGGATGCCGATGGGCAGGTGATTGATGAAAGTCTGGAGATCATGCGCTGGGC
This sequence comes from Pseudomonas sp. LAMO17WK12:I5, assembly GCF_900215165.1. Lineage (NCBI taxonomy): Bacteria > Pseudomonadati > Pseudomonadota > Gammaproteobacteria > Pseudomonadales > Pseudomonadaceae > Pseudomonas > Pseudomonas sp. LAMO17WK12:I5. Next base: position 60,130 of record NZ_OBDS01000005.1, on the reverse strand, counting down.
GTTGGCGCAGCATGATCCGGACGATTGGCTGCTCGGTGGTGATTCACGGATTGCCGGGGTGATCGAGGCTAATGATCAAGGGTTCAAGGTGCATTTGAACCGCTATAAATATGCCGAGCGCTACCCCGAGCAGCCGATGGAGGTTTATCGGGCTGAGGGGGCGTTGTTTTTGCAGAGGCTGGATGGGTTGCTTGAAGGTCGGGATTACTTGCTGAGCGATCACTTGAGTCTGGCGGACGTGGCGTTGCTGCCGTTCGTTCGGCAGTTTGCGCATGTGGATCGCGAGTGGTTTGCGCAGACGCCTTATGTGCGGTTGCAGGCGTGGTTGCAAGGTTTTCTTGAGTCCGAGCTGTTCACGGCGATCATGAAGAAGTAACCCGAACTCCTGGTACCGAACTCCTTGTGGCGAGGGGATTCATCCCCGATGGGCGGCGAAGCTGCCCTGAAATCAGACACCTCGGTGTATCAGAATAATCCGGTTCGCCGGGTCTGGGGCCGCTTCGCGGCCCATCGGGGATGAATCCCCTCACCACAATGATCGGGTTGTCTAAGCCAAGGCGTTGCACATGCCTAGTGCCATGCAATCCACTTCAAACGGCCCGAGAAAATCGACCTCAGCCTTGATTGGCGGATTGCCGGCCAGCAACCCTTGGGAGTTGGCCCGTTCGATGTTGTGCGCAATGCTGTGATTGACCTCTATGGCCCGCGCCAGCGCACCCACCGAGCCTTGGCCAAAGCCGAGTAACGCCGCGCCATTGGTCATCAGTGCCAGGCTGGCGATGACCCAGAGTCTGTAGCCTTTCATGCGCCGCCCACTCCTGCGAGTTCAGCGCGATCAACCAGCACGTCTGCGCGGTGTTCGAACTGGATGCCGGGGTGTGCGACCTGGATCGGTGCGTCGAAGCTGTGTTGGGTTTGCGCGGCGATGCTGACGAACAGCACCAATGCCAGGTAAAGACCGATGGCCAGGTAGGCGCCGCGCTTGGCTGAAGTAATGATTGAACTGGCCATGATGTTCTCCGTGGGCATGTTTCAGTGCCGTCAGGATCGATCAAAAAAGCCGCGGTAACCACTCAGGGTTTGCCATAGTAAACATCAGCTTGGTTGATTATTTAGGCCTTCTATCTCAGCGTTGGGGAAAACCTATCGAGCGCAGATTTTTCGATCACGCATACGTGTAGGAGCTGCCGAAGGCTGCGATCTTTTGACGTTGAAGATCAAAAGATCGCAGCCTTCGGCAGCTCTTACAGGGAGTTGTTCGAAGCGGGCATTTCAGTGTTGGGCTTTGTGATCCAGTGCGGCGTAGAAGTTGGCGCTCTGTTGCAGATATTTCTGGGTGTAGCTCTGGGTGTGGGATTTTTTGCTGCTGATTTCAGCGTTGGCACTGGCTGGCAATGCAACGGTGGCGGAGATGGCGGAAGCGGCGATGATCGAGAAGAGATTGAAGTTCATGGCGGTAACCCTCGTGTTCGGTTGGCTTGCTTTGCCCGGTTGGGCCGTGAAGCAAACTTAACGCTCGAGGGTTGATCGCTTGAAATGCTTTGTAGCATTACCGGATATCAGCGCGATTAATACAACGAGACAGGCCCCGCAAACCGGGGCCTGTGGCTTATTGTCGCACTAGAAACTTGAGGTCGCTGGGGGCGTCCATCGGCAGTTTTTGCACGGTTTTGCCGAGCAGACCGGTCTTGGCATCGCGCTCGACGACGACAATTTCGTTGCTCTTCTGGTTGGCGATCAGCAGAAACTTGCCACTCGGATCAAGGCTGAACTCACGCGGGTGATCGCCTTCTACCGAACGCTTTTGCAGCTCTTTGAGCTGACCGGTCACCGGATCGATGCTGAACACCAGCAGTTGATTGGCGGTGCCACGGTTGCTGACGTAGAGGAACTTGCCATCGGCCGACGCATGCAGAGCGGCGGCGGCTTTGTCCGAGGTCGGCTGACCGGCGGCCAGATCGACCAGTTGCGTCTGGGTCAGCACGCCGTCGTGGTAGTCGAACACCGCGACCTGCGCGCTCATTTCCATGGTCAGCCAGGCATGCTTGCCGTCGGCACTGAACAGCAGATGACGCGGGCCACTGCCGGCAGGCAGGCTCACCGAAGCGGTTTTCGCCGGGGTCAGTGGCAGGTCCGGGTTGGCCTTCGGGTCGAACTGGTAGATGAAAACCTTGTCCGCCCCGAGGTCGTTGGAGAACACATAGCGACCATCCGGCGAGGACACGGTCGAGTGCACGTGGTTGGATGCCTGACGCTCCGGATTGACCCGGCTCGCCGGGTGCGCGCTCATCTGCACCACCGGTTTGAGTTTGCCATCGGCGCCGACCGGCAACACCGCCAGGGTGCCACCCGGATCTTCGACCACCGAATAGTTGCTGACGAACAGATGGCTGGCATCGCCGCTGAGGCTCGAATGGGTCGGCTCGTTGCCCAGGCTCTGCACTTGATTGATCAGGGTCAGGGCGTGGGTCTTCGGATCGATCGAGTAGCTGCTGACGCGGCCGACCGGATCTTTCTGGCCGGGGCCGTTTTCGTTGACCACGAACAGTTGCTTCTGGTCTTTGGACAGGGTCAGCCACGACGGGTTTTCGCTCTTCACCACTTGCAGCGGCTTGGCAGCGATCTGTCCGGTGGCGCTATCGAAATTCATTCGATAGATGCCCTGGCTGGTGCCGGCGGTGTAGGAGCCCACCAGCAATTGATAGGTCTCGGCGCTGGCACTGGACAGGCCCATCGCACCGACGCTGCCGGCCATCAGCAGTGGCCAGAATTTACGCATGTTCATTGATTGTCTTCCTCGTCATCGCTGCTGCTGACTACATCACCGAGGCAGACCAGACGGTGCTCGCCGGTGGTCTTGGTGTCGTTGGCGTAGCCAATGATCAGCCAGCTCTGCAGATCTTCGTCAAACGTCGCCGCCGTAACCTGCGCCGGGGTGAACTCCCAATGCTTGGCCGTGCGGCCATCGATACATTCGATGTGCAGGTTGTCGTCTTCGTCGAGGGTGAATTCGAAGGCGTGCAGGCCGTCGATTTCGACCATGCCGCAGTGTTCGAGGGCGTTGAGAAGGGTTTGGGCAGTCATGGCAAACAGTCTTTCTTAGGGGGGAAAGGGCCAATGATAGCTCATTGTCGTGCCCGGCCCTTGTAGGAGTGAGCCTGCTCGCGATGGCGGTGTGTCATCCAACCAAGATGTCGAATGTGAAACCGCTATCGCGAGCAGGCTCACTCCTACAGGGGATTTGCGGTGTGGGTTAGAAGGCGTCGCGCGAGGGCTTGCCATCCACCAGCCGCTGAATGCGCAACGGATTGCCATTCTTCAGCGGTTCCGGCAGCAAGCTGTCGGGGTAGTTCTGGAAGCACACCGGGCGCAGGAACCGGTCGATCGCCAGCGTCCCCACCGAGGTGCCGCGCGCATCCGACGTCGCCGGATACGGCCCGCCATGCACCATCGAATCACACACTTCCACACCCGTCGGATAGCCATTGAGCAGGATCCGTCCGACTTTCTGTTCGAGCAGCGGTGTCAGCTCCGGGAAGCGTTCGAAGTCGGCCAGTTCGCCGATCATCGTCGCCGTCAGCTGGCCGTGCAGTCCATGCAACGCCGCGCTCAGCTCGACCTTGTCGGCCACTTCGACGATCACCGTGGTCGGGCCGAACACTTCTTCCTGCAGCACTTCATCGCCGTTGATCAACAGGCTGACGTCTGCCTTGAACAGTTGCGGCTGCGCCTGACTTCCCTGCTGCGCATTACCCGCCAGATGCTCGATGCCGGAATGCGCCAGCAACTTTTGCAGACCTTTGCCATAACTGCCGAGGGTGCCGGCGTTGAGCATGGTCTGCGCCGGTTGGTCGCCAATCAGCCCGGCGACTTGCTGGACGAAGGCGCTGAACTGCGGCGAGCGAATACCAATGACCAAACCCGGATTGGTGCAGAACTGGCCGCAGCCCTGCACCACCGAAGCGGTCAGGTCGCGGGCAATGGTTTCCGAGCGCTCAGCCAAGGCTTGAGGCAGAACGATCACCGGGTTGATGCTCGACATCTCGGCGAACACCGGGATCGGTTGCGGCCGCGCCGCCGCCATGTCGCACAGTGCCCGACCGCCCTTGAGCGAACCGGTAAAACCCACTGCCTGGATCGCCGGATGCTTGACCAGCCATTCGCCAACGCCACCGCCGTAGATCATGTTGAAAACGCCTGCCGGCATCGCGGTTTTTTCGGCGGCACGAATCAGTGCATCGGCAACAAGTTCAGCGGTTGCCATGTGGCCGCTGTGGGCCTTGAACACCACCGGGCAGCCGGCGGCCAGCGCCGCTGCGGTATCGCCACCGGCCGTGGAGAACGCCAACGGAAAGTTGCTCGCACCGAACACGGCCACCGGGCCGAGACCGATGCGGTATTGGCGCAGATCCGGGCGCGGCAACGGCTGGCGATCCGGCAATGGCAAATCGATTCGCGCGCCGTAGAAATCTCCGCGCCGCAGGACTTTGGCGAACAGGCGCATCTGGCCGCTGGTGCGCCCGCGCTCGCCCTGAATCCGCCCCGCAGGCAGCGCGGTTTCGCGGCAGACCAGCGCGACGAACTCATCACCCAAGGCATCCAGTTCATCGGCAATCGCGTCGAGAAATTGCGCGCGGCGTTCGGCGCTGAGGCTGCGATAAGCGGGGTACGCTGCGGCGGCGGCTTTGGCGGCAGCATCGACTTCGGCTTCAGTCGCTTGAATGAAATCGTACGGCAGCTGTTCGCCAGTAGTCGCGTCGACGCTTTGCAGTTTGACATCGCCTGCTGCGCTGCGCTGTCCGCCGATGTAGTTGTGGCCAAGAATCTGAGTCATGGGAGCTCCTTAAAGGGTGCCGATGCTGTCCGGTTGAAAAGCCGCTGCTGCCGGGGCGATGCTGTTGACCAGCGGCGCGCCGAATTCGGCCTGACTGATTTCAAACTGGTCGCCCGGTTGGGTGCGGATGCCATCGGCGAACGACAGGGTCGCGGTGCCGAAAAAGTGGATGTGCACGTCGCCAGGACGCAGGAACTGGCGGTATTTGAAGTGGTGGTATTCGAGGTTGGCGAGGCTGTGGCACATGTTGGCTTCGCCGCTGAGAAATTCGTTTTGCCACAGCACTTCGCCGTCACGCAGGATGCGGCTGCTGCCGGCCAGATGCTGCGGCAATTCACCGGTGCGCAGTTCCGGGCCGTAGCTGCAACTGCGCAGTTTCGAGTGGGCCAGGTACAGGTAGTTCTTGCGCTCCATGACGTGATCGGAGAACTCGTTGCCCACCGCGAAACCGAGGCGATACGGTTTGCCGTCGTGGCCGATGACGTAGAGCCCGGCCATTTCCGGTTCCTCGCCGGCATCCTCGGCAAACGGTGGCAACGGGAACGCTTCGCCCGGACGCACGACGATGCTGCCGTCGCCCTTGTAGAACCATTCCGGCTGCACGCCCGCCTGCCCCGCCGCCGGTTTGCCGCCCTCCACGCCCCATTTGAAGATGCGCATGGTGTCGGTCATTTGCGCTTCGTCGCCGGCCTGCTGGTGCATTTTGTCCCGCGCCGAGGCGCTGCCCAGGTGCGTGAGGCCGGTGCCGCTGACCAGCAAGTGCGCCGGGTCCGGGTGATCCAGCGGTGGCAGGATGCGCCGGTCTTTGAGCAACTGCGCATAGTCATGACTGATGCCCAGGCCGTGGGTTTGTACTTGCTGCTCCAGAGTGCCGCCGGCCTCGATCGCGGCCAGCGCGAGATCGCGTACGCTGCGGGCGTCCTGCACTTCGCGGATCAGCCCGTTGTCGACCACGCCGACGCGGCGCTCGCCGTCAATCAATTCGAATTGAACCAGATGCATAAATTTCTCCTGTAAACAAAACTTCGAAACACTGCAAAACCCTGTGGGAGCTGGCTTGCCAGCGATAGCAATCTGTCTGACACCACTATGTTGGATGTACCGCCGCCATCGCTGGCAAGCCAGCTCCCACAGGGTTTGCGGTGATGGTTCGTTTGATATCAGGTTCGGGTAGCACCGCGTGCACTGGCGGCGAACTGCTCGACCGGTAGCACGTGTTTGCGCTCAAGCACGCGGTAGACGATTCCGGTAAGAATCAAACCGAACACCATCACCCCACTGAGGAAATACAGCCCCGAAGCCAGATTCCCGGTGTACTCCTTCAGCGCGCCGATCACGAACGGCCCGATGTAGCCACCGAGGTTGCCCACCGAGTTGATCAGCGCGATCCCCGCCGCCGCACTCGCACCGGCAAAGAACCGCCCGGGCAAGGTCCAGAACACCGCGGTGCAGGAAAACAGCGCGAACGCCACCAGGCACAGCGCCGCCAGTTGCGCCACCGGCAGGGTCAGCCACGCGCTGAAGAACAGGCCCAGCGCACCCAGTACATAGAGCACCGCCAGATGGCCGTAGCGATCATTCATGCGGTCGGAGCTGCGCGGCACGATCAGCAGACCGACGATGCCAAAGATGTACGGCACCGCCGAGACAAAACCGGTCACCAGATCGCTGCCACCGAACTGTTTGATCAGCGTCGGCAGCCACAGGCCGAGGCCATAAATACTCAGGGTCACCGGCAGGTAGAACAGCGCCAGCAGCAGCACGCGTTTGTCCTTGAGTGCATGCAGCGGGTTGCCGTGACGGGTCTGGCCGTATTCCTGCAAATCCTTTTTCAGTTCGCCGGTCAGCCAGTCTTTCTCGGCCTGATCCATCCACTTCACGTTTTGCGGGCCATCGGGCAGCCAGCGCAGGACTGGCCAGGTCAGCAGGATCGCCGGGGTGCCGATGACGATGAACAGCCACTGCCAGCCGTGCAGGCCGAGGATGCCGTCCATGCCCAACAAGCCGCCGGACACCGGGCCGGTGATCATCATCGCGATCGGCTGGGAGAGGATGAACAGGCCGAGGATCTTGCCGCGATGGCGCACCGGGAACCATTGGGTGATGTAGTAGAGAACGCCAGGGAAGAACCCCGCCTCCGCCGCGCCGAGCAGAAAGCGCATCACGTAGAAACTGTGCGGCCCCTGGACGAACGCCATGCCGATGGTGATCGCGCCCCAGGTGATCATGATCCGCGCGAACCAGCGCCGCGCACCGAAGCGCTCAAGCATCAGGTTGCTGGGGATTTCGAGAAGAAAGTAGCCGATGAAAAACAGCCCGGCACCGAGACCGTAGGCCGCATCACCGATGCCGATGTCGGCGCCCATGTGCAGCTTGGCGAAGCCGACGGCGGAGCGATCCACATAGGCAATCAGGTACAGCAGGATCAGGAAGGGAATCAGTTTCAGCGTGATGCGGCGGATCAGCCGCAGTTCCTGGCTCATGGGGTCGGTCTCCGATTGTTGTTTTTATAGAACCTCGGGGGACGCCTCTCGCGGAACACCGCCAGGGCCAATCCCTCCGTCGAAAACGACTATATAGTAATACTAATTACCCAACAACACTTCCAAACCGTCGATTTTGCGCTTATGTTTAGCCGTGACTCGCAAACAATAGTCTTACAATAAGAGAATCGATCATGTCTGAGAAGAAACCCACCCTGCGCTCGGCCCAATGGTTTGGCACTGCCGACAAGAACGGCTTCATGTACCGCAGCTGGATGAAGAATCAGGGCATCGCCGACCACCAGTTTCATGGCAAGCCGATCATCGGCATCTGCAACACCTGGTCGGAACTGACCCCGTGCAACGCGCATTTCCGCCAGATTGCGGAGCACGTCAAACGCGGGGTGATCGAGGCTGGCGGCTTTCCGGTGGAATTCCCGGTGTTCTCCAATGGCGAGTCAAACTTGCGCCCCACCGCCATGCTCACCCGCAACCTGGCAAGCATGGACGTCGAAGAAGCGATTCGCGGCAACCCGATTGACGGCGTTGTGCTGTTGACCGGCTGCGACAAGACCACCCCGGCGCTGCTGATGGGCGCGGCCAGTTGCGATGTGCCGGCGATCGTCGTCACCGGCGGGCCGATGCTCAACGGCAAGCACAAGGGTAAAGACATCGGCTCCGGCACGGTGGTCTGGCAGCTCAGCGAGCAGGTCAAGGCCGGCACTATCACCATTGACGACTTCCTCGCGGCCGAGGGCGGCATGTCACGCTCGGCGGGCACCTGTAACACTATGGGCACCGCGTCGACCATGGCCTGCATGGCCGAAGCACTGGGCACGTCCCTGCCGCACAACGCAGCGATTCCGGCGGTGGATGCACGGCGTTATGTGCTGGCGCACATGTCCGGCATGCGCGCGGTGGAGATGGTGCGCGAAGACTTGCGCCTGTCGAAGATCCTGACCAAGGAAGCTTTTGAAAACGCCATTCGGGTCAACGCGGCTATTGGCGGTTCGACCAACGCGGTGATCCACTTGAAAGCCATCGCCGGTCGCATCGGCGTCGAGCTGGATCTGGACGACTGGACCCGCATCGGGCGCGGCATGCCGACCATCGTCGATCTGCAACCGTCCGGGCGTTTCCTGATGGAAGAGTTTTACTACGCCGGTGGCTTGCCGGCGGTGCTGCGTCGTCTCGGCGAGGCCAATCTGATCCCCAATCCGAATGCGCTGACGGTCAACGGCAAGACGCTGGGCGAGAACACCAAGGACGCGCCGATCTACGGCGAGGACGAAGTGATCCGCACCCTCGACAATCCGATCCGCGCTGACGGCGGTATCTGTGTGCTGCGCGGTAATCTGGCACCGCTGGGTGCGGTGCTCAAGCCGTCCGCCGCTACGCCTGAGCTGATGCAGCATCGCGGTCGTGCGGTGGTGTTCGAGAACTTCGACATGTACAAGGCGCGGATCAATGATCCGGAACTGGATGTCGATAAAGATTCGATTCTGGTGATGAAAAACTGCGGGCCGAAGGGTTATCCGGGCATGGCCGAGGTCGGCAACATGGGCTTGCCGGCCAAGCTGCTGGCTCAGGGCGTGACCGATATGGTGCGCATTTCTGATGCGCGAATGAGCGGCACCGCGTATGGCACGGTGGTGTTGCATGTCGCCCCGGAAGCGGCGGCCGGCGGGCCGTTGGCGGTGGTGCAGGAAGGCGACTGGATCGAGCTGGATTGCGCCAGCGGGCGGTTGCATCTGGATATTCCGGATGCCGAACTGGCGGCGCGCATGGCGGATCTGCAGCCACCGCAGCAGCTACTGGTCGGCGGCTATCGTCAGCTGTACATCGACCATGTGCTGCAGGCGGATCAGGGCTGTGATTTCGACTTCCTGGTGGGTTGCCGAGGGGCGGAAGTCCCGCGCCATTCTCACTAACCCCGCAGATCTACTGTAGGAGTGAGCCTGCTCGCGATAAAGGTCCGCCAGTTGTTACACATGCTGACTGACACACCGCCATCGCGAGCAGGCTCACTCCTACATTTGCTATGCATCGGCCTCAAGATCGCCGCACGCCTGCTATGATGCGCGGCATCTCCATCGCTCAGGATCGCGCCGTTCCCCATGGATTACCGCAAACCTTCCGACCGTAAAAGCATGCACTCGCGCATTGTCCAGGAACTGGGCATGCAGATCGTCTCCGGACGTTTTTTGCCCGACGACAAACTGCCCGCCGAAGCGCTGTTGTGCGAGGAATATGCGGTCAGTCGCCCGGTGTTGCGCGAAGCCACGCGAGTGCTGGTGGCCAAGGGGCTGGTGTACTCCAAACCGCGCGTCGGCACGGTGGTCAAGGCCCGTCGCGAGTGGCACATGCTCGACCCGGATGTGCTGCACTGGCTGATGCAAAGCAGTCCGCAGAATGAATTCTTCAATGTGCTGACCAGTGTGCGCAGCATCATCGAACCGGCCGCTGCCGCCCTCGCCGCCCAGCATGCGACCGAGGCCGACATCGCCGCCATCGGCGAGGCCTATCAACGCATGGAATCAGCGCCGACGCCGGAAGCCTTGCTGCAACCGGACCTGGACTTCCACAGCCGCATCGCTGACGCGACCCATAACGATCTGCTGGCGAACCTGTGCAACATGCTTTCAGTGGCGATTGCCGAGGCGTTGAAGCATTCCAACCAGCGCCCGAATCTGCATGAACTGGCGCTGCCGAGGCACAAGGCGATTCTTACGGCGATCGAGAACCGTGATGCGCTGGGTGCAAGGCATGCAACGCTGGTGCAGCTGGATGATGCGCGCAGTGCGCTGAGTGTTGTGCTAGGCACCGAGCTCTCCTGACACACCACAAATCCCCTGTGGGAGCGGGCTTGCTCGCGAATGCGGTGTGTCAGTCGGCACAAACTTATCTGACACACCGCATTCGCGAGCAAGCCCGCTCCCACAGGGGTTCAGCGTGAAGTTCAAGGCATGAAAAAGCCGCAACCCCAAGGTTGCGGCTTCGTCGTTTCAGGCATCCGGATCAGTGAGCAAACAGCGAGTTGCCCTTCTGCCCCGCCAGCTTTTCCGGTTTGATCAGGAACTTCGCCAGCGCCGGCAGCAGCCACAGCGCACCGAACATGTTCCACAGCAGCATGAAGGTCAGCATCAGGCCCATGTCGGCCTGGAACTTGATCGCCGAGAAGATCCAGGTGCACACGCCGATGGCCAGGCACAGACCGGTGAACAGCACCGCTTTGCCGGTGGATTTCAGGGTCTGGTAATAGGCTTCCTGCAACGGCAGCCCGGCGCGCAGGAAACTTTCCAGTCGGCTGTAGATGTAGATGCCGTAGTCCACGCCGATCCCCACGCCCAGCGCCACCACCGGCAAGGTCGCGACTTTGACACCGATGCCCATGAACGCCATCAGCGCGTTGCCCAGCACCGAGGTCAGCACCAGCGGCAGGACGATGCACAGGGTCGCCGCCCATGACCGGAAGGTGATCATGCACATCACCGCGACGCAGATGTACACCAGGATCAGGATGGTCAGCTCGGCCTGTTTGATCACTTCGTTGGTGGCCGCTTCGATCCCGGCGTTACCGGCGGCGAGGATGAACTCCAGACCGTCCTTATTGTTGGCCTTGGCGAACTCCTGCACCGCGTGTACCGCGCGGTCGAGGGTTTCGGCCTTGTGGTCGTTGAGGAAGATCAACACCGGCGCCAGCGAACAGCTGTTGTTGTACAGGCCGTCGGCGCGGGCGATCGAGTTGTTCAGCACATCCGGATTGCGCGACAGGGTTTCCCATTTCAGGTTGCCCTCGTTCATGCCCTTGATCATCTGCTTGGACACGGTCACCAGCGAGATTGCCGACTGCACGCCCTCGGTGTTCTGCATCTTCCACATCAGTTCGTCGATCGGCGCCATGGCTTCGTAGCGCGAGCAGCCTTCGGTGGCGGTCTTGACCATCACCACCAGCACGTCGGAACTGGTGGAGTAGTTGTTGATGATGAAGTTGTTGTCCCTGTTGTAGCGCGAGTCCGGACGCAGCTCCGGTGCACCCTGGTCGAGGTCGCCGATTTTCAGGTTCTGGCTGTACCAGAGGCCACCACCGAAGGCGATCAGCGCCAAAGCGATGGAGATCGGTGCGACTTTCGGGCTGGCGAAGTTCGACAGGAAGCGCCAGAACGGATGCTCGCGATTGGCGTCCTTCTTGCTCTTGGCGATGGCGCGCTTGCTGATGCCGACATAGGAAATCGCTACCGGCAGCAGGATCAGGTTGGTGAACACGATCACCGCCACACCGATGGAGGCGCCAATTGCGAGTTCGCGGATCACGCCGATGTCGATGATCAGCAGAGTGATGAAGCCGACGGCGTCGGCGAGAATCGCGATCATCCCCGGCAGGAACAGTTGCCGGAAGGTACGCCGCGCCGCGGTCAGAGCGTTGTCCGCTTCACTCGATTGCAGGGCGATACCGTTGATCTTCTGCACGCCGTGGGAAATGCCGATGGCGAAGATCAGGAACGGCACCAGCATCGAGTATGGATCCAGCCCGAAACCGAAGAAGTGCATCAGCCCGAGCTGCCAGACCACCGCCACCAGCGTGGTGCTCAACACCGCCACGGTACTGCGCAGGCAGTTGGTGAACCACAGCAGCAGGATCAGGGTGATGACGAAAGCGATGCCGAAGAACATCACCACCATCACCAGCCCGTCGATCAGGTCACCGACCTTCTTGGCGAAGCCGACGATGTGGATCTTGACGTTGGGGTTCTGTGCTTCGAACTTGTTGCGGATCTTGTCTTCAAGTTCATGGGAGAACTGGCGGTAGTCCAGCGCCAGCAGCTTGCCCTGATCCTGCGGGTCCGGGTAGGACTCCAGCAGCGGGATGTCGACGATGCTCGACTTGAAGTCATTGGACACCAGACGCCCGACCTGCCCCGACTTGAGGACGTTGTTGCGCAGCATGTCGAGGCTGTCCGGCGAACCGTCGTAGCTCTGCGGAATCACTTCACCGCCGGCAAAACCTTCCTCGGTCACTTCGGTCCAGCGTACGCTCGGACTCCACAGCGACTTGAGGCCGGAGCGGTCGACGCCGGAGATGTAGAACACCTCGTCGTTGATCTGCCGCAGCGTCTCCATGTACTCCCTAGAGAAGATGTCGCCGTCCTTGGCTTCCACCGAAATCCGTACGGTGTTGCCCAGGTTCGCCAGATCGTTGCGGTGCTCCATCATCTTCTCGATGAACGGATGCTTGAGCGGGATCATTTTTTCGAAACTGGTGGACGGCCGGATCAGCGTGGCCTGCCAGAACAGGAAGATGCTGACCACCAGGCAGATCAGGATCACGGCCGGGCGGTTGTTGAAAATCAGACGTTCGAGGAGCGTCGCTTTGTCCTGCTGAGGAGTGATCAAGGAAGTCATAGCCCCGCCTTCTTATTATTGATTTCGGCGCCGTTGGGCTGCGTGGTGTGCACGCCGCCCTGCCCGGTCAGAATCAGATTACCGTCGCCGGCCGCAGTGACCGAGGACAGCGAGATGCGGTCCGGGCGGTTGAACACGCTGAAGGTTTCGCCGTTGTCGCTGCTGCTGATCACCGAGCCGCCGTTGCCGACGATCACAATCGAGCCGTCGGCGAGCAGCGTGGCGCCGGACAGACCGAACTCCAGCGCACCGCGCGCGGCCTTGAGTTCGACCTGCTGCCAGGTGCTGCCGAAATCGCTGGAGCGGTAGAGGTTGCCGCGCAGGCCGTAGGCCAACAGAGTCTGCGCCTGCGCGGTGCCGATCACGCCGAACAGCGAGCCTTGATACGGGCCCTGGATTTTCTCCCAGGTCTGGCCCCAGTCCGGGGAGCGGAACATGCTGCCCTGCTCGCCGACGATGAACAGCCCGGCGTCCTTGACGGCGGCGATGGCGTTGAGGTGGAACTGATCCTGATTGTCGAGGCGGTCGCTGACGTCTTGCCAGTTCTTGCCGCCGTCGGTGGTTTCCAGCAGCGCACCGTAAGCACCGACCGCAACACCGTGATTAACGTCCTGGAACCAGACGTCGAGCAGCGGTGCTTCGCGCTTGAGGTCTTCGAACTGTTTGCTCCAGGTCAGGCCGCCGTCTTCGCTGGCGAGAATCTGCGCGTCGTGACCGACCGCCCAGCCGTGCTTGTCGTCGACGAAATACACCGCCGTCAGCAGTTGCCGGGTCGGCACCTTGGCCTGGGTCCAGGTCTTGCCCTGGTCATCGGAATAGAGAATGTGCCCGCGATCACCCACCGCCACCAACCGGGTGCCGGCGTGGACTACATCGAGTATCAGGCTTTTGGCGGCTTTGGCCGATTCGGTGGAATACACCCCGTCGGCGGGCGCTTCGGCGGCCAGCACGGGTGCCGACAAGGCAGCACAGCCCAGCAGTGTGAGGGCTGTGGCCAGCAACGCGGTGTTGCGAAACGCCGGCGGGCGGCAACGACTCATAGACCTTCCCCTATTTATTATTGTTAGGCCATTGGGCCTTAGGGCGCCGCAAGGGTGCTCGTGGTAACTGACAGGTCACAAGCATAGCCGTGAAACCCGCAGTCCAGAGCGCCTTGGGAAGCTGGCTCATCCTATCGGGCTTTGGAAACGTCTGACAATCGGCGCCACGTTATCTTTTGTTAACCGAAAGCGGCCCCTGTAACGAATGAATTTCCCTGTGGGAGCGAGCCTGCTCGCGAAGATGCCCTTGCAGTCGCCATCTTCATCGGCTGACCCACCGCATTCGCGAGCAGGCTCGCTCCCACAAGGGTTAGTGGTGTTTGGGGGAATTGTGGTGGCAGATGAATACACCGCCATTCGCCGGATGGATCCGGCAAATCTTGCGTGGGGGGACTTGCACGATCGGTATTATGGTATACCATCAGACGCACAGACACTCTCAATCCCCCTACGGAGCAGCTCATGAGTTTCGAAATTCGCAAGATCGTCAGCTATGTCGAAGAAACCTTCATCGAAGGCGGCAAGGTCACTGACAAGCCAGTGATCATGGTCGGGCTGGCCGTGGTGATGAAGAACCCGTGGGTCGGCAACGGCTTCGTCGAGGATCTCAAACCGCAAATCCGCGCCAACTGCTCCGACCTCGGCGCAATGATGGTCGAGCGTCTGGTGGGCATCATCGGCGGCGCCGAAAAGATCGAGGCGTACGGCAAAGCGGCAGTGGTCGGCGCCGACGGCGAGATCGAACACGCCTCCGCGGTGATCCACACCCTGCGCTTCGGCAATCACTACCGCGAGGCGGTCAAGGCCAAGAGCTACCTGAGCTTCACCAACAAGCGCGGCGGCCCGGGCACTTCGATTCAGATCCCGATGATGCACAAGGATGACGAAGGCCTGCGTTCGCACTACATCACCCTGGAAATGCAGATCGAAGACGCGCCGCGTGCCGACGAAATCGTCGTGGTGCTCGGTTGCGCCGACGGTGGCCGCCTGCACCCGCGCATCGGCAACCGCTACATCGATCTGGAAGAACTGGCCGCCGAAAAAGCCCAGTAATCACAATAAAAAGGCATTGCAGGAGCGCTCCATGATTCGGCTCACCGCTGAACTCACCCCGGCTGGCACCAGTTACCTGGCGACCGGCCAAGGCCAGCCCGTGGTCTTGATCCACGGCGTGGGCCTGAACAAAGAAATGTGGGGCGGCCAGATCGTTGGCCTGTCTGCCCAGTACCAGGTGATCGCCTACGACATGCTCGGCCACGGCGCCAGCCCGCGCCCGGCCAGCGGCACCGGCCTGCTCGGTTACGCCGATCAGTTGCTGGAGCTGCTCGATCACCTGAATCTGCCTCAGGCAGCGGTGATCGGTTTCTCCATGGGCGGTCTGGTGGCGCGGGCGTTTGCCCTGCACTACCCCGAGCGCCTGCAAAGCCTGGTGGTACTGAACAGCGTGTTCAACCGCAGCGAAGAGCAGCGTGCCGGCGTCATCGCGCGCACTGCGCAGGCGGCCGAGCACGGCCCGGATGCCAACGCCGAAGCGGCGCTGTCACGCTGGTTCAGCCGCGAATATCAGGCGGCCAACCCGGCGCAGATCGCGGCCATTCGTCAGACCCTGGCCGGCAATGACCCGCAGGGTTACCTGACCACTTACGAACTGTTCGCCACTCAGGACATGTACCGCGCCGACGACTTGGGCAGCATTCAGGCGCCGACGCTGATCGCCACTGGCGAACTCGACCCCGGTTCGACCCCGGAAATGGCCGAGCAACTGGCACGGCGCATCCCCGGCGCGAAGGTTGCGGTGCTGCCCGAGCAACGGCATATGATGCCGGTAGAGTCGCCGCGGCTGGTCAATCAGACGCTGCTGGAATTCCTCGAATACGCACACTCCCGACAAAACCCTATAAAGGGGATCGTTGCATGACACTCGCACGCTTCCAGATGTGCATCGGCGGAGAATGGGTCGATGCCCTCTCCGGCAAGACCTTCGAAAGCCTCAACCCGGCCAGCGCGCAAGCCTGGGCCGAACTGCCCGATGCCGATGAAGCCGACGTCGAACGCGCCGTGCAAGCGGCGCAGACTGCCTTCGACAGCCCGGCCTGGCGCGGCCTGACCGCCACCGCACGCGGCAAACTGCTGCGGCGTCTCGGTGACCTGATCGCAGAAAACAAGGAACAACTGGCGCAGCTGGAAAGTCGCGACAACGGCAAGCTGATCCGCGAAACCCGTGGTCAGGTCGGCTATCTGCCGGAGTTCTTCCACTACACCGCAGGCCTCGCCGACAAGCTCGAAGGCGGCACCCTGCCGCTGGACAAGCCCGACCTGTTTGCCTACACCGTGCACGAAGCGATGGGTGTGGTTGCCGCGATCATTCCGTGGAACAGCCCGCTGTACCTGACCGCGATCAAACTGGCCCCGGCCCTCGCCGCCGGCAACACCATCGTGATCAAACCGTCCGAGCACGCCTCGGCGACCATCCTTGAGCTGGCACGTCTGGCCCTCGAAGCCGGGATTCCGCCGGGTGTGGTCAACGTTGTCACCGGTTACGGGCCGAGCACCGGCGCCGCCCTCACCCGCCATCCGCTGATCCGCAAGATCGCCTTCACCGGCGGCGCGGCCACGGCCCGGCATGTGGTGCGCAGCAGCGCCGAGAACTTCGCCAAGCTGTCGCTGGAACTCGGCGGCAAATCGCCGAACATCATCTTCGCCGACGCCGATCTGGACAGCGCGATCAACGGCGCGATTGCCGGGATCTATGCGGCCTCGGGCCAGAGCTGCGTGTCCGGCTCACGTTTGTTGGTGCAGGACGAAATCTACGACGAGTTCGTCAACCGCCTGGTCGATCGCGCCCAGCGCATCCGCATCGGCAACCCGCAGGAAGACCACAGCGAAATGGGCCCGATGGCCACCGCGCAGCAACTGGCGGTGGTCGAAGATCTGGTGGCTGACGCCCTTGCTGAAGGCGCGCGGTTGCGCACCGGCGGCAAGCGCCCCACCGATCTGGGTGACGGCTGGTTCTACGAGCCGACGCTGTTCGAGTGCGACCGCAACTCGATGAAGATCATGCAGGAAGAAGTCTTCGGCCCGGTGGCATCGGTGATTCGCTTCAAAGACGAAGCCGAGGCGCTGGCAATCGCCAACGACTCGCAATTCGGCCTCGCCGCCGGCATCTGGACTCGCGACCTGGGCCGCGCCCATCGTCTGGCGCGGGATGTGCGTTCGGGAATCATCTGGGTAAATACCTACCGTGCGGTGTCGGCGATGGCGCCGATCGGCGGCTTCAAGAACAGTGGCTATGGACGCGAAAGCGGCATCGATTCGGTGCTGGCCTACACCGAACTGAAAACGGTGTGGATCAATCTCTCTCAGGCGCCGATGCCTGATCCGTTTGTGATGCGCTAGGAGTCCTGCGACATGATCGAACCCGGCATTTACAAAGACGTCATGAGCTCGTTTCCTTCCGGGGTCACGGTGGTCACCACCCTCGACCCGGAGGGCGCCATCGTCGGCATCACCGCCAGCGCCTTCAGTGCGCTGTCGATTGATCCGGCGCTGGTGCTGTTCTGCCCCAACTACGCTTCCGACACCTACCCGGTGCTGCGCGACAGCAAGAAGTTCGCGATCCATTTGCTGTCCGCCGACCAGACCGCCGAGGCCTACGCCTTCGCCGGTAAAGGCAAGGACAAGGCCAAGCACATCGAGTGGCATTTGAGCGAACTCGGTAACCCGATCCTCGCCAAGGCCACGGCGATCATCGAGTGCGAGTTGTGGCGTGAATACGACGGTGGTGATCACGCGATCATTGTCGGCGCGGTGAAGAACCTGATCCTGCCCGAGCAACCGGTGACACCGATGATTTATCACAAGGGCAAGCTCGGGCCGTTGCCAACCCTGGCCTGATTAACACACCCGCTCCCACAGGGGAAACAGGGTGACAGGAGGAATGATGAGTAACGAAAAGTACGAAAAAGGCCTGAAGATCCGCACCCAGGTGCTGGGCGAAGCCTATGTGCAGCGCTCGATTGAGAACGCCGACGACTTCACCCGCCCGCTGCAGGAAATGGTCACCGAATACTGCTGGGGCCATGTCTGGGGGCGCGAGGGTTTGTCGCTCAAGGAGCGCAGCATGATCAACCTGGCGATGATCTCGGCGCTCAACCGCCCGCACGAACTCAAGCTGCATGTGCGCGGCGCCTTGCGTAACGGCCTGAGTCGTGAGCAAATACGCGAAATTCTGCTTCAGGTCGGTATTTATTGCGGCGTCCCGGCAGCCGTGGACAGTTTCCGGCTCGCCCGTGAAGCCTTCGCCGAAGCCGACGCCGAGGCCTCCAGTTAACCCCTCGGCTGTTTAGATGCCCGTCTGGCATGGACAGCCAACTTAAAGAGCGGACCCCATGAAACGCCAGCCACTCGACGACAGCTTCAAGGTCAATCGCAACCCCGTTACCCTGCGCGAAATCGTGCTGGATAAACTGCGTAGCGCGATCATGAATTTCCAGCTCATGCCCGGTGATCGTCTGGTCGAACGCGATCTGTGCGATCGCCTCGGTGTCAGCCGCACATCGGTGCGCGAAGCCTTGCGTCACCTGGAGTCCGAGGGGCTGGTCGAGTTCGCCGATGCCAAAGGCCCACGGGTGGCGATCATTACTCTCGCCGATGCAGTCGACATCTACGAGCTGCGCTGCGTGCTCGAAGGTCTGATCGTCCAGCTGTTCACCCTGCGTGCCAAGGCCAAGGACATCAAGGCCCTGGAAAAAGCCCTCGACGAGAACCGCAAGGCGCTCAAGGACGGCGAGCTGCAACAGGTGATCGACTCGGTGCAGGGCTTCTACGACGTGCTGCTCGAAGGCTCGGGCAACCATGTCGCGGCCACGCAGCTCCGCCAGTTGCAGGCACGCATCAGCTACTTGCGGGCGACCTCGGTGTCCCAGGAAAACCGGCGCGGCGCCAGTAACCACGAGATGGAGAAAATGGTCGAGGCGATCAAGAGCGGCGATCCACTGGCGGCGCATCAGGCCTGCGTCGATCACGTACGCGCGGCCGCCGCCGTGGCCCTCGACTACCTCAAGCGCAAGCAGGAAGAGACCGGCGCCACGCCGAACATCACCCTGCCGATCGCGCTGAAAGAACCGCGTATAGGTCACTGACATGTTCAGCCCGAGCTTTTGCCCGAAATGCGGTGGCCCTGACCTCGGTCAGCAGGTACCGCCGGGCGATACGCACGAGCGCCTGATGTGCCGCGGTTGCGGCTACATCCACTACGTCAATCCGAAAATCATCGCCGGCTGCATCATCGAGCAGGACGGCAAATACCTCTTGTGCCAACGGGCGATCCCCCCGCGCCCGGGCACCTGGACGCTGCCGGCCGGCTTCATGGAAAGCGGCGAGACCACCGAGCAGGCGGCGCTGCGCGAAGTCTGGGAAGAAAGCGGCGTGCGCGCGGAAATCGTCTCGCCGTATTCGATCTTCAGCGTGCCGAAGATCAGCGAGGTGTACATCATCTTCCGCGCGATCGCGCTGGAGATCACCGGGCAGTTCGGCCCTGAGACCATGGACTACAAGTTCTTCGCCCCCGAAGACATCCCGTGGGAGCAGATCTATTACCCGGCGATCCGGCAAATTCTCGAGCGTTACATCGAGGAGCGTCAGGCCGGGGTGTATGGGATCTACATGGGCAATGATGACAGCGGGAAGATCCACTTTATCCGCTAAAAATCACCGCCCCCCCTGTGGGAGCGGGCTTGCTCGCGAAGGCGGTGTGTCAGTCGATAGAAATGTTGAATGAACGACCGCTTTCGCGAGCAGGCTCGCTCCCACAGTGTTTAGCGGTGTTGCTTAAAGTGGAGCGATGCCTTCTACGATGACGATCTCCGCCCTCGCCCATTCCTCGCGATAACGTTTCGCCTCCTGATACGTCGCCGAGTGGTAGCACCCCACGGCCTTCTCATAGCTCTCGAACTCGATCACCACGCTACGCTGAGGAGTAGCTCTGCCCTCGAGCGCTTCGCTGCGTCCGCCCCGGGCCAGAAATTTCGCGCCGAACGCGGCGAAGGCTGCCGGTGCGCGCTGGGTGTATTGGCTGTAGTGCTCGGCATCGTCGACATCCACGTGGGCAATCCAGTACGCCTTCATAGTGACCTCTTTGTTGAATTTGTATTATGGTATACCAATATTATTTGCAACCAACCCTGAGAGTCCAGCATGGCCTTCAACAGCATCGAAGAAATCCTCGAAGATTATCGCCTCGGCAAAATGGTCCTGCTGGTCGATGACGAAGACCGAGAAAACGAGGGCGACCTGCTGCTGGCCGCCGACTGCTGCACACCCGAGGCGATCAGCTTCATGGCGCGTGAGGCGCGCGGGCTGATTTGCCTGACACTGACTGACGAGCACTGCCAGCGCCTGGGCCTTGAGCAAATGGTGCCGAGCAACGGCAGCGTGTTCAGTACCGCGTTTACCGTGTCGATTGAAGCGGCGGTCGGGGTCACCACTGGCATTTCTGCAGCTGACCGCGCCCGCACGGTCGCGGCCGCTGTGGCCAAAGACGCCCGCGCCGAAGACTTGGTGCAGCCTGGGCACATCTTCCCGCTGCGCGCCAAGGAAGGCGGCGTGCTGACCCGCGCCGGCCACACCGAAGCCGGCTGCGACCTCGCCCGCCTCGCCGGTTTCACCCCAGCCTCGGTGATCGTCGAGGTGATGAACGACGACGGCACCATGGCCCGCCGCCCGGATCTGGAAGTGTTCGCGCGCAAGCACGGGATCAGAATCGGCACCATCGCCGACCTGATCCACTATCGCCTGAGCACCGAGCACACCATCGAACGCATTGGCGAGCGTGAGTTGCCGACGGTGCACGGCACTTTTCGTCTGATCACCTTTGAAGACCGCATCGAGGGTGGCGTGCACATGGCGATGGTGATGGGCGATCTGCGTCGCGAAGAGCCGACGCTGGTGCGTGTGCATGTGATTGATCCGCTGCGTGATCTGGTCGGCGCCGAGTACAGCGGGCCAAGCAACTGGACGCTGTGGGCGGCGTTGCAACGGGTCGCGGCGGAAGGTCATGGGGTTGTGGTGGTGTTGGCCAATCATGAATCGTCGCAGGCGCTGCTCGAGCGCGTGCCGCAACTGACCCAGCCGCCGCGGCAGTTCAGCCGCTCGCAATCACGGATTTATTCGGAGGTGGGTACCGGGGCGCAGATTCTGCAGAACCTGGGGGTGGGCAAGCTGCGCCACTTGGGTCCGCCGCTGAAGTATGCAGGGTTGACCGGGTATGACCTGGAAGTGGTCGAGAGCATCCCCTTCAGCGAATAACCCCGGGTAAAACCACGTTCCACTGTGGGAGGGGGCTTGCTCCCGAAGGCGGCGTATCAGTCGACATCAATGTTGAATGACCCAACGCATTCGCGAGCAAGCCCGCTCCCACAATGGGTTTTGCGTTTCAGGCCGATTTCCTCGAACTACAAAAAAGGAGTGGCGCCAGATAACCGGTAAGGCAAAGTGCTTGCACAAAGTTTGGAATACCATAATATGATATTCCATAGACCGAGCGACCTGAAAAACCGTCCGGCTACTGCTCCCGACAGGCGGGCAACAACGCAAGCCCGCTCAAAAACACAACAATGAGGGCGTAAAAATGGTGTTGAACAAAGCTGCAACCGCAATCCTTTTTGCGGGACTGCTGAGCGTGACCGGCCAGGCTGCAATGGCCGCCGAAAGCGTGAACTTCGTCAGCTGGGGCGGTAGCACCCAGGATGCGCAGAAACAGGCCTGGGCCGATCCGTTCAGCAAGGCCAGCGGCATCACCGTGGTGCAGGACGGCCCGACCGACTACGGCAAACTCAAGGCCATGGTCGAGAGCGGCAACGTGCAATGGGACGTGGTCGATGTCGAAGCCGACTTTGCCCTGCGCGCCGCTTCCGAGGGCCTGCTCGAACCCCTCGATTTCAAAGTCATCCAGCGCGACAAGATCGACCCGCGCTTCGTCAGCGATCACGGCGTCGGCTCGTTCTTCTTCTCCTTCGTTCTCGGCTACAACGAGGGCAAGCTCGGCGCCAACAAGCCGCAAGACTGGAGCGCCCTGTTCGACACCAAGACCTACCCCGGCAAACGCGCCCTGTACAAATGGCCCAGCCCCGGCGTGCTCGAACTGGCGCTGCTGGCCGACGGCGTAGCGCCTGACAAGCTCTACCCGCTGGATCTGGATCGCGCCTTCAAGAAACTCGACACCATCAAGAAAGACATCGTCTGGTGGGGCGGCGGCGCGCAGTCGCAACAACTGCTGGCCTCCGGTGAAGCGAGCATGGGCCAGTTCTGGAACGGCCGGATTCATGCCCTGCAAGAAGATGGCGCACCCGTCGGTGTGAGCTGGAAACAGAACCTGGTCATGGCCGACATTCTGGTGATTCCAAAGGGTTCGAAAAACAAGGACGCGGCGATGAAGTTTCTGGCCAACGCCAGCAGTGCCAAAGGCCAGGCCGACTTCTCCAACCTGACCGCCTACGCCCCGGTCAACGTCGACAGCGTGGCGCGCCTGGACTCGGTGCTGGCCCCGAACCTGCCGACGGCTTACGCCAAGGATCAGATCACTCTTGATTTCGCGTACTGGGCCAAGAACGGTCAAGCCATCGCGACACGGTGGAACGAATGGCTGGTCAAATGAAAATGGCGGCTGCTGCGCCTCGTCCTGCAACGGTGACCGGGAGCGCCACCGGCGCTACCGGCTCGACCCACACCTTCAGACAACGCTGGAAAGGTGCCGGCAACCTGGTCCCGGCACTGCTGTTCCTCGGCCTGTTCTTTCTCGCGCCGTTGATTGGCCTGCTGTTGCGCGGCGTGCTCGAACCGACCCCGGGCCTTGGCAACTATGAACAACTGTTCGCCAACTCGGCGTATGCGCGGGTGCTGCTCAACACCTTCTCGGTGGCCGGGCTGGTGACGATTTTCAGCCTGTTGCTGGGCTTTCCGCTGGCTTGGGCGATCACGTTGGTGCCGCGCGGCTGGGGCCGCTGGATCCTCAATATCGTGCTGCTATCGATGTGGACCAGCCTGCTCGCCCGCACCTATTCGTGGCTGGTGCTGCTGCAAGCTTCGGGGGTGATCAACAAGGCGCTGATGGCGCTGGGCATCATCGATCAGCCGCTGGAAATGGTGCACAACCTGACCGGCGTGGTGATCGGCATGAGCTACATCATGATCCCGTTCATCGTGCTGCCGTTGCAGGCGACCATGCAGGCCATCGACCCGATGATCCTGCAGGCCGGCTCGATCTGCGGCGCCAGCCCGTGGACCAACTTCTTCCGGGTGTTCCTGCCGCTGTGCCGGCCGGGTCTGGCCTCCGGTGGTTTGATGGTGTTCGTGATGTCGCTCGGGTACTACGTCACCCCGGCGCTGCTGGGTGGGGCGCAGAACATGATGCTGCCGGAGTTCATCATTCAGCAGGTGCAATCGTTCCTCAACTGGGGCCTGGCCAGTGCCGGCGCCGCGTTGCTGATCGCGATCACCCTGGTGCTGTTCTACTTCTACCTGAAGCTTCAGCCGGAATCCCCGGTTGGCGCCAGCAACGCGAGGTAAGCCGAGATGCTCCTGACTCCCAATGCCATGAGCCGGCGGATGCGTTTCGGCTTGTATGCAACCACCGGACTGATCGGTTTGTTCCTGCTGTTGCCGATCGTGTTCATCGTCCTGCTGTCGTTCGGCTCGTCGCAGTGGCTGGTGTTCCCACCGCCGGGCTGGACGCTGAAATGGTACGGCCAGTTCTTCTCCAACGCCGACTGGATGAACGCTGCGGCGGCCAGCCTCAAGGTTGCCGTGCTGACCACGATTTGCGCCGTGGCCCTCGGTCTGCCAACCGCGTTTGCTCTGGTGCGCGGGCGCTTCCCCGGTCGGGAAATGCTCTACGGCCTGTTCACCCTGCCGATGATCGTGCCGCTGGTGATCATCGCCGTGGCGGTGTACGCGCTGTTTCTCAAGCTCGGTTACACCGGGACCATGTTTGCGTTTGTGGTCAGCCATGTGATCGTCGCGCTGCCGTTCACCATCATCTCGATCATCAACTCGCTGAAGCTGTTCGATCAGTCGATTGAAGACGCGGCGGTGATCTGCGGCGCCTCACGCCTGCAAGCGGTGTTCAAGGTGACGTTCCCGGCGATCCGTCCGGGTATGGTTGCCGGCGCCCTCTTCGCCTTTCTGGTTTCGTGGGACGAAGTGGTGCTCAGCGTGATGATGGCCAGCCCGACCCTGCAAACCCTTCCCGTGAAAATGTGGACCACTTTGCGCCAGGACCTGACCCCGGTGATCGCCGTCGCTTCGACGCTGCTGATCGGCCTGTCGGTATTGGTCATGGTGATCGCCGCCGCGCTGCGCCGGCGCAACGAAATCAGCGCCTGAGCGCCCAGGAGTACGACATGAGTGCCGTGATCAAAGACGCATCCCAGCAGAACGACAAACCCCTGGTCAGCCTGCGCAATCTGAACAAGCACTACGGTGACTTTGCCGCCGTCGACAACATCTCGCTGGACATCAAGGACGGCGAGTTCCTGACCTTCCTCGGCTCCAGCGGCTCGGGCAAAAGCACCACGCTGTCGATGCTCGCCGGGTTCGAAACCCCGAGCTGCGGCGAGATCCTGGTCAACGGTCAGTCGCTGGTCAACGTGCCGCCGCACAAGCGCGACATTGGCATGGTGTTCCAGCGCTATTCGCTGTTCCCGCATCTGTCGGTGCGCGACAACATCGCCTTTCCGCTGGCGATCCGCAAACTCGCCGCCGCCGAACGTGACAAGCGTGTCGATGCGATGTTGAAACTGGTGCAGCTCGAACAATTCGCCCATCGCCGCCCTTCGCAACTCTCTGGCGGGCAACAGCAACGCGTCGCCATCGCCCGGGCGCTGGTCTACGAGCCACGCATTCTGCTGATGGACGAACCGCTCGGTGCGCTGGATAAAAAACTGCGTGAAGACTTGCAGGATGAACTGCGCCAGCTGCATCGACGCCTGGGCATCACCATCGTCTACGTGACCCACGATCAGGAAGAAGCCATGCGCCTGTCGCAGCGCATCGCGATTTTCAGTCACGGCAAGATTGTTGGTTTGGGCAGCGGTTATGACCTTTATCAGAATCCGCCGAATGCGTTTGTCGCGTCGTTCCTCGGCAACTCGAACTTCCTCAAGCTCAAGGCCCAAGGCAACGCGGCGGCGAGTTTCGAGGGGCAGTCGTTGTCGATTCGCCTGACTGCTGGCTTGCACACCGAGCAGGATGTGCTGCTGATGGTGCGGCCGGAAAAAGCTGTGGCGCTGAGCGTGCAGCAGGCGAGCGATGGGCCGTTGGCCGCTGGTTGGAATGAAGTGTCGGCCAAGGTCGTGGAGGTGCTGTTTCTCGGCGAAAGCCAGACGTGCAGCGTGGTCACTTCGGGCGGTACTTCAATGACGGTGAAAGCGCTGTCGGCGGCGGGCATGCCGCTCAAGGCTGGCGATTCGGTGCGAGTGCGCTGGGCGACGGCGGACGCCTGCGTCTACACCGAATGGGCTGAAAGCGACCTCAACAAAGCGGCCGGTTCTCACTGAGGATCTCGGCAGCACCGCAAATCCCCCTGTGGGAGCGGGCTTGCTCGCGAAGGCGACGTGTCAGTCACTGTTTATGTTGATTGACACACCGCATTCGCGAGCAAGCCCGCTCCCACAGGGGTCTGGTGGTGTTCAGGCGATCGGGGTGAAACCTTCCACTGCGTCCGGCCACGCCGTGAGAATTTCGAAGCCGGTTTCGGTCACCGCGACCATATGCTCCCACTGCGCCGACAGCGAGCCATCCTTGGTCAGCACCGTCCAGCCGTCCGGCATGTTCTTCACATGGCGCTTGCCGGCATTGAGCATCGGCTCGACGGTGAAGATCATCCCCGCCTTGAGCTTCATGCCCTGATTGGGAAAACCGTAATGCAGGATCTGCGGTTCATCGTGATACACCTTGCCAATGCCATGCCCGCAGTATTCACGCACCACACTGAAACCTTCTTTCTCCGCCAGGCTCTGGATCGCATGGCCGATGTCACCCAGCGTCGCGCCCGGACGCACCATGCGGATGCCCGCACACATCGCGTCGTAGGTGGTCTTGATCAGGTGTTGTGCTTCAGGCGTCGCCTCGCCGACCACGTACATGCGGCTGGTGTCGCCGAACCAGCCATCCTTGATCACCGCGATGTCGAGGTTGACGATGTCGCCATCCTTCAGCGGCGTGCCCGACGGGATGCCGTGGCACACCACGTCGTTGACCGAGGCGCAGACGGTTTTCGGGAAACCGTGATAACCGACGTTGGCCGGAATCGCTTTCTGCACGTTGACGATGTAGTCGTTGCACAACCGATCCAGCTCATCTGTCGTCACCCCGGCCTTCACATGCGGCACCAGCATCGCCAGTACTTCGGCGGCGAGTTTGCCCGCCGCGCGCGACTTCGCGATTTCCTCGGGGGTATTGATCTTGATCTGATTTCTCATGCGCTGACGGCTTCCTGAGTCAGTTGATGCAGATCCAGCCCGCCGTTCTGTTCGGCGCGGATCAGCAAGCGGCAAATGGCGCTGTGGTCGAGGTTGGGGTGCAGCTCGGCGAGCATGCCGATGCGCATCCAGTGCTCGGCCTGCGCGTTGATCGAGCGGCTGAGCGCGGTGCTGGAGATGCGCAGGTTCTCGTGCATGTCTTCTGAAATCTTTACGATGCCCATATCCAAATCCGATACGAAGTGTATATGGATCGTATATTAGCCAAGGGACGCTCACGATTGCAAACCTTGCGCACGGCTTGCCAAATCGCGGGCAAAAAAAAGCTGCCCAAAGAGGCAGCAAAAACTTTAAGAACACGCGATGTGTTGGGGTCAGGATAGTCGCCGGATAATGACAGTGTCATGACAGCCAACAATTCACTGAACCGCCCCTGCCCCGTCATCAGGATGTCATCAAGCGCATCGCAGAATCCTCGCAAACCGTCTTGAGCATTCGACGGATGTTTCGCAGGGATTCCCATGAAAGAAGACGCATCGCTGTTTGCCGCCATCGACCTGGGCTCGAATGCGTTTCGCCTGATGATCGGCCAGTCGGTTCGCAGTCGAAAAGGCTTCATGATTCAGGAAGTCAAAACCCTGCGTGAACCGGTGCGGCTGGCCGAAGGCTTCGACGGCGGTGCACTGGACGAAATGGCGCTGGATCGTGGCTGGCAGGCGCTGGCGCGGTTCGGCAAGAAACTGCGCGGCTTCGAGGCCGGCAAGGTGCGGGCCGTGGCGACCAGCGCGGTGCGCGAGGCCGACAATGCGCAGTTGTTTCTGCACAGTGCCGAACGCCATCTGGGTTTTCGCATCGACGTCATCTCCGGCCATGAAGAGGCGCAACTGGTGTATGCCGGCGTCGCTCATACCCTGCCGGGGGCGGAGGACATGCGGCTGGTGGTCGACATCGGTGGTGGTTCCACCGAGCTGATTCTCGGCCAGGGGTCGCAACCGCTGCTCACCGAAAGCATCGCCATCGGCAGCGGCAGCCTGGGCGCACGCTATTTCCCTGACGGGCGCATTGCTCCCGGCGCACTGCAAGAAGCCGAACGCGTGGCGATCCTGCAATTCGAAAAAGTCGCCCGCCGCTATCGCGCGCAGGGCTGGCAGCAGACTATTGGCTCGTCGGGCACGGCGCGGATGCTGGCGAAAGTGCTCAAGGCCAATCGGCTCAATGACTTCGGCCAGGACGGCATTACCTATGGCGGACTGTTGCGTTTGTCGCTGTTGCTGCTGAAGGTGAAGAACGTTCAGCAATTGAAGCTGGCAGGCTTGCAGCCGCATCGCCAGAGCATTTTGCCCGGCGGTTTGGTATTGATGCTGGCGGCGTTCAAGGCATTCGGGATTTCGCAGATGGCGCCGTCGGAACCGGGGCTGCGCCTCGGTGTACTGCACGGTTTGATGAGCCGTCACTGACACCCTACACACTCCAATGTGGGAGCGGGCTTGCTCGCGAAGGCGGAGTGTCAGTCGAAAATTATTTAACTGACACTCCGCTTTCGCGAGCAAGCCCGCTCCCACAGGGTTTTTGGGTTGTCTTCTCAGGCCAGTTCTTTGCGCAACTGGCGGGCGGCGGTGACCATGTGTACCAACGCCGCTTCAGTCTCCGGCCAGCCACGGGTTTTCAGACCACAGTCCGGGTTGACCCACAACCGCTCGGCCGGAATTCGCTGCGCCGCCTTGCGCAGCAAGTTGGCCATTTCCGAGGCATCTGGCACTCGCGGCGAGTGGATGTCGTAGACGCCCGGACCGATCTCGTTCGGGTAGGCAAAGGCTTCGAAAGCGTCGAGCAACTCCATGTCCGAGCGCGAGGTTTCGATGGTGATCACGTCGGCATCCATCGCCGCGATGGCTTCGATCACATCGTTGAACTCGCTGTAGCACATATGCGTGTGGATCTGCGTTTCGTCACGCACACCCGATGCGCACAAACGGAAAACTTCGGTGGCCCAGTCCAGATAGTGCTGCCACTGCGCGCGGCGCAGCGGCAGACCTTCGCGGAATGCGGCTTCGTCGATCTGAACGATCCTGATCCCGGCGGCTTCCAGGTCCACCACTTCGTCACGGAGCGCCAGCGCCAGTTGCCGCGCCTGCACCTCACGGGACACGTCTTCGCGCGGGAACGACCACATCAGCATAGTCACCGGGCCGGTCAGCATGCCTTTCATGACCTTGTCGGTCAGGCCTTGCGCGTAGCGGATCCAGTCCACGGTCATGGCTTGCGGACGACTCAGATCACCGAAGATCACCGCCGGTTTCACACAACGCGAACCGTAGCTCTGCACCCAGCCGAAACGGGTGAACACGTAGCCATCGAGTTGCTCGGCGAAGTACTCGACCATGTCGTTGCGCTCGGCTTCACCGTGCACCAGCACGTCGAGGCCCAGTTGCTCCTGGATCTCCACCGCATGGCGGATTTCGCTGTACATGGCTTCGGTGTATTCAGCTTCGCTCAACTTGCCCTGCTTGAATGACTGACGCGCCAGACGGATCGACGCGGTCTGCGGGAACGAGCCGATAGTGGTGGTCGGGAACAGCGGCAGATCGAGGCCGGCGCGCTGCTTGGCGATGCGCTGGGTAAACGGCGATTGGCGCTGGCTGTCCTGCGCGGTAATGGCCGCCACACGGGCCTGCACTGCCGGTTTGTGAATACGTGGCGAGGCGGCGCGGCTGGTCTGTACCGAGCGACTTTGGGTCAAGGCGCGGAGCACGTTCGGCGCTTCCGGCTCGTTGACCGCCTGCGCCAGCACGGCGACTTCCTCGCACTTCTGCACGGCAAACGCCAACCAGCTTTTCAGCTCGGCATCGAGTTGGTCTTCGCGGTTCAGATCCACCGGGCTGTGCAGCAGCGAGCACGATGGCGCGACCCACAGCCGATCCCCCAGACGTTCATGCGCGTGCTGCAAAGTCGCCAGCGCGTTTTCCAGATCGCAGCGCCAGACATTGCGGCCGTTGACCACACCCAGCGACAGCACTTTGTAGGCCGGCAGGCGATCAAGGATGGTCGGGTACTGTTCCGCTGCGCGCACCAGATCGATGTGCAGACCATCGACTGGCAGATTGGCGGCCAGCCCGAGGTTTTCTTCCAGACCACCGAAGTAAGTGGCGAGCAGTTTCTTCAGCGGATCACGCTTGATCTGGTTGTAGGCACGCTCGAAAGCATTCTTCCACTCCTGCGGCAAGTCGAGCACCAGAATCGGCTCGTCGATCTGCACCCATTCCACACCGAGTGCGGCCAGCCGGGCGAAGATCTGCCCGTACAGCGGCAGCAGGCGATCAAGCAATTCCAGCTTGTCGAACTCGGCACCTTTGGCCTTGCCCAGCCACAGATAAGTCAGGGGGCCGATGATCACCGGTTTGACGTTATGCCCCAGTGCGCGGGCTTCTTCGACTTCTTCGAACAACTGTTCCCAGCCGAGCTGGAACTGCTGATCAACGCTGAATTCCGGGACCAGGTAGTGGTAGTTGGTGTCGAACCACTTGGTCATTTCCTGCGCATGCGCACCGCCACAGCAACTGTCGCTGACGCCACGGGCCATGCTGAACAGGGTCTGCAGGCTGGCTTTGCCGTCATGTGGACGGAAACGCTCGGGAATCACGCCGAACATCAGCGAGTGGGTCAGGACCTGGTCGTACCAGGCGAAATCGCCCACCGGCAGCAGCTCGATGCCGGCGTTCTTCTGCAAGTCCCAGTGGGCCTTGCGTAATTCACGACCCACTTCACGCAGGCCGGCCTCGTTCAGTTCTCCTTTCCAGAACGCCTCTTGCGCTTTTTTCAGTTCGCGGTCGCGACCAATGCGCGGAAATCCGAGGGAATGGGCCAGTGCCATGACAAACAACTCCAATGTCTTGTTGATGGCGGCCATTGTCAGGATCAGCCTCTAGTGAGACAAACTCATTTTAATCTTGATGATCACGAGTTTCTCTCATGATCAGATGTGAGCTGTTTTTCCGCTGAAAACACGGTTTGCCCTGCAGGATATTCATCCGCAGATCAAGCTGCAGGCGAAGCTCACGACGCCCTTTCAATACTCGATGGCGCCTTGATGTAAACCCTCTGAAACCGGGCGCTTGCAGGCTGCGATTCTGTTCTATGGTTAGATCGAAATGGCTGGCGCAGCGGCGGGTTAAAGGTTGCGACGGATCATGTCTAAGCCTATGTTGCACGCGAGCTTTTCCCCGCGAATGGAACGCGATCAACACCACTACAAGAGGTGAAGAAATGTCAAAGGATTCACGCCCTGCCGTACTTGGGCTGATCGGCAATACGCCGCTGGTACAAGTTACCCGCTTCGATACCGGCCTCTGCACACTGTTTCTCAAACTGGAATCACAAAACCCCGGCGGCTCGATCAAGGACCGCGTCGGTCTGGCGATGATTGATGCCGCTGAACGCGACGGGCGCCTGCAACCGGGTGGCACCATCGTCGAGGCCACCGCCGGCAACACCGGTCTGGGTCTGGCGCTGGTCGGCCGGGCCAAAGGCTACCGCGTGGTGCTGGTAGTCCCGGACAAGATGTCCACCGAGAAAGTCCTGCACTTGAAAGCCATGGGCGCCGAGGTGCACATCACCCGCTCCGACGTAGGCAAGGGCCACCCCGAGTATTACCAGGACGTGGCCGCACGCCTGGCCAAAGACATTCCCGGCGCGTTCTTCGCCGACCAGTTCAACAACCCCGCCAACCCGCTGGCACACGAGTGCAGCACCGCGCCGGAGATCTGGGCCCAGACCGAGCATGATCTGGATGCGATCGTGGTTGGCGTCGGTTCCGCCGGCACCCTGACCGGCCTGAGCCGTTTCTTCAAACGGGTACAACCGGATCTGCAAATGGTCCTCGCCGACCCGGTCGGTTCGGTGATGGCTCAGTACAGCCGCGACGGCACAATGCCAACGCCCGGGTCGTGGGCGGTGGAAGGCATCGGCGAAGATTTCATTCCGTCGATCACCGACCTCAGCAGCGTGCGTCACGCCTACTCGATCAGCGATGAAGAAAGCTTCGATCACGCCCGCCAGTTGCTCAAGGCCGAAGGCATTCTCGGGGGGTCGTCCACCGGCACCCTGCTCGCCGCCGCGCTGCGTTACTGCCGCGAACAGACCGAGCCGAAACGCGTGGTCAGCTTCGTCTGCGACACCGGCACGCGCTATCTGTCCAAGGTTTACAACGACCAGTGGATGACCGATCAAGGCCTGTTGCAGCGCAAACGTTACGGCGACCTGCGCGACCTGATCGCCCGGCGTTTCGAAGATGGCCGCGTGATCAGCGTCGGCCCCGACGACACCCTGCTGACCGCGTTTCAGCGCATGCGCCTGGCGGATGTCTCGCAGCTGCCGGTGCTGGTTGAAGGCAAACAACTGGTCGGCGTGATCGACGAATCCGACATCCTGCTGCCCGTGCACGAGGACGCCGCGCGCTTCAGTCAATCGGTGTCCAGCGTGATGACCGACAAACTGCAAACCCTCGCGCCCGGTGCCAACCTCGCCGAGCTGGAAGCGGTGCTCAGTCGCGGCCTCGTCGCGATCATTGCCGATGCTTCGGGCTTCCACGGCCTGATTACCCGCACCGACATGCTCAACCAATTACGGAGATCCCTCGCATGAGTCAGCACGACGATAAATCCCAAGGCTTCGCGACCCGGGTGATCCATGCCGGGCAGACGCCTGACCCGACCACCGGTGCGCTGATGCCGCCGATCTACGCCAACTCGACGTACCTGCAAGACAGCCCCGGCGTGCACAAGGGCTTCGACTACGGGCGCTCGCACAACCCGACGCGTTTTGCCCTGGAGCGTTGCGTGGCGGATCTGGAAGGTGGCACCCGCGCCTTTGCTTTCGCTTCCGGGCTGGCGACGATTTCCACCGTGCTCGAACTGATCGATGCCGGTTCGCACGTGATCTCCGGCAATGACCTGTACGGCGGCACGTTCCGCCTGTTCGACAAGGTCCGTCAGCGCAGTGCCGGGCATCGTTTCAGCTATGTCGATCTGACTGACCTGGCGGCGTTCGAAGCGGCGCTGCAGGATGACACCCGCCTGGTCATTGTCGAGTCGCCGACCAACCCGCTGCTGAGCCTCTCGGATCTGGCCGCGATTGCGCGCATCTGCCGCGCACGCGGGATCATCAGCGTTGCCGACAACACCTTCGCCAGCCCCTATATCCAGCGCCCGCTGGAGCTGGGTTTCGACATCGTGCTGCACTCGACCACCAAGTACCTGAACGGTCACTCCGACGTGATCGGTGGTATCGCGGTGGTTGGGCAGAATGCCGAACTGGCGGACAAACTCGGCTTCCTGCAGAACGCCGTCGGCGCGATTTCCGGGCCGTTCGACGCGTTCCTGACCTTGCGCGGGGTCAAGACCCTGGCGCTGCGCATGGAGCGTCACTGCAGCAACGCGCTGGAACTGGCCAAGTGGCTGGAGCAGCAACCGCAGGTCAAACGTGTCTACTACCCGGGCCTGCCATCGCACCCGCAGCATGAGTTGGCAAAACGGCAGATGCATGGTTTTGGCGGGATGATCTCGGTGGATCTGAACAGTGATCTGGAGGGCGCACGGCGCTTTCTGGAAAACGTGAAGATCTTTGCCCTGGCCGAGAGCCTGGGCGGCGTTGAAAGCCTGATCGAGCATCCGGCGATCATGACTCACGCGACCATTCCCGCTGAAACCCGCGCCAAACTGGGGATCGGCGATGGCCTGGTGCGTCTGTCGGTGGGGGTCGAAGATCTCGAAGACCTGCGCGCCGATCTGGCGTACGCGCTGACCAAAATCTGATCCTGCAACAACGACAAAGCCCGCAGCAATGCGGGCTTTGGTGTTCGAGTAGGCGGCCAGTGCTGGTCTCTGGCTTACAAGGTTTATCGGGCCTCTCACAGTACAAAAGCAACCATGGAAAAAGAGCGGTGCTTTGCTGCCTCACACGGCATAAGGGCTGGATCTCAGCGCGGAGATCTTTCTAACCGTGTACCCTTCGGAACGCGCCCCACGTCCCCTTGCTATCCGCTTGCGCATCAGTCTGCGTCTTCGCCTACACCTTTGAGGCTAGCAAAAGCCATCGCGTCCCGGGCGGTGTTTTTAGACTGATTTCCTTCAAGCGCCCCTGCGCAAGGAAGTTAACCGACTATCGCTTGCATGTTGTCGCACCTGCGCCTGCATTTTGCCGATCTATACTTTTCAGTTCGCTAACGCGGTTTCATGCAAAAACGTCGACACCCGTGCGCCCATCGAGCGCGCCCGTGCCAATCGCCAATCTGGTCAACCCCGGGCCAACGGAATGCTGTGTGGCTGATGGGTCGTGGAGAAAATCATGAAACACACGCTTTTGTCAGGCGCCATTCTTGCGGTCGCGGCGACCGTGATGTTGCCAACGGTTTGGGCTGCGCAGCCGCAGGCGGTGGCCTCTGATGGTTCGGATCATGTCGGAGCCGCTGCAGTGGCGTCCGATGGCTCTGATCATGTCGGTGCTGGCGCAGTGGCTTCCGATGGTTCCGATCACGTCGGCGCTGGTGCAGTCGCCTCGGACGGTTCCGATCATGTCGGCGCTGGAGCAGTCGCCTCGGACGGTTCCGATCATGTCGGCGCTGGTGCAGTCGCCTCGGACGGTTCCGATCATGTCGGCGCTGGTGCAGTCGCCTCGGATGGTTCCGATCACGTCGGGGCTGGCGCAGTAGCCTCCGATGGCTCCGATCACGTCGGCGCAGGCGCACTGGCTTCCGACGGCACCGACAAGGTCGGCGCCAATCGCTATGCCTACTCACGCGTCGGTGTCGGTTCTGATCGCGTCGCTTCGGCGCTGATGACCGGCAGCTATTCCGACCAGTTCAACTCACCTCAGTAATCGGTGCGGGGCGACCCGTTGGGTCGCCTCTCCCACTGCGGCACTAGCACATTTGTGCTAATCGACCGCCCCGCCACCCGGCGTTATATTCCCTCGCAACCCCCGATGCTCCCCAACATTGCCGCTGTGCAGTGCGCGGGATCGTCGTGCCTGGAAATCAGAACAACACCAAGGAAGAAACACCATGAAACTGCATTCCAACCTCTGCAAAGTGGCAATCGTCAGCGCCTTGTTGCTTGGCGCCAGCGGCTGCCAGACCGCCAAACCTACCGAAGCCAGCATGAAAGAACGGGCCCAGACGGTCATCGGTAAACCGGTGTCGAAAATCGACAACATCCGCAGCGACAGCACCCTCACCTACTACACCGCCTACACCCCCGCCGGCGAGTACAACTGCGAGTTGCCCAGCGGCGCGATTATCGCCGTGGCGAGCATGGGCATCATGACCCCGCCGCTGTCGTGCCTGCCCAAAGGCGCCTCACCGATTCCGTTCCAGTAATCCCTCCTCCCGCTAAAGGACTACGTTCCATCATGAAAATCCTGATCGCAACTCTCACTCTCACCGCCCTCGCTCTGACAGGCTGCGCCACGCCCAAACAATGGGAAGCCACCGGTGGCAGCAAGAACGACGGCGTGGTTCAGGTCTCCTATGAACTGGGCCAGTTCGAAAGCGGCCAGACCAACGCCGCGCAAGGCCTGACTGTGGCGATGGAGCGCTGCAAGACCTGGGGTTACAAGAACGCCGAGGTGACCGGTTCCGAGAAGAACATCTGCCGCACCATGGGCCAGTTCAACTGCCTGCAAACCACCATCACTCAGGACTACCTCTGCAAGCGTTGAGTCAAACCTGCTCGGCCGGCTCGATTTGCCGGTCGCGCAGGCTGCGCAAGGTCGCGCGCAGCTCGGCCGGGCGTACCGGTTTGGACAGGATGGCAATTTGGCGGTCGTGCAAGGCCGCCTGTATTTTTTCCATGTCATGCCCGGTGATGATCATCGCCGGCACCGCAAAACCACGCTGGCGCCGCACCTCGTCAATGCACTCGATGCCCGTGGAATGTGGACCCAGATCGTAATCGGCGACGATGATGTCGCAATCGGTGACCAGCCCCTGCCCGCTCAATTCGCCTTGCACCACGCAGCCCCAGCGCTCGAGCAGCGCCGAGGTCGCCAGCAAGACGTTGCGATCATCCTCCACCAGACACACCTTCAGCCCGGTCAACAGGCCGGCCTGCCGCACATCGTCACGCATGACCGGCAACTGCGGCGCCACGGCCACCGGCAAGCCATACAGGGAGACCGCCGTGCCGCGCCCAAGCTGCGAGCGCAAGGCCACATCGACGCCGATCAACTGCCCCAGACGCTTGACGATCGACAGCCCGAGGCCGACGCCTTCCACGTCCTTGTCGCGCACCTGACGCACCCGATAAAACTCCTCGAAGACCTTCGGCAGATGCTCCTCGGCAATGCCGTTGCCACGGTCATAAATCACGATGGCCAGCCCGCTGCCACGCTTGCGCACGCCGATCAGTACCGGGCGTTGCGCGCCGTATTTGAAGCAATTGGAAAGCACGTTCTGCACCATGGTCGCGAGCAACGCCGGATCGCTCTCTACCCAGTGCTGGCACGGACGCAGGCGCAATTCCACACCGGCCCAGCGCGCCGCCTCGGCGTTCTGGCGGATCAGGTCGGCCAGCCACTCGCCGAGATTGAACACCTGCAGCCTCGGCAGAATGCGCCCGTTGTCGAGGGTGTAGAGGTCAAGAATCGAACGGAACAACTGCGAGACGTTGAGCAACGAACGGTCGATGTTGTCGACCAGTTGCCGCTCCTGCTCGCCCAGACGCGATTCACGCAGGCACGCGGTGAACAGACCGATGGAGTGAATCGGCTGGCGCAGATCATGGCTGGCCTGGGCGAGAAACCGCGACTTTTCCAGATTGGCCGCGACCGCCTCTTCGGAGGCCTTGCGCGTGCGCTCCAGCAGCAAGTGCGCGTAGAACGGAATCACCGTGCTGGTGAGCATCAACATCAGCACCATGTACGGCTGCGCCTGCCACACCGGCGTCAACCGATAGACCGCCAGCAACGCCAGCAGCGCCAACCCCGTGGCAATCGCCAGATAGCGCGAGCCAT
The DNA here is from genome assembly GCF_900215165.1 of Pseudomonas sp. LAMO17WK12:I5. Classification (NCBI taxonomy): domain Bacteria; kingdom Pseudomonadati; phylum Pseudomonadota; class Gammaproteobacteria; order Pseudomonadales; family Pseudomonadaceae; genus Pseudomonas; species Pseudomonas sp. LAMO17WK12:I5. The sequence continues at coordinate 23,889 of NZ_OBDS01000005.1, read as the reverse complement.
AGCGCATGCCGTTGCCCAGGTTGACCCAGATGATCACCGCGTAAAGCGGCAACGCCGCTTCACCGCCGAGCACCAGGCCGAAACAGGTGCCGGTGTAATCGTGGATCATCGCGAATATTCGTCGCGCCGGGTAATGCCCCGGCCAGCGCGCGATGGCCTGGCGCAGGACAATCGACGCCAGCAGAAACAGCGAGATGTAGACCACCACCGGCAGATAGGTATCGAAGCGCTGCCCCGGCAAAACACCGAGCGCGCAGATGTAAACCATGGCAATGCTGGCGATGATGATCCGCAGATTGGCCTGATCCAGCTCGGTGTTTTTCTCGAACTTCATGGGCAACGTCCTTGTGCGACAGTCGTCAGATTCAGCAGCGGCCGGCAGGCAATCTGCGCTTGCGGTGCTAAGGTGCATGCCGTAAACCACGCTGATCCAGGGAGGGTCACGTCATGACATGCCGCATCATCATAGCCGACGATCACCCGTTGTTTCGCGAAGCCATGCGGCGCACCGTGCAGCGTTTGTTGCCCGAGGCGGCTATCGAGGAGGCCGGCGACCTCGACGCCGTGCTGGCCTTGCTGCCCGACGGCAGCGAGCCGGACACACTGATTCTCGACCTGCGCTTCCCCGGCCTGACCTGCATCAGCCAACTCGCCGAACTGCGCCGAAAACTGCCGCGCACCACGCTGATCGTGGTGTCGATGGTCGACGACGAGGCATTGATCGGCGAAGTGATGGCGGCCGGCATCGACGGTTTCATCGGCAAGAACATCGCCCCGGATGAGATCGGCGAGGCGATTCTGGCGATCCGCGAAGGCGAAGTGCTGGTCAGGTACGCGCCTTCCGGGCTGCTGCCGCTGGAGACCGGCACCGCCCTCACCCCGCGTCAGCAGGATGTGTTACGGCTGATCGCCCAAGGCAAGACCAACAAGGAGATCGCCCGGGAACTGGATATCTCGCCGTTCACCGTGCGCATCCACGTGTCGTCGCTGTTGCGAACGCTCAATGTGCCGTCGCGGGCAGCCGCTGCGGTGAAGTATTCGGGAGGCAGCGGCACAATTTAAATGAACCCTGCGCGCTTGGACTCACCTAACTGAAAGACCATCAGGAGGTAGCCCATGCAAATTGAACCCGTCTGGATCGTACTCGCCGTCGTTCTTGTGATCGTTGAATTGTGGGCGATCAACCGCGTGCGCAAGAGCGCAGGCAAAGGCAGCAACAAAGGCGTGTGGATTATCGCCATCGTGTTCGTGCCGTTGTTTGGCCTGATTGCCTGGGCACTGGCCGGCCCGAAACACGTGACTCAGGACTGAAGGATTCTTGCGCTGTAATGCTCTGCGCGGTCAACTGTGGGAGCGAGCCTGCTCGCGATGGCTGACCGCCGGGCATCACTGCATTATGGATCAACCTGCGCCATCAGCTCCGGCACCGATTCCGGACGCTTGGCATAGCGCTGCGCCAACACCGCGCAGACCATCAATTGAATCTGATGGAACAGCATCAGCGGCAGAATCAACACACCAATCGTGCTGCCGGCAAACAACACCTGCGCCATCGGCACGCCGGTGGCCAGGCTCTTTTTCGAGCCGCAGAACAGAATGGTGATGCGGTCTTCCTGGCTGAAACCGAACGCCTTGCCCAGCAAGGTCGATGCCAACAGCACCAGCGCCAGCAGAATGCAGCAGACCACCACCAGCCCCAGCAGATCGACTACCGGAATCTGATGCCAGATACCTTCGTTGACCGCCTCGCTGAACGCGCCGTACACCACCAGCAGAATCGAGCCCTGATCGACAAACTTCAGCCAGTTCTTGTTGCGCCCCACCCACGCGCCGATCCAGCGCCGAGCGATCTGCCCGGCGATAAACGGCAGCAGAAGTTGCACGCTGATTTTCAGGATCGCATCCAGGGTCGAGCCACCGTCGCCGTGCACGTTCAGCAGCAGCGTCACCAGTAATGGCGTGAGGAAGATCCCGAACAGGCTCGACGCCGCTGCACTGCAGATCGCCGCCGGGATATTGCCTCGTGCCAGCGAGGTGAAGGCAATTGCCGACTGCACGGTGGCCGGCAACGCGCAGAGATACAGCATGCCCATGTACAGCTTGTCGCCAATCAGTGGCGACAACAGTGGTTTTAGCGCCAGCCCGAGCAGCGGGAACAGCACAAAGGTCAGGCCGAACACCAACAGGTGCAGGCGCCAGTGGCCGGCACCAGCGATGATTGATTCACGCGACAGTTTGGCGCCGTGGAGGAAGAACAGCAGCGCGATGGCAATGTTGGTCAGCCAGCCAAACCCCACCGCGACCTGCCCGCTGGCCGGCAGGAAACTGGCCAGCAGCACGACGCTGATCAGGGTCAGGGTGAAGTTGTCGGGCAGGAATCTTGGGCGGGTCATGGTTTGCTCATCCGGGGGTTGCCAGTACGTGATTGCGACTCTAACGTGAGTGGGAATTACCGACTAACGCCGAAGAGCCAACAGATGCCGCCTAAAGGACATGAGAAAAGCTTCCGGCGCAGCATTCCCGGGCTGCCCAGCCTGCCCCGTGCGCTGTACGGGCGCACCGAATCGCTGCCCAATCGCGCACTGACCCGGCGTCACAGCCACCCGTGGGTGCAATTGTCGTACGCGATTCAGGGCGTGCTCGAAGTGCAGACCGGCGCCGGGCGTTTCGTCGCGCCACCCGAGCGCGCGGTGTGGATTCCGGCGGGCGTGCCGCACCGAGTGTTCAGCTCGCCGCACACCGAAATGCGCAGCCTGTACATCGACTGCAGCGTGGCCGGCTGGGCGCTGGAGCGCTGTCATGTGTTGGGCGTCAGCGACCTGCTGCGCGAACTGATCCGCGCGTTCAGTCTGGTCCCGGTGGAATATGACGAGGGTGGCGCACATGGTCGGTTGGCCCAGGTGATCCTCGATCAACTGGCCGAGGCGCCGCAGATCGACCTGATGCTGCCACTGCCCCAGGACAGCCGCCTGCGACAGATCTATCAAAGCCTGGAGCAACATCCGGAACAGCAGACCACACTGCAGCACTGGAGCGAAAAATTCGGTGTCACCGAAAAAACCCTCAGCCGCCTGTTTTTACGCGACACCGGCCTGACCTTCCGCGCCTGGCGCCAGCGCTTGCGATTGCTCGGCGCACTGACCCCGCTGGAACGTGGCGAACGCGTCACCGACGTGGCTCTGGCCTGCGGTTATGACTCGACCTCGGCGTTCATCGCAGCCTTCCGCCAACAGTTTGGCGAGACACCGGGGGAATTTTTTCGCTGAGTTTTGTCGATATTTATCGAATTAGCACATGCCATTCGGCAAAGTTCAGGGTAGAGTTTCGCCCATCGGTAATTCTTCACACGTTTCGACGATAACCATAATGACCCACCCCTTTAGCGAACCTGTCGGCGGTAACAGCATGATCGAAGTCACTGAAGTCTCCATTGCTCAATTACGCGCGGCGCTCGAAGCCGGCCAGACCACCGCGGTTGAACTGGTGCAGGCCTATCTGGCCCGGATCGACGCCTACGACGGCCCGAACACCGCCACCGCACTGAATGCCGTGGTGGTGCGCAATCCCGAAGCAATGGCCGAAGCCCGGGCGTCCGACGCGCGACGGGCCAAGGGCGAAATCCTCGGCCCGCTCGACGGCATCCCCTACACCGCCAAGGACAGCTATCTGGTCAAGGGGCTGACCGCCGCCTCGGGCAGCCCGGCCTTCGCCGATCTGGTGGCGCATCGCGACGCCTTCACCATCGAACGCCTGCGTGCCGCCGGGGCGATCTGCCTGGGCAAGACCAACATGCCGCCGATGGCCAATGGCGGCATGCAGCGTGGCGTCTATGGCCGGGCCGAAAGCCCGTATAACGCTGCTTATCTGACTGCGCCGTTTGCTTCCGGCTCGTCCAACGGTGCCGGCACCGCGACCGCGGCGAGCTTCTCGGCGTTCGGTCTGGCGGAAGAAACCTGGTCGAGCGGTCGCGGCCCGGCATCGAACAACGGTTTGTGCGCCTACACGCCATCGCGCGGAGTAATTTCGGTGCGCGGCAACTGGCCGCTGACGCCGACCATGGACGTGGTGGTGCCGTACGCCCGGACCATGGCCGATCTGCTTGAAGTGCTCGACGTTGTGGTCGCCGAAGACCCCGACACCCGTGGCGATCTGTGGCGCCTGCAGCCGTGGGTGCCGATCCCGAGCGTTGCCTCGGTACGCCCGGCGTCCTACGCCGAACTGGCAGTGAAACCCAATGCACTGGCCGGTAAACGCCTCGGTGTGCCGAAGATGTACATCAATGCCGACCCCGAAGCCGGCACCAGCGAAGCCCCAGGCATCGGCGGCCCGACCGGGCAGCGGATCAACACCCGCGCTTCGGTGATCGACCTGTGGAACCAGGCCCGCACCGCGCTGGAAGCGGCCGGCGCCGAAGTCATCGAAGTGGATTTTCCGCTGGTTTCCAACTGCGAAGGCGACCGCCCCGGCGCGCCGACCGTGTTCAATCGCGGCATCGTCTCCAAGGAATTCCTGCACCACGAACTGTGGGATCTGTCGGCCTGGGCCTTCGATGATTTCCTGCGCGCCAACGACGATCCGAAGCTCAATCGCCTGGCCGATGTCGACGGGCCGAAAATCTTCCCGCACGACCCGGGTACCCTGCCCAACCGTGAAGGCGATCTGGCCGCCGGCATGGACGAATACGTGCGCATGGCCCAACGCGGCATCACCCCGTGGGACCAGATCCCGACCCTGCCCGATGGCCTGCGCGGTCTGGAAAAGACCCGCAAGCTTGATCTGGAAGACTGGATGGATACGCTGAAACTCGACGCGGTGCTGTTCCCGACCAACGCCGACGTCGGCCCGGCAGATGCCGATATCAATCCGGAATCGGCAGACATCGCCTGGAGCAATGGCGTCTGGGTCGCCAATGGCAATCTGGCGATCCGGCATCTCGGTGTGCCGACTGTCACCGTACCGATGGGGATCATGGCCGACATCGGCATGCCGGTTGGTCTGACTTTCGCCGGTCGTGCTTACGATGACTCGAATCTGTTGCGTCTGGCCTCGGCGTTTGAGGCTACCGGATCGAAGCGTCAGGTGCCGCCGCGTACTCCGCCGTTGGCTGCCCGCAAGTAACAAGGTGGGTTGGATTGAGGCTCGAAAGGGTCTCAATCCGCTTTCGGCGGCCTTGCCCTGTCACTCATCTCTGCATCAATACAACCCTGCCAACACACTCTCCCATAACTGGCAACTGACAGTTCTGACAGTAGCGGTCGAACAGGACGGCGAGTAACGTTCTCGCTCGACAGACTTTCCATTTGGAAAATCCCTGAAACCGTTCAGCACTGAAGGAACGCAACCATGAGCAATGCCAATCTGTTTAAACAACTTGGCGTCGATGAAAACTTGAAGCCATTACTCATAAAAGTAGAAAAACAACCCGTTGGCAAATACTACAAGGCCGAATTCAATCCTGATTTTCCGCCCATTCCGAGTTTCAGGCCGGAGCTGTTTATTTATGCATCCTTGGTTCCCGGATCAGTCAGCATCATCGGCCGATATCACGAAGCAGACGTTTTTTACCAGATTACTATCATCATTGATCAGAAGCTCGAAAGTGGCACATATCCAATTAAGAAAGGTGACGAAAGCCCTGTGCGTGCCAGCGTCATTGCTTCTGGAGGGATCATTTCGAGTGACAACGGCGAAATCAAACTTAAGCGAGACGACAAAAACAAATCAATATACGCAGAGTTTGATTTCCAAATAGAGTCCGGTGGCACGCCGCACAAAGTAAAAGGCAGATTAGAACTGCTGGCGTCGGGTCCTCTTGACAAACCTGCACAATAAAAAAGTCAGTCGCAATGACATATTAATGCCAAACGGGTAGGTGCCTGCCCGCAGTGTTTGGCAGCTCTGCCTTCCAAATCAACTCGCACTGAAATTTCTCTCGTATAAACGCATCAATGCCGCTTGCCATTGCAAAGATGCCTGCCGCAAAAACGCCAGACACTTCGTTTTTATCGAACTTTGCCTCAGGAATATACGATTTTTCCTTGGCATTCACTCCTCGCTAGCATGTCCCGGTCTGCCTCCAACGACATAAAAGACAGGGAGATTGCCATGCCCACTGACAATATCAATATCGGCGAACCGTGGATGTGGGGCGCGTTTATCGTCTTCGTCCTCGCCATGCTTGCACTGGACCTGTTCGTCTTCGGCGGACGCAAGGCACACCGCGTTTCAGTGCGGGAAGCATCCTGTTGGGTGATCGCCTGGTGCGCACTGGCCTTGGCCTTCGCCGGCTTGCTCTGGTGGTACTTGAACGGCGAGTTCGGCGCCGAAATTGCCCAGCGCAAGACGCTGGAATTCCTCACCGGTTATTTGATCGAGCAGTCACTGTCGATCGACAACATGTTCGTCTTCGTAATGATCTTCAGCTACTTCGCGGTGCCACCGGAATTGCAGCGCCGGGTGCTGCTGTACGGCGTACTCGGGGCGATCGTGATGCGCGCGGCGATGATCTTCGCCGGGGTGTGGCTGGTGTCGCAGTTCGAGTGGCTGTTGTATGCCTTCGGGGTGTTCCTGATCATCACCGGGATCAAGATGCTGATCTTCGCCGAGCAGCAACCGGACCTCGACAAAAACCCGCTGCTGCGCTGGGTGCGCGGGCACATGCGGATCACCCAGGGCTTTCATGGCGAGCGCTTTTTCGTGCTGCAGAACGGCGTGCGCTGGGCCACGCCGATGTTCCTCGTGCTGGTGCTGATCGAGGCCAGCGACCTGATGTTCGCGGTCGACAGCATCCCGGCGATCTTCGCCGTCACCACCGACCCGTTCATTGTGTTCACCTCGAACATCTTCGCGATCATGGGCCTGCGTGCGTTGTACTTCCTGCTGGCAGACATGGCCGATCGCTTTCATTTGCTCAAGTATGGACTGGCGATTGTGTTGGTGTTCATCGGCGGCAAGATGACGCTGATGCCATGGTTTCACATGCCGGTGGAGTGGTCGCTGGCGGTGGTGGGCGGGGTGATTCTGGGGTCGGTGGTGTTGAGTCTGATCGTCACTCGCAAGGAAGACCTCCAACGCACCGAATGACACAACATCTGCAGGCGTGAGCCTGCTCGCGATGGCGGCGTGACATTAATGAAAATGTCAGCTGATCGGACGCCTTCGCGAGCAAGCCCGCTCCCACAGTGGATTGACGGTGAATGAAAGATCTGCGACTAGCCGAGAACCAGGGTGGGAGTGGGCTTGCTCACGAAGGGGCCGGCACATCCAGCATCAATGTCGGCTGACACGACGCATCGCGAGCAGGCTCACTCCTACAGGTGACCGCGGCGTTACTTGTCGGACTTGATGCTGGTCCACACCCGCGTGCGTACGCGTTCGAGTTTTTGCGGCAGTGGCTGGACGACATAGAGGGTTTTCAGAGCCTCAGGCGTTGGCGTCAGGTTCGGGTTGCCGGTGATGTCTTTGTTCACCAGCGGCATCGAGTCCTTGTTCACGTTCGGGTAGCCGAGGAAGTCGCTGATCGGCGCAATGACTTTCGGATCGAGCAAGGTGTTGAGGAATTCATGCGCCTCTTCGACATTCTTCGCGCTTTTCGGAATGGCGAAAGTATCAAACCAGATCGGCGCGCCTTCCTTCGGCAAACGCCAATCGACCACCACACCGTTACCCGCCTCTTTCGCGCGGTTGCCGAACTGATAGAAGCTGCCGGAGTATCCGATGGCCACGCAGATGTCGCCATTGGCGATGTCGGTCATGTATTTGGCCGAGTTGAAGTAGGTCACGTACGGACGAATCTTCAGCATCAGATCCTTGGCCTTTTCATAGTCGGCCGGGTTCTGGCTGTTCGGATCGAGACCGAGGTAATGCAGGGCCAGCGGCAGAATTTCCGACGGCGAATCGAGCATCGCCACGCCGCAGGATTTGAGCTTCTCCATGTTCTCCGGCTTGAACACCAGATCCCAGCTGTCCACCGGCGCGTTGTCGCCGAGCGCTGCCTTGACTTTGGCCGGGTTGAAACCGATCAGTACCGTGCCGTACATGTAGGGCACGCCGTACTGGTTGCCAGGGTCATTGGCGTCGAGCAGTTTGAGCAGCGCCGGATCCTGATGACTCCAGTTCGGCAGTTTTGACTTGTCGAGTTTCTGGAATACCCCGGCCTTGATCTGAGTGTCGATGAACTGGTTCGACGGCACCACCAGGTCGTAGCCGGAGTTGCCGGTAAGCAACTTGGCCTCCAGCGATTCGTTGGTGTCAAAGGTGTCCCAGGTCACTTTGATGCCGGTCTTCGCGGCGAAATCCTTGGGCACCGACGGCAGGATGTAATCCGCCCAGTTGTACACCCGCAGCTCGCGCTGTTCGGCGTGTACCGCGCTGGCCAGCAGCGTCAGCCCACACACGGTGGCACCCAGAATGCGTTTCATCGTGACCATGGTTGTTTCCCCAGAATGCGACGTGAGATCGATGGTTTTTATGTTCTGTACACGGCAGCGGCTGTAAAGGTAGCCAAGGGCAAGGAAGGTCCAGCGTTTCGTTGTGGCTTTGATTCTTGCCGACCGCGGGGTCGCGGCACAGTGGGGGATGGGCCAAAAGGGGATCGAAATGGCCAATTTGAATGACCACTGGAATGCGGAAGCTGGACGGGGATCACTTGTGGTGAGGGGATTCATCCCCGATGGGGCGCGAAGCGGCCCCCTTTTACATCTCAAAGGGGCCCGCACTCGCTGATTTCACGACTGCTTCGCAGCCGATCGGGGATAAATCCCCTCGCCACGTTGCTTCTGCGTCTGCCCGCGTGTGGCGAGGCAATAATACAGCGGCACCGTCACCACCAGGCCAAACAGCCACGACAGATCCGCACCGTCCACCAGATTGGCGTACGGCCCGACATACAACGAGGTATTGGCGAACGGCAGCTGCACAATGATCCCGATGAAATAGGCAATGATTGCGTGCGGATTGAAGCGCCCGTAAATGCCGCCGTCCGCGCGAAAAATCGAGCTAATGTCATACGCGCCGCGCTTGATCAGGTAGAAATCGATCAGATTGATCGACGCCCACGGCACCAACACCAGCAGCAACGCCAGAATCAGCCCGATGAACTGCGAAATGAAATTCGCCGAGGCACCCAGCGCCACCACGCAGCACCCCGCCAGCACCACGCTCGACAACAGCACACGCACCTTGATGCTCGGCGTCCACTGACTGGCAAAGGTCTGGATCGAGGTGATGATCGACAGCACCGCGCCGTACAGATTCAGCGCGTTGTGGCTGATGATATTGAGCAGAAACAACACCATCAGAATCGGCCCGAGCCACCCGGTGGATTGCTTGACCGCGGCCATCGCCTCGGTGCCTTCAGGCGTTGCCAAAACCGCCACCGCGCCAAAGCTGAACGACAGAATTGTCCCCAGCGTCGCCCCCAGATAAGTGGCCCAGAACGGTTTGGCGATACCGATATCCGCCGGCAGATAACGCGAATAATCGGACACGTACGGCGAGAAGCTGATCTGCCAGATGATCCCCAGCGACACCGTCGCCAGCCAGCCCGACAGGTTGAAGCTGCCGCGCGTCAGGAAGTCTGCCGGCAAGTCGTGGGCGAAGATGTAGATGAAACCGGCGAGCAGCGCGCTGCCCATCACCCAGGTGCCGATGCGGTTCAGCGTGTGGATGAAGTTGTAGCCGATCACGCCAATCGCCGTGGCCGCCAGTGCGCCGATCAGAATGCTCAGCGGCGCCGGTACCGACGGTGCGATGCCGACAATCGACTTACCGGCCAGCACGATGTTGGAAATGAAGAAACCGATGTAAATCAGCGCCGCAAAAAACACGATCAGCAGTGCGCCGTAACGCCCGAACTGACCACGACTCTGAACCATTTGCGGAATGCCCATGCGCGGCCCCTGCGCCGAGGCCAGTGCGATCACCACGCCGCCGATCAGGTGCCCCAGCGCAATCGCCAGCAGCCCCCAGAGCAAGTCGAGATGGAACACCTGAACCACCATGGCGCCGGTGACGATGGGCAGTGGCGCGATGTTGGTGCTGAACCATAAGGTGAAAAGGTCGCGGGCCTTCCCGTGGCGTTCCGCGAGTGGGACGTAGTCGACCGTGTGATTTTCGATCAACGGATCTTGCCGGGACATCTGGGACATATGCATGAACTCGAGTTTGTCTGTTCTTATCTTTGTATGAAGCCAAACCGGGGGGACTCTGCGGTCGCCCCTCAGATGCAGACCATATTATGGTATTCCAAACATTTCACAAGACTGATCCGTAGTTTACGGCGCTAGCTGATCCGCCATCCTCACTGATACTGCGGCCTGCAGGCCAGCCAGAAGCCCAATAAACGCTGAGTTTCCGACGAAAGCACCACGTTTATCGGTTCAGCCTAAAAGCCCTTGCAAAGAAAAAATACTGGTATACCATCAGACCAACAAATACATAAAAATCGCGTCACAACACCCGAGGACCGTCCAATGATCGATGCTGCCATCTATAAACAAGTCATGGGCTCGTTTCCGTCCGGCGTCACTGTCATCACCACGCTGGACGATGACGGCCAGATCGTCGGCCTCACCGCCAGCGCCTTCAGTTCACTGTCGATGGACCCGGCCCTGGTGCTGTTCTGCCCCAACTACAGCTCCGACTCCTACCCTGTGCTGATCAAGAACAAGCGCTTCGCGATCCACGTCCTGTCCGGCGGCCAGCAAAGCGAAGCCTATGCCTTCGCCCGTAAAGGCAAGGACAAGGCGCAGGGTATCGAGTGGACGTTGAGCGAGCTGGGCAACCCGATCCTGGCCAATGCGACGGCTATCATCGAGTGTGAGTTGTGGCGCGAATATGAAGGTGGTGACCACGCGATCATGGTCGGCGCGGTGAAGAATCTGATCGTCCCGGAGCAGCACACCGGGCCGCTGGTGTATTGCCACGGCAAGATGGGCGCCCTGCCCGTTCTGGCCTGAGCAAAACTTCAACCCCACACAAATCCACTGTGGGAGGGGGCTTGCTCCCGAAGGCGATGTGTCAGCCACCAGAGATGTCGATTGATCCAGCGCTTTCGGGAGCAAGCCCCCTCCCACACAGTTTTGTAGCCTCAACAATAAAAGATCCGAGGAAGCGTCATGAAATTTTCCCTGTTCATCCACATGGAACGCTGGGACGAAAGCGTCAGCCACCGCCAACTGTTCGAAGACCTGACCGAACTGACCCTGATGGCCGAGGCCGGCGGTTTCAGCACCGTGTGGATCGGCGAACACCACGCGATGGAATACACCATCTCGCCGAGCCCGATGCCACTGCTGGCCTACCTCGCCGCCAAAACCACCACCATCCACCTCGGCGCCGGCACCATCATCGCGCCGTTCTGGCACCCGCTGCGGGTGGCCGGTGAATGCGCCTTGCTCGACGTCATCAGCAACGGACGCATGGAAGTCGGCCTGGCCCGTGGCGCCTATCAGGTCGAATTCGATCGCATGGCCGGCGGCATGCCCGCTTCCAGCGGCGGTCAGGCCCTGCGCGAAATGGTCCCGGTGGTCCGCGCCCTGTGGCAAGGCGACTACGCCCACGACGGCGACATCTGGAAATTCCCGACCTCGACCAGCGTGCCGAAGCCGATTCAGAAGCCCAACCCACCGATGTGGATCGCCGCCCGCGACCCCGACTCGCACAACTTCGCCGTGGCCAACGGCTGCAACGTCATGGTCACGCCGCTGATGAAAGGCGACGAAGAAGTCGTCGACCTGAAGAACAAATTCCAGACCGCGCTCGACAACAACCCAGACGTCCCGCGTCCGCAACTGATGGTGCTGCGCCACACCCATGTGCACTCGGCGGACGACCCGGACGGCTGGAAAATCGGCGCCAAGGCGATCTCACGTTTCTACCGCACCTTCGATGCCTGGTTCGGCAACAAGGAAACCCCGGTCAACGGCTTCCTCGCTCCGAGTCCGGAAGAGAAGTTTGCCGGGCGTCCGGAGTTTGAGCTGGAGAGCCTGCACAAGACGGCGATGATTGGTACGCCGGAGGAAATTATTCCGCGGATCAAGTATTACCAGGAACTGGGGGTGGATGAATTCAGTTTCTGGTGTGACAACAGTCTGCCGCATGCGGAGAAGAAGAAGTCGCTGGAGTTGTTTATCAGGGATGTGGTGCCGGCGTTTCGGTGATATTTCTTCTAATCTCAATCATGAAAACGCCCGAATCTCTTCGGGCGTTTTTATTTTTCACCATGGTTCCTGGCGACACGTCGACCAGTTGCTATCTGAACGAAAGCATTGTCGCGCTCTTGGCTTCACTCATAAACGCTAGCCGCTGAAAGGATCTTGGCAAAGGTTTTCCAGCTTGGTCGCAGAACGTCAACGTCGCCAGAGTTAAAAGCATAACCGTCCATTGAATGGACCCAAGCCTCCATCGCGTCTAAAAACCTTTCAAGTGTCGAATTTTCCCACTCATCCGGTTGTCGCAACAGAGTTTCACGAAACGCATGGAGGAAATTCGCGAAATCCTCTTTGGTTTCAATTTCTTCTACTTGATCATCGAGATCCATACGTATCCTATTTACAAATGTCACGAACACAAATAATCACACCTTTGTTCAGCGTGGTCATTTTCTTTTTGACTTCTTTACGTATCTCCGCCGCCGTAGCCGGAACGATCTTAACCGGAACGCCAGCAGCTGAGGCTGCAAGTAAGCGACGGTTGTCAAGGCTGTAAATCAAACCATCCTTCTCGAACACACGGATCGGTGGTATTTCGGACGGCGAGATTATCCCCTTCCTTAACGCATCAATGGTTGAATCCAGAACCGTACCATTCCTGAAAACACCTGAAACACTGTCTTGCGTAAAGCGGATATCGTTGGGGTTCGCATAGCCTGTGAGGTTATCCGGTAATTCTGCAGGCATTTTCATGCCGGTCTTTGGGGCGCGACTAGCTGCAGCTTTACCAGCTATGAAGGTTGCCATAGTCCCGACAATCGCCTGAACCTTCGGATCGGATATATCAAGACCAAGCGACTGCACAAATGCTTCAGCAGAAGGTCTGGCTATTTCTGCCGTGGGTACAACACTCGCATCAATGTTGAGCTGGTGAAAGGCGGCAAAAGCTTGCTTCAGATCAGACGGCAAATCGGTATCGTAATCGCCGCGCTGGTAGCCTAGAACAGTGTTGTAAATATCAAGCGCTGCCTTCTGACAACTTTTTGTATCAACTGCGCATACTTCTCTTAGCACTTTCTCGTTGGCGAGATGTTTTTCAAAATACTTTGAAGCGACGCCTTCACAGCTGTTCGTCGCTTTGCATGCCTGCAGCTCCTCTGCAAGCTCTTGCATTTGAGCGTGATTCAAATAGTTATATTGCGTTGCATTCGACGTGACATCGGAAGCGATGGATGCATCTCCACCGGTAATCGCGGCGGTCAATACTCCTACTAATTGAGACGCAGCCAGAAGATTACCGACTCCTTTCAGATATTCAGGGCTGGATGGATCTACGCCTTTCGGCAGGATTTTGTCGGCCAGAAAATCAACCAGCGCCTCATTCGCCCCCGCTGCAATCGCACCGGTACGGAAATCGCCACCCATCGCTTCGGCCATCAAACCGCCCAGCGCGGCATGCATCACAACCTTGGTGACTTTGCCTTGGTCGAATACGGTGATATCACCAATCTTATTAGCTGCAACCGCGCCACCGATGGCAACGACGGAGCCAAGTGCTGAAGAAACCAGATTGTCCTGAAGACTCCCGCCCATGACCGCCGTTTTCGCCAAGGCATCAAACGTCGCCTTCATAGCTACGCTCTGGACACTGTCCAGATCGAAGTTCAGATCTGTGGGGTTGTATCCGAACTTCGAGGCAATACCTGCCGTGATTGCAGCGAAAACGTAACTTTTGAAACTCTCTGAAGCGATCACATCCTTGAAGGTATCGCCCAAGTTGCCCTTGTTGTTGATTGCACTGGTGGCAGCCTGCCCTACCGCTGCAGAAAACGCCGCCGTGGCTGCCGCAGATGCAGCCGCGGCAATGGTAGCAGCCGTAGATGCGGAAGCACCCGCAGCGATTGCCGCAGACGAAGCCGCTTGACCTGCAGTAGCCCCTATCGTCGCGGCTGTTCCGGTTCCTGCTGTCAGCACAGAAACAATGATGACCACCGCCAGCATGGCTGCCGGCCCCATTCCGGAGTTGCTGTATTTGAACGATTCGTGGGTTTCCTTGACCATGCGCCAGTCAACATCACCGCGTTTCTCGGCGTCTTTCAACCAGGCGAGCCCCGGGTCTGCTTTGACCATGGCGTCGATCGTTTGACTGACCGACTTTTGGTTGATGTCGCGCAGGTCGATATTCAAGCCGTCAATAGCATTGATTACCAGATTGCCATTAGCTGTGAGTTCGGTCTGACGCAGTGTTTCGTCGGTATTCCCTCGCCCCTTCGCAGAACTCCAAACCGAGCTTGAACTGCTCTTCTCGTGACTCTCCTGATGCAGATCCTTGACGCCTTCGAAAGTAACGGAGCCGCCACTGGTGATGGTCAGATCATTGCCACTTTCCAGTTTGGCGGCCTGGTAATGTTGATCGCCATTACTCACCAGGACCATGTCACCACCCGAGGTGATCACACTGCCAATGTTGTCGACCTTGGTCACCTCATCACGCTTGGTCTTACTGGAACCGAAAGAGCCCTTTTTCTTCTTGTCGTACAGCGAATAATCAGTGTCCTGGGCCGCGAGAATATTCAGGTTGTTACCCGCTACCAGATACGCCTCGTCGCCCGCCGTGACCCGGCTGGAGACGACGGTCAGATCTTCGCCAGAACTAAGCGCCACACTGCCGCCTGCCGTCACCCCCGACATGACCTGGCTGACATGATCTTCCTGAACGGTAAGTTTCTTGTCCTTGGACAAAGAGTGCTGTTCGTCCGCCGCAGAACTGATGATCAAGTTTTCGGCAGCGCTCATCGAGACATCGCGCTTAGCATCAATCTGGCTGGCGATCACTGCCAAGTCGCGACCGGCCTGCGCTGTGAAATCGCGTCCCGCATTGACGTTCGCACCCAGTTGAGTGACGTCACTGCTGTTGTGTTTGCTGTCGTGAAATACGCTGTTAGTGACTTGTGTCGCTGCGATATTGAGATCGCGCTCGGCATCAAGATCCATGTCTCGACCGCTTTGCAGCACACCACCGGAGATATTAATGTCGCGGCCGGACATGATGCTCAGGTCATTGGTGGCTTCGATACGTGCAGCTGTATCGGCGAAATCGTGATGCTGAGTACCGAAACGTGTACTGCTGTCGGATGAAGTAACAGTGCGCTCGTTGATTACATCTCCACTGAGTGTGTTCAGCGACACTTCACGCCCGGTGATGACGCCCCCGGATTTATTGATAATGTCGTTGGTCGCCAACAGATCCAGACGATTCCCAGCCTGAATAAGTCCACTATTTATCAGATTATTACCCGCCGTCGCCGACAGATTATTCGTCGCCTTCAACGTCCCGACGTTATCCAGGTTCTCACCGGCAATCAGCGTCACATCATTACCGGCAATCAGCGCCCCGGTAGGACCCAGACGACCATTGGCCTGCGCCAGATAAACCACCGGCACTAGCACTTTTTCGCCGTTCACTTCGTGCTCTTCGAGCCAGACGATATCGTGGGTCAGCGCGGCGACTTGCTGCGAGGTGAGGCCGACGCCTACCGACAGGTTGAGGGCGTCCTTGCTGGCGATGGCGTTGTTCATCAGGTACTTGAACATGCCCTCGTTGGAGGTCTGACCGTCGATGAACGCCTGGCCGGTGCGGGCGGTGACGGCTTGCTGGATCAGGCGTTGCTCGTAGAGGCCGTCGCCGAGGCGCTTGGCGCTCTGGTCGGGGTCGTAGCCGAGTTTTTCCAGCAGGTAGTCGGAGCTCATGAACGACTTGAGGTCGGTCAGCACCGGGTTGGTTTCGATCAGGTATTTGTGCGCGTTGGACGGCGCCTTGGTGTCCGGCAGACCGGTGACGCGGGTCACCGGACGGGTGTCGATCGACTCCTTGGCGTCGTTGCCGCGGTCTTTCATGCCCGGGCCGGCGGCGTTCACCGGCACGTTGACGTCGACCGTACTGGCCACGGCCTGCACGATGCTTGGGGTGCGGTGGAACGTATCCACTGCGCGCGTGCTGTCGGAGACCGCGGGCGGCGCGTCAATAAAAAGATTACGCGGGCCGCCAGTGCTGGCAGCCACGACGTGCTCTTCTGTGGCGACGGTTTGCCCACCCACGGTCCAGATCAGCGCCGGGCCGGTCGTGGCGACTGGCGCGGTATCCGTGGCGCCCTGCCCGCTCAGGCGGAACAGACCGTTATCCCCGGTTGGAAGGGAGAAGCCGGGCAGGGACAGCGGGTTGACCTGCTGCTGGGCGAGGTCCGGCGGCAGTTGGCTGTTAAGGTGCACCAGCAACGGTTTACCTGTACCACCGCCTTGTGTGTTTTGGCGACGGTCGACTCCTGCACTGAAGCCGTAGTCTTGATGGATAACGCTGTTGGTCAGGTTCTGGGACGCGGTGATATTCACCTTGCCCCCCGCCTGCACCACAGCGCTCTGCACAGCCCCGCCATCACGGGAAATTTCGATGTCACTTTCCGGCGTCAAATTGGCAAGAGCGGCTGGAATCGAAAGCAAATTGTTCGGGTCGTATTCTGATTTCTGACCCGTGGCCGGATGCTGATAGGCACCGTACTTCATGAGTTTCTGGCCGGTTTCCGCATCGACCAGAATATCGCGTACCTCTTCGCTCCCCTTGCGGAAAAACGTTTCCTTCGCATGCTTGCCAGTACGGAACTGCCCGGCATCATCCATGTAGTGGAACGTCAGCGGTCCATTATCATTGCGCTGGTTGTACTCCCAGACATCCCCACGCATGAAGCGTGAATACGTGCCGTCAGTAATGCCCGGCATCTTGTAGATCCGCGTGCGCTCGATAGTGCCGGCGGAAGCACCGACGTTGCTGAAGTTGGCAGCATTGACGGTGATGTCACGAGCAGCCACCACTTCACTGCGACTGTTGAGGAAGTCTCCACCGTTGAAAGTAAAGTTCCCACCGGACGTCAATTTCGCGCCGGGAGACTGATCGGACACGCCCCCTTCGTAAATTTCTTTCAGGCCAAAATCGACGTAATAGGTATCACCGCTGCAGTCATTGCACTTGGTTGCAATGAACCCGGAGACCAACTTTCGCGATACTTCAAACTTTTCTCCACGGTTGTTCAGTGTCGCGGCGTTGATCGACATATTGCCAACGCTTTCCATAGTCCCGGAAATGTTTTCCAGAATATTGGCCCGCTCTACACCTCCGTAACCCTTGATAGTCAGGTCGCCCAAACTGTAGAAGTCACCGTAGCTATTAGTGAGGCTAGTGACCTCAAGGTTGGTGTTCTCACCACTGAAAATCAGGCCACGATCATTCACCAGGTTCGGCGTCTTGATCGTTACCGACTGAGCGCCGCCCAAGGTGCCTGTATTGTTGAGGCTGCCGGCTTCAACGGTAAGATCTGCGTTGGATGTCAGACGTCCGGCGTTGTTGAGCAAGCCGCCAATCTTGATCTGCATATCGCCACCACTGGCGATACTGGAAACAGAATCGAGCGTCAATTGTGCTGCTGTGAGATTAATTCCGCCGACGCTCGACAGGCGTCCATTGCCGCTATAACTACCGCCCAGTTGCATATCGATGACGCCATCACTGGCGATCAAACCATTATTTATCCAATTACCACCGCGCGCCTGCAGCGACTCAGATGCGAGCAACTGTCCACTGGCAGTCTGGCTGAACTGCCGAACATTGACGTTCAAACGTCCAGCCTGGATGACACTGCTGTTGTTCCAGGTATCAGCATTGAGTTCCAGCAGCCCACCGGTGGTGATGCTGCCCCCCGCACCGATCACATTGGCCGTGGAGATCTCGAACTTGCCGCGGCCGACGTGGTTGAGTTGCCCGCCGTCATTGAGGAAGCTGCCGACGTTGACGGTCATGTCGGTGTTGGCGGTTTCCAGCACGCCGTTACGGTTGTCGAGTTGGCCGCCGATCTGCAAATCGGTCTTGCCCCAGTTGCCCAGCGAACGCAGACGACCATTCTGGTTGTTGACGCTGGCCGCCCTGACGGTGAGTTGCGTGTTGCTTTCAATGACGCCCGCAACGTTGCTCAGCGCGCCGCTGAGGCCGAAGTCGATGCGCTCACCGGCAATCTGCCCGGCACCGTTGTCCAGGTTGGTGCCGCTGACGCTCACCAGACCTTTGGCATAAAGCACACCGTTGCGGTTATTGAATCCGGCCGTGGTGATGTTCGCGTCTGTCGCTTGCGCGGAGATGCGTCCGCCGTTGTTGTCCAGCCCCGCCAATGCCGTCAGCTTCAGACCCTGCGCCTGAATGATGCCGCCCTGGCGGTTGTTGTTGAGGTCGTAGCCATTACGCAGCACACCCACCGTCCGCGCTTCGAATGCGCCTTTGATGCTGGACAGGATGCCGCCGCGGTTATCGATGTTGGCGGCGTTGACGCTCACATCACCGTTTTGTGCGATGACCTTGCCGCTCTGGTTGTCGAGGTCGCCGCTGACATCGAGGGTCAGGCCGGTTTCACTTTGCAGCGCGCCTTTGCCGTTGTTCAGGCTCGCCGCCTTCAGTTGCAGCGCGGAGTTCTGGCTGTAGATCAAGCCGTCAGCATTGTTGCGCACTGCGCCGCTGGCGGTGATCTGTAGCAGATCATTGGCGGCGATGGTGCCCTTGTTGCTGTTGTCCAGCGTGCCGGTCGACAGGTCCAGATTCTTCTGGCTGGCGAGTTGGCCGTTCTGGTTGCTCAGATCAGTCACGCCCTTGATCAGCACGGGGCCCGCGCCAGCCAGTCGGCCACCGTTGTTGTTGAGGTCGCCGCTGAGGTTGAGGGTGATCGCGTCGTTGCTGGCGATCTGGCCGCCACTGTTGTCCAGTCGCGAAACCGTGGCGGTGATTGCTTGTTGCGCATTGATCGCGCCGCCGACGTTGGTCAGCGCCATGCTCAGCAGATCCAGCGCACCGTCGCTGGCGATCAAGCCGCCCTGACTGTTATTGAGCGCGCCGCTTAGCGTGAGCGTCTGCCCTGCTCCGCTGCTCAGAATGCCTTTGTTGCTGTTATCGAGGCTGCCGGCCTTGACCGTCAGGCTGCCCTCGGCGACCAGCGCACCGGCACCACTGTTTAGCAAAGCGTCCTTGAGCTCGACCGCGACATCGCCGAGCTTGCTGGAGAGTGTGCCGCTGTCGCGGTTGTCGAGGCTGTTGCCGCTGACACTCAACCCTTGCCAGCCGGACAGCAAACCCTTCTGGTTGGTGATCGAGGTGCCGCGCAGCAAGAGTTTTTCGCCGCTGATCAACTTGCCCGCGTTGTTGTTCACGGCACGAGCGATGACGTCAAAACTCAGGTTGCTGGAGATCTCACCGCGCTGGTTGTTCAGGTCGCGCAGACGCTTGAGGGTCAGCGGGCCTTTGGCGGTGAGCAGGCCGCTCTGGTTGTCGAGGTCACCGTTGGCCAGCTCCAGCGTGATGGCTTGGTCGCCCAACAGGCGGCCGCCGTTCTGGGTCAACGACGTCAGGGTCAGATCGATGTCACCCGCGGCGGAGACTTCACCGCCATTGCTGGAGTCGAGACTGGTCGCGGTCAGCTTCAGATTGCCCTTGCTGTTGATCAAACCACTGTCACGGTTGTTCAGCGCCATCGCATTGAGCGTGACCGCGCTGACACCCAGCAGCGTGCCGCTTTGGTTGTTCAGATCGGCGCTGCTGATGTTCAGCGCCTGCGCAGCACTGATCAGGCCGCTGGCATCGTTGCGCAACAGGCCATCGACCGTAAGTTCAAGATCGCCACGGCTGACCAGGCTGCCACCGCTGTTGTTCAGGCTGCCTGCCCGGACATCAATCGACGCCGCGCCGATCAGGCCCTTGACGTTGTCCAGCGCGTTGGCAATGCGCAGGGTCAGGCCCTGATTGCTCAGGAGTTTGCCGTTGCTGTTGTCCAGGCTTTGCGCGGTCAGGGTGAACGCTTCAGTGCTGGAGATCGTGCCGCCCTGGTTGTTGACGCCGTTGAGTTGCTTGAGCAGCAGAGTGCCGGGCGCGCTGATCACGCCGTTGATGTTGTTCAACTGGCCTTGGTTCAGGTCCAGGCTAAGGCGCGTGTTGCTGAGTAGCTTGCCGCCCTGTTGATCGAAGCCTGTCACCGATGCGGTCAGTGCGCCCTGGCTGCCGATACTGCCGGCATCGCTGTTGGTTACCTGGCCGGCGACGAGATTGAGCGTGTCGGCGCTGCTCAGCGAACCGCTGCTGTTATCGAAGTCACCGGTCGTGACCGTGACCGCGCCTTTGCCACTGAGGGTGCCCTTCTGCCGGTTATCCAGGCCAGTACTTTTCAGCACGAGGGCGCCATCGGTGACGATCCTGCCTGCCTGGTTATCGATGTTGCCGCTGCTGTCGAGAGTGATATCTGCAGCGCTGGACAGGCTGCCACCGGTATTGCTCAGTTGCGCAGTATTGACGGTCAGCGCGCCTTCGCTGCTGACTTTGCCGAGTTGGTTGGTGAAGTCGCCGCTGAGGTTCAGCAGCATGTCCTGCTGGCTGAGCAATTCACCGCCGCTGTTGTCCAGCGTACGACCTTGCAGCTTCAGCAGCGTGCCCGTGTCGATCAGGCCCTTGTTGCGGTTGAGCAACTGATCGACCGTGAGCGTCAGTGCGTTGCTGGTGAAGACCTTGCCGCCATCGCTGTTATCGAGTTTTTTACCGGTCAGCAGCAGATCGCTGTTGGTGGTGATTTCGCCGCCACGGTTGTCCAGCGCATCGACCGTCAGGGTCATGGCTTTGGTCGAACCGAGCAAGCCACCCTGGCGGTTGTCGAGGGTCTCGGCGCTCAGTTTGAGCATACCGGTGGCGATCAGTTTACCGTTCTGGTTGTTCAGGTTTTTGACCTGAACACTGGCATCGGACTTGCCGGCAATGCTGCCCTGCTGGTTGATCAGCGTATCAGCGGTCAGCGTCAGTTCACCGTCGGCGATGAGTGTGCCGGACTGGTTGTTCAAGGTCTTGTAGGTGGTCAGCAGCAATGGGCCGCGACTACTGATCAAGCCATCCTGGTTGTCGAGGCTCACGGAATGGCTGTCGAGTGCCGCCGCAGAAATTACGCCTTTGAGGTTATTCAGCGCTTGAGCAATACGCAGCGTCAGCCCTTGCTGGCTGATCAGCTTGCCGTTGCTGTTATCCAGGTCATTGGCGGCGAGGGTGAATGCTTGCTGGCTGGAGATCTCGCCGCTGTGGTTGTTCACGCCATTGAGGTTTTTCAGCAGCAGGGTGCCGGGCGCGTTGATCAAACCGTTCTGGTTGTTCAATTGGCCGTGGTTCAAATCAAGGGTCAGGTCGGATTTGCTGAACAGTTCGCCGCCCTGCTGATCCAGCCCGGTGACCGATACGTTCAACGCTTGCTGGCTGGCAATCCGGCCAGTGGCGTTGTTGACCTGAGCGGCCTTGAGCGTCAGAGACGCTTCACTGGTGAGTTTGCCGCCCAGGCTGTTATCGAAATCACCGGTATCGACATGACTGGCGCCTTTGGCGCTGATCAAACCTTTCTGGCTGTTATCGAGGCTGGCGCTGGTCAGGGTCAAGGAGCTGTCGGTGTTGATCGAACCCGCCCGATTGAGCACCGCGCCACGACTGGTTACCGACAATACGCCGGCTGTGCTCAGGCCACCGGCGCTGTTGTCGAACCGGCCAAGATTGGCCGTCAGCGTGCCCTCGCTGCTGATAGTGCCCTGCGCGTTGATCAAGGCATCGTCGAGGGTAATCACCAGACCGTTGAGACTGTTGAAGCGACCGCCGCTGTTATCCAGGCTGCTGCCGGTCAGCGTGGTTGCGCCCTTGGCGCTGATCAGGCCTTGATTCAGGTTGATCAGTTTCGCCACGGCGAGGCCCAGGTCGGTGCCGGCCAGCAGCTTGCCGCTGTCGCTGTTGTCCAGGCGCTGGCCCTTGATGTTCAACAGCAGACTGCTGGAGATTTCGCCGTTGCGGTTGTCGATGTCGTCGACTGTCAGGGTCAGCGCTTTTGTGGTGCCGACCAGACCGCCATTGCGGTTGTCGAGCGTCTTGCCGGTCAGGCTCAGATTGCCCTGAGCGACCAGCGCACCACCCTGCTGTTGCAGCAACCCGATGGCCGCAGTCAGATCACCTTGGCTGGAGATCCGACCTGCGGCGTTTTGCACTTCGCCCGCGTTGAGGCTCACCGGACCGACCGCACTGATGAGTCCGCCGCTATTGTCCAGACGTGTACCGGCGTAAGCGATACCGGACTTGCCGGTGATCTGGCCCTTGTCGCGGTTGTCCAGACGATCGACGTTGAGCGTCAGTTGCTGATCAGCCTGGATCACGCCTGTGCGGTTGTCTGACGTATCGCTGCGCAGTGCCAGTGTGGTTTTGCCGATGACTTTGCCGTCGCGGTTGTCGAGGCTGCCGGCTTGCGCATCGATGGCGCCCTTGGCGGTGATCTCGCCTTTGTTGCGGTTGTCGAGTGCGCCGCGCAGACGCACGGTCAGGCTACCGTCGCTGACGAGCACACCGCCATCGCGGTTATCCAGGCTGGCCGCCTGCAGACTCACCCACTGGCCGGAGCCGAGCACGCCGTCACGGTTGTCCAGCGCGCCGCTGAGGTCGATATTCAGCCCCAGATCGCCGAGGATCTGACCGCTGCGGTTGTTCACCGTTGCCGCGTTGAGCCGGGTGAGGCCGCTGCTGGAAAACTCGCCGTTGCTGTTGTCCAGTTGACCGAAACTACCGGTCAGATGGCCCGAGCTATGGATCACCCCTTGAGTGTTGAATAGCTGATTGGCGGTGACGTTCAGCGTCGCGTTGCCGAGCACGCGTCCCGCATTGCGGTTGTCCAGTGTGCCCGCCATGATCGCCGTGGTTTGTCCGCTGAGCGTACCGCCCTGGTTGCTCAGGGTTTGCGCGGCGCTGACGGTGAGATTGCGGCCGGCGATGAGGCTTTTGCCAGTGTTGTCGAGGTTTTGCGCACTCAGGCTCAGATCAGCGTTGGCGTTACGGCTGCCGTCGGCGTTGACCCCGGCCTCGATGACTCCGGCGTTGGTCAGCTGACCACCGGCACTGAGGTTGATACTGTCGCGGGCAGCCAGGGTCTGGTGGTTGGTCAGATTGCCTTGGGTTTGCACGATCAATGTCGTGCCGGCATACACCGGCCCGCGCGCATCGAGACTGGCCGCCTTGACGTTGACCGCACCGGTCGCCGAGGTATCAACCAGGCTCAATTGACCATTGGCATCAAGCTGAATATCGCCACCGCTGGCGATCAGTTTACCGTCGAGCTTCACGCCGACCCCGGCCTCGGTGCCCACCAGTTTGATCGCCCCGGCATACATCCCGCCCAGCGCCGAGGAGTCAATCGCCAGTTGCGGTTTGGTGCTGCCGTCATCGGCACGGGCCGTGGCATTCAGGGTTTGTGCGTTGACGTCGTTGCGCCCGGCAACAATCGTCAGATTCTGCGCCTGAATTTCGGCGTTGATCTTCGCGCTACGGGTGATGATTTCAAAGCGGTCGACGTTGGTCGCGTTAAGCCCGGTGCCTTCAATGGCCACAGAACCCTGATCAACCTGAAAACGATCCAGCCGCCCCGCGCCATCCAGCACCGGTTTGCCGGTGGTCAGCGTCACGCGCGGCGCGTTGATGAAGCCGCAGCCATTACAGGTGATGCCATACGGGTTGGCGACGATCACTCGCGCTGACTGCCCTGCCACTTCGGTGTAACCGCGCAACTGGCTCGGGTTGCCGCTGATGACTTCGTTGAGAATCGCTTGCGCCGAGCCGCTGTTTTTCAGGTTCGGGTTGCCAATGATGTGCCCGGCC